>CAZFZU010000053.1:0-17948 GCA_964523615.1 uncultured Eubacteriales bacterium | reverse complement strand
TGGCGCTTGTCCTCGACGATGCCGGTGCCCTTGTCCTCGAGCAGGACGGCGAAGGCCTGGAAGGGCTTGTAAGCGGCGACCTCCTCCTCGACGATGGCCGTGGCCGCGCGGACGAGGTCGACGCGTTCGGGCGTCACCTCGCCGATGATGCGGGTGGCCAGGGCCGGGCCGGGGAAGGGCATGCGGTTCCAGATGGACTCGGGCAGGCCGAGCTCCTTGGAGACGAGGCGAACCTCGTGTTTGAAGAGCTCCTTGAGCGGCTCGAGGACCTTGAAGCCGAAGCCCTTCTCGGGATCGATGCCGATCTGCTCGAGGATGTTGTGCTGGGTCTTGTAACCCTTCTGGGTCTCGATGATGTCGGCGGCGATGGTGCCCTGGATGAGGAAGCGGGCCTTGCTCTTGAGGACCTCTTTGCCGAAGGAGCTGTAGAACGCGAGGCGGAAGGCCTTGCGCTTCTCCTCGGGATCGGCCTTGCCCTTGAGGGCCGCGAAGTATTCCTTCTTCTTGTCGGCGATGTCGACCTTGATGCCAAGGCCGGCGAAGATCTTGACGATCTCCTGGGCCTCGCCGGCCCGCATCAGGCCGTGGTCGATGAAGACCGACTTGAGCTGGGGGCCGAGGGCCCGGTGGGCCAGAACGGTGCAGGCGGAGCTGTCGACGCCGCCGGACAGGGCCGAGATGGCCTTGCCGTCGCCGACCGTGCGCTTGATCTCCTCGACCTGGGTCTCGATGAACTTCTTGACGTTCATGGTGGGTCCCTCCTGTCTGTCGGCCCATCTTATCAAAGCGCCCCGGCTAAAGACAAGAGAAGAAGGGACCAGGTCTTCGCGCCAAATCGGCGAGTAAACAATACGCGCGAAGACCTGGTCCCTTCTTGTTTTGCCTCGCCGGGCCGGTTTCGGCTACGATAGGCTTCCGGGCGCCGGTCGGGGACACGTACCAGGGGTACATGTCCCCAGGCTTCCGGGCGCCGGTCGGGGACACGTACCGGGGTACATGTCCCCAGGCCTCAGGAGGTACCTATGAAACGCCGCAATCTCGCCGTCCCGGTCCTCGCCCTTGTCGTCTTCGCCACCCTCGCCGCCGTCTCCCCCGCCCGAGCGGCCGTCTATCCCTCGACCCCGCTCGAGAAGCGGGTCAAGGCCCTGGCCGAGAAGCTGGCCCCCGAGCTCATCGACCTCCGCCGCGACATCCACGCCAATCCCGAGCTGGGCCTGCGCGAGACGCGGACCTCGGCCCTCGTCGCTGATCATTTCCGCAAGCTCGGCCTCGAGGTCCGCACCGGCTACGCGACGACCGGCGTCATCGGCATCCTCAAGGGCGGCAGGCCCGGCCCGGTCGTGGCCATGCGCGGCGACATGGACGCCCTGCCCATCACCGAGGAGACCGGCCTGCCCTTCGCCTCCAAGGCCACCGCCGTCGTCGACGGCCGCGAGACCGGCCTCATGCACGCCTGCGGCCACGACATCCATACGACGCTCCTCGTCGGCGTCGCCTCCGTCCTGGCCGCCGTCCGGGCCGACCTCCCCGGCACGGTCGTCTTCATCGCCCAGCCGGCCGAGGAGTGCTGCGGCGGCGCCGAGCTGATGATCGCCGACGGCGCCTTCAAGGACCCCGTCCCCCAGGCCTTCTTCGCCTACCACGTCGACGACACCCAGAAGGCCGGCCGCGTCGGCTACGCCTCGGGCTTCATGTCGGCCAACGTCGACGGCTTCGACCTCGAGATCCGCTCCGACGGCTGCCACGGCGCCAGCCCCTGGTCCTGCGTCGATCCCATCGTCGTCGGGGCCGAGATCGTCACCGCCCTCCAGGTCCTGGTCGGCCGCGAGCTCAGCGTCCACGACAACACGGTCATCACCGTCGGCTCCTTCCACGCCGGCAGCGCCCCCAACATCATCCCCCGCTCGGCCCGCCTCCAGGCCACGGTCCGCAACTACGGCGAGGGCCAGCGCCGCGTCCTCCAGGACAAGATCACCCGCCTGGTCACGAACATCTGCGAGGCCGCAGGGGCCGCCTTCGACCTCCGCTACGAGTTCGGCACGGCCTCGGTCTACAACGACCCGGCCCTGACCGCGGCCGCGCTCGCCACGGCCGCCCGCGTGCTCGGCTCGCGCGAGGCCCTGGTCGAGCAGAAGCCCGAGATGGGCGGCGAGGACTTCGCCGCCTTCGGCCGCATCGCCCCGGCCGTCATGCTCAACCTGGGCGTCGTCCCGCCCGACCTCGCGGCCACGGCCGTCCACTCGCCGACCTTCGTCGCCGACGAGGCCGCCATCCCCATCGGCGTCGGCCTGATGGCCCAGATCATCCTCGACCACCAGGCCCGGGCGGCGGCCAAAAAATAGACCGGCCGGTATCCCCGGCCCGGCCGACTAAACTATTGAGCGCGGCCCTCGCCGCGGCACTTCTCGGAGGAGGACGCTCATGAAAAGGACTCTCGTCGCCATTCTCGCCGTCAGCCTGGTGCTGATGAGCTTCGGTTGCGCCAGCTGGAGCAAGACGGCCAAGGGCGCGGCCATCGGCGGCGCGGCCGGCGCCGTCGTCGGCGGCGTCGTGGGCAAGATCGCCGGCAACACCCTGCTCGGGGCCATCGCCGGGGCCGCCGTGGGCGGCGCCGCCGGGGCCTTCATCGGCCGCCACATGGACAAGCAGGCCGAGGAGATGCGCCGCGACCTCGAGGGCGCCAAGATCGACCGCGTCGGCGAGGGCATCAAGATCACCTTCGACTCCGGCCTCCTGTTCGACATCAACAAGTACGACCTGCGGGCCGCCAGCCGCGACAACCTGACCAAGCTGGCCGCCATCCTCAACAAGTACCCCGACACGAACATCCTCGTCGAAGGCCACACCGATTCGACCGGAACGCGCGAGATCAATATGCCGCTCTCGGAGAACCGGGCCAAGGCCGTCAAGGACTTCCTGGCCGGCCTCAACGTCTTGGCCGCTCGCTTCACCGTCCACGGCTATGGCCCCGACCAACCGCTCGGCGACAACGCCACCGTCGAAGGGCGCCAGACGAACCGCCGCGTCGACCTGGCCATCATGGCCAACGACAAGCTCAAGAAGATCGCCCAGGACTCCGTCAAGGGCGTGTCCTGAGCGCGGCCTGAGCCGATCCTCGGCTGCCCGAGGCCGGGCCCTCCCCGGGGGCCTACCCTTCCGCGCCGCCGCTTTGCTATAATGCCGCGGTAGGACATCCCCTGGGAGGGCCGACATGACACTCGCCGGAGACAGACGGCCGGCCCGCGCCGGCTTGGCCGTGGTCCTGTTCCTGACCGCGCTGGCTGCCCTGACCGACCTGGCCTCGCCCGCGGCCGCTAGGCCCCAAGCGCCCTCGCCCGCAGCCGCCGCCCCCTCGGATGCCGGCCCGGAGACCGATCCTCTCGTCCTGGCCAAGCTGGCCCGCTGGCAAGACTGGAAGTTCGGCCTGATGATGCACTGGGGCCCCTACAGCCAGTGGGGCGTCGTCGAGTCGTGGTCCATCTGCTCCGAGGACGAACCCTGGTGCCGCCGCTCGACGCCCGATTACGTCGCCTACAAGAAGGCCTACGAGGCCCTGCCGCGCACCTTCAACCCGGTCAAGTTCGATCCCGACGCGTGGGCCGAGGCCGCCAAGGCCGCCGGCATGCGCTACGTCGTCATGACCTCCAAGCACCACGACGGTTTCACCATGTACGACACCAAGGAGACCGATTACCGCATCACCGGGCCTGACGTTCCCTTCCGCACGCACCCCAAGGCCGACGCGCTCAAAGCCGTCTTCGAGGCCTTCCGTTCGCGCGGCTTCGGCACCGGCGCCTACTTCTCCAAGCCCGACTGGCACCACCCCGACTTCTGGGCCCCCGAGTGGGCGACGCCCGACCGCAACGTCAACTACAGCGTCGAGCGCTACCCCGAGCGCTGGCAGCGCTTCCGCGACTTCACCTACCGCCAGATCGAGGAGATCGTCTCGGGGTACGGCCCGCTCGATATCCTCTGGCTCGACGGCGGCTGGGTCCGGCCGGCGCCCTTCGTCGAGATCGCCCCCGGTCACTTCGTCAAGAACCCCAAGAACATGGACATCGACATGCCCCGCATCGCGGCCATGGCCCGCCGCCACCAGCCGGGCCTGCTCGTCGTCGACCGCACCGTGACGGGGCGCTACGAGAACTACCGCACGCCCGAGCAGGAGGTCCCCGAGAAGCCCCTGCCCTACGCCTGGGAGACCTGCATGACCATGGGCGACTCGTGGTCGTACGTCCCCGGCGACCGCTACAAGCCCGCCCGGCGGCTCGTCCATCTCCTCGTCGACGTCGTCTCCAAGGGCGGCAACTTCCTGCTCAACATCGGCCCCAGTCCCGAGGGCGAGTTCGCCCCCGAAGCCCTCGACCGCCTGCGCGAGATCGGGGACTGGATGAAGGTCAACGGCGCGGCCATCTACGGGACGCGACCGGTCGCCCCCTATAAAGAGGTCAAGACCTGCTTCACGGCCCTGCCGGACGGCACGGTCCACGCCATCTACCTCGCCGACGAGGGCGAGGCGACGCCGCCGGCCAAGATCATGCTGACGGCCATCGCCCCGGCCCTCGGGAGCGAGGTCCGCATGCTGGGCGTCCGCGAGCCCGTGAAGTGGGAGAAGGTCGGCAAGGGCGCGCTCCTGACGCTCCCGGCCTCGGCCGTGGCCAAGCCGCCTTGCCGCTATGCCTGGGCCTTCCGGTTCAAGCCGGCTCCGGCGCCGGCCCCGGCCGCGACGGTGAAAGAAGGCGCCGCCCGATGACCGGCGGACGGCCCGGTGTCCTGCTGGCCCTCGTCGCGGCGGCGGCCGTGCCCGCGGGCGCGGCCGAGCTCCGGGGCTACGGCCGGACGGTCGACGGCGCCGTGCTGTCGTATCACTCTCCCTACCCCGACGTGTCCTCCGCCCTCATCACCCGGGCCTCGGACGGGGCCATGGCCGTCGTCTGGGAGACCGAGCCCGTCCCGGCCGACTGGAAGGGCGGGCCGGCGACCTTCATCTGGCTGGCCGGCCACGCCACGGGCAAGGGCGCCCATCGCTTCGACCTGGCTATCGACGGCGCGCCCGTCCTGAGCTTCCGGACCTCGCCCGACTCGTCGCGCCGGACCTGGCGCGAGACGGCGCCGGACGGCACCGCCCTGTCGTTCGAGACGGTCATGGTCGACCAGTTCGACGAGCTCTTCGGCTTCATGCGGCTCGAGGTGCCGGCGGCGCGCCTGCGGCCGGGCCGGCCCCTGCGGCTCTCGGTCACCGGCGAGAAGGCCGCCAGCAACGACTGGGTCATGACCTTCCGCGACGACCTGCGCCGCGAGGTCTGGGCCCGGAGCGAGCAGGCCCTGGTGCGCAAGGACGGGAAGCTCTTCCAGGTCGTCCGTGTCGAGATGAGCCACCTCGGCGCGCCGGCGGAGGCGCTCGTCTCGTGCGGCGGCGAGAAGGCCCGCCTGGCCCTCGGCCTCGGCTACAACGCCCTCGAGTTTTTGCTGCCGGCCGTCGATACGGAGAAGCGCGTCGCCATTGAAGTCGCCCTCGACGACGGCTCGGTCCGCCGCGGCGAGCTGGCGCTCGAGCCGGTCGTCCCCCGCGAGATCTGGCTCCTCCCCCACTCCCACGTCGACATCGGGTATTCGGACCCGCAGCCGGTCGTCGAGATGAACCACTGGCGTTACTTCAGCGAGGCCATCGCCCTGGCCAAGGCCTCGGCCGGGAACCCCGGGGGGGCCCGCTTCAAGTGGAACACCGAGCAGGCCTGGGCCGTCGAGACCTGGTACCGGCAAGCCGGCGAGGACGAGCGGGAGGCCTTCCTGGCGGCCCTGCGCGACGGCTCGATCGGCCTGCAGGCGACGCTGGCCGGCGTCCTGACCGGGCTCTGCCATCCCGAGGAGCTCTTCCCGCTGACCGCGTTCGCCCGGGAGCTGGGCAAGCGGGCCGGCGTCGCCGTCGATTCCGTCATGGTCACCGACATCCCGGGGCAGTCCTGGTCGTTCATGAAGGCCCTGGCCGCGGCCGGCATCAAGTACGTCTCGAGCGGCCCGAACTACATGCCCAGCCTGTTCGACGGCGGCGACCGCGTCGGCTGGCTGCTCAAGACCTGGGGCGACAAGCCCTTCTACTGGCTGTCGCCGTCGGGCCGGGAGAAGCTCTTGTTCTGGGTGGCCGGCCGGGGCTACTCGTGGTTCCACGGCCTCAACATGGGCTCGCTCGCCAAAGCTCCGCGCTACCGCATCTTCGAATACATGGACGAGCTGGCCGAGAAGGGCTACCCCTACTCGATGGTCCAGGTGCGCTACACCATTGGCGGCGACAACGGGCCGCCCGACCCCGCCCTCGCCGACTACGTGAAAACTTGGAACGAGACCTACGCTTCGCCGAAGATCGTCATCGCCACGGCCTCCGAGATGTTCGCCGAGTTCGAGCGCCGGCACGGGACGGGCGTGCCCGAGGTCCGCGGCGACCTCAGCGGCTACTGGGAGGACGGGGCGGCCTCGTCGGCCCGCGAGACGGCCATGGCCCGGACGAGCGCCAACCGGCTGGTCCAGGCGGCGGCGCTCTGGTCCGTGCTCGGGCGGGACGGCTTCCCGGCCGGCAAGGACGCGGAGGCCTGGCGCCAGGTCGTCCTGTTCAGCGAGCACACCTGGGGCGCCCACGACAGCGTCTCGAACCCGGACGGCGAAGGCCCGCGGGCCCAGTGGGAGTACAAGAAGGCCTTCGCGGAACGGGCCGACCGGATGTCGCGGGAGATCCTCGACGCGGCGGCCGGGAGCGCCGCGGCGCCGACAATCGAGCGCGGCCGGCAGGCCATCGACGTCGTCAACACCTGCTCGTGGCCGAGGACGGACCTGGTCCTCGTTCCCCGGGCTTTGTGGGAAGCCGGCGACCGGGTGGAGGACGAGACGGGGACGGCCGTCCCCTCGCAGCGGCTCCGGTCGGGCGAGCTGGCCTTCGTGGCCAAAGATGTGCCGGGTCTGGGCGCCAAGCGGTACTTCCTTCACCCGAGACCGGCCGGTCCTAATGAAGCCGAACCGGGAGGCACACGCGCGGCCGGCCTCGGCTCGCTCGCCCTCCGCGTCGACGGCGCGAGCGGCTCCATCGCCAGCTTGACCTGGACGAACGCGGGGACGGCCCGCGAGCTCGTCGACGCCGCGAATTTCCCCGGTTTGGCCCACTATCTCTATGTGCCCGGGGTCGATCCCGCCAAGGCCATGGCCGCTTCCGACAGCGGCATGAGCTTCGAAGAGGGACCGGTGCTGACCACGATCGCCGTCCGGTCGCAAGCCCCGGGGGCCCAGGGGCTTCTCAGGGAATACCGCGTCGTCCGCGGCCTCGGCCGTCTCGACATCGCCGTGACCGTCGACAAGACGCCCGTTCGCGAGAAGGAGGGCGTCCACATCGCCTTCCCCTTCGCCGTACCCGGCGCGACCGTCCGGGTCGACACGGGCTGGGCCTGGGCGCGCCCGGAAGCCGACCAGATCGAGGGGGCCTGCCGCGATTTCCTGTGCGCCCGCGACAGCGTCGACCTCTCGAACGGGGAATACGGCCTGACCTGGACATCCCTCGACGCCCCGCTCGTCGAGTTCGGGGCCATCACCGACGAGACGCCGCGCGAGAGCGAGCGGCGGGTCTGGCGCCGCGCGCTCGAGCCCTCGACGACGCTTTTCTCCTACGCCATGAACAACTACTGGCACACGAACTACAAGGCCGACCAGGCAGGGCCGGTGACCCTGCGCTACGCCGTCTCGCCTCACCTCGGCTCGGACCCGGCGACGGCCAAAAAGCTCGCCGCCGAGGCGGCTACCCCGCTCGTCCCCATCGCCGCCGATCCGGACCGTCCGGCGCCCCGGTTCCCGCTCACGGTCGAACAGGGCCCTGTCGTCGCCACCTCCCTCAAGCCCGCCGCCGACGGCAAGTCCTGGCTCCTGCGCCTGTACAACGCCTCCGACCGCCCCGCGCCGGTCCGCCTCTCCGGCGAAGCCATCGCCCGCGGCCGCGTCTTCCTCAGCGACATCGACGGCGCCTCCGCCGCTCCTCTCCCCTCCTCCCTCGACCTCCCCCCCTCCGGCCTCCTGACCCTCCTCATCCGTCAATAATGGGGCCGTTTCTATTTATTTTTTTCATCTAATGAACTCTAGATGAATAAATTAAATAGAAACGTCCCCATTTTCTGAACCGTTTGGCCGTCTCGGGGCGTTCCGATATAATGGTTGCATCGCAAATACGGGAGGAACAATGACGATCCACCGCGCCCGCCCACTCGGCAAGCCCCTTGGGACCCTACTCGCGGCCTCCGCCCTGCTCGTCGCCCTGGCCGCCGTCCCGCCGGCTTCGCTGTCCCAATACGCCGACCAGACCATGCCCCGCCGCGAGGAGCCCCGCTACCGGCCGGGCATGTTCTTCGACCGGGCCGTCACCCTCGGCGACCTCTGGTACCTCCAGTCGGCCGAGAAGGCCAAAGGCGCCGGCGAGGACATCTCCAAGCCCGGCTTCAAGGTCGAGACCTGGTACCCGGCCGTCGTCCCCTCGACGGTCCTGGGCACCCTGGTCGAGAACAACGTCTACAAGGACATCTTTTTCGGCAAGAACCTGCTCGACGTGCCCAAGGAGCCGTTCCAGGCCTCCTGGTGGTACCGCAAGGAGTTCACCGTGCCCCAGGGCCCCGGCCTGACCCGGGCCCGGCTCGAGTTCGACGGCATCAATTACCGGGCCAACATCTGGCTCAACGGCAAGAAGATCGCCTCCGCCGACGACCTCTACGGCGCCTTCCGGCGCTTCGTCATCGACATCACGGCCGACGCCAAGTCCCAGGAGAAGAACGTCCTGGCCGTCGAGGTCTTCCCGCCCAAGCCGGGCGAGCCGACCGTCGGCTGGGTCGACTGGAACCCGGCCCCGCCCGATAACGCCATGGGACTGTTCCGCGAGGTCCGGGTCCGGGCCACGGGCGACGTCTCCGTCGAGAATCCGTTCGTCGTCACCAAGCTCGACCTGGCCGCCTTCAAGGAAGCCCGCCTGACCGTTTCGGCCGACCTCGTCAACCACTCCGACGCCGACGTCACGGGCACGCTCGACGGCCGCATCGAGGGCCTGCGCTTCTCCCGCGAGGTCACGCTCCGGCCCAAGGAGACCCGCCGCGTCGAGTTCACGCCCGAAGCGACGCCCGAGCTCGTCGTCGCCAACCCCCGCGTCTGGTGGACCCACGATCTCGGCAAGCCCGAGCTCTACCTCCTCAATCTGTCCTTCAGCCTGAAGAAGGACCGGACCGCCGCCAAGGACGCCACGCCCGAGGCGGCCGGCGCGGAGGATCAGGAGGCCGAGCCCCCGTCCCAAACCAAGACCAAGGCCAAAGCCAAGGCCAAGGACAAGGTCCCGGGCATGCCCCGGACCATCCCCTCCGACGTCCGCTCCGTGCGCTTCGGCATCCGCGAGGTCGCCGACTACCGGACGGCCGACGGCCACCGCGGCTTCACCCTCAACGGCCGCAAGGTCCTCGTCCGCGGCGGCGGCTGGGCCGACGACCTGCTCCTCGACGTCAAGCCCCGCAAGCTCCTGGCCGAGGTCCTCTACGCCCGCCAGATGAACCTCAACGCCCTGCGCCTGGAGGGCTTCTGGGGCACGAGCGAGGCCCTTTACGACCTCTGCGACCGCGCCGGGCTCCTGGTCATGGTCGGCTGGAGCTGCCACTGGGAGTGGGAGAACTACCTCGGCCGGCCGGCCGACGAGCCCTACGGCGGCATCACCACGCCCGAGCTCATCGACCTCGTGGCCGAGTCCTGGGAACACCAGCTCCTGTGGCTCCGCAACCACCCCTCGATCTTCGTCTGGGCCCAGGCCAGCGACATGGTCCCCCACCCCGACCTCGAGCGCCGCTACATCGACATCCACAAGCGGGTCGACCCGACCCGGCCGACCCTCGTCTCGACCAAGGACAAGACCAGCACCGTCACCGGCCCGTCGGGGGTCAAGATGCGCGGCCCCTACGACTACGTGCCGCCCGTCTACTGGTACGTCGACACCAAGAACGGCGGCGCCTTCGGTTTCAACACCGAGACCGGGCCCGGTCCCCAGGTCCCGCCGCTCGAAAGCCTGCGCCGCATGATCCCCGAGGACAAGCTCTGGCCCATCAACGACGTCTGGGACTTCCACTGCTGCCGCGGCCTGTTCAAGGACCTCGACCGCTACAACGAGGCCATGGCCAAGCGCCTGGGCCCGGCCGCCGATCTCGAGGACTATCTCCGCAAGGCCCAGTTCCTCAACTACGAGGGCATGCGGGCCATGTTCGAGGCCTTCGTCGCCAACAAGGGCAGGCAGGCCACCGGCGTCATCCAGTGGATGTACAACTCGGCCTGGCCGAAGCTCTGGTGGCAGCTCTACGACTACTACCTCCAGCCGAACGGGGCCTTCTACGGCGCCCGCAAGGCCGGCGAGCCCGTCCACCTCATCTACAATTACGGCAGCCGGGAGATCGTCGCCGCCAACAACGGCCTGATCCCGGCGCCCAAGCTCAAGGCCACGGTCCGGCTCCTCGACGCCGGGCTCAAGGACGTCGTTTCCAAAACCATCGACTTCGCCCTGCTGGCCGACGAGGTCAAGATCGTCGACGTCCTCCAACTCCCGTCCGGCCCCTCCCCCGTCTATTACCTCGACCTGCGCGTCTTCCGGGAGAAGGACAAGCTCGTCGACGCCAACTTCTACTGCCTCTCGGCCAAGCCGGAGACCCTCGACGAGGCGGCCACGACCTGGTACGTCACGCCCGTCAAGGACTACGCCGACCTGACCGCCCTGGCCAAGCTGCCGCCCGTGGCCGTCAGGGCCAAGGCCAAGTTCGACAAGGACGGGCCGTCGACCAAGGTCACCGTCGACCTCGAGAACCCGTCCGACTCCCTGGCCCTGATGGTCGAGGTCCGGATCGTCCGCGAGGCCACGGGCGATCCCGTCCTGCCCATCTTCCTCGACGACAACTACGTCACCCTGCTGCCGAAGGAGTCGCGCCGTATCTCCGGGCTCTTCTCCAACGAGGACCTGCTCGGCGAGGTCGCGGCGGTCAGGGTCCGGGGCTGGAACGTGACCCAAGCGGCCAAATGAGCTTCCCGGCCGGCCTTCGAGGGGGAGCGCCGCGAACGGCGTTCCTCGCCTTGATCGCGATCGCGCTGGCCTGCAAGAGCGGGCCGAAGCCCGCGGCCGGCTTGGGCCCCGGCCATAGTCCGACCATGGACCACGGCGCCATCGTCCGCGGCGACACCTCGGCCCGGCGATTGGCCCTGGTCTTCACGGGCGGCTCGTTCGCCGACGGCGGGGAGCACATCCGCGGCGTCCTCCGCGACGAGGGCGTCAAAGCCGGGTTTTTCTTCACCGGCGACTTCTACCGGACGCCCGAGTTCGCGGACCTCATCCGGGGCCTGGCCGCCGACGGCCACTACCTCGGCCCCCACTCCGACCGCCACCTGCTCTATTGCGATTGGGACGACCGGTCGAAGACGCTGGTCGGGCGCGACGAATTCCGGTCCGACCTCGAGGCCAACTTCGCCGAGATGGCCCGCTTCGGCATCGGCCGCGAACCGGGGCACCTCTTCATCCCGCCCTACGAGTGGTCCAACGAGGACATCGCCGCATGGTCGCGGGAGATGGGCCTGACCCTCTTCAATTTCACCCCGGGGACCTCGTCCAACGCCGACTACACGACCCCGTCCATGCCGGCCTATCTCGACTCGCGGACGATCTACGACCGCGTCCTGGCCTATGAGCGGACCGATCCCCTCGGTCTCAACGGCTTTCTCCTCCTCGTCCACATCGGCGCCGACCCCGAGCGCACGGACAAGTTCTATCTTCTCCTGGGCGACCTCATCCGCGAGCTCCGTTCGCGCGGTTACGCTTTCGCCCGAGTCGACGACCTGATCCGCCCGCGCACCGCATAGCAAGTCACCGGAATCCTTAATGTCCCTCTCGATGCGGGTGAGGGGATTATCCTCGCAGATCCCCGTGGTGGAGGGGGGACCGGCCGGGAGCAGAGCGACCATCAGCAACGCCACGGAGCGACTCGCAGTGGCGTTGCTGAGGAATATCTTAAGCAAAGGCTATCTTAAGATGTTTCGCAGGATCGGGCCTCCGAGTGCTCCGTCCCGATCCTGCCTGGTCCGCTCACATTTGTTCGCTCCCCGTCGCGACCGCACTGGTTCCCGGGGCCGGGGAGCTAGAGGATATCCCCGAACCCAAAGCAAGAGAGGGACAGATACGAATTCGGGGACGAGCTTATCGTTTGCGGAGCGATTCGACGAGGGCCTTGATCTTCTCCTGGGCCGGGGCGATCTCGAGCGATTTCGTCCAGGCCTTGAGGGCCTCTTCCGTGTTCCCGAGCCGCAGGTGGCACGAGCCGAGCCAGTTGAGGATGTCGACGTTGGCGCCGAAGCGGAGGAGATAGGCCGTGTAGTGCTTGGCGGCCTCCGCGTCCTCCTCGAGGGCCTGGCAGGCCATGCCCGAGACGGCCAGGGCCTCGGCCGGCGCGTCCTCCCGGCCCGCGAACGGCGCCAGGACGTCCTTGGCTCCCCGGAAGTCCTTCGACCGGAACAGGGCCTGGGCGTAGGCCACGGCGGCGTCGGCCCGCTCGGGGGCCAGGGCGTGGGCCTCGGCCAGCTTGGGCAGGGCGGCGGCCACGTCGCCCTTGTTGGCCAGCTGCAGCCCCGCGTCGAGAAGCTCGTCGGCGCCCCCGCCGGCGGCGGCGATCTTGGCCATGACCAGGGGCCGCGGCACCGAGGGCGCCAGCGAGACCTCGAAGTTCGCCCTGGCCGAGGCCAGGGCCCGGCCCTGCCCGTCGACGAGGCTCGCCCGGACCTGGTAGTAACCGGGCGGAAAGGCGGCCAGGGACTGGACGTCGACGAAGCCCGTCGCGGGGACCTCGGCCAACCGTACGGCTCGCGCCAGGACCTCGTCCGCGTCGCGAAGGAACTCGACGCGCAGCGTGCCGGCGTCGCGAAGCGGCGGGGTCAGCCCGTGGGGCTGGACGAACAGGACCAGCGAGTCCTTGGTGCCGAAAGTCTTCCGGGTCTGGGCCAAGAGCTGGGTGTCGCCGACCTTGAACGGCACCCTCTCCCGCGAGGCCGGCGCGGTCTTCTGAGTCCCGTAGGCCAGGAGGAGCGGCCCCAGTCCGGGCGGGCCGTCCGGGTCGGGGACGACGAGGGCCCGCCCCGCCCCCGTGAACTCCTTGGAGGCGGTGTTCTTGAGCAGGACGTCGAATTGGTAGCTGCCGGGGACGAGCGGGAAAACGTCCTGGACGGACAGGGACGTGGCCCGGACCGCCTCCAGCTCGTCCGCGGTCAGCGCGAAGGGGAAGTCCTTGTCGAACTGGAAGACGGTCTTGCCGGAGGCGTCGGAGACCCGGCCCGTCAGCTGGAAGCGGATCTCGTACTTGCCGCCGGCCTCCTCGGCCGATATGCGGCCCGGCTCGATGGTGTAGTGGACGAGGCTCGTCCCCGCGGCGTCCCGGATGACCTGGGCCTCGACCTCGCTCGGGACGTAGTTGGCCGTGTAATCGACGTCGATGAAGTCCTTGTATTTGAGAAGGGCCTCGGCATAGTCGGATTCGACCTTTTTCTGGGGCGCGGCGGCGATCGTGGCCATCAGGCGGTTGGAGGCCAGCGATTCGTAGCCGGGCTGGACCTGCTCGCCCGGGATGAGGCTGAGCACCTGGGGAGCCAGGTTCGGCTCGAGCTCCTTGAGCTCCTTGTAGGCGGCCTGGTCGTTGGTCATCGCGGCCGACGTCCGGGTGACGTCCCGGTAGCCGCCCATGGAGCCGGCCACGAGGGCCCGGGGGCCGTGCTCGGTCGGCGAGTAGAGGATATAGTCGCCGGAGCCGTCCCTCTTGAAGAAGATGACGTTGAAGGCCGTGGGCAGCCCCAGGTCGGGATCGCCCAGGTAGAACCAGATCTCGGTCGGGTGAACGCCGTTGACGTTGCTGTATTGCTCGATGTTCTTCGGCGGGCCGAGGAGGATGTGGATGCGGCCGCGGTCGGTCTTCCAGCCGGGCTGGGGCGTCGAGCGGCCGTAATAGGAGTTGGCGTAGGCGAACCGCTTCAGGTGCTCTTCCTGGAACTCGTTCCGCGGGGTCCCGGGCGTGGGGTCGCGCTGCTTCCAGAAGGCGTCGACGAAGATGTCCCGCTCCCGGTCGGTCCGGAGCTGCAGGAAGACGGCCTTCTCCCGGGGGGTGATGAGATAGACGACCTCCTCGTCGAGCCACTTCTTGAAGCGCTGAGGCAGGTCCGGCTTGGCCTGGGCGGCAGCCGGCAGGGACAGGGCGATGAGGAGAGCGGCGGCGATCGGGACCCGGTTCATGGGCGACCTCACGAGCACTAATCTAGCTGTTTTTGGAGAGGAGTTCAATTAAGGAAAAAAGGGGGGACACGGGAAAAGCCGGGGACACGATCCCATTTCAGGAGAAATGGGTCATGTCCCCCTTTTTTCTGTCATGTCCCCGGTTTTCCGGTCACCCCGTCAATCAAAAAAAAAGCCCGCCCCGGCTTGCGCCGGGGCGGGCGACCATCCGCGTGTGTCGGGCTAGAACTGGAACATGAAGCTGAGGCGGAACCTCCGGGCGTCGCTGATGCCCGTGATGCGGCCCCACAGCCCGGCGTACTCGACGTTGGTGACATTGGAGCTGTTGAAGATGTTGAAGACGTCGAGGACGACATGGAACGAGCCGTACTTGCGGACGTTGATGGCCTTCTCGGCCCGGAAGTCGAACAGGGCCAGCGAAGGCAGATAGTACGGTTCCTTGCTGGAGACGATGCGGCCCGTGCCGCCGCCGGGGATGACCGAGCCCTCGGGGTAGCCCCACTGGCTGTGAATCGCGTAGTTCTCGAGCCGCCAGATGGGCCGGCCCGTGTGGAACCGGAAGCGGACGCCCAGATCGGTCTCGATGCCGGGGACGGTGTAGGACCCGGAGGCCTTGACCTCCCACTTGGGCACGAACGGCAGGACGCCGTCCATGTTGTTGATGGTGTAGTTGAGCGTGGCCATCCAGGTGTCGTCGGTCAGCATCGGGCCCATCATGTTGTCGTTCTGGCGCATGGTCCGCTGGGCCGCGCCGTTCGACCAGGAATAGATGACCGAGGCCAGGCCCTGCCACCGGGAGGAGTAGCGCTTGTTGAGGACCATCTGGAGGGCTTGGTAGGTGCGTTGCGGTTTGATGAGCTCGCCGTCCTCGGTGTAGCTGTACGACTGCATGTTCTCGACCCGCCAGTCGCCGTGGTCGCCGACCCAAGCCACGTCGAGGCCGTCGACCTTGCCGTCCTGGTTATAATCGAGCCAGGCGACGCTGTAGAGATCGACGGGATCGCCGAACTCGGGATCGAACGGGACGCGCTCGTACGCCCACTCCTCGCCCGTGACCTCGTTGATGGGCACGTTGACGAAGATGTTGGCGGAGTGCTTGTAGATGTAGGTCGCGCTCAGGGAGAAGTCCTTGATGATCTCCCGCTCGATGTTGAGCGAGAACTGGTCGGTGTACATGTCCTTGACGCCGTCGGCCACGTTCAGGGTCCAGGAACGGTCCCTCTGGCGATGGTCGACATAGAGGGGCGTCTGGCCGTAGATCTCGCGCACGGCGCCCTGGAGCTCGTTGTAGCCGGACACGCCCGTGCAGTCGATGTAGCCGTTACCGTCGGCGTCCGCGACGTCCCAAGGCACCCAGTAGATCTCGTGGTCCTGATAGGTCGTCTGCATGTCGGGACCGAAGCGGCGCAGGAACTCGACGGCCAGGGGCATGTAGTAGCGGCCGTAGTTGGCCCGCAGGACCGTCTTGCCGTCCTTGGTCAGCTGGTAGGTGACGCCGAGGCGCGGCGAGAAGGTCTTGAAGTCGAAGATGTTGCCCGTGCCCATGCGGGTCCGCACGACGCCGAGGTTCGGGTCGTTGATGTCGCTGGGCTGGTCCAGGTACTCGTAGACCTTGCCCTCGCCGTACTTGGTCGTCATGCGGTCGAAGCGGAAGCCCAGGTTGAAGGTCAGCCGCTTGGTCGGCGACCACTGGTCGTCGACGAACAGGCCCAGGGAGTCGGCCGTGCGGACGGTCAGGAACGGATTGTCGATGGTCTTGTCGTTGTAGAAGAGGAGACCGTCGTCGAAGCCGATGCCCTCGCCGTAGCTGTACCAGGTCTGGGTCTGGAGGGCCCAGATGGCGTAGCCGAGGCCGGAGTAGTAGCCCCACCAGCCGCCGACCGGATAGGTGAAGTTGGCGTAGTTCTGGAAGTAGCCGCCCATCCAGTTGCCGCGGCCCTTGGTGTACTGGACGCCGAACTTGATGTCGTGCTCGCCGAGGAAGTCCTCGACGTAGGTGGCGACGTCGGCCTGGAGGGTCTGACGGTTGGACTTCTGGGCCTCGACGTAGGGGAAGGCCCCGTTGATGCCGTGGTTGGGGCCCCACTTCCACCAGTTGATGTAGCCGGGGTGGTCGGGGGCGTCGTCCGGCACGAACGGCTTGTCGTCCGTCCAGAAGCCCAGGTATTTGGCCGTGAAGATGGTCGTGCTCGTGGGCAGCCACTGCCATTGGGCCGACAGGGTGTTGTTCTTGGACCCGACGCCGTAGGTCATCGTCGTGTCCCAGTTCGGCTCGGTGCCCCAGCTCCAGCCGTCGCCCTTGTTGTTCTCGTAGTGGTAGGAGATCCAGGCGCGGGTGTTGCGCAGGGGCTCGGCCGAGATCTTGAGGTCGGCGTAGCGGCCCGTGTAATTGTTCAGCAGGGACCAGTTGACCGGCAGGGTGGCGCTGCGGATGTAGTCGAAGGCGCCGTAGAACCAGACCTTGTCCTTGACGATGGGCCCGCCGATCGTGAAGTTGCCCTCCCAGTTCTTCTTGGTCTCGCCGGCCAGGCGGTCGCCGGACAGGTAGAAGAGCCAATCGTGGGGCGAACCGAGCGGGACGTTGGGATCGCCGACCGAGGTGATCGGATAGTTCTCCTTGAAGAAGCCGCCCCGGAGCTCGGTGTAGTAGGCGAGGTTGCCGTGGAACTGGTTGCTGCCGGAGCGCGTCAGGACGTCGATGGCCGCGCCCGAGAAGCTGCCGTATTCGGCCTTGGAGCCCAGGGCGACGACGCGGACCTCCTCGACGGCGTTGTAGTTGACCTTGACCAGGGAGCCGAAGGCGGCGCCGCGGGGGTTGGTCGTGTTGACGCCGTTGACCAGGAAGACGTTCTCCATGCTCGAGCCGCCGTAGGCGGTCGGGCTGGGCTGCCAGCCGCCGGCGCTGCCGACGTCGAACATGCCCGGCGTGGTCAGGGCCAGGTCGTAGAAAGCGTCACGGCTGGTCGGCAGCTTGGCCAGGAGCTCCTTGTCCAGGCGCGAGTCGACCGCCGAGGTCTTGACGTCGACGACCGGGCTGGCGGCCAGGACGGTGATCTGCTCCTCGATGGCGCCCGGCTGAAGGGCCGGATTGACCTCGAGGGTGCTGCCAGCGCCCAGGACGAGGTTGTCCTGGATCCAGGTCTTGAAGCCGGCCAGGCTGACCGTCATGGTCATCTTGCCCGGGGGAACGTTCAGGAAGACGTACGTCCCCTTGCCCGAGGTCACGGTGGCCCGCTTGCCCATGATGGCCACGCCCGTGAGCTCGACGCCGACGCCGGGGAGCGGCTCGCCTTTGTCGTCCGTGACCGTGCCGGTGATCTTGCCCTCCATGACGGATTGGGCCTTGAGCACGGTCCCGCCGGCGAAGGCGAGGCCCAGAACAAGAACGAGTGCAGCGGATAACGTTCTTCGCATCATGTGTTGGCCTCTCCTCTTTCCCCGATATGCCCCTTGCCTTGCCCCCGCCCGAGTCACGGACGGGGACGACCCTTGTTGCCCCCTATGTCTTAGGCGTCGCTATGGCCCTCCTTGAAACGGGAGGTCTCTAGAGTGGACGATGGGATAGACAAGGACACGAGGCGACAGGACGCGACGGATACCCGCGCGCATGCTCCATTTCCCTCGTATGACACATATTTTTTATATT
>CAZFZU010000052.1:2415-21917 GCA_964523615.1 uncultured Eubacteriales bacterium | reverse complement strand
AGGAAACCGACAGGCATCGCCTCGTTTCGGATACGCGGACGGAACCCCGCAAGCCAGCGGGCCGGCCCTCGGCCTCAGTTGACCATGAGGTCGCCGGCACCGGGCGCAAGGACGATCTGCTCCGCGTCGATCGTGCGAATCTGGTCGAAGAAGGCCTTGAGGGCAGCGTACCGCTCGACCGGGAAAAAGATCTTCTTGATGACGAGGTCGCGCTGGATATGGAGGAGGTTAGGGGCCTCTTGGCCGCAGACGACCGAGTAGCTGGAGAAGTCGCATTCGTACTTGCGCGGCTGAGGCCGGAACGCGACGGCCAGGCCCTCGGGCAGAGTGATGCGGATATCGTCGAATTGACGGGACGGATAGGGCAGATAGACCGGGTATCGGCGGGCTGCGTGGCGGAAGGGATATTGTCCGGACCCCGCGAGCGGGAAGAAAGGCACGAGCGTCTTGCCTCCGGCCTCGTTGACCAGGCCCGGGATGGCGACATCGCAAGTCACGATGAGGCCGGGTTCGTTGTTGTCGATGTTCTCGAAACCGGTCAGCCTGACCGTCGCTCCCATGGGGAGGAGGTCGCCGAGCTCCTTTTCGAACGCCCCGCGGCGGGCCGCGTCGTCGTCGCGGATGTGGTCGAGACGCCGGACGAGCGCGTCCTGGCCGCGATACGTTGTCTTGACGGTGCCGGCCAGTCCTCCCTGAGGGTCGAGAGCGAGGACGATCTCGCGCTGGGTCAGGGCCATGTCGGGAGGCGACAGCGGGGTGGTGAAGAAGCCCGACGGATCGCCGGAGGCCCGCAGACCGGTCGAATTCGTTCTGGCCCAATGGACGAGCCCGAAAGGGCAGAACGGCGTCGCCGGATCGAGGGCCATGGTCCGGCCGGCGGCCTTGACCAGGGCGATCTCGGAATCGAGCTGGTCGTTGAAGGAGAGCAGCTCTTTGCGGAAGAGCTTGTTGTCCCGGGCGGTGACGCGAACGACCTCGGCCTCAAAGCCGGCCGCCAAGGCCAGCTTTACGAAGGTCCGCGTGAGATCGCTTCGCAGGCCGTAGCGGCGCTCGAGCACGTCTTCGACCCGCCGGTTATCCTTGATCTTCTGCTCGTTTTTCGTTTCCTCGGTCAGGTCCTTCTCATAGCTCAAGTTGCGAAAGCTTTGGACCTCGGCGTACAGCCTCTCGAGCTGGCCCATGGGCTCCGCCGCGTCCCCGACGATCCTCCGGGCCACGGCCGCCAGCGGCTCGGGGCGGCCGATGAACGCTTCGACCCCTTTCTGCCAATCCCGGCCTTCGAGCTGCCAATATTCCGCTCCGCTCGCGATCTCGTGATCGATGAAAAAGAGATCGACCGACATCCTGGCGACGGCCTCGGGGATCATGCTGTCCTCGACGGCGAAGGACGGGATGTTGTGGAGCTCCATGAACGCGCTCCCGAAGGTGATGAAGGGCTTACCTAACTCCATCCCAACGGACGCCCAGGCGAGGCGCCCGCCCGCGCCGAGCAAGGCGGAGATCCCGGCCATCATGTTCGTATAGGAGAGCTTGAGATGCTTCGTGAAGAGATCCTCCTGGACCGTCCAACGCCAGGCGGGAATGGCCCGGGGGTTCTTGCGGTCTTTGACGCCGCCTTCCTCCGGCCGGCCCTCGGACGCCGTGAGCTCGTCGATCAGAGCGTTCAGGCGTTTGGCCGATTGGCCCGATCGGCCGTGCACGATCTTGTAGCGGTAATCGATGATCGAGCCGATCTCGATGTTGGGCAAGGCGAAGGCTTTCGCCGCCAGCCTCAGCCGGCCGCGCCGCAGGTCCGTTCTCTCGAAGATCTCCCCGTCGAAAAGCCGCGCCGGACCCTGCGGCGGCACGACGCGGGCCTCGATCTCGACGACCTTGCTGTAGCCCGCGACGAAAGGGATCTCGATCGACGAACGGTCGCGGCCGGCGGCGGTCAGGATCTTCAGGCGCTTGAAAACGGTCGTCGTCCTTTTATCGGCATCGGTGGCCTCTGCCCGGTAGAGGATGACCGCCGGCGCGCCGGGCTCCCGGGAACAATCCTTCATGGCCGCGTCCTCCGCGCTGATCGGCGGCCATTCTTCCGTTCCGACGGCCGGCCGGGCACGGATAAGACCGACCACGATACAGACCAGGAGGATCGGCAGGCCCAGAATCAGCTTGCGGGACGCCATCGGGACCTCCGGCGGAAACGACCTTCCCATCACGGATATGAGGATATGCCGGCCGTCCGTACGAGTCAAGGCGCGGACCGCCGGCGTCGTGGCTGGCATTCCGGCGGAGGGGTGTTATACTGGGGGGCGGACGCTATGGAGATGCCTATTCTGGAGGTCAAGGACCTCGCTGCGGGATACGAAACGGGGCTCGTCATCCACGCTATCTCCCTCATGATCGAGCCGGGGGAGTTCGTGGCCGTGCTGGGCCCGAACGGCTCGGGCAAGAGCACCCTCGTCAAGGCCGTCCAGAACCTGATCCCGGGCGTCCGGGGCACCGTCCGCTGCGGCGGCGAGGACGTCCTCGCCCTTTCGCCGCGCCGGATCGCCGCGATGATCGCCTACGTCCCCCAGATGGCCGAGCCGGCCTTCGAGTACACGGTCGCGGAGATCGTCCGCATGGGCCGGTTCGCCCGCCAGGGCCGGCTCGAGCGGCCGTCGGCCGCCGACGAGGCCGCCGTGGCCGAGGCCATGCGCCTGACCGAGGTCGACGGGCTCGGGGCCAAGGGACTTTCCCAGCTGAGCGGCGGCGAGCGCCAGCGGGTCTTCATCGCCCGGGCCCTGGCCCAGGACGCGCCCCTGCTCCTGCTCGACGAGCCGAGCAGCCACCTCGACATCCGTTACCAAGCCGGAATCTACCGCATCCTGGCCGCCCTGCGGCGCGGCGGGGGCAAGACCATCGTCGTCGCCGAGCACAACGTCAACCTGGCCGCGGCCCACGCCGACCGGCTGGTCTTCCTCAAGGACGGCGCCGTGGCCGTCGAGGGGACGCCGCGCGAGACGGTCACGGCCGCGAACATCCGGGCCGTCTTCGGCGCCGACGTCGACATCCGGGCCAACGCCCGCTCGGGCCTGCCGGAGATCTCCCTGGCCGGCGAGCAGAGGCCATCGTGAAGAAGCGGCCGGCCGAGATCGGGGACATGTACCGAAGGTACGTGTCCCCGATCCTATCCGGGATCATCCTGACCGCGGTGATGCCTCTAGGGGGACACGTACCTTCGGTACATGTCCCCTTTCCGGCGACCCGCCAGGTCATCGAGGACGACCTTGGCCGCCCCTTCCCGCTGCCGGAGCGGACGCCGGCGCGCATCGTCTCCCTGGCCCCGAACGTCACCGAGATCCTGTTCGCCCTCGGGCTCGGCGAGCGGATCGTCGGGGTGACCCGCTTCTGCGACTACCCCGGGGAGACCGCGGGCATCCGCAAGGTCGGGGGCCTCGTCGACCCCAACATCGAGGTCGTCCGGTCCCTCGATCCGGAGCTCGTCGTCGCCTTCCGCGGCAATCCCCTGCGGCTCGTCGAGCGCATGGCCAAGCTCGGGTTGCCGGTCTTCGTCTGCGACGTCGGCGAGGGCCTCGAGGCCGTCGCCCCGCTCGTCGAGCGCCTCGGCCGCGTCACCCGGACGGAAGCCCGGGCGTCCGAACTCGCGGCCGGCCTGCGCCGCCGGCTCGAGGCCGTCGACGGGGCCCTGCGCGGCGTCGCCTCTCGTCCCAAGGTCTTCGTCCTCCTCCACGGCCAAGGGCTGTGGACGAGCGGCGGCGAGAGCTACGTCGACGACCTCATCGCCCGGGCCGGCGGCGCGAACGTGGCCACGGCGCTGCCGAAGAAATGGGCCCTCTACAAGCGGGAGCGCATCGTCGAGGACGACCCCGACGTCGTCCTCGTCCTGGCCCGCTCGCCGGAGGACTTCGCCGCGAGCCGGGACTGGTTCCTGAGGATGCCCGGCGCGGACCGCGTCTCGGCCGTGCGCGCGGGGCGCGTCCACGAACTCGACGAGAACGCGGCCAGCCGCTTCGGGCCGCGCCTCGTCGACGTTCTCGACCGTGTCGCCCGCCTGCTCCATCCCGAGCGTTTCGGAGGCGGCCGGTGAGCGGGCGGTCCGGGCGGCGGCTGTTCTGGGCCGTCTGCGCCGTCCTCTGCGCCGCCGGTTTTCTGGCCTCCGTCCTCATCGGGCCGGTGCGGACGACGCCGGCCGACCTGTGGCGGTTCATTCAGTCGCCGGACCGGGTCCAGGCGGCCATCTTCATCGACCTGCGCCTGGCCCGGGCCGTCCTGGCCTTCCTCGTCGGCGCCGCCCTGGCCTTGTCGGGGGCCATCCTGCAGGGCTATTTCCGCAATCCCATGGCCGACCCCTTCGTCGTCGGCGTGTCCTCGGCGGCCTCGCTCGGCGCTGTCGCCGCGGCGGCCCTCGGTTTCCAAGCGACGGCCTTCGGCTTCAGCGGCCCCGGCCTGCTGGCCTTCCTGTCGGGCCTGGCCATCGTCTCGCTCGTCTACGCGCTGTCCCTGCGCCGCGGCGGCTACAAGGTGGAGACCGTCCTGCTGACCGGCATCGCCGCCGGCGCCCTGGCCTCGGCCCTGACCTCGTTCCTGCTCTTCATGCGCTCGGACTCCTACGACCAGGCCGTCTTCTGGCTCCTCGGCAGCTTCCAACTGGCCGAGTGGGGCCAGGCGGCCACCATCGCGCCCTGGATCGTCCTCTCGCTCGCCGTCTCGCTCTGGCTGGCCCGGGACATGGACCTGCTGGCCCTCGGCGACGAGACGGCCCGGGCCCTCGGCAGCCCGGCCGGCCGGGTCCGCAAGGTCTTCCTGGCCCTGTCGGCCCTCCTGGCGGCCCTGTCCGTGGCCGTGAGCGGCATCATCGGCTTCGTCGGCCTGGTCGTCCCCCACTGGGTCCGCATCCTCATCGGCCCCGGCCACCGGCCGCTCTTCGCCGCCTCGGCCCTGGCCGGCGGCACCTTCCTCCTCTACTGCGACCTCCTGGCCCGCAACGTCCTCTCCGCCGAGCTGCCCATCGGCGTCATCACCGCCGCCGTCGGCGCCCCTTTCTTCCTCTATCTTCTGCACAAAAAGCGCTGACCGGCCCATCGCAATGAGGCGCTTAGACGGGGGACACGTACCGGAGGTACATGTCCCCTTGTCCGGCCAGAACCGGGCGGGTCCGAAGGCCGTATGATAGAGTGAGGACCCATGGACTTTTTCTTCGTCCGCGACCATCGCCGTCGCTTCCGTTTCTATTCCGCGGAGCCGCTCGGCCCTCTCCCGGCCCACTTCTCGAAGACCCGCGCCGTCTGGGAGAAGGCCAAGAAGAAGGTCACCGGCCTCGATCCGCGGACCCTGCTCCAGGAACAGGCCTTCGAACATGGCGGGCACCCGGGCCCCGAGCCCCTCGTCATCCGGCACTCCGGCCGCAGGGACGACGAGGCCGCGCGGACCCGCTTCCTGTTCTTCCTCGGCCGCATGAAGACGCGCCACATCCTCATCCTGGCCGCGGAGGCCATCGTCCTCCCCGTCACCGGCCTGGCCGCCCTCCTCCCCGGCCCGAACGTCCTCTTCTACGCCCTGGCCATCCTGATGGTCATCCAGTGGCAGGCCCTCCAGGGCCTCGCACGCCTGACCCGGAAGCGGCACGAGTTCGTCGCCGACCCGCTCCTGGCCGAATGGGAAGAGGCCGTCGAGCGCCGCGACGAGGCCCGCTACCCCGGCATCCTCGAACGCCTCGGCCGGGACCTCGGCCTGCCCAGCCCTCGCAAACTCCTCTGGCGGTGAGCCCCGGGGACACGTCCCGAAGGGACATGTCCCCCCCCTTAAATTGACTTTCCGGGGCGGTTGGCTTAGGGTATAGGTACCATGACCCTGACCCTGAACCAGGTCCTGTGGATCATCCTGACGGTCGCGGCCGTCGTCGCGGTCACGTTCCTGGCCCTCTTCCTGAACCAGCTGCGCAAGACCGCCCGGGAGGCCGAGAGGACCCTGGTCAAGGCCCAGGAGACGATGGACGGGCTCCAAGTGATCGAGGCCAAGATCAACGCCAGCCTGGACAACGTCGGGGAGGTCCTGGCGACGTCGAAGAAAGCGGTCTCGGGCTTGTCCGAGATCACCTTCTTCCTGACGTCCAAGGTCATCAGGCCGTCGGCGAAGTACTGGCCGTTCCTCTTTCCGCTGGTCCGCTTCGGCCTGCAACAGATGAAGAAGAGAAAGGAGAAGAAGGATGGGTGATAACAAAGACGGGCATTTCTGGGATTCCCTGCTGACCTTCGTCGCCGGAGCGGCCGCGGGCTTCGTCGTCGGCATCCTGGTCGCCCCCGCGAGCGGCAAGGAGACGCGCAAGAAGATCAAGGAGCAGGCCGTCCGGACCGGCGAGGCCGCCAAGGACGGCTACGACAAGGTGGCCAAGGAAGCCGAGAAGGGCATCCGCATGGTCAAGGAGAAGACCGGGGAGGGCGTCGACGCCATCCGCGACTTCATCGAGAAAAAGCGGGAAGAATTCCTGCAGAAGGCCGAAGACAAGAAATAGCCCGGGCCGGCGGCCCGCCCAGGGCCGCGCGGGACCCGTCGACCGATCGCCGGAACAAGGGGAGCGGAGCGCCATGAAAGCCCACGTCTGCCGTTCGACCGTCGTCCTTATCCTGGCCGCGCTGGCCGCGGCGCCCCCGGCCGCCCGCGCCGTCGACCCGAAGACGGCCAAGCGGATCGAGGCCGAGATCGAGCGGAACCGGGCCGAGGTCGTCAAGGTCCGCCGCTTCCTCCACATGAACCCCGAGCTCGGCAACCGCGAGGTCGAGACGGCCCGCCTCATCGCCTCCCGGCTCGAGCCCCTCGGCTTCGAGGTCCGCGCCGGCGTGGCCAAGACCGGCGTCGTGGCCGTTCTGAAGGGCGGCCAGTCCGGCCCGGCCGTGGCCGTCCGGGCCGACATGGACGCCCTGCCCGTCCAGGAAGCGACCAACCTCCCCTACAAGTCCCTCAATCCCGGGGTCATGCACGCCTGCGGCCACGACGTCCACAGCTCGGTCGTGCTGGGTACGGCTCTCGTCCTCCACGCCCTGCGCGACCAGCTCAAGGGCAGCGTGACCTTCCTCTTCCAGCCCTCCGAGGAAGGCCCGCCCGAGGGCGAGGACGGCGGCGCCGACCTCATGGTCCGCGAGGGGGCCCTCGATGATCCTCCCGTCCGGGCCGTCTTCGGCTTCCACGTCTGGCCCGAGAACGTCGGCCACGTGCTCTTCGCCCCCGGCAACGTGACCGCCGCGGCCGACACCTTCGTCATCACGGTCAAAGGGAGGAGCGCCCATGGCGCCCGGCCCCACGAGGGCATCGACGCCGTGGTCATCGCGGCCGAGATCGTCACCGCGCTGCAGACCGTCGTCAGCCGGGCCTCCGATCCGACCGACCCGGCCGTGCTGACCGTCGGCACCATCGCCGGCGGCAGCCGCCGCAACATCATCGCCGACCGCGTCGTCCTCGAGGGGACGGTCCGGACCCTGAGCGAGGCCAACCAGAAGAAGGTCCGCCAGCTCATGGAGAGCGTCGTCCGCAACGTCACGGAGATCTACGGCGCCGGCTTCGAATTTGAGTACAAACCGGGCAACCCGTCCGTCTATAATAATCCGGAGCTGGCCGCGGCCATGATCCCGACCCTGGTCCGGCTCCTGGGGAAGGACCGGCTGCTCGATTGGAAGCCCCAGATGATCGCCGAGGACTTCGCCTTCATGGCCCGCAAGGCCCCCGGCCTGTACTTCTTCCTGGGCGTCAAGAACCCGTCCCTGCCGGCGATGGCCCCCCTCCACAGCCCCCAGTTCAGCCCCGACGAGAGGGCCATCCCGATCGGGATGAGGGTCCTCAGCCATCTGGTCATCGACGCCCTCGAGGGGCAGAGCGCCCTGGCCTCGGGCGGCCCGGGCTTCTGAGGGTCAGCCCCTACCCTTTCGTCCACCTGACGTCGGCCTTGGCCCTGGGCATCGTCCTGGGGCGGGCCTGCCCGTCCGCGGCCGGACCGCCGTGGGCCGCACCGCTGGCCTTCGCCGCCGCCGCCTGGCTCTTCTTCGCCCGCCGGTCCGACCGGGCCGCGGCCGCCTGCTTGCTGGCCGCCGTGGCCGCGGCCGGCGCGGCTCATCTGGCCGTCCACGACCGCGACTACCGGGCCAACGCCCTGCGCGACTTGAGGGCCGAAGGCTACGTCGACGTCGCCGGGCGCCTGGCCCGCTCGCCCGGCCGGGAGCGCGACCGGGACGTCCTGTTCATCGACGTCCGGAGCGTCGCCGCGGCGGGCGAGGAGCGACCCGTCCGGGGCCGCCTCCGCCTGAGCGTGCCCTTCGCCCGGGACGGCCGCGGCCGTCTCGACCTTCTCCCCGGCGACACCGTCCGGGCATCGGTCCGCCTCGGCTCGGGCGGCTCCTTCCGCAATTTCGGCGGGTTCTCGTACGGACGTTATCTCCAGGGCCTCGGCGTCCACCGCCGGGCCTCGACGAAGTCGCCGCTCCTCGTGGCCAGGGTCCGGCCCGCGCCGGACGGCTCGCCCCGGACCTGGATCGCGCGGGCCCGACGCGGCGCCCAGCGCCTTCTCGAGCGCCGCTTTCCGGCTCCCGACGGCCGGGACATCTCGCCCGGCGGGGCCATCCTCGAAGCGCTCCTCATCGGCGAGGACGGCCGGATGGACGAGACCACGGTCGAGAACCTCCAATCGACCGGGCTCTATCACCTCTTCGCCATCTCCGGCGGCCACATCGCCATCTTGAGCGTCCTGCTGTTCTCCCTCTTCCGCCTCGTCCGCATGTCCCGGCGGGCCTCGGGCCTGGCCCTGGCCGCCTTCCTCGTCTTCTATACGGTCCTCGTCGAAGGCAGCCCGTCCGTCCTCCGGGCCACGCTCATGACCCTGGCCTACCTCGCGGGCCGGCACCTGTGGAAGGACGTCCACGTCCTCAACACCATCGCCGCCAGCGCCTTCGCGCTCCTTCTCGCCAATCCCTCGAGCCTGTTCGACATCGGCTTCCGGCTGACCTACGCCGCGACCCTGACCATCATCCTGTTCACGCCGCCGCTCCTCCGGCGGTTGCCGCGGCTCCCCTTCAAGACGACCGAGCTGGCCCTCCTGTCGCTCACCGCGGGGCTCGGCGCCGCGCCTATCATCGCCGCGAGCTTCAACCGGGTCTCGCTGTCCTCGCTCGTCCTCAATCTGGCCGCCATCCCCCTCGTCGGAGTCGTCATGGCCCTGGGTTACGTCTTCCTGCCCTTCGCGGCGGTCTTCCCTTCGGCCGCCGGGCCGCCCGCGGCCGTCCTGGCCTTCCTCGTCGAGCTCTTCGGACGCGTCTCCCACGCCCTCGACGGACTGCCGTTCCTGTCTTTCCGGGTCGCGACGCCGCGGCCCTGGGTCCTGGCCGGTTATGCCCTGGCCTTGGGACTGACCCTGGTCCGGCCCCGCTTCCGCGGCCAGCGCGCCCTGGCCGCGGCGGCCGCCGCCGGCTTCGCTCTGCTCATCGTCTTCCCCCCGCCGAGGCCCGCTTCGCCCGACCTGAGGATCACGCTCATCGACGTCGGCCAGGGCGAATCCGTCCTCGTCGAACTGCCGGGGAAGCGGGTGCTTCTCGTGGACGGCGGCGGCCTGGCCGGCAGCCCGTTCGACGTCGGCGAACGCGTCGTCTCCCCCTTCCTGTGGCGGAAGGGCATCCGCACGATCGATCGTCTGGTCCTGACCCACCCCCATCCCGACCATCTGGCCGGCCTGCTCGCTGTCGCCCGGAACTTCCGCGTCGGCGAGTTCTGGGAAGGCCGCCCGGCCCCGGGCGAGCCCCTCTACGAAGAGCTCGGGCGCCGTCTGCCCCGGAAGGCCGGCCGGAGGCGCCTGGCCGCCGGCGACCGCGTCGTCATGGACGGCGTGGTCCTCGAAGTCCTCCATCCGCAGCCGGCCGACGGGCCCGCCCCCGGTCCTCCCGGCAACGAGGATTCCCTGGTCCTCCGGCTCACCTATGGACGGGTCTCGATCCTCCTCGCGGGCGACGCCGGCGCCTCGACCGAGCGGCTCATCGCCGGACCGGGCGCCGCGCTCCGGAGCGATGTGCTCAAGGCCGGCCATCACGGCAGCGCGGGCTCGACCGGCGCGGCCTTCCTCGAGGCGGTCCGGCCCCGGTTCGTCCTCGTCTCGGCGGGCGACGGCAACACCTACGGCTTCCCCAGCCCCGCGGTCCTGGCCCGCTGCCGCGAGTCCGGGGCCCGGGTCTTGCGGACCGACCTCGACGGGGCCATCGAGGTCCGGACCGACGGACGGCGGGTCCGGGTCCGGACTTCCGTTTGACACGCGCGACTAAAAGCATGATAATCGTCGCGGTCCACAGGAGCTTCAGCGATATGGGAAACAAGAAACTGACGGTCACTCTTTGCCTTTCGCTCCTCCTGGCCGGCTTCCTCCAGGCCCAGAGCCTGGCCGACCTGGCCAAGAAGGAGAAGGCGCGCCGGGCCGCCCTCAAGGGCCGGGCCACGACCATCACTTCGGCCGACATCGCCAAGGTCAAGAAGAGGCCGGCCGTCGAGACGGCCGCCGTCGAACAGAGCGCGGGCGAGGAGCAGGCCGTCCAGGCCGGTGAAGCCGGCGCCGCGGCCCCGCCGGAAGGCGCGGCGGCGGGCCAAGCCGGAGCGGAGGCCGCGACGGCCGTGACGGGCGCCGAGGAGGCGGCCGTCGAGCCGCCGGCCGCCGAGAAACCTGCCGAGGCCGCCCCGCCCGCGCCGGAGCCGGCCATGTCCGACCAGGACCTCCAGGCCCGGGCTCTCGAGCTGACCAAGGCCGTCGAGGACAAGCAGGAGCGGGTCGACCTCCTGACGCTCAAGATGAACTCCCTCTACCAGGAGTTCTACAGCCTCGACAACCTCAAGTCCCGCGAGATGCTCCAGGCCCAGATCAGCGACACCTACGACAAGCTCCTCCAGGCCGAGAGCGACGCCCGCAAGGCCGAGAAGGAGCTCGAGGACTTCATGGCCCGGGTCAAGAGGGACCAGGCGCCGGCGATCTGGATCAAGTAGTGGATCCCGTCCGCTCCGGCAAGCGCACGCCGACCCAGCTGCGGCCGGTCAAGATCGCCATCGACACCCTCGATTTCGCCGACGGCTCGGCCCTCATCGAGTGGGGCCGGACCCGCGTCCTGGCCGCGGCCACCATCGACGAACGGGTGCCGCAGTTCCTGAAGGGCACCGGGCGCGGCTGGATCACGGCCGAGTACGCCATGCTGCCCCGGGCCACCGTCGAGCGGACCCCGCGCGAGCGGACGGCCGGACGCGTCTCGGGCCGGACCCAGGAGATCCAGCGCCTCGTCGGCCGGGCCCTGCGGGCCGTCACCGACCTGAAGGCCCTCGGCGAACGGCAGATCATCATCGATTGCGACGTCCTCCAGGCCGACGGCGGCACGCGCTCGGCCTCGGTCACGGCCGGCTGCGTCGCCCTCGGGCTGGCCCTCAAGAAGATGATCGACGAGGGCAAGATCGACCACATGCCCCTGCGACACCTCGTCGCCGGGGTCAGCGTCGGCATCGTCCGGGGCCGGGCCCTGGTCGACCTCGACTACGCCGAGGACTCCCAGGCCGACCTGGACATGAACATCATCGAGACCGACCGCGGCGAGCTCGTCGAGGTCCAGGCCGGGGCCGAGAAGTGCCCCTTCTCCCGCAAGGAGCTGCTCGGCCTGCTCCGGATGGCCGACCGCGGCATCGCCCGGGTCATCAAGCTCCAGAAAGAGACCCTCAAGAAGAAGAGCATCCTGTTCATGGCCTACGGCTATAAAGACAAGCCCGGCCCCTCGGCTTGACAACCTTCCCTTATAATCAATAGAATCAGTCCTCAGTAAACCACTAAGAGAGGCCCGCATCCCGGCCGGTGAGGTCTTTTTTTCGATTTTTCGCCCGGCCGGGGGGAGCCAGCCCGAGCAGGAGGTCGCCATGAACCTGACATCCGGACTCATCGCCGCCGGCGCCGTCGTCGTCCTCGCCGCCCTGGTCATCCTGGTCCTGGCCCTGCGCTACCGCAAGGTCGGGCCCAACGAGGCCCTCATCATCGCCGGGGGCCGCAAGCACACCGTCACCCTGGCCGACGGGACGAAGCAGAAGGTCGGCTACCGCTACCGCCTCGGCGGCGGCGTGTTCGTCTGGCCCGGCATGGAGAAGGTCTACGTCCTCCCCATGGACATCATCCCCGTCTCGATCCGCACCCCCGAGGTCCTGACGAGCGGCGGCGTGCCGATCATGGCCGAGGCCTCGGCCCAGGTCAAGATCGACTCGTCCGACGAGACCATCCACCGGGCCGCCGAGCAGTTCCTGGGCATCGGCCGCGACGGCATCCGCGACGTCGTCGTCAATGTCCTCGAGGGCAAGGTCCGCGAGGTCATCGGCGGCATGTCCGTCGAGGAGATCTACCGCGGCCGCCAGGAGTTCTCCAAGCGGGTCGCCGCCGCCGTCCGCGAGGACTTCCGGGCCATGGGCCTGGTCATGCTGTCGTTCGCCCTCAAGGACATCAGCGACACCCAGGGCTACATCGACGCCCTGAGCAAGCCCCAGATCGCCGCGGCCAAGCGCGACGCGGCCATCGCCCAGGCCGAGACCGAGAAGGAATCGATCATCAAGTCCTCGATGGCCCGCAAGGAGGCCGAGGTGGCCCGGCTCCAGTCCGAGGCCCAGATCGCCAAGGCCCAGTGGGAGAACGAGGCCAAGAAGGCCGAGAGCCAGGTCTTCGTCAACACCAAGAAAGCCCAGGCCGACTTCTCCTACGAGCTCGAGCGCAACCGCATCAACCAGGAGCTGAAGAAGGAAGAGGCCAAGGTCAAGCAGGTCGAGAAGGAAGAGGCCATCAAGATCGAGGGCCTCGAGATCGCCCGCAAGGAGAAGGAGCTGGAGGCCACGGTCATCAAGCCGGCCGACGCCCGCAAGTACCAGATCAAGGCCGAGGCCGAGGCCGAGGAGTACCGCATCGCCGCCGAGGCCAAGGGCAAGTCCGAGGCCCTCAAGCTCGAGGGCCTGGCCGAGGCCGACGAGATCCGGGCCAAGGGCGCGGCCGAGGCCGAGGCCATGATGAAGAAGGCCCAGGCCTGGGAGAAGTACACCCAGGCGGCCGTCCTCGACACCTACATCAAAGCCCTGCCCGAGCTGGCCCGGGCCGTCTCCGAGCCCCTGTCCAAGGTCGACAAGATCGTCATCGTCGGCGGCGACAAGGAGCTCGGCACGACCAAGATCACCGGGCAGGTGGCCCAGGTCCTGGCCCAGCTGCCCGAGGTGGTCAAGTCCCTGACGGGCGCCGATATCAAGGAGTTCCTGAAGACCAAGCTCTCCCCCGAGGCCAAGGACGCCAAGAAGTGACCGCCCGCCCGGGCGCCGAGCGAGGTGAACCATGATCTCCGAAAAAGTCCAGCGCATCGGCGCCTCCCCCACGTTGAAGATCTCGGCCAAGGCCAAGGCCATGAAGGCCGAGGGCATCGACGTCGTCGACCTCAGCGTCGGCGAGCCGGATTTCCCGACGCCGGAGAACATCAAGGAAGCCGGCATCCAGGCCATCCGCGACAATTTCACGAAGTACACGGCGAGCGACGGCATCCTGCCCCTGCGCAAAGCCATCGCCAAGCGCCTCCAAGAGGACTACGGCGTCGCGTACGATCCCAAGCAGATCATCGTCTCGCCCGGGGCCAAGGCCTCCCTCTTCCACCTCGTCCAGGCCCTGGTCGACGAGGGCGAGGAGGTCATCGTCCCGGCCCCCTATTGGGTGACCTATCCCGAGTGCGTGGCCCTGGCCAAGGGCCGGCCGGTCGTCGTCCCGACCCGCGAGGAGGACGGCTTCCGGATGACGCCCGAGGCCCTCAAGGCCGCCATCTCGCCGGCCACCAAGGCCCTCATCCTCAACAACCCCTCGAACCCGACCGGCGGGGCCTACACGAAGGACCATCTCCTGGCCCTGGCCGAGGTCGTCAAGGGCGAGGACCTCTACGTCATCGCCGACGAGATCTACGCCAGCCTGGTCTACGACAACTTCAAGTTCACGAGCTTCGCCGCCCTCGGCGAGGACGTCAAGAAGAAGACCGTCATCGTCAACGGCGTGTCCAAGTCCTATTCCATGACCGGCTGGCGGATCGGCTTCGCGGCCGGGCCGGCCGAGGTCATCGACGGCATGTCGAAGATCCAGAGCCACACGACCTCCAACGCCTGCTCGATCGCCCAGAAGGCCTCGCTCGAGGCCTACGACGGGCCCCAGTACGAGGTCGCCCGCATGGTCGCCGAGTTCCAGCGCCGCCGCAACTACTGCTTGATGCGGCTGGCCGCCGTGCCGGGGTTGTCGTGCTTCAAGCCCCAGGGCGCCTTCTACCTCTTCCCCAACGTGAAGTCCTTCTACGACAAGGAGGCCAACGGGGCCAAGATCCGCAATTCCTACGGCCTGGCCTACTACCTGCTCAAAGAGGCCCGGGTGGCCATCGTGCCCGGCGACGCTTTCGGCGCCGACGACTACATCCGGCTGTCCTACGCGACCTCGATGGCCAACCTCGAGAAGAGCATGGACCGCATCGTGGAGGCCCTGGGCAAGCTCAAGACGGCCAAGAAGGTCCAGCGGGTGGCCCTGCAGAACGCCGTCACCCGGGTCAAGAAGGCCGTCCCGGTCGAGGTCGTGGCCGAGGCCCGGATGCGCGACGCCCTGGTCGCCGAGATGGAGAGCCACCTCGGGATCGAGGGCCGCTACGAGTGGAACGCCCGCGTCGGCGGGGCCGTCCTCCAGCTGCGGACCAACGCCGTCCACCTCAACGACTTCTGGATCGAGAACTTCCCGCCCGCCCCCGGCGAGGCCGGCGTCAAGCCGCACGGCGTCCTCTACGCCGTCGACGGCGTGGCCGGCCGCGAGCCGCGCGCCTTCTGCCACGAGGCGACGCGGACGGGGGTCCTGGTCAACAGCGACCACTACGGCACGCTCCGCGGCCTGGCCCTCGGCCTGGCCATGGACATCGCCGCCCGGGCCGATGGGGCCGGGGCGGCCGGGGCCGTGCGCGGCATGTCGGTCGACGCCGACGGCCGCGGCCTCGTCCTGGTCGGGCCGCCGGGGACGCGGAAGACGGAGCTGTTCTTCGAGCTGCTGGCCGACCCCCTCGTCAAGCTCCACTCGAACGACATCGTCTTCGTCGAGGTCGCCGGCGGCCGGGCCGCGGCCGACAGCGTCGAGCGCAAGCTCTACATGCCGACGGCGGCGGTCGAGCTCGACCGGCGCCTGGCCCCCCTCTTCGACCGCAGCAAGTGCGAGAACGTCGTCGTCCGCAAGGAGGACTGCCAGGACCTGGCGTGCCAGAGGGGCGACGACTGCCGGCTCGACCGGGGCTCGGCCTACTGCTACAAGGCGGCCAAGGAGGCCCACGCCCTCCTCGACCCGGCCTGGCTCGGCCCGGCCGCCTCGGTCCGCCGGACGGACCTGCGCTGGCTGGTCCTGCTGCGCAACGACGCCACCTCGCCGGCCGTGGTCGAGCTCTCCCGGGACGAGGCCCTGCGGGCCCTCGAGGCCGGAGAGGCCGCCGGGGCCAAGAAGGCCCTGACCGCCGGCAAGGCCCAGCCGTTCTGGAACCCCCATCTGCTCGGGGCGGGCCCCGAAAAGATCGAGGCCCAGAAGGCCTTCTTCGAGCGGCTCCTGGGCCCCGTCCGGTGCGTCCTCTTCAACAGCGGCGCGGCCGGGGCGGACAAGCTCAAGGAGCTCCTGTTCTCCGGCCGTTGACGTCCGCCGGACGGCTAGCCGTCCGCGATGAGGCCGCTCCCCCGAAAAATCACCCCGGTTTTCACCGAACGCGATGATTGCCCGGGGCGGCGGCCGGCCCCATAATCATCATCGGCGAACCAGCCCCGGGGGGGGCTGTATTGAAGAGGTGCCGCGTTTGCTATATAAAAGAAGGAAAACGGGATACACAGAGGGAGATACCATGACCACCCTGTCCTTCCGGCACCGGGCGCCGCGGGGCTTCACCCTGATCGAAGCCCTCGTCGTCCTCGGCATCATCGGCATCTTCGTGGCCGTGTCGTACCCGAGCATCCTCAACGTCATGGCCGTGAGGCACCTCGACAACGCCACCCGGCAGGTCCAGACCTACCTCCAGCTGACCAAGCTCCGGGCGGTCGACACCAAGGTCGTCCACCGGGTCCGCTTCTCCCAGGAGGCCGGGGGGTATTGGGTCTACGAGATGGATCAGCTCCTTCCGGACGGGACGTGGGCCCGGGTCGGCGAGGCGCCCCGCAAGTCGATCCCGGCCGACTTCAACGTCACCATCACCTTCCCCTTGGACGGGGCCGACCGCCAGGCCGTCTTCTCTCCCCTGGGGACCTTCCCGGAGTTCGCCGTCGACCAGAACTCCCTGACCATCCAGAGCCCCAAGCTCGACCGCCCCGGCCAAATGGACGAGCGGGTCCTGAGCATCTACATGGGCGGGGCCATCCAATACGTCAAGAGAGCGAGCGCCTGACATGAGCAAACGAGCGACACCGCGAGGCTTCAGTCTCATCGAGGTCCTGGTCGCCGTCTTCCTGGTCGGCGTGGCCGTGCTGGGCCTGGCCCAGCTCTTCCTGGTCGCCGTGGCCAACAACCTCAAGGCCGACCGGGTGGCCAACGCGACCTTCCTGGCCCAGCAGCAGATCGACTGGCTGCGCGGCTTCACCCGGGAGGAGCTCGACGTCCTGAGCACGACCGCCTCCGGCATCCGGGACGAGATCATGGACATCAACGGGGACGGCACCAACGACTTCCGCCGCGTCACCGTCGTCCCGGTGCCCGTCGACAACGTCTTCCAGGTCATGGTCCACGTCTACTCGGCCGAGAAGATAACCGGCCTGACGGCCTCGGAGCTCCTGGCGGACCCGGCCCATCACCGGCCCCGCGCGGAGTTCTCGACCCTGATCAGCCGGTGAGGGAGCGGCAGCCATGAGAACGCATCCGACCGCGCGCCGCCGGGACGGCGGCTTCACCCTGCTCGAGGTCCTCGTCGGCGGCACCATCATGCTGCTGGCCGTCATCGGGGCCCTGCTCATCTACGGGCGCAGCAACAAGGTCTCCGTCGAGCAGCAGATGGTCACCGAGGTCCAGAACGACGTCCGGGCCTCGATGTACTTCGTCACCCGCGACCTGCGCATGGCCGGGGCCGGCCTGCCGGTCGAGTTCTCGGCCTACTACCTCGAGGGCGTCGACAACGAGGACCAGGGCGGCGGCGAGGTCCAGCCCGACCGGATCACCCTGATGGGCAACATCGACGACCCGCTCAACCTGCCCATCGACCAGTACCAGGGCTCCTCCGTCACGCTGGACATCCACGACTTCAGCTTCGAGCTCTACGGCTATCCGGACGAGTTCTACGACAACAAGGTCGTCCTCGTCCTGCCCAACCCGACCTCGAGCTGCCGGGCCGGCGAGGTCCGCCAGATCACCCACGTCACCCACAACACGGGCGGGGCGACCGAGAAGCTCAACTTCTCGCCCGGCCTGGCCCCGGGCATCAACCCGCCGGGCGGCCTGTCGGGGACCTGCCCCGATTCCGACGACTACGACGGCGGCTCGGTCTCGTTCATCAACGTCAAGACCTACTGGCTCGACACGACCGGCAACGCGGCCGGCCTGACCGCCGGCGTCATGGGCTACATCGGCGGCGGCGTGGGCGGCGTCCTCTACTGCACCCACAACGCCGTCCACTTCCCCATCGCCCGCAACATCGAGAACTTCCAGATCGAGTACAACGGCGACATGAACAACGACAGCTTCCTCGACGGCTGGTCGGTCTGGGACGAGACCTGGACGCTCGAGGCGGTCGGCCGCATCCAGCAGGTCCGGGTCTGGGTCCTCGGCCGGACGGCCCAGCCGTTCACGTCCGTCGGCGGGACGCCGCCGGGCGGCATCCACACCTACCGCCGGCCGCTCATCTCCAACAGCCCGGCCGCCGCGGCCGACGACCGGCACCGGCGGATCCTTCTCGACTCGACCTCCAACGTCCGCAACATGAGCCTCAACCTCTACAACCTGGGACAGCGGTGAGGAGCGCGCCATGAGACATCGCTCGACCTTCGCTTCCCGCGAACGGGGCTCCGGCCTCATCGTCGTCATCATGATCGTCGCCTTCATGCTGGCCGTCGGCATGCTCCTTCTGACCGTCACCGGGACCAGCCCGAAGGCCTCCGACAGCCTGCGCCTCCAGGGCATGGCCTTCGACGCCGCCGAGGCCGGCTTCAACGCCGCCTGGGCCGCCCTCAACGACGGCTTCAACAGCGGCGTCTACATGTCGTTCGCCGGGCTCTACCGGACGACCTTCGCCGGCGCCGAGGGGCTGGACGACCCGACCCGGCCGTTGGCCTACTTCCGGAACCTGACCGACGAGCAGATCTACGAAGACTGCGTCGCCAACCCCGACCCCACGGTCCTGCTCTTCAACGCTGAGCCGCTGGCCACCGACCCGCGCTGCTCGTACACCGTCTTCCTCATCAGCGACGAGCCCCCCAACACCATCACCCCCAACGACAACGACGCCATCCTCCTCTGTATCGGCCGGGGTCCGAGGAACACCTTCAAGCGCCTCGAGATCCTCATCGAGTGCCCCCAATAAGGAGGGAGCCATGAAAAAGATCGCCACTCTCGCCCTCTCGGCCGCCGTCGCCGCCGGGCTGGTCGTCCTCACCCCGGGCCAGGCCCAGACGACGACCCCGACGTGCGACATCGTCGCCGGGCCGAGGATCCTCGGCTACCTGGGCGGCCCGGGCTCGGACTCCTACCTGGCCGAGAAGAACAACGTCGAGAACGACATCTCCCTCCAGGCCATCCGCCTGCGCGGCTTGGGCGCCAACTTCTACGGCACCAGCAACTACCCGGTGACCTCGAACTACCGGATGACGGCAGCCTCGGCCGACTTCAACCTCGACGGCCTGGACGACCTCGTCCAGGGCGGCCGCGGCTGCGACGACCACAATTACACCGCGGGCGACACGAACCTGTCCATCCACATCTGCAGGGGCGTCGATCCGATGGACACGAACCGGTTCCTGTTCGACACCGGCATCTACATCAACTATTTCGCGACCATCCCCGGCGGGACCTACGAGATGATCGGCCTGGCCGCCGGCGATTTCGACCGCGACGGCGATCCCGACTTCGCCAGCCTCGACTGGAACGGCACGGTCTGGATCTTCTGGAACCGCTTCATCGAGGACGCCCAAAGCCCCGGCACGGTCCCCCATTTCAGTTCCGTCCCGACGCCCATCCTGCCGGGCGCCGCGGCCAATTCCAACGTCACCCGGGACAACTACGGCCAGTACGGGACCTCGACTTCCCACTGGCGCTGGGAGACCAATCTGGCCAAGGGCGACGTCGACAACGACGGCGACCTCGACATATTCGTGGCCGTGCCGACGAACTGGTACCGCTGGGGCCAGGTCGTCGTCTTCATCAACAACGGCTCGGGCGTCTTCTCCCGCGGCAACGCCTACAACCCCTACTCGACCGCGACGAGCTTCCTCTACGGCGCCTGCGGCATCGCCGTCGGCGACTACAACAGCGACGGCCG
>CAZFZU010000052.1:0-2315 GCA_964523615.1 uncultured Eubacteriales bacterium | reverse complement strand
TCGGGCGACAGCGACTCGGGCGCCGTGGGCGACTTCGACGGCGACGGCGACCCCGACTTCTTCGTCGCCGACGGCAACGACTCGATGCGCTGCTACTTCTTCATGAACAACACCTTCCCCATCTACGTGCCGACGGGCACGGCCTCGTCGCGCAACCGCCTCGACTGCAGCTTCCTCGACTCGGACCAGGCCATCATCTCGGCCACGATCTACGTCCAGGAGACCAAACCGGCCAACACGACCATCGCCTACTACCTCTCGAACTCCAACACCGAGGCCGGGGTGCCGCGCTGGGAAGGCCCCGTGACCCCCGGCGTCGAGTGGAGCTTCAACGCCCCCGGCAACTTCCTGCGCTGGCGGGCCGTCCTCGCCTCGACCAACAACCTGGTCACGCCCAGCCTCCGGCGGGTCGACCTCGACTACAAGTACCTGACCAAGCGCGAGTACTCCCGCACCTCGCAGACCCTGGCCATGGTCGACGTCGGCGGCGGCGACGAGAAGGAGGAGATCCTCTACTCGGCCTCCTTCGAGTTCCCCAAGTGGCAGGGCCACCTGCGGTCCTGGGACGTCACCGACCTCAGCCTGGCCTACACCCGGAACTCCGAGATCAAGGACATCAAGACGGCCGACGCCGTCCTGCTCCGGGACGCCGGCATCGAGCTCAACGCCAAGTCCTGGTCGGCCCGGATGATCTACACCGCCCAAGACGCCCAGAGCGACGGCCGGTACAACGACCGCGTCCGCTTCGCCATCTCCGAGATCACGACCCTCGACGACTACCTCGGCCTGGGCGAGGACAGCCCGGAGGTCCCGCCCCTGGTCCGCTTCGTCCTGGGCTACAACGACGCCAGCGCCCGCGAACGGCCCTGGAAGCTCGGCGACATCAACCACTCCTCGCCGCAGACCCTGCTGCCGCCCAACGACAACGTGGCCCGCATGGGGGCCGGCTACGAGGCTTTCGTCAACGACAACGCCGACCGGCCCAAGGTCGTCCTGGTCGGGGCCAACGACGGCATGCTCCACTGCTTCGACCCGGTCACCCTCGAGGAGCTCTGGGGCTTCATCCCCAACAACCTCCTGCCCAAGCTGCGGCGGATGCGTTACGTCGACCCCGACTGCGGGGAGTACGTCAACCACGAGTTCTTCGTCGACGGCACCCCGGCCATCCACGACGTCTACTACGGCGGCGCCTGGCGCACGGTCGTCGTCTGCGGCCAGGGCGCCGGCTGGGGCCGCGACAACCTCTGCTATTACTTCTGCCTCGACGTCACCGACCCCATGAACCCCCTGCCGCTCTGGGAGTTCACGGACGCCGCGACCATCGGCCAGACCTGGTCGACGCCGGCCATCGGCCGCCTCACCGGCTCCGGCCAGTGGGTGGCCGTGTTCGGCTCGGGCTACGACAACAACACGACCGAGGTCGTCGGCAACCGGCTCTACATCGTCGACATCGAGACGGGCGCGGCCGTCAAGACGATCGAGCTCAGCGAGAACCACGAGACGAGCGCCTACGGCATCCAGAACACCCTGCCCGGCGCGCCGGCCCTCATCGACTTCGACAGCGACGGCTACGTCGACGCCGCTTTCATCGGCGACATGCACGGCCGGATGTGGCGGGTCAACCTGACCGAGGCCGTCAACCGCTGGGACGGCGAGATCGTCTTCCGCGATCCCTACACCAATCCCATCATCACCAAGCCGGCCGTCGAGATCAACGCCTCCGAGGAATACGCGACGCTCTACTTCGGCACGGGCGGCGACGAACTGGCCCCCAACAACGGCTATTACGCCTTCTACGCCCTGCGGGCCGCCGTCGACGGGCCGGCCTCGGTCAACTGGTACATGGGGCCCGACTCCGTGGCCGCCGACCTCGGCATCTCCTCGGCCCTGAAGAAGGGCGAACTGGGGCAGGGCGAGAAGGTCTGGGCCGACCCGGTCGTCTCGAACCACATCGTCTACATCGCCACCCTGTTCTACAGCATCGAGAACCTCAACCCCTGCATGACCCTGACCGGCAGCGGCAAGATCTACGCCCGCTACACGATCGGCGACAAGGTCGGGGCCTCGGCCCTCCTCGGGCAGACGGGCGAGACCATCCAGTCCCTCTACACCAAGCAGAAGGTCCGCTCGGCCGTCGTCCTGGGCGAGATCCAGGCCATCCAGCAGGGCGGCCAGCCGGCCATCAACAAGCAGAAGGTCTTCATCCAGGACTACACGGCGCCCGCCGGCGAGGGGCCGGAGCCGCCGAGCGAGGTCCTGGCCATCTCCGTCCAGGCGTCCAAGCTGCTCATCAAGCAGTGGCGGGAGGTCTACCG
>CAZFZU010000051.1:15046-22261 GCA_964523615.1 uncultured Eubacteriales bacterium | reverse complement strand
ACGCGGCCTTCAGCCGACGATCTTTTTGACGCCTTTGTACTTGGCGGCGACGCGCTCGCAGGGCAGGTACTCGTTCTCCATGGCCCGGTAGTCCTTGAGCCCGACGAAGTCGGTGTACTCCTCGAAGGAGGACACCCACTGGGTCTGGCCGGGGAGCGTCCCGGTCGGGGACTTCTTGAGGGCGGCGAAGAACTGGGTCAGGGCCTTGTGGGCGACCATGATCGAGGCGACCGGGATGGAGACGCGGCCGACGCCCATCTTCTTCAGCTCGGGGATGGGGATGAGCTCGGTCTTCATGCCGGTGATGGCATCCATGAGGTTGACCGAGAGGGGTCCCTTGATCGACTTGACCGCCTTCTCGATGTCGGCCCGGCTCTTGATGCCGTCGATGAAGGCCAGGTCGGCCCCGGCCTCGAGGTAGATGTTGCAGCGCTTGATGGCCTCGGCCAGGCCCATGCCGGCGAAGACGTCGGTCCGGGCGTTGATGATGAAGTCCTTGTCCATCCGGTCGCGCACGGCGGCGCAGGCCCGGATCTTGCCGGCCATCTCCTCGGCCGAGATGACCTCCTTGCCGGCCATGTGGCCGCAGCGCTTGGGGAAGACCTGGTCCTCGATGTTCATGCCGGCCACGCCCATGGCGATGAGCCGCTCGGTGATCCAGGCCGCGTTGACGGCGTTGCCGCCGCCGGTGTCGACGTCGGCCATGACCGGGATGGAGACGGCCTGGGCGATGTTCCAGGTCAGGTCGAGGACGTCCTTCATCCGGACCAGGCCGACGTCGGGCTTGGCGAGGTAGGACCCGGCCAGGCCGTAGCCGGAGACCTGGATGGCCTCGAACCCGGCCTTCTCGATGACCTTGGCCGACAGGGCGTCGTGGGCGCCCGGGACGGTGACGGCCCGGCGCTCCATGATGGCTTTGCGCAGGATCTTCGATCTCTTCATGTTGGATGGCTCCTTGTTCGAACGATACGCATCGATGGCCCTCTATTCTACCCCAACCCCGGCCGGCTGAAAAGGGCCCGCGGCCGCGCTCCGGGCCGCCTTGACAAGCCCGGGCCGTTCGGGGCAGACTGGGCCATCTTCCCGCCCTCACGGAGGTGGCCATGAGCCGGGTCCCGGGCGTCACCATCGGACCCTTCCGCGGCGACTACGAGGGCCTCGAGCGCATGGCCCATGCCTCCTGGCGCGACGAGTACGGCGCGGCTTCGTTCCCCAACTTCTACCGTCCGGCCTTCCTCCACTATCTCTTCGACCGCATCCCCGAGGACCGCCGGGAGCTCCTGCTCGGCGCCTACAAGGACGGCGAGATCGTCGCCTTCCTGGCCAACCTGCCGGAGAAGTTCCATTATCGAGGGCGGGTCCATAACGCCGTCTACAGCTGCCTGCTCGTCGTCCGCAGGGAGTTCCTGCGGCAGGGCCTGGCCCTCGACATCATCCGCGCGGCCGTCGCGCTCAACGGGACAAAGCATGGCCTCGATTTCTCGCTCCTGACGCTCGAGACCGGCCATCGCTCGACGCTGATGATGGACAAGCTCAAAGAGGAAGGCCACCGCATCGAGCGGGTCCGCAGGTCCGGTGTCCTGGCCCGGGTCCTCGACCTCGAACGGGTCGACCGGGCCGAAGGCCTGAAGGGATACGAGAAGGCGGCCCTCCGCCTGCTCGGGCTCGGCCGGGCGCCCCGGCCGGCGCCCGCGGCCGGCCTGCGCGACTACCTTCCGTCGGACCTCGACGCCTGCCACGCCCTGCTCGACCGCCACAAGGACACGGTCCCCCTGGCCCTGGCCTGGGACAAGCGGGAGCTGGCCGTCGAGCTCGACTGGCCCGGCGTGGCCCGGACCTTCGTCGGCGGGACGGACGGCGCCGTCCGGGCCATGGTCAACTTCGTCACCCACGACCAGCTCGGCCGCGCCGTCGAGCGCTACGCCTGGATCAACCACGTCGCCTTCCCCGATCTCACGGCGGGCGAACGGACGGCCTTCCTGCGGGCTTTCCTGTGCCGTCTCCGCGAGGAGGGCTATGCCGCCGCGATCGATTTCACCAAGCGCGGCTGGCCGGCCGGGCCCTTCTACCGGGCCGGGTTCTTCCCCTTCCCGAGGGCGGTCGACCTCGTCTCCTGGACCTTCGATCCGGGGATCTCCCTGGCCGGGATCCCCGTCGTCTACGAGATCCAGGTCTGACCGGGAAGACGGCGGGAAGACGGGGACACGTACCGGAGGGACATGTCCCCCACGCCGTCCCCCGGCGATCCGGGCCGACGCGCGTTGACAGGTCCCGCCGTAACTGATAGAAAAGAACGAGGACGGACCCGATGCCCACCGCCGCCGAACGTTGGATCGAGGACCAGGAGCGCCTGGCCAAGCCGGCCAAGGTCTACTGGTGCGACGGCTCCGACGGCGAAGCCTGGCGGCTCCTCGAGATCGGGATGAACGAGGAGCGGCTCAACGGGCCCGTCTTCCAACCGCTCAACCACAAGGAATGGCCGACGGCCTACCTCCACCGCTCCTCCCCCAACGATGTCGCCCGGGTCGAGCAGCTGACCATGGTCTGCCATCCGACCAAGGAGGACTCCGGCCCCAACAACAACTGGATGGATCCGGAGAAGGCCAAGAAGCTCATGACCAAGCTCTCCGACGGCTGCATGGCCGGACGGACGATGTATGTCATCCCCTACATGATGGGCCATCCCGAATCGCCCTACGCCAAAGCCTGCTTGATGATCACCGACTCGAGCTACGTCGCGGTCAGCATGCGGATCATGACCCGCATCGGGACGCCCATCTTGGAAAAGCTCCGCAACCGCGAGGACTTCATCAAGGGCTTCCACTCCATCGGCACGCTCGACCCCAACCGGCGCTACATCATGCACTTCCCCCGCGAAGGCCTCGTCTGGAGCGTCGGCTCGGGCTACGGCGGCAACGCCCTGCTCGGCAAGAAGTGCGTCTCGCTCCGCATCGGCTCCTACCTCGGCCTGAAACAGGGCTGGCTGGCCGAGCACATGGTCATCATGGGCATCGAGGACCACCGGGGCAAGAAGACCTACATCACGGCCGCCCTGCCCAGCGCCTGCGGCAAGACCAACCTGGCCATGATGGAATCGGCCCTGCCGGGCTACCGCGTCTGGACCCTGGGCGACGACATCGCCTGGCTCAACATCGGGCCCGACGGCCGGCTCTGGGCCATCAATCCCGAGGCCGGCTACTTCGGCGTCGCCCCCGGGACGTCCATGAAGACCAACCCGAACATGATGAAGACCATCAAGCGGGGGGCCTTCAACCCGACCCTGTTCACCAACGTGGCCCTGAACACGGACACCAACGAGCCGTGGTGGGAGGGCATCGACGGGCCGGTGCCCGAGCACCTTCTCGACTGGCAGGGCCGGCCGTGGACGCCGGCGCTGGGGACCAAAGCCGCCCACCCGAATTCCCGGTTCACGGCCCAGATCGTGAACTCGCCGATGCTGGACAAGGAAGCGGAGAACCCGCAGGGCGTGCCTATCTCGGCCATCATCTTCGGCGGCCGGCGGACGGGCCTCATCCCTCTCGTGACCGAGAGCTTCAATTGGGCCCACGGCGTGTTCATGGGCGCCCGCATGGGCTCGGAGACGACGGCCGCGGCCACGGGCCAGGTCGGCGTCGTCCGCCGCGACCCCATGGCCATGCTGCCTTTCTGCGGCTACAACATGGCCGACTACTGGCGCCACTACCTCAACATGGGCAACCGGATGTCGCGCCCGCCCCGGATCTTCTCGGTCAACTGGTTCCGGACCGACGAGCGGGGCAAGTTCATCTGGCCCGGCTTCGGCGACAACATGCGCGTCCTCAAGTGGGTCATCGACCGCGTGACCGGGGCCGTCCCGGCCCGGGAGACGCCGGCCGGCCTCGTGCCCCGCGTCGAGGACCTGGACATGACCGGCCTCGACTTGCCCAAGGACAAGCTCGAGAAGCTGTTCGAGGTCCGCATCAAGGACTGGAAGGCCGAGGTCGACGGCATCCGCGACTTCCTCAAGCCCTACAAGGGCCGGCTCCCGGCCGAGATCCGCGAGCAGCAGGAAAAGCTCGAGCGCCAGGTCCGCGCGGCCTGAGGCCTTAGACCGTCCCTTCCCGTTCGAGCCGCCCCTTCCCCGCGTTGTTCCCCTCCGCGCCGAAGAACTCCGCACCGCGGGGCGCGTAGAAGAGGAACACGGCCACGGTCAGGACGCCGGTGAAGACGAACGGGAATCCGATCCCGACGAGGTCGGAGAGGACGCCGGAGACGAGCGTCACGACGGCCCCCGACACGAGCTGGATGTTGCTGACCCAGCTGAAAGCCATGGTCTGGCCCGAGGCCGGCACGGTCGAGCCGACGAAGGTGTGGAGGGACGGGTAGGTCATCAGAAGGAAGCCCCCGAAGAGGAGCAGCCCGGCCACGGCCAGTCCTTTGGTCGGGGCGAAGCCGAGCAGGAACAGGGCCGCGGCGGCGCCTCCCAGGCTGGCCATGAAGACGGGCTTGCGGCCGAAGCGGCGGCTCAGGGCGCCGTAACCGTAGCCGGTGACGGTGCCGAGGCCGATCCACAGGGCCAGGAACAGGCCCGTCTGGCCCATGGGGATGCCGTAGCGGTGGTTGAGGAGCGAGGGGGCGTAGTAGACGGCGACCGACCAGCCCGCGCCGCCGAAGAAGAAGCCCGGCATGAACCTCCTGATGGCCCGCAGCGAGCGGGCCCAGTCGGCCGGCCGCAGGGACGGCCTCTCGTCGCTCCGGGACGAGACGCCCCGCAGGGCCCAGGTCCCGAGGCCGGCCAGGAGGAGACCGAAGACCGCCCAGACGTGAAGAGGCGTCTTCCAACCCCAGCCCTGGGCCAGGAAGCCGACCGTCAGATAGGCCAGGCCGACGCCGAGGTTGCCCGAACCGCTCTGGATGCCCATGGCGTCGTCGAGCTCCCGGCCCGAGCCGGCCCGCGATTTGGAGATCCAGGCGATGACGATGGGGTGGTAGAAGCTCGAGGCGACGCGCAAAAGCAGGAAGAGGACGATGAGCGCCGCGAAGCTCCGGGCCAGGGGGATGACGGCCAGCGAAGCGCACAGGCCGAGGCCGCTGAGGACCATGAGGGTCCGGTACTCGCTGCGGTAGGAGACGCGGACGACCAGGAACTGGACGGCCAGCGAGGTCAGCAGGCCCAGGTTGGACAAAATGCCGATCTGGGAATAATTATGGATGAGGAAGCCCTGCGCCAGGAGGAGGGGGAAGACCATCGGCGGGATGACCGAGGCGGCGTCCGTCAGGGCGTGGAAGAGCGACGCGGAGAGCAGGATGCGTTTTTTCATGGCCTTTAGCCGGGTACTCTAGCACGGACCGCGGCGGAACGCCATCCGGACGGGCAGGGCGCAGAGCCTAAACACGGCGTCCGTGAGCGGCGTAAGTTGGGATGAGGGCGGCGCGCGAGGAGCCATGTTCGATCAGGCGGAAGAGACCGGACGGCGGCCGGGCCGCGGTCCGTGCGGCCGGATCGTCGCCGCGGTCTTCGGGTCCGTCTTTCTCATCACCCTGCTCTCCGTCCCCGTCACGACGACGACCTCCCGGACCCGCCAGGACGAGGGCTCGAACATCGTCGTCCGCACGACCTATCCCGTCGAGGGCACGATGTCCCTTTTCCGGGTCCTGTCCCTGCGGGCCCGTCCGAAGCCCGGGACGGCCGTCCGCGTCCGCTCGACGCAGTGGATCGCGACGATGGCCGTCGTGCTCGCTTTGGGGCTCTTCGACTACGCAGTCCTCTGCCGCCTCCTTCGCCTGGGCCGGCGGAAAGAGGAGGCGGAGGAGGAGGGGCCGGGCCCCGGCGCCCCGGCCCCCTTCGGCTAGCGCCGGTCGTAAGACTCGACGATCGACTGGTAGACGAGCACCTTGAACTTGGCCTGGGCGTCGCTGCCGGTCGCCGGCAGGAGCTGGGTCATGAACACGGCGACGAGCTTCTCGGCCGGATCGACCCAATACGTCGTGTGGTAGGCGCCGCCCCAGCCGAAGGCCCCGACCGAACCCGGCTCGCCGTTGCGGCCGAGCTCCCTGGTGACCCAGAAGCCGAGGCCGAAGCCGTTGCCGGCGCTCGTGTAGAGCGGCCCACAGTGGTCGACGGTCATGAGCTGGACGGTTTTCGGGCCCAGGATATGGACGCCGCCCCACTCGCCGCCGCTCTGGAGCATGAGCAGGAAACGGGCGTAGTCCTCGGCCGTCGCCAGGAGCCCGGCGCCGCCGGAAAAGCAGAGCCGCGGGCCCTCGACGTAGGCGGCGTCCTTGGGATCGTCGACCGGGCCGGCTTGGCCGTCCTTGCCGACGCCGAAGACGCCCGTGAACCGGGCCGCCTTGCCCTCGGGCAGGAAGAACGAGGTGTCGGCCATGGCCAGCGGCCCCGTGATGCGTTCGGCGACGAAGTCGGCCAGGCTCATCCCGGAGACGACCTCGACGAGATGGCCCAGGATGTCCGTGTTATAGCCGTAGATATACTTCTCCCCCGGCTGGGCGTCGAAGGGCAGCCCGGCCAGCTTGCGGACATAGGCCCCGACCGGCTCGGGCCGGTCGGCCAGGAACCAGCCCTGGATGCCGGCCGCCTTGTAGAGCGCCTTGGCCGGCCCATCGCCATAGGAGACGCCGGAGGTGTGGGTCAGGAGGTCGCGCACGGTGATCGGCCGCTTGGCCGGGACGACCGTGTAGCCCGGCCCCTTCTTGGAGGCCGAGGGCACGGCCACCGTGGTCTTGGCGAACTCGGGGATGTACTTGGAGACGGGATCGGAGAGCAACAGCCGGCCCTCCTCGACCAGGATCATGACCGCGACGCTGGTCACGGCCTTGGTCTGGGAGGCGACGCGGAAGACGGCGTCGACCGGCATGGGGGCGTCGCCGCCCGGCCCGAGGCGGCCGAAAGCCCGCAGGTAGGCGACCTTGCCCTCGCGGGCGACCAAGGCGACGACGCCGCCCAGGCGGCCCTCGTCGACGTACCGCTGCATCGTCTCCGAGAGCCGCTCCAAGCGGGGCGAGGACAGTCCGACGACCTCCGGCCGGACGCGAGGCAGGTCGGCCGCGAGGAGCGGCAGGGCCAGGCCGAGCAGGATGGTTAATATCGAGAATCTCAACGACCTTGTGCGGCTCACGCGGGCCTCCGTCTCTTGTAAAGCGCTTTTCATCATGCTTATATCAAAAGGACCGCGACACGGTCAAAACGCGACGTCCCTCGTCTAAGCCGGGGACACG
>CAZFZU010000051.1:0-14946 GCA_964523615.1 uncultured Eubacteriales bacterium | reverse complement strand
ACGGGGACATGTACCCGGGGTACGTGTCCCCATGTTCTCAGCGGGGACATGTACCTGGGGTACGTGTCCCCACGCTCTCGCTTCACTTGATATACGGTACGCCTTTGGCCGCCAGAGCCTTGTTGAGCTCGGGCACGTCCTTCTCGGCCACCTCGGCCATCTTCCGGACGAGGGGCTCGGTGAAGGCCTTGAGGTCGGCCAGCTGGTCGACCATCGTCCGAGTCGGCGCGCCCATGCCGGCCGCGCCCCGGCCGGCGCCCGTGACCAGCTCGGCCGCCGTGCCGCCGCGGAAGGCGACGAACAGGGGCTTGCGGTAGAAGCCCTGGTCGGCCGGGCTGAGGAAGAACTCGCCCTTGACCGCGGCGACCTTGTCCTTGACCGCGCGGACCTTGGCCGCGAGGTCGGGATCGGCCGGCTTGAGCGAGGCGACACGCGAGGCCACGTCGTCGAGCTGCTTGGTCATCGACTCGATCTTTTGGAGGAGCTCGCGGCCGCTCCGGGCCAGCTCCTGGGACTCCCGGGCGTAAGCTTGGCCGGCCAGACGGTCCTCGTCCGTCAAGCCCTGGTCGGGATCGGCCAGGACCTTGAACGGGGCCTCCAGCTTCTTGTCACCGGCCTCGAGGACGGCCTTGTACTCGCCGGGCAGGACGTAGGAGGCCAGCCCGGCCGCGGCCCGGCCGCGGCCGCGCCCCTCGGGCGCCGGCTCCGTCGCCGCGGCCGCCGCCCCGCCGCGCAGGTTCCAATAGACGCGGTTGAGGCCCGGCTCCTTGGTCATGAACGGCGCGGCCACCTCGCGGCCGGCCTTGTCGAGGACGGCCAGCTTGAGCTTCGCGCCGCCGACCGCCGACGGGTTGAGGTAGTAGCTGATGGCCGCCCCGAACGGCGAATTGGTCCCGGCGTAGCCGGCGTCGCTGTAATTGTCGACGGTCGTCCTGTACGAGAACAGCGTGGCGTCCTTGACGTCGAACAGGAGGGCGTCGGCCTTGGCCGCCTCGGCGGTCATCCGCTCGAGCGGCCGGATGTCGTCGACGATCCAGACGCCGCGGCCGTGCGTGCCGATGACGAGATCGTGCTCGCGGGGATGGATCTGGATGTCGCGGACGGCCACGGTCGGGAACTCGCCCTTGAGCGGGACCCAGCGCCGGCCGCCGTCGCCGCTGGCGAACAGCCCGAACTCGCCGCCGACGAACAGGAGGTCGCGGTTGAGGGGGCTCTCGCGGACGGTGTGGAGGTAGCCGTAGGCGGGCAGATCGCCGCGAAGCGAGGTCCAGGTCCGGCCGAAGTCCTCGCTCTTGAAGATGTAGGGCCGGTAGTCGTCGACCTGGTGGCGGGACACGGTCAGGTAGACGCCGCCTTCCAGGTGGTGCGAGGCCTCGATGCGGGTGACCCAGTTGTCGCCGGGCCCGAAGCCCTTGATATTGGCGGTGACGTTCGTCCAGGACGCGCCGCCGTCGCGGCTGACCTGGACCTGGCCGTCGTCCGTGCCGACCCAGAGGATCCCGGCCTTGAGCGGCGACTCGTCGATGGTCAGGATGGTGCAGTGGTTCTCGGCCCCGGTGTTGTCGACCGTCAGGCCGCCCGAGTCCTTGAGCTTGGCCGGGTCGTTGGTCGTCAGGTCGGGGCTGGCCTTGGTCCACGACGAGCCGCGGTCGGTCGATTTGAACAGGAAGTTGCCGCCGAAATAGAGGACGTCGCGGTCGTGGGGCGAAAGGTAGATGGGCGCGTTCCAGTTGAACCGGTAGGGCGGCTCGGCCAGGGGCGCCTCGGGCCGGATGCGAACGGATTCCCCGGTCTTGAGGTTGTGGCGCTCGATGCCGCCCATCTGGAGGTCGCGGTAGAGGACCCACCACTCGACGGGATCGAACTGGGCGTAATAGCCGTCGCCGCCGCCGGTCGGGACCCAGTGGGAGTTGAAGATGCCGGCCCGCTCGCGGGTGTTGGAAGGGCCGAGCCAGTTGCCGTTGTCCTGGAGGCCGACGTTGATGTAGTAGGGGTCGCGCATGTCGAGGCCGACGTTGTAGACCTCGGCCCAGGGCGCGGCGGCGACGCCGAGGGCCTTCTTGCCGCCGTCCCAGGAGATGTCGATGCCGCCGTCGTTGCCGCTGATGACGTGCTTGGGGTTGCGGGGATCGACCCAGACGGCGTGGTGGTCGGGGTGGGCGCCCGTGAAGATCTGGGTGAAGGTCTTGCCGGCGTCGCGGCTGACGTAGCACGAACCGGAGTAGACGTAGACGACGAGATCGTTGGTCGGGTCAACGGTCAGCCGGCTGTAGTAGAAGGGCCGGAAGTTGACCTGGTCGTAGGTGGCCCGGTCGCTGGCCCGGCGCCAGGTGCGGCCCTTGTCCTCGGAACGGAACAGGCCGCGCCGGTCGCCCTCGGCCTCGATGAGGGCATAGACGACGCCGGGGTTCGAGCGCGAGACGCCCAGGCCGATGCGGCCGTAGGGGCCGGCCGGCAGGCCGTCCTTGACCGCGGTCCAGGTCTCGCCGCCGTCGGTCGTGCGGTAGAGGCCGCTGCCGGGGCCGCCGCTCCGGAAGAAATAGGGCCAGCGGCGGTGCTCCCACATCCCCGCGTAGAGGATCTTGGAGTTCGAGGGGTCGATGGCCAGGTCGCAGGCCCCGGTCTCGGGGTTGACGTAGAGGACCTTGGCCCAGCTCTTGCCGCCGTCGGTCGTGCGGTAGACGCCGCGCTCCTCGTTGGGGCCCCAGAGGTGGCCCTGGGCGGCGACGTAGACGGTGTCGGGGTCGGCCGGGTCGATGACGACGCGGCTGACGAAGCGCGTCTCGGCCAGGCCCATGTTCCTCCAGGTCTTGCCGGCGTCCTCGGATTTGTAGACGCCGTCGCCCGGGGCCACGGAGTTGCGGGCCGTGGCCTCGCCCGTGCCCAGCCAGACGATGTCGGGGTGGCTGGCCGAGACGGCCACCGCGCCGACCGAGACCGTGGCTTCCCGGTGGAACGAGGGCGCCCAGTTCAGGCCGGTGTCCTCGCTCTTCCACAGGCCGCTCGGGCCGACGGCGGCGTAGATCGTCGCGACGTCGTTCTCCGGGACGGCGAAATCGACGGTCCGGCCGCCCATGTTGGCCGGGCCGATGTTGCGGACCTTGAGGCTCTTGACGGCCGCGGCGAAATCGAAGGCCGGGGCCGCCGGCGCCGGTGCGGCCGCCTTGCGGGCCTGAGCGTGGCCCGGTCCGGCCGCGAGGAAGACGAGGCCGGCCAGGGCGATGACGAGGGGGAGAAGGCGCGGGATTCTCTGGAGACGCACGGGGGGACCTCCTTCGAGCGGGGTGTTCAGCCTGCTTATATCAGATTCCCTTCTCCCCCGTCAAAACGGGAAAATGGGGCCGTTTCTATTTATTTTTTTCATCTGGGATTCATGATGAAACAGAGATGAATAAATAAAATAGAAACGGCCCCATTTTTTCATATAATATGCGCGACATGCGCCGCCCGGCGTTCATAGCGAAAGGACGATAGCCATGCGTCTCGCCCTCCTCGACTGGATCGTCATCACCGCCACCCTGCTCATCTGCTTCGGCCCCGCCCTCTACTACCGTAAGCGGGCCGGACAGAACACGGCCGAGTTCTTCGCCTCGGGCCGGGCCGTGCCCTGGTGGCTGGCCGGGCTGTCGATGGTCGCCACGACCTTCAGCAGCGACACGCCGAACCTGGTCACCGACATCGTCCGGCGCAACGGCGTCGCCGGCAACTGGGTCTGGTGGGCCTTCACCCTGACCGGGGTGGCCACGGTCTTCTTCTACGCCCGGATGTGGCGCCGCTCCGAGGTCCTGACCGACCTCGAGTTCTACGAGATCCGCTATTCGGGCAAGGCCGCCGGCTTCGTCCGCGGCTTCCGCTCGGTCTACCTGGGCTTCCTCTTCAACTGCATCATCATGGCCACGGTCAACCTGGCCGCCTGCAAGATCGCGGCCATCATGTTCGGCCTCAACCGCTGGGAGACCCTGGCCGCGGTCGGCCTCCTCAACGTCGTCTTCGCCGCCCTGACCGGGCTCTGGGGGGTCCTGATCATCGACATGATCCAGTTCTTCACAATGATGACGGCCGTCATCGCCGCGGCCTTCTTCGCCGTCCGCGCCGTCGGCGGCCTGGGTCCCCTCGTCACCAAGGTCTCGGCCATGACCGGGCCCGGCGGCATCAACTTCCTTTCGATGCTCCCGAACTTCAAGAGCAACTGGGACCTGGCCATCGCCATCTTCATCATGCCCCTGGCCGTCCAGTGGTGGGCCGTCTGGTATCCCGGCGCCGAGCCCGGCGGCGGCAGCTACATCGCCCAGCGCATGCTGGCCTCCAAGACCGAGAAGGACTCGCTCGGGGCCGTCCTGTTCTTCAACCTGGCCCACTATGTGCTCCGCCCCTGGCCGTGGATCCTGGTCGCCCTGGCCTCGCTCGTCGTCTTCCCCCAGCTCTCCGACATCCAGGCGGCCTTCCCCCGCCTCGATCCCAGCCTGCTCGGCCACGACATCGCCTACCCGGCCATGATGAAGTTCCTGCCGGTCGGTTTCCTGGGCCTGCTCGTCGGCGGGCTCATCGCGGCCAACTCCTCGACCAACCTGACCCACCTCAACTGGGGCGCCTCCTACCTCGTCCACGACTTCTACCGCCGCTTTGTCAACAAGACGGCCTCCGAGAAGCACTACGTCATGGTCGGGCGCGTCGCCACGGTCTCGCTCTTCGTCGTCGCCAGCGCCCTGGTATTCGTCCTGGACTCGGCCAAGGACTCGTTCGACATCATCCTCCAGGTCGGGGCGGGCACGGGCCTGCTCTACCTCGTTCGCTGGTTCTGGTGGCGGGTCAACGCCTGGTGCGAGGTCAACGCCATGATCTCGTCGTTCGTCTTCTCCATCCTGCTGCTCGTCCTGCGCAAGTTCGGGGTGGCCGTTCCGACGCACTACGCCCTCATCCTGACGGTCGCGGTGACGACGATCAGCTGGATGCTGACGGCCTTCCTGGGGCCCCAGACGGACCGGGCCAAGCTCGTCGCCTTCTACCGCAAGGTCCGCCCGTTCGGCCCGGGCTGGAAAGCCGTCCGCAAAGAGGCTGGCCTCACCGAGGCCGAAGCCAAGGCCTCCGGCGACAGCTTTCCTCTGGCCCTCGTCGGCTGGGTGTCCGGCTCCCTGACCATCTGGTCGGCCCTGTTCACGGTCGGCAACGTCCTCTACGGACGGTGGCTCTACGCGGGGGCCCTGTTCGCCGTGTTCGTCGTCGCCGGTCTCGTCCTCCTGAAGGTCGTCAACCGGTTGTGGGCGAACAACAAGGCGCCGGACGCGGCCTGACCGGCGCGCCCGGACGCGCCCGCCTCACCGGAAATCGGTGTTGAACACGGGCAGCACGCGGGCGCCCTTGGGATTGTCGCGGACGATGTTGACCAGGCCGATCTGGAAGCCCTTCTCGATCCTCCAGGCGTAGTTGACGAGGCCGACGCTGAGACCCCGGACGCTCCCCTGGCAGTAGTTGAAGGCGCTCGCGGCCAGGCCCGAGAGCCGGCCGTCCTTGACCACGCGGACCATGCCCAGGGCCAGGAACGCGCCCCGGAGGTCCTCGCCGCCGACGCCGAAGCCGCAGACGGCCAGGCCGCGAATGCGCGGCGCGCCCGCCCCGACGCCGCAGAGGACGATGCCGTTTATGGACTCGCCGGCCCCGATCCCGATCCCGCCTACGGCGACGCCGGTCAGCGTCTCGCCGCAGCCGCCGCCCAGGCCGCCGACGAGAAGGCCGGTCATGTTCTCGCCGACGCCTCCCCCGAGGCCGCCGATGATGACTCCGGTAACACTGCCCCCGGCGCCCGCCCCCAGGCCGCCGGCGAGAAGGCCGGTCGCGTTCCCGCCCGCGCCGACGCCCAGACCGCCGATGGCGATGCCGGCGAGGTTCTCGCCCGCCCCCGCCCCGAGGCCGCCGATCGCGATCCCGGTGAGGTTGTCGCCGGCGCCCACGCCGCCGAAGGCCAGCGCGACGCCCTTGACGTCCTCCCCGGCCCCGGCCCCGAGCCCGGCCAACGTCAGGCCGGTCAGGCTCTTGTCCGCGCCCGCGCCCAGCAGGCCCAGCTGGACGCCCCGGACCCGGCCGCCGCCGGGGGCGACGCCGAGCGACAGGCCGCTGACGACCGCGTCCTTGTTGTCCTTGTCAGGCATCCAGAAGGTGACGTTCACACCGGTGACGCGCCGGACCTGTCGATCCCGGAAATTGAAGCGCAGCCCGGTGAAGTCCTTGGAGTTGCCGAAGCTCAGGCCCCATTTTTCCGAAGGGATGTCCAGGCTCTGGGAGTGGAGGGCGGGAGCCGCCGCGAGCGCCAACCCCAGTAGGACCGCCGCCGCCGCGGTCCGGATCGAACGCCGGAATGTGTTCGTCATGGCCATGACCTCTGTCGGGATCCGGGCGGAATACGACCGCCCACCCTTATAGACGGACCGGGGCCCTAATAAGTTCCGCCCGGCCGCCTTCCCCCCGGAGACGCCTGCCGCTCTTGCCTGCGAGGGGAGGTTCAATGTTAGAATGGGTGCGTTGACAGGGAGGTGCCTATGAAAAAACTCAGGATCTGGGCTTCGGTCGCGCTGACCCTCGGCTTCGTCGGCCTGGTCTTCTTGCTGCTCATGTTCCTGGCCCTGGTCGACATCTCGCACGGCGAGACCGACGTCGCCGGCGAGTGGCTCGTCGTCCGGCTCGGCTTGTTGGTCATCTTCTTCGTCATCGTCGCGGTCTTCGTCGGGACGGGGCTCGTCCTGAAGAACGTCCGCGACCGGGAGGACGGAAAGGGAGGAACGGATGTCTGAAACACAGAGAATGACGCATTGGGGCCCGGTCCTGGCCCTCGGCGGCGTCTGGGGCTTTTCCGAGGCCGCACTTGGGATGTATCTCCGGGCGTGCGCTTCGTCCGTATCGGGCTCGATCATGACCGGCGCGGCCTTCCTCTTCCTGGCCGCCGCGTGGACGCTCTCGCCCAAAGCCCGGACCGTCGCGGTCGTGGCCGGCACCGCCGCCGCCTTCAAGCTCCTCGACGCCTTGCTCCTCGGCCTGCCGGTCCTCCACGGCGCCATCGGCAATCCCATCTTCGCCATCGTTATGGAGGGCGCGGCCTTCATGCTCATCGTGTCGGTGGTCGCCAAGCCGCTGGCCGAGAAGCCCTACGGACAGGCCCTGTCCGGCGGCCTGGGGGCGCTCGTCGCCGTCAATCTCTTCCCCCTGGTCAGATACGCCACGGGGGTCGCGCCCTGCGTCACGGGCACGGCCTATCCGTTGGCGCTCTACTACGCCCCCGTCGCCGTGGGGCTGTCCTGCCTGACCGTCCCGCTGGGCGTCAGGGCCGGGGCCGCTCTGGCCGCGTTCGAGGCCCGGGCCTGGCACCTGCGCTGGCTCTCCCCGGCCGCCCTGGCCGCTTGCCTCGGCGCCCTGGTCCTCCTGAGGGCCCTGTAACATGAGCGCCCGCGACGACCAGACCAAGGCCGGCGGCGTCAGCCGCCGGGACTTCATCAAGGGCATGGGCACGGGCGCCCTGGGCACGGCCGTCCTGGCTCCGCTCCAGGCCCAGACGATCGCGACCAGGAAGGGCCGCGTGCCCGTCTACGAGCGCAAGACGATCGCGCTCACGGTCAACGGCGCGAAGACCGAAGTGACGGTCGGAGCCAACGAGACCCTGCTCGACGTCCTGCGCGACAAGCTCGACCTGACCGGCGCCAAGAAGGTCTGCGACCGCGGCGAGTGCGGCGGCTGCACGGTCCTCCTCGACGGCGAGCCCGTCTACGCCTGCATGACCCTGGCCGTCCGGGCCGACGGGCGCGCCGTCCGCACGGTCGAGGGGCTGGCCGAGGGCGACCAGCTCCACCCCGTCCAGGAGGCCTTCATCGAGAAGGACGGCTACCAGTGCGGCTATTGCACGCCGGGTTTCCTCATGACCACGACGGCCTTCCTCGAGAAGACCCCCTCGCCGTCGCGCGACGAGGTCAAGCAGGCCCTGTCCGGCAATCTCTGCCGCTGCGGCAACTACGCCAAGATCTACGAGGCCGTCGAGACCGCGGCCAAGAAAATGAAGGGGGCCTGAGATGAGAGGGAAAGCGTACACCTCTTACGCCCGCGGCGACGCGGACCGGCAGGCCCGTCCCCCCAAAGCGGCGGCCCCGCCCGCCGCGCCGAGGCCCGAGGCCGCCCGGCCCGAATTCCGGCATATCGGCAAGGCCACGCCGCGCATCGACGGCCGCGAGGTCGTCACCGGACGGGCCAAGTACACGCACGACGTCAAGCTGCCCGGGATGCTCATCGGCAAGGTCCTGCGCTCGCCCCACGCCGCGGCCGAGGTCCTGTCGATCGACCTGGCGCCGGCCCTGGCCCTCCCCGGGGTCAAGGCCGCCCTGAAGCTGGCCGAGGGCAAGGTCCGCTACGCCGGCCAGCAGGTCGCGGCCGTGGCCGCCGTCGACGAGCGCACGGCCGAGAAGGCCCTGGCCCTGGTCAAGGTCGCCTACAAGACCCTGCCCTTCGTCGTCGATTGGGAGAAGGCCAGCGACGAGGCCGCCCCGCGGGTCCGGGACGGCAAGGACAACGTCGAGGACCTCTATACCTACGACCGCGGCGACGCCGAGAAGGGCCTGGCCGAGGCCGACGTCGTCGTCGAGCGGACCTACCGGACCGGCTTCGAGGTCCACCACCCGACCGAGACCCACGGCAGCGTCGCCGCTTGGGAGGGCGACCACCTCGTCGTCTACGACTCGACCCAGAACATCCACGGCGTTCGCGACGGGCTGGCCCGGGCCCTCAAGGTCCCGGCGGCCAACGTCACGGTCGTCAAGAACTACATGGGCGGCGGCTTCGGCAGCAAGCTCGGCCTGGGCGACTACACGGTCGCCGCGGCCCAGCTGGCCCGCCAGGCCGGCCGGCCGGTCAAGATCGTCCTGTCGCGCCGCGACAACGCCCTCTGCGTGGGCTACCGGCCGTCGTCGCACCAGGCCTACAAGGCCGGCGCGAAGAAGGACGGCACCCTGACGGCGTTCTCCCTCGTCAACGTCGCCTGCGGCGGCATCGTCGCCGGCGACGAGGTGGCCGAGCCCGTCGTCGACCTCTACAAGTGCCCGAACTGCCGGGTCCGCGAGCGCACGGTCTTCACCAACGCCGGCGCCCAGCGGGCCATGAGGGCCCCGGGCCACACGCCGGGGGCCTTCGGGCTCGAGAGCCTCATGGACGAGCTGGCCGCGGCCCTGGACATGGACCCGCTCGAGCTGCGGCGGAAGAACTACTCGACGAAGAACCAGGGCGACACCGGCCTGCCCTATTCCAGCAAGGGCCTCGACAAGTGCTACGAGGCCGGGGCCAAGGCCATCGGCTGGGAGCGGCGCAACCGCCGCCCCGGCGAAGGGCCGGCGATCGGCAGCCTGCGGCGCGGCATCGGCATGGCCTCGAGCCTGTGGTTCGGGGCCGGCGTGCCGGGGACCCTGGCCGACATCGTCCTCTATCCCGACCTATCGGTCGAGGTCGTCTGCGGCACCCAGGACCTCGGCACGGGCACGCGCACCCATATGGCCGTGGTCGCGGCGGAGACGCTCGGCCTCGAGCCGAAGGAGATCACGGTCAAGCTGGGCAGCTCGGATTACCCCTGGGCGCCGCTCTCCGGCGGCAGCCTGACGGCGCCCTCGGTGGCTCCGGCCGTGCGCGACGCCGCCATCAAGGCGGTCGAGCGGCTCAAGGCCGTGGCCGCGGCCCGGCTCAAGGCGGACCCCGCCGACGTCGTCATGGCCGGCCGCAAGTTCTCGCTGAAAAGCGACCCGGCCAAGTCGGCCTCGTTCGCCGAGGTCTACCGCGACCTGCGCCGGGAGACCGTCTTCCACGGCGAGCGGGGCGGCATGCCCGACGACGCCTACGCCTTCAACACCTTCGGCGCCCACTTCGCCGAGGTCGAGGTCGACACGGCCACGGGGACGGTCCGGGTCGTCAAGTACGTCGCCGCCCAGGACAGCGGGCGCATCGTCAGCAAGCTCACGGCCGAAAGCCAGGTCGTCGGCGGCGTCACCCAGGGCCTCAGCGCCGGCCTGTTCGAGGAGCGGGTCATGGACGACGCCACGGGGGCGGTCGTCAACCCCAACCTGCGCGACTACAAGATCGCCACCTCGCTCGACATCCCCGAGATCGTCCCGCTCTTCGTCGATATCGACGACGCCCTCATCAACAACCTCGGCGTCAAAGGCCTGGGCGAGCCGGCCCGGGTGCCGGCCTCGGCGGCCGTGGCCAACGCCGTCTACAACGCCATCGGCGCGCACGTCCGCGAGATCCCGATGACCCCGCCGCGCGTCCTGGCGGCCCTCGGGCGAAAGGAGCCCCGGTCATGAGAGAATTCCGCATCGCCGAACCGCGGACGGCGGCCGAGCTGGCCGCCCTGCTGGCCGAGACGGCCGAGCCGGCCGCCCTGATGGCCGGGGGCACGGACCTCCTCGACGAGCTCAAGAGCGGCGTCGCGATGGCCTCGCTCGTCGTCGACCTCGGTCGGGTCGAGGGCCTGGCCGGCATCGCCCGGGAGGGCGGCGGCTGGCGCGTCGGGGCCATGACCCGGGTGGCCGACCTGGCCGGGCACGCCGGGCTCGTCGAGGACCACCCCGCCCTGCGCGAGGCGGCCCTGTCACTGGCGACGCCGCAGCTGCGCAACGCCGGGACGGTCGGCGGCAACCTCTGCCAGCGGCCGCGCTGCTGGTACTACCGCGACCCCCAGATCGTCTGCCGCAAAAAGGGCGGCTACAACTGCTACGCCTTCCAGGGCCGGAACAAGTACCACGCCCTCTTCGGCGGCGGCAGCTGCTTCATCGTCTACCCGTCCGACCTGGCCCCGGCCCTCATCGCCTTGGGCGCCAAGGCGGCCATCGGGACCGTCAAGGCCGACAGGGTCGTGCCCCTCGAGGCCTTCTACGCCCTGCCCGACGCTGACGTGACCCGGGAGAACGTCCTGGCCAAGGGCGAGTTCCTGAAGAGCGTCTGGCTCCCGGCGCCCAAGCCCGGCCAGCGCTCGGCCTACGTCAAGCTCAAGGAGCGCGGCACCTGGGACTTCGCCCTCGTCTCCGCGGCCGTCTCCGCCGTCGTCGAGGGCGGGGCGCTCAAGGACGTCGCCGTCGTCATGGGCGGCGTCGCGCCCGTGCCGTGGCGCCTGAAGAAGGCCGAGGACGTCCTCCGCGGCCAGGCACCGACGGCGGACCTGGCCCGGCGCGCGGCCGACGCGGCCCTGGCCGACGCGGCCCCGATGCGGGAGAACGCCTATAAGACGGACCTCGTCCGGGCCGCGCTCGAGCGGGCCGTTGGGGCCCTAACGGCATGACCTATAGCTTCGCCAAGCTCGTCGGGATCCTGGCCCGCGGCGGGCGGGTGGCTCTGGCCACGCTCGTCGAGGCCGGGGGTTCGACGCCCCAAGTTCCGGGGGCGACGGCCATCTTCACGTCGGCCGGGCTCGAGGCCGGCACGGTCGGCGGCGGCCTGCTCGAGGCCCGGGTCGAAGCGGCCGCGAAGGATGCCCTTCGTGACGGGCGGGCCGTTCTCCTCGACATCCGTCTCGACGCCGATCCCTCCGACATGGAAGGGGCCATCTGCGGCGGGACGGCGCGCGTCCTCGTCGACCCCGGCGTCGGGGCGGCGGCGGCCGTTTACGCGGCCGCCCTCGACGGCTTCCGGCGGCGGCGGCCGGGCTTCGTCGAGACGCGCGTGACGGGCGCCTCCGGCGGGCCCGTCACGGTCGAGAGGCGCTGGCTCGCGTCCGACGAGGCCGCTCCGGCCGGCGAGCGTCCCCGGCTCGCCGCGACGGCCGGCGGCTTTCTCTTCCTGGAGCCCGTCCGTCCCCTGCCCCGGCTGATCGTCGCCGGGGCCGGACACGTCGGGCGGGCCGTGGCCCGGCTGGGGGCCCTGCTCGACTTCAGCGTCACGGTCGTCGACGACCGGGCCGAGTTCGCTAACGCCGTCAATATCCCCGAAGCCGACGAGATCGTCGCCGCCGACATCGGCGGGACCCTGGCCGCGCTGGCGCCGACGCCCCACGACTACTTCGTCGTCGTCACCCGCGGGCATGCCAAGGACGGCGAGGCCCTGCGGGCCGTCGTCCGCCGCGAGGCCGCCTACGTCGGCATGATCGGCAGCCGGACCAAGATCGGCCTGATGCGCCGGGAGTTCCTGGACAAGGGCTGGGCCACGGAGGCCGAGTGGGCCCGCGTCCACGCCCCCATCGGCCTCGACATCGGCTCGAAGACGGTCGAGGAGATCGCCGTCAGCATCGCCGCCGAGCTCGTCCGGGTCCGCTCGGGGGCGGCGTCCGGAGCGACGCCGTGATCTGGGCCGTCATCCTGGCCGCCGGCGAGTCGCGGCGTATGGGCACCCAGAAGCTCCTCCTCCCCTTCGGCGAAGCCACCGTCGTCGAGGCCGTCGTACGGACGGCCTTGGCTTCCCTGGTCGACCGGGCCGTGGCCGTCGTCGGAGCCGACGGCGAGGCCGTCCGGGCCCGCCTGGAACCGAGCGGGGCCGATATCGCCGTCAACCCGCGCTTCGCCGAGGGCATGCTGACCTCGATCCAGGCCGGCCTGCGGGCCCTGCCGCCGGATGCCGAAGCCGCCGTCGTCATGCTCGGCGACCAGCCCTTCCTTCCGCCCGCGGTCGTCGACCTGGTGATCAGGGGCTACCGGGTGAGCGGCCGGGGGATCGTCATCCCGGTCTTCCGCGGCCGGCGCGGCCACCCCGTCCTCGTCGACCTGAAGTACCGGGACGAGGTCCTGGGGTTCGATCCGGCCGACGGGCTGCGTCGGCTCCTGCGGGCCCACCCGGACGACATCGCCGAGGTCGAGACGGACGATCCCAACATCCTCCGCGACCTCGACACGCCCGAGGACTACGCCGGCCTCAAAAAGAACTGAGCCCCCGCGATATCCCTCACCGCCTCGAGCGGGGACGCGGTCCGTTTGACTCGCGCCTTTGGCGGCCTTACTATAAAAGGGAAAGGGGATGCCCATGTATGCCCGGATGTTGAGGATGCAGGTCCGGCCCGAACGGATCGACGAGGCCGCCCGGCTGTTCTCCGAGGAGGTCGTGCCCGGCTGCCGGGCCCAGGCCGGCTACCGGGGCGCCTACTTCATGGTCGACCGCAAGCTCGGCGAGTGTGTCCCTGTCACCCTCTGGGAGACCGAGGCCGACATGCTGGCGACCGAGGAGAACCGTTTCTTCCAGACCCAGCTCATGAGGTTCCTGGGGCTCTTCCACCACGGCCTCTTCCGCGAGGCTTACGAGGTCACGCTCTTCGACCGGCCCTGACCGCCCTCCGGCGCCGCGGCCGGCGCCGTGGGCCCGGACCGCCCGCTGCCGGGCCGAACGGCCCCGAGGGGTAGGTTTCTCCCTCCTGTTTGTGCTATAAAATCACCTGAAAAGAGGTGCACGCATGACAACCGCCCGCTCCGCCGTCCTGGCCGTCCTGGCCCTCGCCGCCGTCATCCTCATGGCCGCGCCCGCCGCCGCGGGCCCGGCCCAAGAAGCCGGCCTCATCGCCCAAGGCGACGCCCTGTACGCCGAGCGGGCCGATCTCGCCAAAGCCAAGGAGGCCAAGGCCAAATACGAGGAAGCCCTGGCCGCGGGCGAGGACGCCTACGGCGCCTCCTGGCGCCTGGCCCGGATCTGCTACTGGATCGGCGACCACACCGCCGACAAAGAAGCCAAGAAGACGACTTTCCTGGCCGGCATCGAGCACGCCAAGAAGGCCATCGAGCTCGGACCCGACAAGGCCGACGGGCACTTCTGGCTGGGCGTCAACTATGGCGTGTACGGCGAGGCCAAGGGCGTCCTCAAGAGCCTGGCCCTCGTCAAGCCCATCAAGGAGGCCATGCGCCGCGTCCTGGAGATCGACCCGGCCTACGACCGGGGCGGCGCCGACCGCGTCCTGGGCCGCGTCTACCACGAGGTCCCGGGGATCGCCGGCGGCAGCGAGAAGAAGTCGCTCGAGCACCTGCTCAAGTCCGTCGAGTACGGCCCGCGCGTCGGCCTCAACCTCCTCTATCTCGCCGACACCTACATCTCCCTCGACCGCTTCGACGAGGCCCGCAAGACCCTGGAGACCGTCCTGACGATGGAGCCCTATCCCGACCTCCTGCCGGAGACCGAAGAGGAACGGGCCCAGGCCCGGGAGAAGCTGGCCAGGAAGCCGTTCAAGTCCAAATGACCGGCTCACCGTCCGGACGGGGACACGTACCTCCGGTACATGTCCCCGTCCGCGTTACCCTCCGCGTTCTTTACGAATCGGACGACTACCTGGCCGTGGACAAGCCCGAGGGCCTCGTCTCGGTCGGCGCGGCCGGCGGGGACGGCCTGGCCGAACGCCTGGCCGCCGGTCGCCCGGACAAGCTCTTCCCCGTCCATCGGCTCGACCGCGGCGCCAGCGGGGTCATCGTTTTCGCCAAGACCGCCGCGGCCCACCGCCATCTCAACGGCGAGTTCGACCGCCGCGACGTGGCCAAGACCTATCTCGCCTGCGTCGACGGGGCCCCGGTTGTCTCGTCGGGGCGCATCAACGCTCCTATCCGGGAGTTCGGGTCCGGCCGCATGGGCGTCGACGCCAAGCGCGGCAAGCCCTCGACGACCGAGTGGAAGATCGCCGAGCGGTTCGACGGGGCGGCCCTGCTCCGGGTCCGCCCGGCCACGGGCCGGCGCCACCAGATCCGCGTCCACCTCTATCACATCGGCCACCCCATCCTCGGCGACCCGCTCTACGGCGACCGGGAGCGCCAGGCGCTCTTCCCCCGCCTCATGCTCCACGCCCTGGAGATCGGCTTCGCCCTGCCTTCCGGGGAGCGGGTCACGGTCGCGGCCCCCGCGCCCCCGTCCTTCGAGGCGGTCCTAGCCGGCCTGCGCACGAAAAAACGAGCTCTCGCGTTCACGGACTTGGAATCCTCTCGAAGCGGCGAGGGGATTATCCTCGCAGATCCCCGTGGTGGAGGGGGGACC
>CAZFZU010000050.1:18668-22507 GCA_964523615.1 uncultured Eubacteriales bacterium | reverse complement strand
AGCGCTCGGTCCATTCGTAGCCCAGGCTGAACGGAGCCGGGGAGGCCAGCTCCGGACTGTAGTTCAGATAGAACTCCGTGACCCGGGGGAGGGCTTCCTCCGGAGGGGGATCCTGCGGCAGACTCCAAGTAACGTCCCGGGACCGGTACCGCATATCGCCGTCGAAGGACCCCATCGTCGTGGCCGAGCCGATCCGGAAACGGGATCGCGCCGCCGATCGGGATGTTCCCCGCGAGCGGCCTTCCCGGGAAAGCTCCTTCAGCCGGTCGAGGTCTGGCTCTGACGCCCCCTCCGGCCCTCTCCAGGGACCCAAGGACCTATCTTTCGCCGAGATCACGCCGGAGACCAACCCCGCGATCCCTCCTGCGATGCCGGCGGCCGCGGCGTGCGCCCAGCCCCATTCCAGGCTGGGCTCCGTGGCCATCCCCATGAGCCCCGAGCCCAGCAAGATCCCCGCGGCCGTCAAGAGCCCGGTCGGGGCTCGCCGCACGATCCTCACGACGCCGATGTCGGCCAGGGCGATGCTGACATCCTTCTCTCCCGGCCCGAGGAGCAGGAGCGAGTCGGGCTTGACCGAGATGAGCTCGCCGGAGAACCTGGTCCCGTCGCGCTTGGTGACGACCATGTCGGCCCCCCGCGGCTCTTGGGCCGCGAGATCCGGCGCTTGAAAGAGGAGAGAGACCACGATGGCGCAGGTCAGGACCGTGGCCGCGGTTCGCATCGCTTGCCTCCCATCCGCCTGTATGATGATGGTACTGCGGGTCCGAGTTGTCAACGATGTGTCAAAACTCCTCGCGGTCCGGGCAGGTTTGACAGCTGAAAGGCGGGGCCGATAGAATGGGACCGCTCGAGGCCACAGTGACAACAGCAGCGGACCGCCGGGACGTCGAAGCGTTAGCGCGGGAGCTCGGCTTCGACCTGTTCGGCGTCGCGGAGGTCACGGCGATGCGGGGCGATTTCCTGCTCGAGCCCGCCACGCGCGACAGGTTCCCGCTCGCGGTCTCGCTCGGCAAGCGCCTGAGCGGCGCCGTCCTCGAGGACATCGACGAGCGCCCGACCGCGCTCTATTTCCACCACTACCGGCAGGCCAACAATTTCCTCGACCGGGGCGCATTCCTCGTCGCCGACTTCATCCAAAAAGCCGGCTGCCGCGCTCTGCCCATAGCCGCCTCCCAGATCGTCGATTGGGAGAACCAGCGAGCCCACGTGTCGCACAAGCACGTCGGGCGGGCCGCCGGGCTGGGCTGGTTCGGGCGCAACAACCTCCTCGTCAATCCCGAGCTCGGCTCGCGCTTCCGCCTGGTCACGGTCTTGACGGACATGCCGCTCGAACCCGGCACGCCGCTCGAGCGCGACTGCGGCTCGTGCCGGGCCTGCCTCGCGGCCTGCCCGGCCGGAGCCATCAAAGACTCGCGCGCGGACTTCGACCACAAGGCCTGCTTCGAGACGCTCAAGGATTTCCGCAAGAAAGGCTACGTCAGCCAGTTCATCTGCGGCATCTGCGTCCGCGACTGCCGCGGCCCCAAGCCCTGACGGGCGGACGGGGATGTGCTAGATTGGTGGAGGGCCGCTCATCGCGACCGAGGGAGGGAAGAAGCCCATGAAAAGGACGAACAGGATGACGAGACGGGAGTTCTTCGCCGCGGGGGCCGGGTTCGCCGGCGCCGCCGCGCTGGCCTCCAAGGCTCCGGCTTTAGGCGCTTGGCCGGGCGCCCCGGGCGCGCTCCGCCGCGCCGGCCAGGCCGCGCCGCCCAAGTCGCGCGTCGTGCTGGTCAAGACCGACTCGCGGGCCGACGGGGTCAAGAAGTGCCTCGACCTCCTGGGCCTCGACGCCTTCCGGGCCAAGCACGTCCTGATCAAGCCGAACTTCAACACCTCCGACCCGACGCCCGGCTCGACCCACAACGACACCCTGACCGCCCTGCTGGCCCGCGTCCGGGACGAGGGGGCGCTGAGCCTGGCCATCGGCGACCGCAGCGGACCGGAGGACACCGAGCAGGTCTTCGACAAGAAGGGCGTCCGGGCCATCGCCGCCTCGTACGGCGCCAAGCTCCTGAACTTCGACGCCCTCGGCGACAACGGCTACGTCCGGTTCGACCCGCCGGCCTCGCACTGGAAGGACGGCTTCCTCGTCGCCCGGCCCGTCGCCAGCGGCGAGTGCGTCGTTTCGACCTGCTGCCTCAAGACCCACCAGTACGGCGGCGTCTTCAGCATGTCGCTCAAGAACTCCGTCGGCATCGTGCCGCGCAAGGGCCACGGCTACATGCGCCAGCTCCACGGCTCGGCCGACCAGCGCCGCATGATCGCCGAGATCAACGCCGCCTACCGGCCGGCCGTGGTCGTCCTCGACGGGCTCGAGGCCTTCGTCGACGAGGGCCCGATGACCGGGCCGCGCAAGGAGGCCGGCGTCTTCCTGGCCGGCACGGACCGCGTGGCCGTCGACGCCGTGGGCGTGGCCATCCTCAAGGAACTGGGCTCGAACGACGCCATCATGAAGCCGCGCGTCTTCGAGCAGGAGCAGATCGCCTGGGCCGTCCAGCTCGAGCTGGGCGCCTCGTCGCCGGCCGGTATCGTCATCGACACGCCGGACAAGGCCAGCGAGGCCTACGCCGAAAAGCTCCGGGCCGTCCTGGCCGCCTGAGCTAGGCGCTCTGGTCGCGGACGAACTCCTCGACCTTGTGGACGAGGTCGCGGTCGCCGATGAACAGCGGCGTCCGCTGGTGGAGAGAGGCCGGCTTGACGTCGAGGATGGGCCCGTTGCCGTCGGAGGCGTAGCCGCCGGCCTGCTCGGCGATGAAGGCCAGGGGCCCGGCCTCGTAGAGCAGCCGCAGCTTGCCCGTCGGCGCTTTGGGGTCCTTGGTGTCGGCAGGGTAATAGAAGACGCCCCCCGCCAGCAGGTTGCGGTGGAAATCCGAGACGAGCGTCCCGATGTAGCGCAGCGACAGGCCCTTGATCCCCCCGCCGTGGCCCTGCAGGTACTCCGTGAACAGCTGGACGCCGCGGCTCCAGTACAGCTGGTAGCCGAGGTTGACGCTGAAGTACTTGGGCTTGGGGATGCGGATGTCGGGGTGCGACAGCAGGAACTCGCCGACCGAGGGGTCGAGGGTGAAGCCGTGGACGCCGTGGCCGGCCGTATAGACGAACATCGTGCTCGTCCCGTAGGCGATGTAGCCGGAGGCGACGAGGTTGCGGCCGGGCTGCAGGAACTCGTCCTCGGAGACCGGGCCGGACTCCCTCTTGCGCCGGTAGATGCCGAAGATGGTCCCGACGGGCATGTTGAAGTCCACGTTCGACGAGCCGTCGAGGGGATCGAAGACGAGCAGGTACTTGCCCATCGGGTAACGGTCGGGGATGCGCAGGAACTCGGCGTTCTCCTCGGAGGCCAGGCCGGCCAGACGCCCGGTGTGGTCGGTCAGCCGGGTCACGGTCAGGTCGGCGAAGCGGTCGAGCTTCATGACCGTCTCGCCCTGGACGTTGGTGTCGCCGGTGCGGCCCAGGATCTCGGCCAGCCCGGCCCGGGTCGTCTTGCTGGCGATGACCTTGCCGGCCAGGGCCAGGTCGTACAGGATGTTGGTCAGGGTGCCGGTGGCCTCGGGATGGAAGGCCTGCTCGTCGAGGATGTGCCGCTCGATGGTGATGATGGGGGACGGGTCCGCGTGATCGGTCATGGCGCCTCCTGGGATCCCTCGGGGGGAGAAGGACCAAGGTAACACGCTTCGACGGTCCGTTCAAGCCCGCGTCTCCGGCCCGCGGCCGTGACTTGTCATCGGGCCCGCGACTCGCCTATAATCGGCTCCAGCAGGTGATCGGTGGGTCGGAACCAGCGGACGTTCGTCCTG
>CAZFZU010000050.1:0-18568 GCA_964523615.1 uncultured Eubacteriales bacterium | reverse complement strand
TATAATCGGCTCCAGCAGGTGATCGGTGGGTCGGAACCAGCGGACGTTCGTCCTGTCCCTCCTCGCGGGGGCCCTCGTCCTCGTCGTCAGCGTCTTCGGGTTCGTCGGCATGCTCGGCCGCCCGGACATCCCTTGGGACGAGCTGGCCCAGCAGACCGGCATCCCTGCCGAGGACCTGCCCGGCGTCGCCCTTCGCGTCGACGGTTTTCCCGTCGTCGACCGCGACGCGGATTTCAAGTTCGTGGCCGCCCGCCACCGCGTCGGCGATCCCATCGAGTTCGTCTTCGCCAAGGACGGCGGCGAGGTCGCCGCGCGGGCGGCGCTCGAGGCCCACTACGCGGGCGAGGGCTATCCGCTCGTCTTCTTCCTGACCGGGGCGTTCGGCTTCCTGGTCGGATTCGCCGTTTACGTCCTGCGCCGCGGCGATCGCCGGACCGGCTATTTCTACTGGCTGTGCGTGGCCTTCTCGGCGGCCGTCATGATCAGCGGTGAATGGTACGGCGTCCACGGCCGGCCGCTGGCCATCCTGCCCGGTGTGGCCTTCTTCTTCGCCTACACGATGACGCCCATCGCTTTCCTGCGGTTCGCCCTGACCCTCACGCCCCGCGACCACCTCCCCGGCGGCCGGTCCCTGTTCTGGCTCTCGATCCTGTTCGGGACGTTCTTCAGCGCCGGGTTCGCGGCCTCCATCCTCCTGCCGTCGGTCGCCGTCTTCCGGCTCAAAGGCTACTTCCAGGTCTTCCGGGTCTGGTTCGTCATCCTGTTCGTGGCCGGGACCGCGCTCCTGGCCCGGGCCTTCCGAACGGCGCTGACCCGGGTCCGCCGCGACCAGATCCGCTGGGTCCTCATCGGCGTCCTGGGCGGGCTCGGGCCCTTTCTCTTCCTCTACCAGCTGCCGCGGGCCCTCGGCGCCGCGACCGTCCTCAGCGAGGAGGCGGCCAGCGCTTTCTTCGTTCTCCTGCCGCTGGCCCTGGCCCTGGCCATTTTCAAATACCGGCTCCTCGACGTCCCGGCCTTCGTCAACAAAAGCGTCGTCTACGCCCTGCTGACCGCGGTCACGGTCGGCGTGTACATGCTGGCCGTGGAGGCCATGAAGCCCCTTTTCGCGGTCCGGACCGGGACCGGCCGCAAGTGGCTGTCGGCGGGCGCCGCCTTCGTCGCCGCGCTGGCCTTCGCCCCGGCCCGGGCCGGGATCCAGAAGCTCGTCGACCGGGCCTTCTTCCGCCGGGGCTACAGCGAGCGCCGGGCCCTGCGAGCCTTCGCCGAGCGGGCCGGGAAGGCCTGGAGCGCGGGCGAAGTCCTGGCCGGCTTCGACGCTACTCTGGCCGAGACGCTCCCGGTCGAACGGACCGGCGCGTTCGTTCCGTCCCCGGGCCGAGCCCCGGCGGGCGCGGCCCTGCGGTCCGGGCTCGACGATGGGACCGTGGCCGCGCTCCTGGCCGCTCCGCCCGGGTCCCCGGCGCCGCTCGCCCCGGACCGGCTCGAGCGGCTGGGCTTCGAGATCGCCCTGCCGCTCGCGGTCGGCGAGGGCGCGCCGAACGCCTGGCTCTTCGTCGGCCCGAAGCGCTCGGGCCTGCCCTTCAACGGCGAGGACCGGACCCTCCTCGAGGCCCTGGCGGCCGAGGCGGCCGAGGCCTTCCGCCGGGTCCGCCTCCAGGAAGAGGTCGTCTACGAGCGGGCCTCGCGAGAGAAGGCCGAGGAGCTGGGGCGGATGAAGACCGAGTTCATCTCGGCCGTCTCGCACGAGCTGAAGACGCCCATGACCTCCCTGCGGTCGATCTCGGAGCTGCTCAAGTCGGGCAAGGTCGCCGACCCCGAACGGCGCGAACGCCTGCTCGAGTTGATGGCGGGGGAGTGCGGCCGCCTCGGCCGCTACCTCCACAACGTCCTCGACTTCGGCCGCATCGAGCAGGACGTCAAGAGCTACGACATCCGCGAGACCGACCTCGTCCCCGTCGTCGCCGGGGTCGTCGAGATCGTCCGCCCGGCCGCGGCCGAGGAGGGGCTGGCGCTCGACGTCGCCCTGCCCGCCGGGCCGGTCCCGGTCGAGGCCGACGCGGACGCCGTCCGGCAGGCCGTGCTCAACCTGGTCGACAACGCCGTCAAGTACGCGGCCGTCCCCAAGCGCGTCGCCGTGCGGCTGACGGCGACGCCGGCCGGGGCCGAGATCGCCGTCAGCGACAACGGCATCGGCGTGGCGCCGGCCGAGCGAGAGCGGATCTTCGAAGCCTTCTTCCGCGGCGCCGAGGCCCGGCGCCTCGACCCGCGGGGCGTCGGCCTGGGGCTGATGATCGTCAAGCACGTCATGGACGCCCACGGCGGCGAGGTCGCCGTCGCCGGCGAGCCCGGCCACGGCGCGACGTTCACGCTGAGATTCTCGAGGAGGCGAGCGGCATGAAAAAGGTCCTCATCATCGACGACGACCGGGTCCTCCGGCAGACCCTGGCCGCGGCCCTCGAGGCCGAGGGATACGCCGTGGCCGAGGCGGCGGACGGGCGGGAAGGCCTGAACAAGGCCGTCAAGGGCGGCTTCGACCTCGTCGTCCTCGACGTCGTCATGCCCGAGATGGGCGGCCTCGACGTCTGCCGCAGGCTCCGCGAGGCCGGCCGCCAGGTGCCCGTCATCGTCTGTTCGGGCAAGAAGAAGAAGGAGGTCGACAAGGTCCTCGGGCTCGAGCTCGGCGGGGACGACTACCTGACCAAGCCCTTCGGCACGGACGAGTTCATCGCCCGGGTCCACGCCGTCCTGCGGCGTTCCAAGCCGGAGACACCGGAGCTCGACGACGTCGTCTTCGGGGACGTGGTCGTCGATTTCCGGGCCAAGACGGCGACGAAGGCGGGAAAGCCTCTCCACCTCACGGCCCGCGAGTTCGCCCTGCTGCGCCTCCTGGCCGCATACGAGGGTCAGGTCGTTTCGCGCGAGACCATCCTCAACAAGGTCTGGGACTACGAGCGGTTCCCCACGACCCGGACGGTCGACACCTTCGTCTACAATCTGCGGCGCAAGATCGAGGACGAACCGTCCGCGCCGAAACACCTGATCACCGTGCCCTGGCTGGGCTACAAGTTCCAGCGCTGAAGCCGCCGGGACCTGGTATAATCCGGGCGATGAGAAAGTGGCTCCTGCTGCTTCTGGCGATCGCGATCCTCTTCGCCCTGCCGAAGATCAACACGCGCGGCCGGCGGGACCGCTTCCCCCTGCTCAAGCGCGTCAACGACGCCGTCAACGTCGTCGCCGCGGTCCTGCTCGCGGTCTACCTCGTCGCCTTCGGCTACTGGCTGTGGACCGAGGTCCTGCGCTGACCGGGCCGGAGGCTAATAGATCGGTTCGCAGATCTTCCGGTGGGGGATGAGCGACTCGTTCCCTATATCCATGGGGGGGTCGTAGGGCGCGTAGGCGATGACCGTGCGGATGCTCGCCAGGAAATCGATGTCGCTCGCCTTGAAACCGGAGAGCCGGACGCCCCGGCTGGCCAAATAGGCGTCGGTTTGATGCTCCAGCGGAAGATACTCCAGGTAGACGTTGACGCCCTGGGGAACGATATACGTGGTGCCGGGAACGACGGTGGACAGGTATTCGAGAATGCTGTGCCAGCCCCGGTGCACCAGCCCGTCCTCTCCCAGGAGAACGGGACGAGCGAGATAGGTGCCGGCGAAGAGGGCGTCGTACTCACCGGCGAGCTGGGCCAGCCATAGCTTCCAGTCGGGTGTGCCGGGCGGGTGCGCCGGGAGCGATTCCCGGAAATCGCTCAGCTTGGTCGCCAGCTTGCCGTTGGTCCTCTCCGTGTCGGCCGCCAGCCGGACCTGAAGAGAGGTCGTCGGGTCCAGATGGAACGTGATCGGGCAGACCTTGTCCGGTTTCGGCCTTTGCGGCGTGAAGATCGTGATCTCCATGTCTCCCTCCTGCTTGACGTTCTATATGTCCTCGAAAGGCTCGAGCTCATTCCGGTACTTCTCTCTCTGCTTTTTCAGGATATCCTTGAACCGCGGTAGGTCGCGCAGGCTTCTCAAGGCGGGATTCCCGACGAGCGAAGGGTAGGAGTAGAGATAATCGCCGGACGTTTCGAAGCCCTTCTCGATCCCCGCCTCCACGTTGGCGACGGCTTCGTCGGGCCTTCCGAGCAGGATGTAGAAGCAGGTGCCCTGGATGGCCAGTGATTCGGTGTCGCCTTTCAGGGCCAGGGCCTTTTCCTTTTCCCCTCTGGCCGCCGCGACCAGGGCTTCCGTGACGCGAAGGTAGCGGAAATCGGGCAGGATCCGCCGGATGGCCTCGATCTCCATATGCGCTTCGTCCAGGCGGCCGGCCAGAGCGAGTTGGACCGCCCTGAGGTGCCGGGCGCGGACGTCGTTCGGGTTCCTGGCGACGGCCAGGGCCGACCGGGCGGCAGCCTCTTCGAAGCGTCCCAAGGCGGTAAAACACTGGGCGATCTGGGAGACCGGTTCCGGATCCTGGGGCATGAGCGAGGCGGCGCGCTCGAGGTGTGGGATGGCCTGCCGGTAGAGTCCGACGCTCCTCAGAAAGGCCCCGACGTCCAGGTTGACGACCGCGTTGCCGGGCTCGAGCCGGAGAGCCCGGGCGAAGAACTCGAAGGACTTGGTGAAATCGCCCCGGTTGTAATTGGCCCAGCCGAGGCCGATGTTCGTTTCGGGGGAGTTCGGGTTCTTGTCGAACGCCTGTTGGTAATAGCCGCACATGCGGTCGACGTCCCGCGGGTCCCGGAGCGACCGCTCCGTGTTGTTGTAGCGGGATTCGTAGGCGTTGCCCAAGGCCCACAAGGCCAGGGCGTAATCGGGATCGAGGGCCAGGGCCCGTTCGTAATTCCCGATGACCTCGGCGAAGACCTCGGGGTGGTCCCTGAGCGGATAGGCGTCCTCGATCCGGATCATGCCCTCGTGGACGAGGAGCCGGGCGTCGAGATTGCTCGAGACGCCCTTGTTCGACCTCTGGACCTTGTCTTCGGCGATATCGTAGCGGATGACCGTGCCGACGCCCTTCGCGAACTCGTCCTCGGCGGCGGCGTCCGCCGCGGGGCGCAGGAGCTGGTAGGTCCTGGCCGGGCGGTTCCGCCGGGCGTTGATGAGCCGGGCCGTGATGCTGACCCTGTCCCCGACGTTGTGGGTGCCCGGCTCGAGAAGGTAATCGGCGCCGAGCATGCGGCCGATCCGCGCCGGGCCCTTGCCCGCGGTGTTTGTGGCGTTCACGGTCAGCGTCGGGACCACGACGAGCTCCGGCATCCCCGCGAGCTTCGTCGCCAGGGCGTCCTGCAGATGGCGCGAGAGATCCGCTCCGCCGGAGGCCGCGTCCGGGGCGCGCAGGACAGCGATCGTGCTGGTCGGGGAGAGCGGGGCGGGGGAGTGGACGAGCAGGCGATAGCCCCCGTAACCGACGAGCCCCAGGAGGACCGCCCCGGCCGGGATCGAAACGGTCTTGTGGCGGAGGGCCCAGTCGAGGACGACCCGGTGCGGCAGCTGGGCGCGCAGGCGCTCGAGGTCGGCCCTGAGCTCGCCGGCGCTTTGATGCCTTTTGGCCGGGTCCTTCTCCAGGCACTTCAGGACGACGCGGGCCAGCTCGGGCGAGATGCCGCGGCTGTGCTCCCGCGGGTCCTGGGGGGCCTCGCGGACGTGCTTCGCGGCCAGCTCCGCGGCGCTCTCGCCTTGGAACGGCGTCGTCCCCGTCAGCGTCTCGTAGAGGAGGACGCCGAGCGAATACAGGTCGGACCGGGCGTCGGCCGGCGCACCGCGGGCCTGCTCGGGCGAGAGGTAGGCCGGCGTCCCGCTGCGCGAGCCCGGCCCGGCGTTCGCGGCGGCCGCGGAGATCAGCAGGGCCAGCCCGAAATCCATGATCTTGGCCTGGCCGTCCTCGTCGATCATGACGTTCTGGGGCTTGAGGTCGCGGTGGACGATGCCCAGCCGGTGGGCCTCGGCCAGACCGTCGCAGATCTGGCAGGCCACCGGGATGGCCTGGCCGGGCGAGAGGCGGCCGACCTTGCGGATGAGCCGTTTGAGGTTCTCGCCGCGGACGTATTCCATGGTGATGAAGGGGACCCGCCCCTCCTCGTTGAGGTCGAACATCCGGGCGACGTTGCGGTGGACGACCTGGCGGGCCAGCTTCAGCTCGGTGGCGAAACGGGCCAGCGACGTCCGGTCCGCGGCGACCTCGGGCCGGATGAGCTTGAGGGCGATCTCCTCGTCGAGCTTGCGGTCGAGGACCCGGAAGACCCGGCCCATGCCGCCCGCGCCGAGCTCCTCGATGACCTGGTAGCGGCGGGCGAAGAGGGCGCCGGGCAGGAGGCCGTCCGGCGAGCGGTCGTCGGGAGGAGTGCCGCCTTCGTAGCTTCGCGTGGCCGCGCCGGCCGGGGGCGCGGGAAGCGGCGTCCCGCACTCGCCGCAGAAGCGCTGGGTGTCGGAGTTCTCCCCGGAACAGTTAGGGCATCGGCTCATGCCCGTCCCCCTTGACCGGCGTGAGCCCAATCTACCGCCGTTGCGGGCCGGTGTCAATCCTCCCGGCGGGTGACGGGCAGGAAGGCGCGGAGGTCGGGCCCGTACGGCTCAGCGGTCCGAGACCGGCAGCCGTTCCAGGCGCTCGAGGGCCAGGCGGGCCGCCGGAGGGACGGCGGCCGTCTGGTCGAACCCGAAGACCGAGACGGAAACATAGCCGTTGCGGACGGCCCAGATGTCGGTCCCGGGCCCGGCCGCTTCGAGGTGCTCCCAGCCCGGCAGGTAGAGCGTCAGGCCCTCGGGCGTGGTCCGCTTCCCGAAATGGTCCACCGGCGCCCGAGTGTCCTGGCGGGTGACGCGGACGCCGCGCAGCTCGGCTCGGGGGAGGGGCGGGACGTTGATGTTGAGGAAGGCCCCCCGCGGGACGCCGTTCCGCCCCAGGGCCCGAACGATGTCGGCGACGACGGCGGCCGCCCCGGCGAAATCCATGCCCTTGGACGAGACCAGGTTGACGGCGATGGCCGGAAGCCCTAGGAAGGCGGCCTCGCGGGCCGCGCCGACCGTGGCCGAGTAGAAGGTGACCGTGCCCAGGTTCTCGCCGTGGTTGATGCCCGAGAGGACGATGTCCGGCTTCAGGGGCAGGAGCTCCTCGACGGCCAGCCGGACGCAGGTCGCCGGCAGGGCGTCGATGGCGATCCACCGCTGGCCGGCCCGCTCGCTCTCGCGGACGGCGATGGGCCGGTCCGAGGTCACGCCGTGGCTCGAGCCCGAGCGGCCCCGGTCGGGGGCGGCGACCGTCACGGCGCCCAGGGGGGCCAGGGCCGCGGCCAGGGCCGCGATGCCGGACGATTCGATGCCGTCGTCGTTGGTGATGAGTATGGACAAAGGCCCGGGCGCGGACGGCGCGGACGGCGCGGGCGCGCCGCCGCCGCAGGCCGCGGCCAGGAGGACGGCGATCAGGACGGACGCGGCGAGCGTCTTCCGTTCGTTCATCGCTCCCTCCTTCACGCGTCGTTCGCTCTGCACATGCCGCTGTGCGATTTATCAAAACTCCGCGCCGGACAAGTCTTTAGGGCGCGCCGTCCGGCGCTTTTCCACAGGCTTATGCACAAACTCTGTGGAAATCCGTTGTTCACTTTCTGTTCTTCACGTGGATGTCGAACCATTCGATCATCTCGGCCAGGACGTGGAGGACCGACTCGCGGGCCGAGTAGCCGTGGCTCTCGTACGGCAGATAGACGAACCGCGCCGTCGCGCCGAAGCCCTTGAGCGCGGCGAACAGGCGCTCGGACTGGATGGGGAACGTGCCCGAGTTGTTGTCGGCCATGCCGTGGATCATCAGCAGGGGCGTCTTGATCTTGTCCGCGAACATGAACGGCGACATCTTGACGTAGGTGTCGGTCGCTTCCCACAGGGTCCGCCGCTCGCTCTGGAAGCCGAAGGGGGTCAGGGTCCGGTTGTAGGCCCCGCTGCGGGCGATGCCGGCCGCGAACAAGTCGCAGTGGGCCAACAGGTTAGCGGTCATGAAGGCCCCGTAGCTGTGGCCGCCGACCCCGACCCTCTTGGGGTCGCCGACGCCCATCTCGTCGAGCTTGCGGATGGCCGCCTCGGCGTTGGAGACGATCTGCGGCACGAAGGTGTCGTTGACCGTTTCGGGCGTGCCGACGACGGGCATCTCGGCGTTGTCGAGAACGGCGTAGCCCTGGGTCAGGAAGAACAGCTGCGAGGTGCCGCGGAAGAACGTGAACCGGTTGACCGAGCCGCGGACCTGGCCGGCCGTGGCCGCCGTGTCGTACTCGAGCGGGTAGGCCCAGATGACGACGGGCAGGCGGGTGCCGTCCTTATAGCCCGGCGGCAGGTAGAGCGTGCCGCTGAGCTCGAGGCCGTCGATGGCCCTCTTGTAGGTGACGCGTTCCTTGCGGAGGCCGGTCAGCTGGGGCGCCGGGTCCTTGAAATCGGTCAGGGCCGAGCGTTTCTTCGTCTTGAGGTCGAAGAGGCAGTAGTTCGGCGGCTCGGTCTTCGATTCGTAGCTGGTGATGATCTTCGTCCGCGAAGCGCCCGCGAAATCGACGAAGGTCTCGTAGGCCGGGTCCTGGCACTGCCAGAGCCGCTCGACCTTGAGGGTCTTGAGGTTCATGCGGTCGAGGAAGGGATGGTCGCCCTGGGGCGAGGAGCCGGCGCCGCTCAGGTAGATCCAGTCCTTGTCCTGGAGGATGACCCGCTCGCCAGTCTTGAGGGTCGTCGTGACCGGGCGGCCGGGGTTCTTGTAGCTGTCCCGGACGCCCAGGTCCCAGATGGTGGCCGGCGCGGCGGCCGGATCGGCGAGGTCGATCAGGAAGGTCGTCCGCCAGCTCCTCTTCCATTCGCTCTGCGTCGCCAGGACCTTGCCCGGCGTCGCGAAGAACTGCAGGCCCGCCGCCCTCTCCTTGAGCTTGAAGAGCTCCTTGGGCTCGGCCGCGAACGGGGCGTCGAGGGACACCCAGCGGTCGCGGAAGGGGGCGTCCTTTTTAGGATCGCCGCCGTCGATGGCCTCGGTCCAGACGAGGGTCTCCGGCCTGTGGGTCATCCAGCCGACGTTGCGCGGGCCGGTCGGGACGCCGTTGATGGGCACGCCCTCTTCGGTGGGCAGGTCGGCCACGACCTTGACCAGGTTGCCGTCGAGGTCCCAGACCTCCAGCGAATGGGCGAAGCCGTCGGCGGGCAGGGCGTAGGAGTAGGGCCGCTTGATCCGGCCGACGTAGAGGTAGCGCTGGGACGGCGAGACGGCCAGCGCGTCGTAGATCCCCGGCCGGCCGATCCGGCGGACCTCGCCGGTCGCGGCGTCGACGAGGGCCGTCTGCGAGGCCGCGTAGTGGTCGAAGAGGACCTCGTCGAAGGCGCTCTTGAGCAGGTCCTGGTAAGTGGCGACCTTGGCTTCCTTGCCGCCCGAGACCTGGACCTCGGGGCCGGCGGGGACGCGCGGCGCCGTAGGGGCCGGGCCGCGGCCCTCGGGGACGAGCGAGACGAGGACGCGGCGGCTATCGGGAGACCAGTCGATGCCCCCGAGAACGGCGTTGACGACGGGCCCGGTCAGGGCTTTGGCCGTGCCCGCCTTGACGTCGACGGCCCAGAGCTCGACGCCGCCCTCGACGTAGCGGAGGAAGGCGACGCGCGCGCCGTCGGGGGAGAAGGCGGGTAAGGTGAACTTGACGCCCTCGGGCAGGGCGACGCGGCGAACGAGGCCCGTCTTCATGTCCTTGAGCGCGAGCGCGGTCGAAAAGCTCAGGACCTGGCGGCTGTTGTAGGCCGGGGTGATGCGCATCCCGGCGATCCGCAGGATGGGCTCGGAGAGGTAGGCGATCGAAGGCATCGACTCGCGCTCGACGAGGAGCATCGAGTCGCCGGCAGGGCTCATGGTGACCGAAGGGGTCGGCGGCGCGTCGAGGATGTCGACGACCTCCTTGGGGGGCGTCTTGTAGGGCTCCTGGCCGGCGGCGCAGGGGACGAGCGCGGCGGCGAGGACGGCGAGGACGGCGAAGCGGACGGCGGTCTTGGTCATGGGCGCACCTCTCTCCCGGTTGAGGTCATGGTCGAAGACAGGGATTTTAAACCAAATCTCGTTTTTTCAAAACGGTTCTTTTATAATCCCGGTGCCTCGACCGAGAACCCGAACGATGCCCGAACAGACCGTCCGCTCCTTCCGCCTGTCCGTCGTCGTCCCGACGTACGGCCGGGAGTCCGGCATCGCGGCGACGGTCGCGGCCGTGGGGGCCTTCCTGGCCGCCAAGCCCTACGATACCGAGATCGTCGTCGTCGACGACGGCAGCCCCGACGGGACGGCCGAGGCGGCACGGGCGGCCGTGGCCGCCCTCGGCGGGCGCCCGGCCGGGCGTGTCATCCGGCTCGAGCGGAACCGGGGCAAGGGCGCGGCCGTGCGCGAGGGCATGCGGACCGCGGCCGGCGATATCGTCTTTTTCGCCGACGACGACCTGTCGACGCCCATTTCCGAGGCCGACAAGCTAGTGGCCGCCATCGAGGCCGGCGCGGACGCCGCGATCGGCTCCCGGGCCCTGGCCGCGTCCGAGATCCGGGTCCGCCAGCGGCGGCCCCGGGAGGCCATGGGCAAGCTCTTCAACGCCCTCGTCCGCCTGCTCGTCCTGCGCGGCTATCCCGACACCCAGTGCGGCTTCAAGGCCTTCCGCCGCGAGGCCGCCCGCGAGGTCTTCTCCCGCTTGCGGACCGAGGGCTTCGCCTTCGACGTCGAGGCCCTGGTCCTCTGCCGCGAGCTCGGCTACCGCGTGGCCCAGGTCCCTGTCGTCTGGAGCGACTCCCGGCCGAGCCGCCTGCGATTTTTGAAAGGCTCGTGGGGCATGTTCCGCGAGCTCCTCGGCATCCGCCGCCGCGCCCGGCGCGGCTCTTAGCGCTTCTTCGGCCGGGCCAGGGAGATGTTCCCGGTCATCCTGGCGGCCTCGAAAACGATCCTGTCCGCGGCCACGGCGATCGCTCCGTTCCCGATGGGGAAGTTCAGCCAGAGCCGGTTCACCGTGGTGTCCAAGAACTCCCGTTCCACGCCGAGCGGGACTTTCGTCCGGGGATCGAGCTCTCGCGCGAAGATCGAACAGCGGCCGTTCTTTTCCGACAGGTAATAGAGCCAGCGCCCGTTGGGGGACCAGTCGGGCTGGCCGAGAAAATGATCGGCTTGGGCGACCGTGATCGAGCCGCGAGCCTCGCCCGGAGCCGAGTCGACGGGAGAAACGCGGACCGCGGCCCGGCCGTCCGGCTCGCCGGCGAGCCAGGCGATCCACCGTCCGTCGGGCGACAGGCTGGCGTCCTGGACGATGTCCCCGGGCGACGATAGGACGATCCTTTTCTCCCCGGTCCGGAGGTCCATCTTCTCCAGTTCGTCGCGTTTACTTTTGACCAGGGCCGCCTCGTTCCCGGGGAAGAACCCGGTGACGAAACAATTTTCGCAGAGCTCCCGGGCGGCCGCCCCTCCGGGCGCGACGACGAACGTCTTCGATCTCCCTTCGACGATGTCGCGATAGGCCAGGAGAGAGCCGTCGGGGCTCAGCCGCGGGACCTGGCCCATGTTGACGGCCTGAAGGGGGATCGCCGTCTCCCCTCCGGTCCTCAGGTTCGCGACCCGGACCTCGATCCTGGCCGCCTGGGCCCCGCCGAACGCGGTGAACGCGGCCCTGGCCCCGTCGCGCGAAACGGTCGGGTTGAAGTTCTGCATGAGGTCCCGGGTGAGTTTCCGCGGCTCGGCCGTGACCGCGGCTTCGTCTGGCTTCGCCGCGACGCTCCAGGCGTTCATCGCGACCGTCATCTCGGCGAAGAAGATCCGGCCGTCCGGCAGGGCGTCGGTGAAGATCTTCAGGCCCGATCCGGCCGTGATCGCCGAGGCGGGACCCGTGACCGCCATGGTCTTGGGATCGATGGAGGCCCGGAAGAGGTTGAGCCCCTCGACCGTCGTTCCCGAGATGAAATAGACGCTGTTCCCGATCCAGGCGGAGGGGAACTGGACGATGGTGGACAGGGCGAGATTCCCGACGGCGTGCGTCCGCACGGCCTGGCCGCCGTCGATAGGGACCACCCACCAGTCAGTGGACTTCGGATCGTCGACCCGCCGGCCCCGGAACAAGAGCCGTTTTCCGTCGGGGGACCAGGTGAGCGAGGCCCCCTGAACGACGAAGCCGAATAAGAAATCTTCGAGGATCCGCCGGGGTTCTCCTCCCTTCGGCGAGACCAGGAAAACCTTGTATCCGCGTTGTTCCAGGGACGCGGGGAGGACGAAGTAGGCGATCCACCGGCCGTCGGGGGAGTATTTAGGCAGAATGCCCCTGTCGGCGATCCGCCTCGGCTCGCCGCCCACGGCCAGGGCGTCGATCGTGTAGATGCCGCCGCCGTCCCTGTCGGAACGGAAGGCGATCTCCTTGCCGTCCGGGGAGAACGAGGGGAACGAATCGTCGTCCGGGTGGTCCGTCAGGCGGAGGGGCTTGCCGCCCGAGGCCGGTTGGATCCAGATGTCGAGGTTCCCGTTCCCCTCGCGGTCGGAGGCATAGGCCAGGAGGTTCCCGTCGCGGGACAGCGTGGGCTGCGAGCTCATCCCGGGATCGAGGGTCAACGGGAGGATCTCGTATTCGACGGCCTCCGGGGGCTTGAAGACGATGAATTTCAGAACGAGGATCGCGACGGCGACCAGGAGCACGGCGGCCGCCAGCGCGAAGAGCGCCGTCCTCTTCCTGCCGCGCCGGGCCGGAACCGTGGCAGCCTCGAGCCGGCCCGACTCCGAATCCTCCTTGAGGTCCTGGAGCGCGACCTTGAGGTCCGACATCGTCTGCCAGCGGCGCTGGGGGTCCTTGCGGAGACAGCGGGCGACCACGCGCTCGAGCTCCGCCGGGACGGCCTCGCTCACGGCGGAGGCCGGCTTGGGGTCCTCGTTGAGGACGGCCGCCAGCGTCTTCATCGGGCTTTCCCGGGCGAAGGCTTTTTGGCCGGTGAGCATCTCGTAGAGCACGGCGCCGAAGGAGAAGACATCGGAGCGGGCGTCGACCTTCCGGCCCTCGGCCTGCTCCGGCGACATGTAGGCGGCCGTCCCGACGATGAACCCCGCCTCGGTCCGCGGCCGCTCGCCCTGTCCCATGGTCATCGTCTGTCCGGCCTCGGGAGCGGGAGCCTCCCCGGAGAGCTTGGCCAGCCCGAAATCGAGGATCTTGACCAGGCCTTCGGGCGTGACCATGACGTTGCCCGGCTTGAGGTCGCGGTGGACGATGCCGGCGGCGTGGGCCTTGGCCAGTCCGTCGGCGATCTGAACGGCCAGGCCGAGGGCCTCGCTGAGCCGGACCCCTTTGCGGCCGATGAGCTGGTCGAGCGGCTGGCCGTCGACGAGCTCCATGACGATGAAGTCCAGACCGCGGTCGGACGCGATGTCGTGGATGACGACGATGTTCGGGTGGCGGAGGGCGGAGGCGGCCCGGGCTTCCAGGACGAAACGGGCCTTCCGGTCGGCGTCGGCCACCTTGTCCGGCGGCAGGACCTTGACGGCGACGGGCCGGTCGAGATGGGTGTCGACGGCCCGGTAAACGGCGCCCATGCCGCCCTCGCCGATCTTTTCGGCGATGCGATAATGGAGCAGGGTCTGTCCGACGAGTCCGGATTGGTCCATATTGCCCCGTCCTTCTGATTTCCTTTATAAAGCCCGTGGCCGGAGGATGTCAACTGAACCCGGCCTTTCCCGCCTCCAGAGGGGGGGATTTCACCGCCGGATTCACCCCAAGGGGGGATTGCCGCCTTCCGCCCGGGCCGCCAGAATGGCGGGGAACCCGGGGCCGTTCCCCGGGCCGGAGTGCCGCCATGGAAAGACGCAAACATCGCCGCTTCCAGCAGTGGAACAAAGCGATCATCAAGTCCGTGACCGGCGGTCAAGGCATCCTGCCCGACTGTCCGATGGACGCCTACGCCTGGGACCTCTCTCTGGGGGGAGCGAGGATCCAGTGCGACGCCGGATTCCCGGTCGGCTGCGTCGTGCGCCTCCACCTCGAGCTGGTCCGGTCCCGCGAGTTCGTCGGCCTCGACGCCGCCGTGCGTTGGAACCGCTGGAACGAGGAGCTCAAGGTCCACGAGTTCGGCGTGGAGTTCCAGGACTGCACCGAGCAGACGCTTCAGGCCATCATGCGCAATCTCTATCACGACACCGACCGCAAGCCGAAGGACGAGCCGGCCGGCGCGGGGCTGGACAAGTCGCCCGTTTGACAGGGGCGCGAGGGGACAGAAAGAAGGCACGATCATGCAAAGGCGGAAAGACCGTCGCGTCAAGCAGTGGAACAAGACCCTGATCCGGGTCCCGGGCGCCCTGGGGCCCGTCGAGATCCAGGCCTACACCAGCGACATCTCGCTCGGCGGGGCCCGTCTGCACTGCCCCGAGCCCTTCGCCGTGGGCAGCCTCCTGCCTCTCCGCATCGAGCTCGTCCGGACCGGGGAGACGGTCACCATCGAGGCCCTGGTCAAGTGGTCGCGCCATCACGAGACCGACGACATCCACGAGCTCGGCGTCGAGTTCCAGCATTCGGCCAGCGCCGCGTTCATGAGCCTGATGAAGAACATCCACGACCTCGATCCCCGGCCCAAGGCGGCCCGCCCGGCCTCCGAGCTGGGCAAGGCCTGAGGGGATGACGGCCGTGCGCACCCCCGCCTCCGTCGCCAAGTCCGCCCAGCGCCGCAAGGACCGGCGCTTCAAGCAGAAGAACCGGACGACCATCACCCTCCAGGGCACCGAGCAGGGCCTGCGCGGGGCCGCCGAGGCCAAGGCCTTCACCTACGACCTGTCCCTCGGCGGGACCATGATCCAGTCGCAGGAGGCCTATCCGGTGGGGACGCGCGTTCAGCTCCGTATCGTCCTGTCGCGGACCATGGCCAGCCTCAGCCTCGACGGCGAGGTCAAATGGGTCCGCCGCCACGCCTCGGAGAACATGTACGAGATGGGCGTCGAGTTCCTCCACGACCGGCCGCAGAGCTTCATGAGCCTGATGAAGGAGCTCTACGAGATCAAGAAACCCGAACTCGCGCAGGATGCCGTCCCGCCCGCCGGCCCGCCGCGCCTGCGCCTCAACCGGTCCTGACCGACCGGATCCGCCCCGTGATGGCCACCGTGATCCGGTAGGTCCCGGCCGCGTTCCCGACCGTGACCGCCGCCAGCGGGGCCACCGTTCCCTGGGGATAGAAGACGGGAACGGCGTTGGCCTCGACCGCGACACCGTCCAGGACCTCGGTCCGGGCCGTCCGCCACGTTCCGGAAGTCCCCTCAGGACGCTCGAACACGAGCGTCGAACCGGCGAAGCGGACCCGGACGGGCTCCCCCGACATCACGGCCCTGAACCGGGCCTGGCCCAGCCCCGACGTCACCGCCCAGACCCCCGCCCGCAGCCGGAGCCTCGGCCCGAGCCGGCCGACCGAATAGCCGGCCCCGGCGGCGAACAGGCCGGCCAGGGCCAGCGCGATAAGGACCTCGAAGAGCGAGAACCCCCGGCCTTCGGCGCCGCGGCCCATTCAGTACTCCCTCCAGGCCAGGATGCGGAGGGCGTTAAAGGCCAATTGAGAGGTCGCGGTCAGGGGCGATCGGTCCGGAAGCCTCCCGCCGGCGGCCCTGTCGTCGGCGGCCAGCCGGAGCGCGTTGCCGTTGCTCGAGTAGGCGTCCGCGTGCAGGGCCCCCATGACTTCGACGGTCTTGCCCGAGCCCTCGACGCGGAACCCGCCCGAGGCCGCGGTCAGCGTCGCCTGGACCCGGAGATCGGACGGGGCGCCGGCGGCGACCACGATGCCTCCCTCGACGGCCTGTCCCGTCGCGACCTCCCGGCCCGCGGAATAGATGACGAGCTGGGCCCGGGTGTCCTTGGCGTAGGGGATGCCGTCGCGCCAGCGCACGCCTTCCAGGACGAGGTGCGACGCGATGGCCACCGCGGCGGACGAGACGATGGTCAGGTCGACGCCGTCGAGGACGGCCGGCGTCTCTCCGTCGTAAGCCATGGTCACCGAGCCGTCGGGGAGGACCGCGCCGCCGCCGAGCGCGAGGACGGCGCCGTCGACGATGACGAGCGGCAGGGGAACGAGATCGTACGCGCGCTCTCCCTCGGGCGTCCGGAAGGAGGTCCGGCTCCGGGCCGGGCTGAATTCGAGTCGCCATTCCGCGCCGCCGGCCCGGAAAACGATGACCTGCGCGTCGCCGTCGACGGCCAGGACCATCTCGTCGACGTCGCCCTCGACGAAGACGCCGCCGAGGCCGAGGTCGTTGGCGATCAGGTAGACGCCCTCGGGCACGGGCTCGGTCGAGGGCTCGAGCCCGAGCGCGGCCCGGAGCGCGGCGGGGGAGAGGTCGCCGAGCCGGAAGACCCCGACCCGCAGGGCTTCGGCGACGAAGGAGCCGGGGTCGTCCGGGAGGACGCCGTCCGCGCCTGCGGCCAGGCCGGTCCCGGCGAGAGCGCCGGGCCGGCGGACGAGCCGGATCCCGTTCTCCCCGAGAAAGCCGGCCGCGTCCTCGTCCGGCGCGCCTCCCTTTATATAAAGAGGCACGGCCGCCAGCGGCAGCCGGCCGGCCAAAAGCCCCAATGCGCCTTCGAGACGGGAGAGTCGCCGGGGCCCGGCGGCCAGGAGGCCGCCCCTGGACTCGACCGTCAGGGCGGCCTCGATCCGCAGATAAGGGCCGCGGTCCTCGAGCCGGGTAAAGACGCAATCGGCCCGGCTTTCCCAGAGCATGCCGTCGAACGACTCTTCGAGCGACCGGGGGAAGGGCGAGCCGAGGGCGTTTTCGAGGAGGGCGGGGAAGCCGGTGGCGGGATCGGCCCGGACGGCTGCGACGTCCGCCTCCGGCGCGGCGGCCAGGAGCCCCCGGCTCTCCAGCCATCCGGCGAGGTCGTGGAGGCCGCGCTTGAGGCCGTTCTCCGAGGCGCAGTCGAGGAGGAGCGAGGACCGGCGGAAGGCGTTGATCTTCATGTGGACCCCCGAGGCCTGGAGCATGGCCATCCCCAGGCCGGCGAAGACGAGCGAGAGCAGGAGGACGACGACCGTGACCGAGCCCCGGTCGGTCCTCCCCGTTTTATCTGGCCAAGGCGGCGTTCTTGACGAACACGGTCGTGCCATGGGCGTGGGCTCCTTCGACGGCGAACTCGATCCGGACGGCGGCCAGAGCGGCCGCCGCGTCGTAAGACCATTCGGCCGCGGCGGCGTTCTCGGCGAGCGGCTGGGCGGGCGAGGCGTTGGCGCGCCGGCGCAGGACGCCGGCGGCCCCGTCCAGGAAATAAGTGACGGTCTCGAGCAGGGACACGGCGGCCGCCGCGGCCGGATACGCGGCGGCCAGCGGGCCGTCGAGGACCGCCGACGCGCCCTCGACCCGGACGACCGTCCGGACCTCGCCGGCCGGTCCCGACCTCAGCGCGATCCTCCGTCCCGCGGACACGCCGGCGGTCGAGGCCAGGGCCAAGCGGGTGTCCCCGGCCCCGGCGTCGGCGGCCAGGGCCAACGGGCGGTCGAGGGCGGCGGTCCGCAGCTCCCCGGCTTCGGCCGTGACCGGCTCGAGGAGGCCGAGCCGGACCTCTTCGACGAGGCCGGCGCCCGCGTGGAGGAGGTCGATCCTCATCCGGTCCACCGCGGCCAGGGCGGACTGGCCCGAGGTTTCGCGGGCCTCGAGGCGGAGGAAGGCCCTCTGCAGGGTCACATAGGCGCCGAGCCCGGCCGTGACGACGACGAGAGAGAGGGCCAGCCCGATGAGGCATTCGATCAGGGTGAAGCCGCGGCCGCTCACGGCGCGAACCCCAGGTCCCGGGAGATGAACAGCACGGCCGCCGTGTCCGGTCCCGGCCGTCCGGCCTCGCGGAGGCGGAGGGTGACGCGCTTGAGGCCGTCGCCGTCCTCGGCGATCTCCCATCGCTCGGCGACCCGACAGGCGCCCGGCCCGACGACGAGCGTCTCGGCGTAGACGCCCGGGGCCAGCTCGGGGGAGTCGAACGGGCGCGACCGCAGCGTCTCGAGCCGGTCTGCGGCGGCGCGGGTCAGGGCCGCGAGAACGTCGCCGCGCCGTTTGGCCCGCAGCGCCGACGCCGCCAGCGAGGCCGCGCCGGCGGCGAGCAGGAGGACGAGCGCCGCGGCCACCAGGACCTCGACGAGGCCCGTTCCGCGCGTCGCCGCGACCTTCATCGGCCGTCCTCCTTTCGCCCTTCTTCAAGCGGGCGGCGTGCCAGCGCGGACGTAAATGTTCTTCAGGGCGGGACAGGGCGCGGCCCGGCGCGGCCGTCAACGGCGGCGTCTAATCGCCTGAAAAATCAGCCGGTTCCCGTCAACTTCCGGCGACGCCGCGAGGCCCCGAAAATTTTTTCGAAGAACCCTTGACAAGCCCCTGGGGTTTCCCTATCATATGTGAGCCTTCAGGCTATCATTCTGACAACCTTAACGGGTTGAAATAATCGTCAGAGTTGGATAGATACCGAGGTTTCTCTCTCGGGTTAGAGAGAATTTGGCTCTTTGAAACAAAAAGCGGAGCGACCAGTTGTTGATCTTTTCTGCCAAATCAAACTTGCTAGGAACCCGCAAGGGTTCTTATAATTGAAGAGTTTGATCCTGGCTCAGAGCGAACGCTGGCGGCGTGCTTAACACATGCAAGTCGA
>CAZFZU010000049.1:4430-22621 GCA_964523615.1 uncultured Eubacteriales bacterium | reverse complement strand
AAGGATCGTGGGCGTCGACGACCATGTCCTCCTCGGCCACGTCCTTGGCCAGCCACTGGTGCGCGCCGGCCGGGCTCTTGACCAGCTCCCAATCGTACTTGAACAGGACCTTGAGGTAGCCCATGTCCCACTTGATCGGGTTCGGCTTCCAGGCGCCCTCGATGCCGCTGGTGATGGTATCGCAGCCCTTGCCGCTGCCGAAGCCGCACTTCCAGCCGAGGCCCTGCTCCTCGAGGCCGGCCCCTTCGGGCTCGGGGCCGACGTGGGAGGCGGGGCCGGCGCCGTGGGCCTTGCCGAAGGTGTGGCCGCCGGCGACGAGGGCCACGGTCTCCTCGTCGTTCATGGCCATGCGGGCGAAGGTCTCGCGGACGTCGCGGCCCGAAGCGACCGGGTCGGGCAGGCCGTTGGGGCCTTCGGGATTGACGTAGATGAGGCCCATCTGCACGGCGGCCAGGGGGTTCTCGAGCTTGCGGTCGCCGCTGTAGCGGGCGTCGCCGAGCCACTTGTCCTCGCTGCCCCAGTAGATGTCCTCTTCCGGCTCCCAGACGTCGACGCGCCCGCCGGCGAAGCCGAAGGTCTTGAAGCCCATGGACTCGAGGGCGCAGTTGCCGGCCAGGATCATGAGGTCGGCCCAGGAGATCTTGCGGCCGTATTTCCGCTTGATCGGCCAGAGCAGGCGGCGGGCCTTGTCGAGGTTGGCGTTATCGGGCCAGCTGTTGAGCGGGGCCAGGCGCTGGGAGCCGGAGCCCGCGCCGCCGCGGCCGTCGCCCATGCGGTAGGTGCCGGCGCTGTGCCAGGCCATGCGGATGAAGAGCCCGCCGTAGTGGCCGTAGTCGGCCGGCCACCAGTCCTGGGAGGACGTCATCAGGGCGTACAGGTCCTTCTTGACGGCGGCCAGGTCGAGCGTATCGAACTCCTTGGCGTAGTCGAAATCCGCTCCCATCGGATCGGACTTGGCCGAGTGCTGGTGCAGGATGCGCAGGTTCAGCTGGTTCGGCCACCAATCCCGGTTCGTCGTGCCTCTGGCATTCTTCATGGTCCCTCCTTCTTGTGTTCCGATATCCCGTGACGGGCTCGGGCCCGGCCGCAAGGGCCGCAGAGGCCTTCGAGCACCACCTTTTTGCTTGTCACCGTGAACCGCCCGGCGATCTCCGCGGGGACGGCGATGGCGTCATAGTCCTTATTGTGGAAGTCGATGATCCGGCCGCACCGGAGGCAGTGGAGATGGTGATGGGCGCTCCCGTCGGGGTCGAAGCGCCGGGCCTGCCCGTATCCCTCGACGACCTTGATCAATCCGATGGCCGCGAACGTCGCCAGGGTCCGGTTGACGGTGTCGAATGAGACGTTCGGGATGGTTTTGACGACCCGGCGGTGGACGGCGTCGGCCGTGGGGTGGTCCTTGGCTTTGAGGAGCTCCCGGAAAATGGCCGTCCTCTGAGGGGTGACGCGGAGGCCGTGCTCCTTGGAAAGGCGCCGGTACGCGTCCAGGACGGGTTCGCTCATATCCTTTGTTCTGTGGCCAAACTATATAGGAGTCATTCCTAATAGTCAAGGGGCCGGGCGAGAAGGGAGTTGGCGACTCGGGGATGAGGGAGGAATGGGCGACAGAGGACTTGAGCCCTGGCGCGAGGGGAACGCGCTGCGTTCCCCTCGCGCTTCTCGTCACTTGATATGGTTCCAGAGGGATTCGATGTTGGCGTTATGGATGCTGAAGCCCGTACCGTAGAAATACGGATTGTAGGTCTTCAAGAATGGGAACTGCGCCAAGGGGATCAGGGACTGGATCTCGGCCGCGGTCTTTCCCGATGCCTTCAGGTTCTTCACCTCTTCGTACAGTCTTTTCAAATAGCCGAATTGTTCCCTGATCTCCGCGGCGGTGATGGCCCCCGCCCCATGCGTGCCGATGAAATGCTCGACGGTCGTATCCTTCGAGATATATCCGGAGAATAGCTTTTCCCAAGATCCCAGGTCCGTCGGTTGCAGGGGAAAGATGCTGGGAAGCCGGCCGCTGTTGAAAATATCCCCGATGACGAGCGTCTTCTCCTCGGGAATGTAAGTGATGATGTCCGATTCCGAGTAGCTCGGCGTATTGTGGGACATCTCGAACGTCTTGCCACCCAGGCGGAGAGTATAGCGATCCCCGATCAGGGTGGTGGGGATGACGGTTTTCGGAGGATTCGCCGGATCGAAGGAGCGCCTGGCCCACTCCATGATCCTGTCGCTCTCCTCGAACTCTCTCATGTCACCCCGATAGCTCTTCTTGGCTTCTTCGTTCCGTTTTGCCCGCTCCTCCAACATCTTCTTCATCTCTTCCGGAGAGGGCATCGGCGGCCTCGGCCGGTCCGTCGGCGGCGTCAGCTCTGTCTTGACGTTCTGATGCCCGTAGATCGGAACGTCTTCGAAGACCACGTTGCCGCCCGTGTGGTCCATGGCGCCATGGGTATTGATCAGGCAGGCGATCTTGCTCCCGAAGTCCTTTTCGATCCGGGCCCTCACTCTTTTCGCGATTTGAGGGAACATCAGGGCGTCGAAGACGACGACCCCTTCCGACGTCCTGACCGCAGTCATGTTGGAAAAGACGCCTGTCAGGCCGATTTGATAAACGCTGACGTCCTTCGTGATCTCGTGCCTGACGACCGGGATGCTCTCGAGATCCTGGGCCGGCGACAGAAGGGTCCCCATTAAAAGCAGAAAGCCGAGAGCCACGCCAGCCGTTGTCTTCATACTGCCCGAGCCGAACATGTTGTCCTCCTTGGATGGAAATTTTGGGCCGTTTCGTCCTGGAATATGGGGCGGTCCAGGGGAGAAGTAAATGGGAAATATTTCCCATTCTTCTTCGGCCCGGCCCTCGGAGAGGTCTTTCGGGGAAGATCTGCGGGCTTTTTCTTTATTTACGTCGCGTTTTTTATTAAAATCCCGGCATTCGAAGATGATCCATCTGATCCTGCTCGCTTATGCCCTGACGGTCGTCATGGGGACGGCCAGCGCGGCCTACGTTCATCAAGCCCGCAGATCCCTGAAATACGACTATCTCCGGCCCCTTTATGCCTATACGGTCGTTTTCCTCGTTTCCATGTTCGGCGGCCAGATCCTCGAATACGTCTACATCAATATCCTCGGGGGGAGCTTTCGGGACGTTCCCCCGGGGATCATGATGACCTGGACCGCATTTCTCGCCGTGGTCAGAACGGCCTTGTTTTATGCCGTCGGGCGCTCGATCTCCGCGATGAAGGAACTCCGAACGAAGGGCCCGTTCCTCTTGGGCTTTTTCCTGATCGCCGCGCTGAATGTGTTCCCCTTCGCCGCATTCTTGTTGATCAGAGTATTCCGGCCGGGGCTGACGTTGATGCCTTCCCCTATCCTCGGGATTATCGTTGGGGACATCCCGGAACTCACCGCCATCGGCGTCTTGGCCTGGCTGTGGTCCGTCAAGACATCCAGGCTCGGCCGCAGGTCGTTCTCGGTCTTCGGGCTGTCCTTTGTCGTTTGGTACGCGATCCAATTCGTGGTTCGACGCACTTTCGACCCGACGATCGGCTACTACGTCAACTCGGTCCTGCTTCTCCCCGTGAGCGCCATTCCCTTCTTATGGATCAAATACGGTCTCTTGAGGGAGATCGGGCTATCCCAACTGGAGGATAAGGCGAACCTATCCGACCAGCTGGTGAAGGATCACAATATCTCTCCCCGCGAATGGGAGATCATCGAGCTGCTTGTTCGGGGCAAGAGCAACAAGGAGATCGAGGCCCTCCTGTTCATCTCCCACAGCACCGTGAAGAATCACATTTACAACATCTGCCAGAAGATGAACGTGAACAGCCGGCTCCAGCTTGTGAGCAGCGTCATCACCAGGTCCTCCCCCTCGAGCGCGCCCCCGCCTCAGCTCATGTAGGGATCCAGGCCCCGGGGGCAGGCAGTTCGCCTGCTCGATCGAGGGGACTAGAGGACCGCGTAACTATAGAGCTGCCCCAAATGCCGAAGCACGTCTCTAGACTTCGTCTGTTGATAATGATCCCCCCACTCCCTTCTGTGATTAAGGGGGAGACATGCTGACCGCGTTTCGATTTATAAAGACGCGTCCCAAGACTCTGGTTGGATTTCCTGATCCCCTTTATCCCCCTTACGCCATTAAGGGGGAACAACAGGACCGCGTCTCTCTTCGCTCCGACGCCCCAGGGCCTTGACGCGATGGATAGACGCGCCGTCGTTCGGGAGGAGGAAGCCGGGCGATAGGGGGGGGCCCGGACTTCCGGCTTCTCCGGCCCTGGCCGGGCAACTCCGCGCGGGGTTCGCGCGTCTTCTTGAACAAAGGAGATCATCAATGACCGGCTTCATGAAGGCGTTCTTCGGCGCAGTCTTGTGGCTGACGCTCTGCGGGGCCGCCGTAGCGGCGCAAGACGGACCGATCTCCGTCGGCGAGCAGATCAAGATCCATTCCGAGATCCTGGACGAAGACCGCACGATCCTGGTCTCCCTGCCGCCCGCCTACGAACGGGATCCGATCCGCTGTCCCGTCGTCTACCTCCTCGACGGGAACGCCCATTTCCTTCAGACCGTGGCCGCCGCGAGGTTCCTGGCCGAACAAGGGTTGGCTCCCGAAACGATCGTCGTCGCCATCCTGAACACCGACCGGACCCGCGATCTTACACCGGCCCCCGCCGCCCCCGTCGGCGAATTCCCCACGGCCGGGGGCGCGGACCGCTTCCGCCGCTTCCTGACGGCGGAGCTCCGCCCCTATCTCGAGGGCCGTTACCGGACCGAGCCCTATCGCGTCCTGATCGGGTGGTCCTTCGGGGGGCTCTTCGCCGTTCACGCCCTGCTCAGCGAACCTGAGAGCTTCGACGCTTTCATCACGGCCAGTCCGAGCCTCTGGTGGGACAACAAAGCCGAGGCCGCGGCCGCCGCCAAGCTCTTCGAGTCGGGGGCCGCGCCGAGGAAGTTCCTCTACCTGAGCCACGGCCGCGAGAACAACGGGATCCCCGAATCCGTCCAGGCGTTCGCCGCGGTCCTGGGCCGCAGGGCCCCCCGGAGCTTGAGGTGGACGCTGGATTATTTCGCCGGCGATAACCACGCCTCGGTCCCGGCGCGGGCGATCTACAACGGGCTCGAGCGCCTCTTCGCAGGCTGGGCCCTCCCGGAGGACGGCTTTCCGGCCGTGGCGGAGCTCGAGGACCGTTTTGCCGCCCTATCCAGGGATTTCGGCTTCATCTGCCGGCCCAACGAAGGGATCATCAATGGCAAGGCCTATGGTCTGCTGAGAACGAAAAAGGATGTGGCGGCCGCGCTGGACCTCTTCCGATACAATGTCCGCTGCTATCCGGAGTCCGCCAACGTCCACGATTCGCTGGCCGACGCCTATGAGGCGGCCGGGTCGCTCGGCCTCGCCCGCGGCAGCTGCCGGACGGCCTGTCGGCTGGCCGAGAGGAGCTCGGATCCGCGACTGCCGACGTTCCGGAAGCACCTGGCGGACGTCGAAGCGAAGCTGGCCAAGGGAGGACGGGACGACGTCTGAAACGGGCGATCTGTCCCCCCGTCCCCTTGTTCGATCAAGGATTGAGCGGCTTCCCTTTGCCGTTGATCGCTTTCCGCTTCCCGGTGCCGGCCTTGATCTCGAAAGCGCGAAGCGCATCCTCCGACTGCCAGAGCACGCCCCTCTCGAGATCGCCCGCCGAGTCGGTCGTCTCCCAGAGCACCTTATCGGGCACCAGAGCGCCAGAAAAGCCTTTGAAGACCGGCCGTCGCGGAAAACCCTCGGTGTCCCCTTTTTTGCCGGCGATCTACTTCAATACGACTACGGTATCCACCAAGTCCCACGTTCGACCATCGCCGATATGCAATCTCACTTCTCCGGCCTCCTGGCTCAGCCGGATCTCGCCGCCGCCCAGCAGCGCCGCTTCCGTGAATGTCCTCCCGTCCGCCGGCGCGGGCAAGGCCAGCTCCTTGCCCTGCGGCGGCCAGAGCACGTGCACGTACGTGGTCAGGCCGTCCAACGACTCCGTCCCCACGACTCGTGCGGACCGCAGCGTCGTCCCGGCCGGGGTCGGAAAGGCGGCGCTCGGGCGGGTACCGAAGAGCGCCGTCTCGATCCGGCGGATAAGATCACCCAGGCGCACGGCGAACTCGGGAACGCCCGTCTCCCAACGTCCTCCGGGATGCGGCCCCACCGACCACGCGACCCCGCCCGCGTTTCCCGGCACACCCGCCTGCAGGACCGTGTACTTCAGGGCCATCTCCGGGCTGATACGCAGGAACCCCTGCTTGGCCCACCAATCGTCGGAGATGACCGCATTCATCTGCCAGGCCGTCGCCGCGTAAGGCTCACGGAAGTACTCGTGGGCCCCGAAGTCCACGCAAGCCGGGTTGAGCCCGGAGTTCTGGATCAGCCATGCCCGGGGATCGCGACTCAGGACCGTCCGCCGCAGCCGCGCCGGGTCCACTTGGGGCGGCAGGCCGCCGTCGATCCAGTAACCCGCGATATCGGCGCCATAGCGGTCGACGACCTCGGCGACAACCTCGTTGATGAAGGCGTTCCACCGCTCGAACCCCTGCCCGTCGTTCCAGCCCGCACGGTCCTGGTCCTCGCGCGAGAAGTCGTGGCCGTCGCTCGGGTGGATGTAGAGGATCAGCTTGATGTCCGTCGGGCGGAGGGCCTCGATCAAGTCGCCGATCACATCGCGCCGCGAGGCATGGCCCGGCAGCCGCCGGTCCATCACCGCGCTGGGAAAGAGGACGTTCATGTTCGCGTGCCAGGCGGTGAACTGCAGGTACTGGGCCCGCATGGCGGTCGCGGTCCGGGCGAGATCGTCCACATCCAGGTTGTCGGCCAGCTCGTCGAGACTCGCCACGGACGACCCGTCGGACCACGTCGTCGAGCCCCACTCGTACGGGCGGCCGACGTAGGTATAGTGGACGAACAAGCCCAAGCGCATTTCGGTAAAGGCCCGGGGCCGAGGCGCCGTCCCGGGGGGCCGGCACATCAGGCAAAGGAGCGAAAGCGACGTCCCGGCGAAGTGGCCGGCCAGACTGAGGATCCTTCCCCATCGCATCGTCGGCGATGATAGAATGCGGCGCGCGCGGATGTCAAATCGAACCCGTACGGGCGCGCTCTCGATTACCTCCCGGCGTCACGGTGAAAGATCACCTCTTCAATATCTGCCAGAAGATGAACGTGAACGGTCGCCTCGGCTCAGGTAGGGATCCGAGCCTCGGCGACCGCTATTTCGCCTGCTCGATCAAGGGGGACCAGCTGACCGAGTTAGTGGGATCCCCCATATTCCGAAGCGCTCCCAAGACTCTGTTTTACGATCAATCCTCCTTGTGTGATCAAGGGCGATGTATTGGGCAAGCGCTTCTGTCCAATGGAATGGGCGATAGAGGACTTGAACCTCTGACTTCTACCGTGTGAAGGTAGCACTCTACCGCTGAGTTAATCGCCCGTAAGTCAGTATTCTAGCGAAATGGAAGATGTTGTCAACCGCATGGCCCGTCTCGGCCCTTGGGCCCGCCGAGGCGATTGAGGCCACGGCGAGCCGCTTCCGTCAGGGATGGCGATCCGCGCCGGGGCCGGGGCGATGCCACGACGCTTGACTGCCAAAACCGCCGGGAGTACGCTGTGGTCAACCACCATCGCAAGAGTCCTCCGATGTCGGACCTGGTTCGTTTCGACGGCTTCGAGCTCGACCTGGCCGGCGGACAGCTCCGCAAGCGGGGTGTGAGGATCGAGCTTCGCGACCAGCCGTTCCAGGTTCTCGCCGCCCTGCTCGAGCGCCCGGGACAGGTGGTCACGCGCGAAGACCTGAAGCGGCGTCTCTGGTCCGACGGCGTGGTCGTCGATTTCGACAACGGCCTGAACATCTCCATCGCCCGCCTGCGCGCCGTGCTGGGCGACTCGGCCGATCGTCCGCGCTTCATCGAAACGCTGCCCAAGCGGGGATATCGGTTCATCGGCGATGTCTCGCCGCAGCGCCAGCCGGCGCCCGCGGGACCGGCCGTGAGGCCGCGGCTGGTCGTGCTGCCGTTCGTGAACCTGGGCGGCGATCCCGGCGAGGATTATGTGAGCGACGCCGTGACCGACGAGGTCATCACCGAGATCGCCGCCCTGGCGCCCGATCATCTCGGCGTGATCGCGCGGACGACGGCGATGCGCTACAAGGGCGCTCGCAAGGACGTGGCGCAGTGCCGGCGCGAATTGAACGTGGATTACGTCGTCGAAGGCGGGGTCCGCCGCGACGGGGGTCGCCTCTCGATCACCGTGCAGCTCATTCGGGCCGTCGATCAGACCCATTTGTTCGCCCGGAGGTACGAAGCCGGGTTGAGCGACGTGTTCGCTCTGCGGAGCCAAATGGCCGGCGAGATCGCCGCGCACATCGACGCTCCCGGACTGGCCGGGGAGGCGCGCAGGCGTTCCGCCGCGGCTCACGGCCGGAGGACACCCACGGAAAGCCTTCCGGCGTACAACGAATACATCCAAGGCCGCTACCTCACGGACCGCATGACTCCCGAAGCGACGGAGAGGGCCATGCGGCACTTCGAGAGGGCCATCGAGCTCGACCGGGAGTTCGCGCCGCCGCACGTCGCCATGGCCCTCCTTTACTCGCACTTCGGCTACACCGGCTACATGCGCCCGAAGGACGCATACTCGCTGGGTTTCCCGTACGCGCGAAGGGCCGTCGAGCTCGACGACGGGCTGGCCGACGCGCACGCGATGCTCGCCGAATACGACGCCGCCCTCGATTACGACTGGCCGGCCGCCATTCGGGAGATGGCGAAGGCCCTGGAGTTGGATCCCGGATCGCCGCTCGCGAGGTCCCGGAACGCCCTCGCGATCCTGATGCCGCACAATCGGATGACCGAAGCCGTCGCCGAGCTCGAACGCGCCCTGGAACTGGACCCGCTGGCCGGCCTGACCCGCTGCTGGCTCGGGGTCATGCGGGCGCTCGCCCGGGACTACGATCGCGCCATCGAAGAAGCCCGGATCATGGACGAATTGGAGGCCGCGTCATGCTGGCCGCCGTTCATCCGGGGCATTTCCTACCGGCAGAAGTATTTCGAGGCCTCCCGGCACGGCCGCCTTCGGCCGGACTTCGCCAAAGAAGCCCTCGAGGGGCACCGCCGGGCGGCCGAATTGGGCTCGGGGGCGGAGATGTTCCTCGGCTGGCTCGGCTTCGCGCTGGGAGTGTGCGGGAACAAAGAGGAAGCCCGTGCTGTGGCGGACAGGCTCCATCATTCCGACCGTTACGTCCTCCCGTCCTGCCTGGCCCATGTCCACTACGGCCTCGGGGAGATCGACGCCGCCTTCGAGTGGTTCGATCGCGCCGTCGAAGAACGCGACCAGAACATGATGATGTTCGCGAGTTTCCCGCACCTGGATCCCGTGCGCGGGGACCCCCGCAACGCCGCGCTGCTGCGCAAGATGAAGCTGGCTTGACCCGAGCCCCGCTGGGCTGCCCCGGGCACGTTCACCACGGCCAGGACGGCGGGATGAAGACGGGGTCGAACCCGAGCGCCGCGGGAAAGAACGACGACGGATCGGGGCGGGTCCGGGTGTCGAGCCAGGACATCATGGCGGCGATCGCGGCGATCTCCTGGTCCGGGGTGAACGTGCAGTGCGCGCCGCCCGCGACGAATGCCTGCATCAGCAGTTCCCCGCGGCCCTGCCGTTCGACCGTGTCGCGGTAAGCCCCCTCGTTGTGGGGCGTCGCCAGCGCGTCTCCCTCCGTGTGCAGAACGAGCACCGGTCGGTCGAGTCGGCCGTCCGGATCGACGTAGCGCTCGACATAATTGCGCGCGTTTCGGAGGGAGGCGATATCGGTCCTGGCGTTCATCTCGGCCAGCAGCGCATGGCTGTCGACGCCCATCGCGGCCAGCTCCAGGTGATCCTGGTCGGTGAGCGTGTAGGTGCGGCCGATATTCCCGGCGACGGGACCCCCCGCCCGGTTTTCCAGCTCCGCGCGAGCGGCCATCGCGAAATACAGCGGGACCACCCGGTTGGTCCCGATGTAGAACGTGTCGGACGGCATCCTGTTCACGCGCCGGAGGAATTCCCAATAGCCCTTTTTGGCGGGCGTCATCTGCCGCACGATGTGAGGCAGGACGTCGTTCATGAAGTCGAGATCGTCACGGAGATCCCCGGGGCTTCCCCAAAAGGGATCCCATCCAAAAGCGACCGCGTAGGCCAGGGCGAGGTCGAGCCCCTGATCGAAGCGGCGCGGCGTGCCGGCGGCCGGAGGGCAGAGGGCGACGGCCCCGTCATAGAGGCCGGGGAACTTTTCGATCATGCCCAGCGCCAGGAGACCGCCCATCGAACGGCCCCAGAGGACGGTCTTCACAGGCGGCCCCACCAAGTCGCGGAAGGCCGCGGTGAGGGCGACCGTATTCTGCATTCCCTCCTTGACATTCCATCCCGATCCGGCGAAACGGGAGGCTGCCAACGCGAATCCCTGTTTGACCAGCCTGTCGACATCCTGGGCTTGCGGCGCCAGCAGGGGCGGCGTGACGCCTTCGTTGTACCCGTGCGCGTAAACGAGCAGAGTGCCGTTCCAATCCGCTGGAACGAGGATGCGGTAGGGCACGCCATCCAGTTCGCCGTTCAGGTCGACCGGGAAATAGACCTGTGTGCCGACGGGCCCGGCGCTGAAAGCCGTAGACAGCCCCAGGACCGCGGCCAGGACGAGAACCATCTTGCGCCGATCCATGACCCACCTCCTGATGGAAGATCCCTCTCACGATCGCCGAACACCTCGCGCTTCCCGATAAAATATCGTTCGCCCGGAGGAGGGAATCAATAGACGGCGGCTTTAATCGAGCTGTAATTTTCCTTTATTGGAGGCGACGGCCGTCAGGTTCCCCCGCCTCTGCGGCGGACGGCCTGGGAGCGGCCCACGGCCCGGACGAGGACGGCCGTCGCCGGGCAGCGCATCAGGAAGGCCAGGATCTTGTTCACGGCCCCGGGAACGCAGACGACGCCCCGGCCGAGCCGCCGGAGCGAGATCGCGACGACCCGTTCGGCGGTCATCCAGGCGAAGGCGGGAACGCCGGAGAGGTCCATCCCGGCCGCGGCGTGGAACTCGGTGTGGGTCAGGCCCGGGCAGAGGACCTGGACGGCGACGCCCTTGGAGCGCAGCTCGCCCTGCAGGTTCTCCGAGAACATGACCAGGAAGGCCTTGGTGCCGCTGTACATGGACCCGGAAAAGGGGGAGAAGGCGGCCACCGAGGCGACGTTGATGACGGCCCCCCGCCCCCGGGCGATCATCCCCGGCAGGGCCGCCCGGGTCAGGCGGACGGTGGCGTCGACGTGGACGCGGGCCATGGCGACGTGGTCGACCGTCTCGCCGCGGACGAAGCCCGTCCGGCCGCCGTAGCCGGCGTTGTTGACGAGGAGGTCCAGGGCCGGGTCGCCGGCCAGGAGCCGTTCGAGGCGGGCCATCCCTTCTTCGGTCGAGAGGTCGGCCGGGACGACCTCGACGGGGACGCCGTACGCGTCCCGCAGCTCCCGGGCCAGCGCCTCGAGCCGGTCGGCCCGCCGGGCCGAGAGAACGAGAGCGGTGCCGCGGGCCGCCAGCTGCCGGGTGTACTCCATGCCCAGGCCGGCCGAGGCCCCGGTGACGAGAGCGCGCGCGTAAGGGATCGGGAGCATGCCTTCCTCCGGCCGCCAGTCTACGGGAATCGGGGCCGCAATTCAATTGACAGCGGCCGCTTTCCCCGTGATAATAAAGCCAATGGCCATCACCCGCTGCCCTTATTGCCACGCCATCATCGACGAAGCCGACAAGTACTGCAACAACTGCGGCACCCAACTCCTCTTCACCGAGGACGAGGAGATCGAAGAGGAGATCCCGGGCGAGAAGATCATCGACGCCGAGGTCGAGGAGAAGGATTACACGGTCGAGGAGCCCGAGGGCGAAAAGCGCCCGGCCGCCGCCAAGGACCTCGACGCCGAGATCGACGAGGAGCTCGAGCGGGAGGTCCGCGAGAAGACCGAGGAGCTGGCCCTCGACGAGCTCATCGCAGAGGAAGAGGACAAGGCGCTCGGGGAGGACGTCACCGAGGAGGTCATCCTGGTCGACGAGATCGCCGCCTCCGAAGCCAAAGGCACGGGCGGCTCGCGCGAGCTCGGGGACGAGACGCCTGCCGCTGAGAAACCCGAGGCGGAGACCGAGGGCGAGGAAGAGGAAGAAGAAGAGGACGACGGGGAAGAGGAAGACGAGGACAAAGAAGACGACGACGAAGAGGATAAAAAAGAAGACGAGGACGACGAAGACGAAGAGGAAGACCGGGAAGAAAAGGACGAAGAGGACGAAGACGAGGAAGACGCCGAAGACGCCGAAGACGACGAAGAGGTAGACGAAGACGAAGACAAGGATGAGGACGAAAAAAACGGCGACGAAGAAGCCGACGAGGATGTCGAGATAGACGAGGAAGACCTCGGGGAGAAGACAGCCCGCGAGGGCACGACCGAGATCCCCGAGCCGCTCGGGGCCTCGGAGGCCGACGTCGAGGTCGAATATGTGAGCGAGCCCCCCGACGCGGACTTCGCCTCGACGGCGGGGGAGTCGGCATTGAAACCGCCGACCTTCGATACCGGCGAGCTCGAGGGCCTGGGGCGGACCGTGGAGCTGGCCAAGGAGAAGGTCGACCGGTTCGTCGAGGCCGGGTTCGCGGCCGTTCCTCCGGACCTCGCCGTGGCTTCCGGACCGGAAGTCCCGGCCGCTCCTTCCGAGGCCGGGCCGAAGCCGCCGGCCGGGGAGCCGTCGACGGGCACTCTGCCGCCCTGGGCCCGGTCCATGCAGGGCGCTCCGGCCTTCCCGGCCGACACGGGCCCGGTCGAGACCCGCAAGGTCCTCGGCGGCGGGCCCGATGACGGCGAGGCCGAGGAGGAGGTCGAGATCTTCCCGCGCCGACGGCTATCCGATTCCACCATGGGACTGCCCGAGCGCATCGCTCAGTCGCCGCTGCCGTTCGACCGGACGCCCGACGAAGACGAGGAAGAGGATGCGGCCGGGCCCGAAACCGGAAGAGAGGATGAGGAGCCGGAGGGCGTCGAAGCCCCGGCCGCCGCGGCCCGCCCGGCGCGCGAGCCCATCCTGCCCCCGCGGGGGCACGCGGTCTCGCCGGAGGCGGAACGCGGGATCGAGCCCATCGACGAGAGCGAGGAGGCGGAGCCGCGCCCGCCCTTCAGCTTCGCCGTCTTCTTCAAATCCAAGGCCTTCGACGTCCTGTTCGTCGGCCTGTTCTGGCTCGTCGCCCTCGGACTGGCCGCGTCTTCGATGGACATGACCCTGTTCGAGATCCTGGGCGCGATGTCCGGACCCATGCTCCTGCTCTACGCGGTCCTCGTCGCCCTCTACTTCTTCCTGTTCAAGTTCTTCCTCGGCGAGACCCTGGGCGATCGCCTCTTCCGCCCGCGGGAGTGATGCGCCGCCGGCTCAGATGCCGAGGCTGAGGCGCTCGGCCAGGGCCGGGGGCAGGCGCTCGTCGATGATCTTCCGCTTGGCCTCTTCGATGTCGTACTCGACCCGGCCGAACTTGACGGTCCGGGCCTCGGAATCGTAGACGGCGTAGGCGGCCCGGGGATTGCGGTCGCGGGGCTGGCCGACCGAGCCGGGGTTGATGAGGTAGCGGACGCCCTTCTCGAGCTTGACCTCGTTGGCGTTGCCCTCGAGGAACGTGCCCTCGACGTTGCCGTCCTTGTCCGTGTAGACGAAGGGGAAATGGGTGTGGCCGAAGAAGCAGACCGGCGTCTGGATGTAGGAGAAGGCCTCGGCGGCGTCGAACTCGCCGAAGATGTAGTAGTCCTCGTCGAAGGGCGCGCCGTGGCAGATGGTGATGGCCTCCTGGATGACCTCGGGGCTCTGCTTGAGGCGGACCAGGAAGTCGAGGTTCTTGCGGGCGATCGTCTTCTTGGTCCAGAAGATGGCCGCCGCGGCGATGGGGTTGAAGGTCTGGACGGAGTCGAGGCCGGACACGGCCTTGTCGTGGTTGCCCCGGATGATGGACAGGGGCTTGAGGGTCAGGATCTTCTGGATGACCTCGTTCGGCGAGGCCCCATAGCCGACGAGGTCGCCGAGGAAGATGTAGTGGTCGATCTTCTTCTTCTGGACGGCCTTGAGGACGGCCTGGAAGGCCTCCATGTTGCCGTGGATGTCGGTGAAGATCAGGTAGCGCATGGGGCTCCGTCCTTTTCCCGGACCGCGTCGAAGAGGCGCCCGGCCTCGTAGGAGCTGCGGACGAGCGGCCCGGCGACGACCTCTCGGAAGCCCGCCCGGCGGGCCGCCGCGGCGAAGGCCTCGAATTCCTCCGGGGTGTAGTACTTCGCGACCGCGGGGTGCGCGGCCGTCGGCTGGAGGTACTGGCCGACGGTCAGGAGGTCGCAGCCGGCCCGCCGCAGGTCGGCGAACGTCTTATGGATGTCGGCCTCGCTCTCGCCGAGGCCGATCATCAAGCCGGACTTGGTCCGGGCGCCGCGGGCCTTGGCGGCGGCCAGGACGCCGAGCGAGCGGCCATAGTTGCCGCAGGGGCGATGGATGGCCGGGTAGAGGGATTCCGTGGTCTCCAGGTTGTGGTTGAGGACGTCGGGCGAGGCGTCGAGGACCGCCCCGAGGGCGGCCTCGTCGCCGCCGAAGTCGGGGATGAGGGCCTCGACCCGGGTGCCGGGGCGGGCGGCCCGGACGGCCCGGACGACCGCCGCGAAGTGGGCCGCCCCGCCGTCCGGGAGGTCGTCCCGCGTCACGGAGGTGACGACGGCGTAGCGGAGGCCGAGGCGGGCCGCCGCCTCGGCCACGCGGTCCGGCTCGCCGGGGTCGGGCGGCAGCGGGGCCCCCTTGGCCACGGCGCAGAAGCCGCAGTTACGGGTGCAGACGTCGCCCAGGATGAGGAACGTGGCCGTCCGCCGCTCCCAGCACTCGCCGATGTTCGGGCAGCGGGCGCTCTCGCAGATGGTGTGCAGGCCGCCGTCGCGGACGATCCCCGCCACGCGGAAATACTCGCCGTGCGACGGGAGCCGCACTTTCAGCCATGCGGGTTTATGAGTCGCCGTGGCTCCCCCTCTCTCGCGACGGACCCCGCCTCACCATACGGTCGTCGGGCCGGTTCGGGACGTTGGGAATCCGAGGAGTCTGGAAAGTTCTCAGTACTCGACGTCACGCTCTCTCTTGATGCGCCGGCGCATCCTCTTGCGGGCCTGGGCCTCCTTCATGCGGCGCTTCTCGCCGGGCTTGAAGTAGACCGAGTGCTTCTTGATCTCCTTGATGATCGCTTCCTGCTGGACCTTCCTCTTGAAGCGACGGAGAGCGTTCTCGAGGTTTTCACCTTCGTCAAGCTGTACAAAAGCCAAGAACTTTCACCTCCTCACAGGGGAAAAGTACCGCCGATTTATACCTGATTCCCCTGTCAAAGTCAAATCAGGGGAAATGGGGCCGTTTCTATTTATTTTTTTCATGAAATGAACGGAAGATGAATAAAAAAAACAGAAACGTCCCCATTTAGCGGAGAGCGGCGCCGGAGCGGCGGACGGCCGCCCGGGCCCCGGCGGTCATGGGGTCGATGAGGGGCACGGCCAGGTCGGCCGCTTCGAGGACCAGGGGGATCTCGGTGCAGCCGGCGACGATCGCTCCGGCCCCCCGGCGGACGAGCCCTCGGGCCACGGCCAATACGGCCTCCCGGGCCGGGCCCCGTGTGAAACCGGCCTTGACGCCTTTTTTGCCGTAAACGGCCATCATCAGCCGGGCCTGTTCGCGGGACGAGGGCGTCGGCGCGGCGATCCCGGCGGCCTCGAAGGCCCGGGCGAAGATCCCCGACCGGACGGTCCCGTCCGTCGCCAAGAGGCCGATCGTCGCGGGGACGGGCTTCATCGCTCTCGCGGCCGCGACGGTCTCGTCGATCAGGCTGATGAGCGGCAGGGGCGACCGGGGGACGAGCCGGGGCAGGAAGTAATGGGCGGAGACGCACGAAATGACGGCGAAGTCCGCCCCGGCCCGCTGCAGGGCGGCCAGCCCGCGCCGGAGAGCCGGCACCGGGTCCTCGCCGTCGTGGAGGATGGCCGCCGTCCGGTCCGGGACCTGGGGCAGGCTGTAGAGGACGACCGGCGGATGGTCCTGGTCGCGGGCCGCGGCGGTCTCGCGGACGATCCTTTCGAAGAAAGCGCCGCCGGCTTCGGGGCCCATGCCGCCGAGGACGCCGATGGTCTTGAGCTTTTCCCGGCTCACTTGAGGAGCTCTCGGACCCGGTCGAGCGGCAGGGCCTCGGCGACGTGCCCGTCCTTGCCCTCGATGCGGACGGCCTTGAAGAGGGAATTGAGGATGGCCTCCTCGGCCGCTTCGGCCGCGGCCTGGAAAAGCGGCGAGACGGCGTCGTCGCGGAGCACTGTGACCGTTCGCGTCGGGCTCTCGGAGCGGTGGGGGGCCCGGACGGACGCCGCGGTCGAGAAGGCCACGGCGTAGTCGCCGCTGCCGTTCGAGAAGTAGCCCCCGGTCCGGGCGATGCCGAGCAGGGCCCTTTTCGCCAGCCGCTCGAGGTTGCGGGCGTCGAGGGGGGCGTCGGTGGCCACGACGATCATGCAGGAGCCGTCGCCGCCGGGGTTCGGGGCGGCGCCGCCCGCCCCGCCGGCCCCCGAGCCGGCGTCCCGGCGGTCGAAGGGCAGGCCGCGGAGGGTCAGGACGCCGCCGAAGTTGGTCTGGACCAGGACGCCGACCGTGTAGCCGCCGCGGGCCTCGGGCAGGCGGCGCGAGGCCGTCCCGATGCCGCCCTTGTAGTCGAAGCAGGTCGTGCCCGTGCCCGCCCCGACGGCGCCCTCCACGACCGGCCCGCACTTGGCCCCGCGGATGGCCTCGAGGACGTGGGCCGCGGTGACATGGCGGCCGCGGATGTCGTTGAGCCAACCGTCGTTGGTCTCGCCGACGACGGGGTTGACCGACTGGACGCGCTCGTTGCCGGCCAGGCCCAGCGTCCACTCGACGACGGCGCCGGCCGCGGCCGGGACGCTCAGGGTGTTGGTCAGGACGACGGGCGTTTCGAGCGTGCCGAGCTCCATGACCTGGGTGACCCCGGTCAGCTTGCCGTAGCCGTTCCCGACCGAGATCCCGGCCGGGACCTTGTCCTGGTAGAGGTTCCCGCCGTGGGGCAGGACGGCCGTGACGCCCGTCCGGACGTCCCGTCCCTCGACGAGCGTTACCTGGCCGACGGCCACCCCGGCGACGTCGGTGATGGCGTTGAGCGGGCCGGGCGCGAGGACGCCGACGACGAGGCCGAATTCGCGGGCCCGGGGGCGCTCGGGGCCGGCCGGGGCGGCCGCGCCCGCCAGAACGGCGAAAGCGATGGCAAGGCCGGCGAAGACGGGAACGGTCATGGCTCTGTCCTTGAACCTCATAATGCCCTCATCATACGGAGACGGGCTCCAAATGACAAGCCGCCTCCGGGCCGCTGGAGAGCCCGCATGGGGACATGTCCCGGGGACGTGTCCCCGATCGGCATCCGCGGCGCCCCGCCTTGAGTCAGCGCCGGCTTTCTGCTAAAAGAATTGCCGTGACCGAGAGCCGCTGTCCCTTCCTCCCCATGCCCCGCTGGCTCGCCGTCCCCGGGCTCGTCCACGGCTTTGGCGACGGGCGCTGGAGCGAGGCCGGGTTCGCGGCCTTCGCCGCCTCCAAGGGCATGACCCCGGTCGTCATGCGCCAGGTCCACGGCGACGCCGTCGTCCGCCTGGACGGCCCGCCCGCGGCCAAGCTCGAGGGCGACGCCCTGATGACGAACGTCCCCGGCCTGCTTCTCGTCATCCGCACGGCCGACTGCCTGCCCGTCCTTCTCGTCGACGCCGAGCGTGGGGCCGTGGCCGCCGTCCACTGCGGCTGGCGCGGCACCCAGAAGAGGATCCTCGAAAAGGCCGTCCGGGCCATGGGGGAGGCTTACGGCTCGAAGCCGGCCGACATGACGGCCGCCCTCGGCCCGTGCATCGGCGCCGCCTGTTACGAGGTCGGTGCCGAGGTCCGCGAGGCCTACCTCGAGGCGGGCTTTCCGGAAAAGGTCTTCGCGAGCCGGGGACACGTACCCGAAAGACATGTCCCCGGACAACCGGCCGGCTTGGCTCGGCGGGGAAAGGAAGAAGGCCGGGCTGAGACCTGGGGACATGTACCGGAGGTCCATGTCCCCGTTCTCAAGCCCAAGTATCTGCTCGACCTCAAGGCCGCCAACCTGGGCCTTCT
>CAZFZU010000049.1:0-4330 GCA_964523615.1 uncultured Eubacteriales bacterium | reverse complement strand
CTGTCCGGGGGAAACGTACCTCAGGGACATGTCCCCGCTTGTGTCCCCGCCCGGCCCCGCGCGGGCCTAATCGCGGCCGCCTTGACATTTGCTTTTTGGGGGCTGTTTGGCTATCCTTGACGGGTCCCAGAAGGAGAATCCATGGAAAACCCCATCGGCGATATCGAACTGACAGGTCTGCCTCTCCATAAGAAGGGCAAGGTCCGCAACGTCTTCGAGGTCGGCGACAAGCTCCTCATCGTCGCCACGGACCGGGTCTCGGCCTTCGACTGGGTCCTGCCCTCGCTCATCCCTTATAAAGGGAAGGTCCTGACCCAGCTGTCGAAGTTCTGGTTCGACTTCGTCGGCCTCGTCCTGCCCAACCACCTCGTGGCCACCGAGACCAAGGATTTCCCGGCCGTCCTGGCCCCCTTCGCCGACATCCTGGCCAAGCGCTCGATGCTGGTCAAGAAGACCAAGGTCATCCCCGTGGAGTGCGTCGTCCGCGGCTACCTGTCCGGCTCCGGCTGGAAGGAGTACAAGACCACGGGCAAGATCTGCGGCCTCAAGATCCCCAAGGGGCTCAAGGAGTCCGATCGCCTGCCCGAGCCCATCTTCACCCCCTCGACCAAGGCCGAGCACGGCCACGACGTCAACATCTCCTTCAAGGACGTCGAGAAGGAGATCGGCGCCGAGCTGGCCGGCAAGATCCGCAAGGCCAGCCTGGAGCTCTACCAAAAGGCCGCCCTGTACGCCGTCTCCAAGGGCATCATCATCGCCGACACGAAGTTCGAGTTCGGCTGCGACGGCGACGAGCTCGTCCTCATCGACGAGATCTTCACCCCCGATTCCTCGCGCTTCTGGCCGCTGGCCCTGTATGAGCCCGGCAAGTCCCAGCCGAGCCTGGACAAGCAGTTCGTCCGCGACTACCTGGAGACGACGAGCTGGGACAAGAACACCCCGCCGCCGGACCTGCCCGCGGACATCGTCGCCAAGACCTCCCAGAAATACCTCGAGATCTACAAGCTCCTGACCGGGCTCGACGACATCGCATGAGCGGACGGGTCGACTTCCACGTCCACTCGAACCTGAGCTCGGACGGGGACTTCTCGCCGGCGGAGTTGGTCGGCTTCGCTGCGGAGCGCGGCATGCGGGCCTTCTCCATCGCCGACCACGACACCGTGGCCGCCTATCCCGAGGCCGTCGAGCTGGGCCGCGCCGCGGGCGTCGAGGTCATCCCCGGCATCGAGGTGACGACCCTGTTCGACGGCCGCGAGTTCCACCTCCTGCTGCCCTTCGTGGACTGGACGAGCCCGGCCCTGGCCGGCATCGTCGAGCGCCAGACGGCCTGCCGCATGGACGAGACCCGGGAACGGATCGGGAAGCTCCGCGGCCTCGGCTTCTCGCTGACCGTCGAGGAGGTCGAGGCCAAGTCCAACGGCGTGCCGCCCCTCGGCGTCAAGATCGCCCAGATCCTCCTCGACGGCGAGGCCGACGCCGGGCACCCGGCCCTGGAGCCCTTCCGCCGGCCGGAGAACCGCCCCTTCGCGCCCTACATGTTCTACAAGGAATATTTCGCCGAGCGCCGGCCCGCCTGGGTCCCCAAGCGGTTCGTGGCCCTGCTCGACGTCCTGGCGGCGGCCCCCGAGACGGGGGGCGCGCCCGTCCTGTCCCACCCCGGGGCCTACTTCCAGAAGACCACGCCCGAGGACGCCCGGGTCCTCCGGGAGCACGGCCTGGCCGGGATGGAGGTGTTCACGTTCTACCACACGGCCGAGCAGACGGCGTCCTACCGCCGGCTGGCCGCGGAGCTCGATCTCGTGGCCACGGCCGGCTCGGATTTCCACGGCCGGATCAAGCCCCACGTCGCCTTCGGCGCCCTGGCCGAGGGGGACTACGGCATGGTCGAGAGGCTGCGGGAGAGACGGGGAGGCGCGAGATGAACTGGCTCGACATCCTGCTCGTGACCATCATGGTCGTGACGGCCATCGTGGGCATCTTCAAGGGCTTCGTCAAACAGGTCATCGGCCTGGTCGCGGTCGTGGCCGGCCTCATCCTGGCCAGCTTCTACTACGAGCGGACGGCCGGGCTCTTCGAGACCTTCATCCATAACCGCCTGCTCAGCAACTTTCTCGGCTTCCTGCTGCTGTTCGTCCTGGTCATGATCGCCGGGGCCGTCGTCGGCCACCTCCTGACCAAGGCCATGAAGGGGCCGCTGGCCTTCGCCAACCGGTTGTTCGGGGCCGTGTTCGGCTTCCTCAAGGCCGTCCTCATCTGCGGCATCATCGTCTTCGCCCTGGTCTCGTTCGAGATCGCCAAGCCGGCCCTGGAGACCTCGGTCGTGGCCCCCGCCTGCCTGGGCGTGGCCCGGGCCGTCGTCAACATGATCCCGCAGGACCTGCGGGCCCGGTTCAACTCCTCGTACAAAAGGATCCGCGAGAGCGGAGGGAAACATGGACAAGAGATCTAGCGACCTCAACCTCCACCAACGGATGGAGCTCATCGTCCGGGACATGGTCGACAAGGAGATCAATCTCAAGGACGCCCTCCGCGAGTTCGAGAAGATCTTCTACGAGCAGACGGCCCGCAAGCACGAGGGGAACCAGACCAAGATGGCCCGCTCCCTGGGCGTCCACCGCAACACCCTTCACAACCGGATCAAGGTCCTCAAGATAAAGAAAAAATATTAGCAGTCGTCGCTCAAGACTGCCAATTATTTCGAAATTCCCCCTTGACAAACGGCTTCGATTTTTGTATTATTAGCACTCACATTTTGTGACTGCTAAATTTCAGCTAAATCCTAGGAGGTACCCATGAAAGTTCACCCTCTGTACGACCGAGTGCTCCTCAAGCGGCTCGAGGAACAGGAAGTCAAGAGAGGCGGGATCATCATCCCGGACACGGCCAAGGAGAAGCCCCAGGAGGCCGAGGTCATCGAGGCCGGCAAGGGGCGGGTCAACGACGAGGGCAAGACGATCGCCCTGGCGGTCAAGAAGGGCGACCACGTCCTCATCGGCAAGTACAGCGGCACCGAGGTGACGATCGACAACATCGAGCACGTCATCGTCCGCGAGGAAGAGATCCTCGCCGTCATCGAGAAGTAAGGAGCAGAAGGAGACACCATGGCTAAACAGATCCTTTCCGGAGACGAGGCCCGCCACGCCCTGCTCAAGGGCGTGAACGTCCTCAGCAACGTCGTCAAGGCGACGCTCGGCCCCCGCGGCAAGAACATCGTCCTCGACAAGAAGTTCGGCTCGCCCACCAGCACCAAGGACGGCGTCACCGTCGCCAAGGAAGTCGAGCTCAAGGACCCCTGGGAGAACATGGGCGCCCAGCTGGTCAAGGAAGTCGCGTCCAAGACGTCCGACGTCGCGGGCGACGGCACCACGACGGCCACCGTCCTGGCCCAGGCCGTCTACGGCGAGGGCCTCCGCTACGTCACGGCCGGCGCCAACCCGACCCTCATCAAGAAGGGCATCGACAAGGCCGTCGAGTCCGCGATCGGCGAGCTCAAGAAGATGAGCCGCGAGGTCAGCGGCGAGATGATCGCCCAGGTCGGCGCCATCTCGGCCAACAACGACCCGTCCATCGGCAAGATCATCGCCGAGGCCATGGACAAGGTCGGCAAGGACGGCGTCATCACGGTCGAGGAGGCCAAGGGCCTCGAGACCACCATGGAGACGGTCGAGGGCATGCAGTTCGACCGCGGCTACCTGTCGCCCTACTTCGTCACCGACCCCGAGCGGATGGAGTGCGTCCTCGAGAAGCCCCTCATCCTGCTCCACGAGAAGAAGATCTCCAACCTCAAGGACTTCCTGCCCCTGCTCGAGAACGTCGCCCGCATGGGCCGGCCCCTGCTCGTCGTGGCCGAGGAGGTCGAGGGCGAGGCCCTGGCCACGCTCGTCGTCAACAAGCTCAAGGGCACCTTCCAGTGCTGCGCCGTCAAGGCCCCCGGCTTCGGCGACCGCCGCAAGGCCATGCTCGAGGACATCGCCACCCTGACCGGCGGCCAGGTCATCACCGAGGAGATCGGCGTCAAGCTCGAGAAGGTCAGCGCCGACTGGCTCGGCGAGGCCAAGAAGGTCGTCATCGACAAGGACAACACGACCATCGTCGAGGGCATGGGCAAGCCGAGCGACGTCCAGGCCCGCATCAAGCAGATCCGCGCCCAGATCGAGGAGACGACCTCCGACTACGACCGCGAGAAGCTCCAAGAGCGGCTGGCCAAGATGGTCGGCGGCGTGGCCCTGATCAAGGTCGGCGCGGCCACCGAGACCGAGCTCAAGGAGAAGAAGGCCCGGGTCGAGGACGCCATGCACGCCACCAAGGCGGCCGTCGAGGAAGGCATCGT
>CAZFZU010000048.1:0-23409 GCA_964523615.1 uncultured Eubacteriales bacterium | reverse complement strand
TTCGGCGCGATCTGGGCGAGGGCGATGTTCATGCCCCATAACTAACACAACCGACGCGGGTTTTCAAACGGCGGCGAGGTCGCCGGCGGCCGTTCCCTTATTGAAAAATCCGCCCATTGGGGATATAGTTGGCCCGCCAAAGGTATACGCGCCCCATGAACCATATCGCGACGCAACTGCGCGACATCTTCTTCAACAAGAAGACCGGGCGCCTCATCTACCGCCGGGCCGACATCCTCAAGTACTTCTTCTTCGAGAAAGGCGCCGTCATCCAGGTCAAGACGAACCAGCTCGACGAGCGCATCGGCGAGATCCTCTTCAAGCTCGAGCGCATCCCCCGGGACGCCCACGCCCGCCTGGACGAGTACATCGAGCCGAACAAGAACCTGGGCGAGGTCCTGCGGACGCGGGGGGTCATCTCCGAGGAGGACCTGGCCGAGGCCCTGGCCCATCAGATCCGCGAGTGCGTCCTCAACGTCTTCCCCCATTTCGACGCCGACATGGAGTTCCAGGCCCACGACAGCTTCGCCGGCGCGGGCGAGGCCCCGCAGGTCAGCGTGCCCCTGCTCATCGAGTACGGCATCCGCCGCATGCCGCCCAACCCGCTGCTGCAGGCCTTCCTGGCCCGCCGGACGCCCTCCCTCGGGCGCCGGACCTACGCCTACCTGCTGACGGCCGAGGAACGGGACGTCCTGGAGAAGATCAACGGGTCCGAGCCGGCCGAGGTCATCCTGCGCGGGCTGACCGTGCCGGCCGACCAGTTCTGGAAGAGCCTCTACCTCTTCTACTGCCTCGGCGTGGTCGACCTTTCCGGCGATCCGGCCCCCGAGCCGGTCGACCCCAAGACCCGTCTCCGCCCCTCGACGGTGGCCCGGCCCGACGTGCCCCGGGAGGTCGCCGAGGTCATGTCCTTCCGCGAGGTCCTGCCCTCGATGACGCTCTACCAGATCCTCGACGTGCCCAAGACGGCCGCGGACGAGGACATCAAGAAGGCCTACTTCCAGATGGCCCGCAAGTTCCACCCGGACCGCTTCGACCGCAAGATCGTGGCCGATTTCAAAGCCACCATCGACGAGGTCTTCGACGGCATCACCAACGCCTACCGGGTCCTGAGCAACAAGGAGTCGCGCCGCATCTACGACGCCAAATCGGGCGAAGGGACGACCCAGGAAGACGTCCAGGACGCCTTCCGCAAGGCCGACATCAAGTTCCGCCAGGGCAAGACGCTCCACGCCCAGGCCCGCTACGACGAAGCCATCGCCTATCTCGAGGAGGCGGTCCGGGTCCGCAAGGACAAGGGCGACTACTTCCTGCTCCTGGCCATGTGCGAATCCCACCTGCCGGCCTACGTCCGCAAGGCCGAGCAGGACTTCCTCAAGGCCGTCCAGCTCGAGCCCTGGAACCCCGAGGGCTACGTCGGGCTCGGCCTGCTCTACAAGAACGAGGGGCTGCAGACCAAGGCCGTCAAGCAGCTGGAGAAGGCCCTCGAGGTCGAGCCCGGCCACTCGGCCGCCCGGGAGGCCCTGGACGAGCTGACGGGCGGGTCCAAGAAGGGCGCCAAGGGCCTGTTCAAGATGGACCTGTTCGGGCCGAAGAAAAAGAAGAAGTAGCCGCGCCGGCGGCGGTCAGCGGGGCCGGCCGACGAGCCGGTCGAATTCCCCTTGGTCGATGATCCGGACGCCGAGCGCGCGGGCCCGCTCGAGCTTCGAGCCCGGCGACTCCCCGACGACGAGGCCGGTCGTCTTCTTCGTCACCGACGAGCCGACCTCGGCCCCGAGCCCCTCCAGCAGCGCGCGGGCCTCGTCCCGGTCGAGGCCCTCGAGCGTCCCGGTGATGACGTAGACCTGCCCGGCCAGCGGCTTGGGCCCGGCCGCGGCCGCCGCGGTTTCGAAACGGACGCCCGCCTCCCGGAGCCTGCCGATGAGCTGGCGATGGGCCGGCTGGGCGAAGAAGAACAGGACGCTCTCGGCCACCCGGGGCCCGACGTCCTCGACCTGGACGAGGTCCTCGGCCGAAGCCGCGGCCAAGGCGTCGAGGTGGCCGAAGCGGGCGGCCAGGCTCTGGGCCAGTCGCTCGCCGACGTGGCGGACGCCCAGGGCGAAGAGCAGCCGGGCCAGGCCGCGGCCCTTGGAGGCCTCGATCTGGTCGAGGAGGTTGCGGGCGCTCTTCGGGCCCAGCCGCTCGAGCCCGACGAGGGCGTCGTAGCCGAGACCGTAGAGGTCCGGGATGGCTTCGACCAGGCCGGCGGCCAGGAGCTGGTCGACGACGGCCTCGCCCAGGCCGTCGATGTCCATGGCCCGCCGCGAGGCGTAGTGGAGGATGGACTCGCGGACCCGGGCCGGGCACGAGGCGTTGACGCAGCGCGAGATGACCTCCCCATCGGGCCGGAAGACGGCCGTGCCGCAGACGGGGCAGCGCGACGGCCAGGCGAACGGCTTCGCCCCGCGCGGCCGCTTCCCCAGCATGACCGAGACGACCTGGGGGATGACGTCGCCGCTGCGCTCGATGAGCACGGTGTCGCCGACGCGGACGTCCTTGCGCTTGAGCTCCTCCTCGTTGTGGAGGGTCGAGCGGGAGATGGTCGTCCCCGACAGCTTGACCGGCTCGAGCACGGCCACCGGCGTCAGGGCCCCGGTCCGGCCGACCTGGACGACGATGTCCTCGACCCGGGTCGTGGCCTGGCGGGCCGGGAACTTGTAGGAGATGGCCCAGCGCGGCGATTTGGCCGTCGTCCCCAGCTCGCGCCGGGCCTCGGCGTCGTCGACCTTGACCACGACGCCGTCGGCGTCGTAGGCCAGCTCGTCGCGCCTTGCCGTCCACTCCCGCCAGAAGGCCAGGACCCCCTCGAGGTCCGGGCAGAAGCGCGAGTGGGGATCGGTCGGGAGGCCGAGCTCCTTGAGCCGGGCCAGGGCGCCCCACTGGCTGGGCCCCTCGGCCCCGTCGACGACGAGGTAATAGAGGAAGACGTCCAGGCCGCGCGAGGCCGCCTGCCGCGGATCGAGCAGGCGCAGGGAGCCGGCCGCGGCGTTGCGGGGGTTGGCGAACAGGGGCTCGCCGGCCTCCTCGCGGGCCCGGTTGATGTCCCGGAAGGAGGCGAAGGGCAGATAGACCTCGCCGCGGACCTCGACCTCGCCCTTCTCGGGGATGACGAGCGGCAGCGAGCGGATGGTCTTGACGTTGGCGGTGACGTCGTCGCCGCGGAAGCCGTCGCCGCGGGTCACGGCCCGGGCGAACCGGCCGTCCCGGTAGAGGATGGAGATGCCGAGGCCGTCGATCTTGAGCTCGGCGGTGTAGGCGACGGGCCGGCCGCCGAGGGCCTTCTTGACCCGGGCCTCGAACTCGCGGATCTCGTCCTCGTCGTAGCCGTTGTCGATGCTGAGCATCGGCGTCCGGTGGGCGACCGAGGCGAAGCCCTCGAGGGGCCTCTCGCCGACGCGCTGGGTCGGCGACTCCGGCGTGACCAGATCGGGGAAGCGGGCTTCGAGGCCGCGGAGCTCGGCCATGAGCCGGTCGAACTCGGCGTCGGAGATCTGGGGGTCGGCGTCGACGTAGTACTTGCGCTCGTGATGGACGATGTCGCGGCGGAGCGCCTCGGCCCGGGCGCGCTCCTTCCGGCCGGCGGACGCGGGGGACACGTCAACCCTCCTGTCTATCGGTGACTCCTCGCCCCCGGCCCGCAGGCGGGCCGGGAACGGGGGTCGCGGGCCGTTCCGGGACGGGCCTTACTTGCCGAGGCGGGACTTGACCTGGGCGACCAGGGCGTTGAACTTGTCGAGGACGCCTTTCTGGGAGGCCTGGATCTTGGCGATGGCCTGGTTCTCGGCCTCGATGTTGGCGTTGAGCGTCTGCAGGAGCCGCTTGTCGGTGGCCGACAGCTCGTCCTCGCTCTTGCCCTCGAACTTCTGGTCGATGGTCTTGTTGAACTCCTCGATGGCCTTCTTGTGCTCCTCGATCTTGGCGTAGCTCGAGGCCAGCTCCTTGTCCTGTCCGACGAACAGGTTCTGGGCCATGCCGAGGAAGTTCTTCTGCTGGGCGGCCGGGACGAGCAGGGCGGCCTCGATGTTGGCGTTGACGGCTTCCATCGTCTTGGACGCGTCGGTCTTGACCTGGGCGTTCAGGATGACGGCGATGTTCTGGGCCAGGGAGCCGGTCCTCTTCTTGGCGTAGGCCTCCCGGTAGATGGCCAGGGCCTGGTCGATCTTGTTCTGCTTGTAGAGGGTCTGGGCATAGACCGTGGCGCTCTCGGGGCCCTGGTCGGCGGCGTAGAATTTCTGCAGGACCGCTTCGGCCTCGGCCAGCTGCTGAGCCTTGAGGAGCTTATCGGCCAGGCTCTTGATCTGTTTGACGATGTTGGGGTCCTTGAACGCGTCGTAGGCCAGGATGTAGTTCTCCGTGGCCTTGGCGTTATTGCCGGCGGTCTCGGCGGCCTTGCCGATCAGGAAATATCCGGTCGCCCGGAGCTGGGAACCGGTCTTGGCGTCGCTCAGGCCCTTGCCGTAGTCGATGAGCTTCTGCGCGGCCGCGTCGGCCTTGTCCGTTTGCCCGGCCTTGTAATAGAGCTGGGGGATGGCGATCACGAGCTGGAGCTTCGTGGACGCGTCGATGCCGTCCATGCCCAGGGCCTTCTCGCCGGCCGCGGCGGCCTTGGTGACGTCGGTCGAGGCGCAGGGGGTCAGGCAGTAGTAGGCGTAGGCCCAGTGCTCGTTGGTCGTACCCTGGCCGGCGTACTTGCCGATGTAGGCCTCGAGGGCCTTGGACTTCTGGCAATTATCGGAGATCTGCATGGCCTTGAGGTATTCCTCGTCGGCGGACTGGGCCACGGCCAAGCCGGTGAGGACGAACCCCAGGGTCACGAAGGCGAGTAGTGTCCTTTTCATGCTAACCTCTCTGCGAAAATTTCCCGAATCATAGCCGCTCTCTCGGTTCTTGTCAATATCGCTTACTTCCGCCCCAAATACTAGCAAAAATTATGCCAGGATTGCGGTATAATACCGCCGATGGACGCGAAAACCGGCTTCGAAAAGGCCTTTCTCGAGGTCGTGGGGACCGTTCCCTCGAGGAACGTTCCCCTGTCCGCCCTGTCGAGCTTCGGCATCGGCGGCCCGGCCGACCTCTTCTTCGAGGCCCTCAACGAGGACGAGCTGGCCAAGGCGGTGGCCCTGGCTTTCGCCGAGAAATTCCCTTTCTACGTCATCGGAGGGGGCTACAACCTCCTCTTCGACGACGCCGGCTACAGGGGGCTCATCATCCGCAACCGGCTCGAGGGTGTCCGCCCGGAGGGACAGTGCCTTAACGTCCTTTCGGGGACGAGCCTGGCCTGCGTCCTCAGCGAGGCCGTCGGGGCCGGGCTGACCGGCCTGGAGTTCCTGGCCGGCATCCCCGGCACGGTCGGGGGGGCCGTCTACGGCAACGCCGGGGCCTACGGCTGGAGCATCGGGGATGTCGTCCGTTGGGCGACCATCCTCTGGCCGGACGGGGAGCGCAAGACCGTGGCCAGGGAGGATCTGGGCTTCGGCTACCGGGACTCCGTCCTCAAGAAGAAGGCCGGTATCGTCCTCAAGGCCACCCTGCTTTGCACCCCGGGGGACAAGGCCGAATCCGAGACCCGAATCCGGGAGATCCTCAACAAGCGCTGGGCCAAGCACCCGCCCCACGGCACGGCCTGCGCCGGGAGCTATTTCAAGAACTCCTGCTCCGCGAGCGGGGCCCGCATCGCCGCCGGCCAGCTCCTCGACCGGGCCGGGGCCAGGGGCCTGGCCGTCGGGGACGCGGCCGTCTCGGACGTCCACTGCAATTTCATCGTCAACAGGGGGAACGCCACGTCTGCGGACGTCCTGCGGCTGGCCGAGGACCTCAAGGAGCTCGTCTTCCGGACTTTCGGCGTCCGCCTCGAGGAGGAGGTCATCCACCTCCGAGCCGACGCCTCAATGATCTGACCCTGGCGGGCGCCAGCCCTCTCCGGGCTGCGATCTTGAGAATGGCCTTCCCCAAAACCCGGTAGATCTCGCCGGCCCTGGCGTCCGCCTCGAGGGCCTTAAGATGAGCGGATACCGTGGACTGGTCCCCGCGGATGACCGGTCCAGTCATGGCCCCATCGACCCCAAACTTTTTTACGTTCTGTAAAGTTCCTTCGACCAGGGGCAGGAGGACCGCCTCGGCCGCTCCCCGGTCAATCCCGGCCCTCACAAGCAGTTCGAAGGCCGTTCCCTCCAAGGCTACGAAGGCGTTCGAGGCCAGGGCGCAGGCGGCGTGATAGAGCGGTTTATCCTTCGCGGCGAGCGGGAGCGGATGGCCCCGGAGGGAGCGGACGACGCGGCCGCAGGCCTCGACCGCTACCGGATCGCCCTCGACGCCCCAGGTGACGCCGGTGAAGACCGAGGCCGGAGCGTCCTTGCGGGCGAACGACTGGACGGGATGGCACGAGGCCGTGAGGGCGCCGCGCCGGGCCAGGGGGGCGAGGACGCTCGCCGCGAGGAGCCCGCTGGTGTGGACGACAACGCGGCCCGTCCAGTCGACGCCGGACCGGGCCAGCGCGGCGGCCGCCTTGGCCACTTGGGCGTCGGGGACGGCGACGACGACGAGCCGGCCGGGATCGGGCGAAGGTCCGAGCGCGGTCGAAGCCCGTCCGGCGCCGGCGAGACGGCGCGCCTCTCGGGCCGCGCCGAGGTCGCGGTCGACGAGCGCCGCGGGCCGCCAGCCCCGGCGGGCCAGGGCCGCCGCGAGCGCCGTCCCGAGGCGTCCGGCCCCGACGACCGAGAAGCTCCTGGTCATGGCTTGGCCTTGAAGACCTGGTCCCAGAGGTCGATCTCGAGCGAAGACGGGTCCTCGACCCGCTTCTCGAGCTCGCGCCGCTTCTTGCCTTCCTTGATGGCGCCCTTGAGCTCGCGGGCGAAGACGTCGGACGTGACGGCCTCGAGGCCGCGCTTGCGGGCCAGGTCGCGCAGGGCCCGGTCCGAGGTCACGACGAAGAACCGCCGCTTGTCGGCCTGGGCCTCGATCACGTCGCGGATGACGTCGTCGGCGCTCTGGCCGGCGCCCGGATAGTGGATGGTGAACTTGTCGTTGACCGGGACGGCCGTGCGGCTCTCCTCGGGATTGCCGTCGAAGACGAGGTGGATCCGCGAGCGGGTCACGCGCTGGAAGGCCAGCAGCCGGACGACCAGGCCGTCGCGGCCGCCGCGCTCCCTCAGCTCGTGCGGGGCGATCCGGCCGAGGAGGTTGTTGCCGTCGATGAGGTAGGCCATGTCACCCCGGTGGCCACTGCAGGGTCCGCCCGCCGAGGAGGTGGAAGTGGACGTGGAAGACCGATTGGCCCGCGTCGGGGCCGGTGTTGACGACGACGCGGTAGCCCGAGCCGTCGACCCCCCGGGCTTCGGCCAGGGCCCGGGCCCGGAAGAGGACCTCGCCGAGCAGGGCCGCCTCGCCCTCCGGGACCTCCGCGAGCGAGGCGAAGTGGCGCTTGGGGATGATGAGGACGTGGACGGGCGCCTTGGGGTGGATGTCCTCGAAGGCGAAGAGGCGCTCGTCCTCGTGGACGACCTTGGCCGGGAGCTCCCGCCGGACGATGCGGCAGAACAGGCAGTCGGGCCGCGGCTCGCCGCTCACGCCGGGACCCTCTCGATGGAGGCCCCCAGGCCGCGGAGCTTGTCCTCGATGCGCTCGTAGCCGCGGTCGAGGTGCTCGATCTCGGTCACCGTCGTCTCGCCCGCGGCGACCAGGCCGGCCAGGACGAGGGCGGCCGAAGCCCGGAGATCGGTCGCGACGACCTCGGCCCCGGAGAGCGGGGTCCTGCCCTTGACGACGGCCTTGTCGCCCTGGACCTCGATCGCGGCGCCCAGCCGGACGAGCTCGTTGACGTGCGAGAAACGGCGGTCGAAGATGGTCTCGGTGATGATGGACGTGCCGGCGGCCTGGGTCAGCAGGACCATGAACTGGGCCTGCATGTCGGTCGGGAAGCCCGGGTAGGGCGAGGTCGTGATGTCCTGGGGCCGGACGTCGGCCGCCCCGACGACGCGCAGGGCGCCCTCGCCGGCCGGCTCGACGGCCGCGCCCGAGGCCCGCAGCCGGTCGACGACGCTGGCGACGTGGGCGGGGACGACGCCGCGGACGACGAAGTCGCCGCCCGTCAGGGCGCCGGCCACGAGGAAGGTGCCGGTCTCGATGCGGTCGGGGATGATGGCGTGGTCCGCGCCGCCGAGCTCCTTGACGCCGCGGACGCGGGCCGTCTCCTCGTCGAGCCATTCGATCTTGGCGCCCATCTTGTTGAGCAGCTCGGCCAGGTCGGCGACCTCGGGCTCCTGGGCGCAGTTGCGGAGGACCGACTCGCCCTTGGCCAGGGCGGCGGCCATGAGCAGGTTCTCCGTGCCCGTGACCGTTTTCTTCTCGAAGGTGATCTCGGCCCCGCGCAGGCGGCCGGCCTCGGCCCGGATGTAGCCGTGCTCGAGGGAGATCGCGGCGCCGAGCTTCTGCAGGCCGGCGATGTGGAGGTTGACGGGGCGCGAGCCGATGGCGCAGCCGCCCGGCAGGGCCACGACGGCCTTGCCGAAGCGGGCCGTGAGCGGGCCGAGGACGAGGACCGAGGCCCGCATGGCCCGGACGAGCTCGTAGGAGGCCTCGTCGGAGCGCAGGCGGGGGACGCGCAGGGCGACGGCGTCGCCGTCGGCCGTGTGGGAGCCGCCGAGGTCGTCGACGAGCGTCAGCATGGTCTCGACGTCCTTGACCCGGGGGACGTTGGTCAGGCGGACCTCTTCGGCCGTCAGGAGCGAGGCGGCGATGGCCGGCAGGACGGCGTTCTTGGCGCCGCTCATGCGGACCTCGCCCCGCAGGCGCAGGCCGGGGTCGCCGCGGACGACGAGCTTTTCCATCTCAGACGGCCTTGAGCGCCTGCTCGAGGTCGGCGATGACGTCGTCGGGGTGCTCGGCGCCGACGCACAGGCGGATGAGTTGAGGCGGCACGTCGGCCATCCGGCGGGCCTCCTCGCCCTGCTGCTGGTGGGTCGAGATGGCCGGGATGGTGGCCACGCTCTTGATGCGGCCGAGGTCGGTGGCCCGGTAGATCATCCTGAAGCCGTCGAAGACCTTGCGGGCGTTGGCCGGCGGGCCGTCGACCCGGAAGCTCATGAGGTGGCCGTAGCGGTTGACCTCGGCGCCCGGGGCGTCGCCCGAGTCGACCAGCTTGAGGTACTTCTTGGCCACGGCGTGGAGCGGATGCCCCGGCAGGCCGAGGAAATCGACCTGGTAGACCTTGGGGTGCTTCTGGAGCCACTCGGCGACCTTCTGGCAGTTCTGGCTGACGAGGTCCATTTTCGAGCGCAGGGTCCGCAGGTCGTTGAGGGCGAACAGGGCGTTGACGGGCGCCGAGGCCGGGCCGTTGTCCCGGTAGGGCAGGAACTTGACGTATTCGGCGTAGCTCGCCTTGAACAGCGGGTGATCGTTGACGACCTTGGTCGTGATGGGCTTGCGGCTGATGAGGGCGCCGCCGATGGCGAAGCCGCCCGAAGTGATGGACTTGGTCAGGGAGTGGACGACGATGTCGGCGCCGTGGGCGATCGGCCGCATCAGGGCCGGGGTGGCGCAGGTGGCGTCGATGATGACCGGGATGCCCCAGGAATGGGCCAGGTCGGCCAGGGCCTTGACGTCGGTGAAGGACTGCTGGGGGTTGGAGGGCATCTCCATGTACAGGAAGCGGGTGTCCTCGTCGATCTTGGCCTTCCAGTCCGCCATGTCCCAGGGGTGCTGGACCCAACGGCACTCGGCGCCGCGCTCTTTCATCTTGCGCAGGGAGAACTGCTGGAAGGTGCCGCCGTAGACCTGGACGCAGGAGACGAAGTTGATGCGCTCCGGGCCGTCCTTCTGCTTGACGAGCAGGGGGTCGGTGGCGGCCATGATGGCGCCCATGCCCGAGGCCGTGACGCAGCAGGAGGTGTCGCAGCCGGCCCCGTAGCCCTCGAGAAGGGCCAGGACCCACTCGAGGTAGTAGGTCGTCGGGTTGGCGATGCGGGTGTAGCACCAGGTCGGGACCAGATAGGCCAGGGCGGCCTCGAGCTCGTCCGAGTCGGCGTAGGCCTGGGAGGTCGAGAGGTAGAGGGGCTCGATGATGGCCCCCTGGTTGCGGGCGAGCGCCTCCTCGACGGTATAGAGGCCGTGGACGGCGATGGTGTCGAACTTCATCGCCTTCATGCGGGCCAGGGCGGCCTCGCGCGCGGCGATGAGTTTCTGGGCCTCCTCGACGTACTTCATGACGCCGGGCGAATAGGTCGGGGCGGAGCTCATGGTACCTCCAGTCGGGACGGTCGGATAGGGAGCGGGTCTAACGGACGCGCGATCGTTGCTGAAGCAAAGGGCATGACACAGTCGAAACTGCGCCCCCAGCATATAAAAAAAGGGGGCGGCGAGTCAACCGGGGGCGGGTTCCTTGACAGGCCGGGCGGCGGGTGGCTATAGTGCCGGCGGAGGAAGGAGACGAGCATGCGCTATCTGAGCACGCGCGGCGGGGCGCCGGCGGTCGAGGCCGCCGAGGCCATCCTCAGGGGCATGGCCCCCGACGGAGGGCTCTACGTTCCCGAGAGCGTGCCGCCGGTCCTGGCGGCGGGCGCGGTGGCGGAGGGCAAGCCGGGGGGGGGCTTCCCAACGACCTCGCTCGAGGTGCTGGCGCCCTTCCTGACGGACTTCGCCGGGCCGGTCCTGGCGGACGCCGTGGCCCGGGCCTATAACACGGAGACCTTCGACCATCCCGAGGTCGTTTCGGTGAAGTCGCTCGACGCGCGGCGGCACGTCCTCGAGCTCTGGCACGGGCCGACGGCCGCCTTCAAGGACGTGGCCCTGCAGATCATGCCCTTCTTCATCGCCGCGGCTAAGGCGGTCCGGAACGACCGGACCCACACCCTCATCCTGGTGGCCACATCGGGCGACACGGGCAAGGCGGCCCTGGAGGGCTTCCGGGACCGGCCGGGCGTGTCGATCGTCGTCTTCTATCCCCACGGCGGGGTCAGCGAGATCCAGCGCCTGCAGATGGCCACGACCGAGGGCGCCAACACCCGGGTCGTGGCCGTGCGCGGCAACTTCGACGACTGCCAGACCGGCGTCAAGGCCCTGTTCAACGACGCGGCCCTGCGGGAGCGGTTGGCGGCCAAGGGCATCGTCTTCTCGTCGGCCAACTCCATCAACTGGGGCCGGCTCTGCCCGCAGATCGCCTACTACGTCCACGCCTACCGGACGCTCGTGGCCCGCGGCGCGGTGGCGGCGGGCGGCGCCGTCGACCTGTGCGTGCCGACCGGCAACTTCGGCAACATCCTGGCCGGCTGGTACGCCCGGGCCATGGGCCTGCCGGTGCGCCGGCTGGTCTGCGCCTCGAACCGGAACAACATCCTGACCGATTTCTTCCGGACCGGCGTCTACGACCTGCGGCGCGAGTTCCACCGGACCTCGTCGCCGTCCATGGACATCCTCATCTCGTCCAACCTCGAGCGCTTCCTGTTCCACGCCGCGGGCGGGGAGGAGGCGGGCGCGGCGGGGACGGTGCGAGGCTGGTTCGACGAGATGCGGCGGACGGACCGGTTCGCCGTGGGGGAGGCGCTCCGGGCGAAGATGGCGGAGGTCGTGGCGCCGGGCTGGGTCGACGAGTCGCGGGTGTTCGATACGATCCGGCGCGTCTTCCGCGAGACGGGCTATCTCGCCGACACGCACACGGCCGTCGCGCTGGCGGTCTGCGAGGACCAGACGGCCGCGGGCGGCGGGCTGGGGCCCGACGGCCCGCCCGTGATCGTGGCCTCGACGGCCTCGCCCTACAAGTTCTCGGGCGACGTCCTGGCGGCCATCACGGGCGAGCGGCCGGCCGACGAGTTCGCGGCCATCGAGCGTCTGCGCGAGGTCTCGGGCGTCCCCGTGCACCGGGCCGTGCGCGGCCTGCGGGAGAAGCCGGAGCGGCACGCCCGGGTGGCGGACATCGCCGGGATGAGGGACGTCGTCGAGGAGATGCTGACATGAAGTACGCGTTCCTGGTGGGCGACGGCATGGCCGACCGGCCGGTCGCGGAGCTGGGGGGCCGGACGCCGCTCGAGGCCGCGGCCACGCCGCACATGGACAAGGTCGTGGCGAAGGGGCGGCTGGGGCGGGTCCGGACCGTTCCCGAGGGCCTGCCCCCGGGCAGCGACGTGGCCAATATGTCGCTCCTCGGCTACGACGCGGCGGCCCATTTCCAGGGGCGGGGGCCGATCGAAGCGGCCAGCCTGGGCGTGGCCCTGGCGCCGAACGAGACGGCCTTCCGCTGCAACCTGGTCACGCTCGAGGGCGGGCTGATGGCCGACTACTCGGCCGGGCACATCGGGACGGAGGAGTCGCGGCCGATCGTGCTGGACCTCGAGGCCGCGCTCGGCCGGCCGGGCGTGCGTTTCCATCCCGGCGTGAGCTACCGGCACCTGACGGTCATGGCCGACTTCCCGGACGGGCTCGACTGCACGCCGCCGCACGACATCTCGGGGCGGCCGTGGGAGCCGCACCTGCCGCGGGGGGCCGGGCGGGAGGCCGTGCTCGAGCTGATGGAACGGGCGCGGCGTGTCCTGGCCGGGCACCCGGTCAACGCGCGGCGGGTGGCGGCCGGAAAGCAGCCGGCGACCGACATCTGGCTCTGGGGCCAGGGCCGGGCGCTGACGCTGGCGACCTTGAAGGAGCGCTACGGGCTGACGGGCTCGGTCATCTCGGCGGTCGACCTCGTGCGCGGCCTGGGCGTCCTGGCCGGGCTCAAGGTCCGGCTGGTCGAAGGGGCCACGGGCTACCTCGGCACGAACTACGCCGGCAAGGTCGCGGCGGCCCGGGCGGCGCTCGACACGGAGGACTTCGTCTACCTCCACGTCGAGGCGCCCGACGAAATGGGGCACGAAGGCCGGGCCGACAGGAAGGTCCAGGCCATCGAGGAGTTCGACCGCTTCGTCGTCGGCGAGGTGCTGCGGTGGGCCGAAGCGCGCGGCGACGTCCGGGTCGTCGTGGCCACCGACCACGAGACACCGGTGGCCATCAAGACGCACGCCGCGGGGCCCGTGCCCTACGCCGTATGCGGGCCGGGGGTCGCGGCGGGCGCGGCCAAGGCGTTCAGCGAATCGGCGGCGGCCGAACTGCCGGTCGAATCCCCCGCCGCCGCCTTCGACCGCCTCATCCGTTAAAGACGTTACCTGGTCTTTACAAACGCCTTTTCTCCCCTGGGCGTGTAAAGACCTGGCACCGCTATTGGCCTTGTGTCCCCGTTTTATTGGTGCGACAATCCCCTCATCGAGGAGGTCCGATGAAAAGATCCCTGACCATCCTGATCGCCGTTCTCCTTGCCGCGACGCTCGCCTTCGCGGGCGGACAGGCGCCGGCCAAGAAGCTCAAGGTCTTCATCTCCGTCGACATGGAAGGCGTCGCCGGGCTCATCCACTGGGACGAGACGTCCGAAGGCGGCGCGGACTACGGGCTGTTCCGCAAGCTCATGACGGAGGAGGCCAACGCGGCCATAGCGGGCGCGCTCGACGCGGGGGCGGCCGAGATCGTCGTCCGGGACGCCCACGGCAGCGCCCGGAACATCCTGCCCGACCTGCTCCGTCCCGAGGCCCGGCTCATCCGTGAGTGGAACAGCCCGCTGAGCATGATGGAGGGCATCGACAAGACGTTCGACGCGGTGGTCTTCGTCGGTTACCACGCCCGGGCGGGCACGCCGGACGCCGTCCTGAAACACACGATGAGCCTGTCGCTCTACGACGTCATCCTCAACGGCGTGCGCATGCCGGAGGGCGCCTGGAACGCGGCCATCGCCGGTCACTTCGACGTCCCCGTCGTCTTCCTTTCCGGCGATTCGGCCATCTGCCGGCAGATCAAAGAGATCGTCGGGCCGATCGAGACGGCCGCGGTCAAGGAAGCCATGGGCCCGGCCGCTTCGATGATCCACCCGACGAAGGCCCAGGACATGATCCGCAAGGGCGTCGCCGCGGCCCTGCGGAACCTGAAGGCCTACAAGCCGTACAAGCCGGGCGCCCCCTACAAGCTGGAGATCGTCTTCACCGACGAGAACCTGGCGCGGCGCGCCGCCCAGGTGCCGGGGATCGAGCGGACGGGCGAGCGTTCCGTGGCCTTCGCGTCGAGCGACTTCCTGGAGGTCGTCAAGTCCTTCTCCCTCGCCCGCCGCTGAAAATGGGGGACATGATACCTATTTCCCATTTTCCGTTCGCCCCGGCAGTCCGATGAAAAGAAGGGACCAGGTCTTCGCGATATCGGCTTGTCCCCTGGACTTGCGAAGACCTGGTCCCTTCCCGAGAATAAAAAAAAGGGCCGCCGTCCCGAAGGACGGCGGCCCCGCAGATCTCGTTCTTCGCCGCGCTTACTTGGCGGCCGGGGCAGCGGCCTGCTGCTCCTTGATGAAGTTCTCCAGCCACTCGGTCGTGACGGACTTGGGCCGCTCGATCGGCAATCCGAGGGCGCGGTCCCAGACGAGCTGGGCCAGGACGCCCAGGGCGCGCGACACGCCGAAGAAGACCGTGTAGAAGTCGAACTGGCTGGCGCCGTAGTAGTACAGCAGGACGCCGGAGTGGGCGTCGACGTTCGGCCACGGGTTCTTGGTCTTGCCGTGCTTGGTCAGGACGTCGGGCGCGACCTCGTAGATGAGGCTGACGATCTTGAACAGGTCGTAGTCCGGCAGGTGCTTGAGGGCGAACTCGCGCTGGGCGACGTAGCGGGGGTCGGTCTTGCGCAGGACGGCGTGACCGTAGCCCGGGATGACCCGTCCGCCGTTCAGCGTGTCCCACATGAACTTCTCCATCTGCTCCTTGGTCGGGACGACGCCGCCGAACTCCTTCATGAGGTCCATGATCCAGGCCAGCACTTCCTGGTTGGCCAGGCCGTGCAGCGGGCCGGCCAGGCCGTCCATGCCGGCCGACAGGGAGTAGTAGGCGTCCGACAGGGCCGAGCCGACGAGGTGGGTCGTGTGGGCCGACACGTTGCCGCCCTCGTGGTCGCTGTGGATGCACAGGTAGAGCCGCATGAGCTCCTTGAAGGCGGGGTCGTTGCTGACGCCGAGCATGTGGGCCAGGTTGGCGCCCCAGTCGAGCTTCGGGTCGGGGGCGATGTGCTTGCCGTCGAAGTAGGTCCGCCGGAAGATGTAGGCCGCGATGTTGGGGAGCTTGGCGATGAGGTTCATGACGTCCTCATACATCGCGTCCCAGTACTGGGTCTTGGGCATCTTCTCTTTGTAACGGCGGGCGAACTCCGAGTCCTTCTGGAGCTGCAGGATGGCCAGCGAGAACTGGGTCATCGGGTGCGTGTCCTTGGGGACGGCGTTCAGGACGTCGATGAGGTACTGGGGCAGGACGCTCCGCGACCGCCACTCCTCGGTGATCGCGACGCAGTCCTCGTAGGTCGGGACCTCGCCGAGGAGGAGAAGATAGAAGATGCCTTCGGGCAGGGGCTCGGTGCCGCCGGGGGCCTTGGGCAGCTTCTCGCGCAGCTCGGGGATGGAGTAGCCGCGGAAGCGGATGCCCTCGAACTTGTCGAGCAGCGAGACGTCCCAGAGCATCGAGATGATGTCGCGGGCGCCGCCGACGACCTGGCCGACGTCGACCTTCGACACGGGGACCGTGGCGTGGTCCTTGGCCAGGGCCTTGACCCGGGCCTGCATCGGGCCGACCTTCAGGTAGAATTTCTCTTTCAATGTCGACATTCCGATAAGACCTCCTGTTAGATGTATTTGAAGGGTGGATGCCACCCCACAAGGGGCCACATGATAGCATGGGGCCCCGGGGGTGTCAATCGGAAAAAGGGCCGGTCCGGCCGGCCCGGTTTGCCCGCAATTATTTCGATATCAGAGGCTTGCGGGGCACCCGCTCATCGGCCATGGCGGCCTGGTAGGCGAAGAAAGCCTCGATGACGGCGTTCTTCATCAGGTCCTCGTCGCGCAGGGTGTCGTAGAAGTCGAGATTGGTGTGCCCGTACGTGCCGCCGATGCGGTCCTGGATGAACTGGAAGGCGGGCAGGCCCGCCGCGTCGAACGGGACGTGGTCGGTGCTGCCGACGCTCTGGATGGACAGGGCGGTGAAGCCGAAGTCCCGGAACGGCGCCATCCAGGCCGCGAAGAGCCGGCGGGCCCGCTCGTTGCCCTGGAGGTAGACTCCGCGGAACTGGCCGGCGCCGTAGTCCTGGTTGAAGTAGACCGAGAACTTGTCGTAGTCCGGCTTGGCGCCGATCTTCGGATCGTTCGGATCGCCGAAGTGGGCGTTGACGTACTCGCGCGAGCCGTGCAGGCCCTGCTCCTCGCCGGCCCAGAAGGCGACGCGGATCGTCCGCCGCGGCTTGGCCCCGACGGCCTTGAGGATGCGGGCGGCCTCGAGGGCCACGGCGCACCCGGCGGCGGTGTCGCTGGCGCCGGAAGACGCGTGCCAGCTGTCGAAGTGGGCCCCGAGCATGACGACCTGGTCGGCCAGGTCCGTGCCCGGGATCTCGCCGACGACGTTGGCGGCTTTCTCGACCGTCTGACCGACGCGGTTGCGGACCTCGAGCTCGACCATGACCTGCAGCCCGCGCTGGGCGATGCGGAACATGCGGTTGTAGTGCTCCGGGGTCACGGCGACGATGGGGATCGTGGCCAGCGTCTTCTCGCGCGACCACTTGTCCTCGTTGGCGCCGGGCCGGGAGAAGCCGATGACCGAGCCCATCTGCCCCCCGTTGCATTCGAGGACAGCGACGACGCCCTCGGCCTTGAAGAAGGCCATCTTCTCCTCGGGCTTGACGAGGTCCGGGTTCGGCGGGGGCGGCGTCACCGGGGCCCGCTGCGGCCTCGGCACGACGGCCTCCTCGAGCCGCTCGAGGTCCTCGTCCGTCAGCCGCTGGACGCCCCTGGTGAGGGCCTCCATGTCGAGCTTCAGAGGCGGTGTCGCCAGGACGATCGTCCCATCGAGCGATCCCTTGTAGCGCTCGAGGTCCTTCTTGACCCGGATGTCCGAGGCGACGACGACCGGGGCCACGACCTTGCCCTTGGTGCCCGACGTGTAGGCGATGGGGAAGCCGACCATGGGCTGATAGTCGGGCTTGAGCATCTGCAGCGAGAAATACTCGTTGTCCCAGGCCGCGCCGTAGTCCATGAACGGCTCGATCGCGACATTCTCCAGGCCGAGCTGCCGCATCCTCTCCTGGGCCCAGAGCTGGGCCCGCTTCATGTCCTGCGACAGGGTCAGGCGGCCTCCCAGGACGTCCGTCATGTACCCGACGAGGTCCATGACCTGCGAGCGCTGCAGGCCTTCCTCGCGGATCTTGGCGGCCATGTCCCAGTCGACGGCCGGGTCCTGGTCGGCGGCGGAAGCGAACAAGGCGCAGGCGAGGGCGAGGGCGGCGGCGGCGCGGGAGAAGGCGCGGGTGGCGAGCTTGACGTTCATGACGGACCTCCTGGCGGCGATGCACGAAGCCCTATTCTCCACATCCGGACCCCGCCCCGCAACCCATAATGGGGGACATGATACCTATTTCCCATTTAATAATTCGGAAATAGGTATCATGTCCCCCATTTTCCGCCCCATTTTCCAGGCCATCCTTGACTTGATGAGGACGGGGCGATATCTTCGTCGCGGAAAGTCCGCGGAACGAGAAGACGGAGGGGAACATGACCTCATCGATGAAGCGATATGCGGCGCTCTCCTTCGCGGGGATCGCCCTCGTTACGATGCCGGCCGCCCTCGCAGCCCAGGTCCGCCTGCCCGCCGTCATCGGCGACCACATGGTCGTCCAGCAGGACAAGCCCGTCGCGGTCTGGGGCTGGGCCGCGAAGGGCGAGACCGTCACGGTGGCCTTCGCCGGCCAGGAGCGCAAGGCCGTGGCCGGCGACGACGGCCGCTGGCGCGTCGCCTTCGACCCGCTCAAGGCCGGCGGCCCGGCCCTCGAAATGACCGTCCGCGGCGCCAAGGGCCCCGCTCTCTCGGTCAAGGACATCCTCGTCGGCGAGGTCTGGCTGGCCTCGGGCCAGTCGAACATGGAGTGGGCCATGTCGTGGCTGCCCAATCCCGCGCCCGACATCCTGCGGGCCGACAATCCCAACATGCGCCTCTTCCTCGTCCCCAAGCGCCCCGCCGACCGCCCGCTCGACGACGTGGCCACGAAGTGGGAGCGCTGCTCTCCCGATACGGTCCGGCCGTTCTCGGCCGTGGCCTATTACTTCGGCCTCGAGCTCCACAAGCGCCTCGGCGTCCCGGTCGGCCTGATCGAGTCGGCCTGGGGCGGCACGCTCATCGAGCCCTGGACGCCGCCGGTCGGCTTCGCCGCCGTGCCCGAGGTCAAGGCCCCGCTCGACGCCCAGGCGGCCCGCTACGCCGAGTATCAGCAGGCCCTGGCCAAGGCCCTGCCCGTCTGGGAGACCTGGGTCCGCGACAGCCGCAAGGCCCTCATGGCCAAGGCCGCCCTGCCGCCGGTGCCCGACCCGGGCCTGCCCGCCAACCCCTACGACGACCCGCAGGCGCCGACGGCCCTCTACAACGGCATGATCCACGCCCTGACGCCGTTCGCCATCCGCGGCGCCATCTGGTACCAGGGCGAGAGCAACCGCAACGACGGTCTGATCTACGAGAAGCGCATGGCGGCCCTCATCGAGGGCTGGCGCCTGGCCTGGAAGCTCGGCGACTTCCCGTTCTATTACGTCCAGCTGGCGCCCTACAACTACCCCTACGACCGCGAGACACCCGCCGGCGACGTGCCCGACTTCCTGCGCCTGCCGCTCATCTGGGAGGCCCAGCGCAACGCCCTGCGCCTGCCGTACACGGGCATGGCCGTGGTCACCGACATCGCCACGCTCAACGATATCCACCCGCCGAACAAGCGCGACGTCGGCTACCGGCTGTCGCTCTGGGCCCGGGCCAACGCCTACGGCGAGAAGACCCTCGAATGCTCCGGCCCGCTCTACAAGGGCCTGACCGTCGAGGGGTCGCTCGTGCGCCTGGCCTTCGACCACGTCGGCGGCGGCCTCGTCACCAACGACGGCCAGGGCCCGAAGTGGTTCGAGATCGCCGGCGCGGACCGCGTCTTCTACAAGGCCGAGGCCGAGATCGCCGGGGACACCGTGGTCGTCTGGAGCCCGCGGGTGGCCGCGCCCCAGGCCGTGCGCATGGGCTGGCACCAGCTGGCCGTGCCCAACCTGGCCAACAAGGAAGGCCTGCCCGCCTCGCCCTTCCGCACCGACAACTGGTGATTTAAATGGGGGACATGATACCTATTTCCTAATTAATTAAATGGGAAATAGGTATCATGTCCCCCATTTTCTCTACTTCTTCCACACGGGCACGCCGCGGCCGGGCGTCCAGGGGGCGCCGGCGGCCTCCAGCGCGCCCTGCAGCTTCCGCAGGTCGACATCGATCGTCTGCCGCATGTCCTCGAGCAGCGCGCCGAAGGCTTCGGCCGCGATGTCGTAGCCGCGCTTGGCCGTCGCCGTGATCGGCCCGGTCGCGTCGAGCTGGGCCTGGATCCGCTCCAGGAGCGACGGCTCGGCCGGCTCGGAGCGCATGCCCCGGGTCATATCGCCGTAGAGCGTCGTCAACTGCCCTTGGACCCTCTTCTCGATGGCCCTCGCCGTCTCCGCCAGCTTCGGGTCGGCCTGGGGCGCGTCGAGCAGGGCCTTGCGGATGTACCGCAGGTTCCCCAGCGCGTCCTGGGCCGCCGCGCCGGCGCCCATCATGGCCCGCTGCAGCTCGCCGGCCTTCTTCTGGAAGGCCAGCAGGGCCGCCTTGTCCTTCTCCGGCAAGCTAGCGAACTCGAGCGCCTCGACGACGAACGGCATCGGGCCCGCGAGCGTCGTCAGCGCCCCGTCGACCTTCTTTTGCAGCGTCGCCGTGAACTTGCCCGGGACGACCATGGGCCCGAGCGATTCGCGCTCCCAGATCTCGCGGCGGGCCGACTCGAGTTGCGTCGGCTCGATCGTCGCGTAGCGCAGGTTCCAGGCCACCCGGTGCAGGCCCTTGCCCGCAGGCACGGTCAGGCGCCGCACGACCTGACCCGTCTCGTCGGCGATGGTCATGACGACGGCCGGCTTCTCCTCGTTCTCCTCGGCCCGGAGCCGGTCCCAACCCGGGAACGGCACGGGCTTGCCGTCCTTGACCAGCTTGGCCTCCTCTTCGCGCCGGGCCTCGGCCGCTCCCTTCACACCGTCCCTCAGGTAATAGGTGAAGACCGCCCCGAACGGCGGGTTGGGCGCCGCGTAATAGCCGTCGCCCAGGCAGCCCTTGCCGTCCGAATCGATGGGCCTGAGCGGGATGTAGCGCAACGCCTTGCGCGCCGGGAAGAGCGCCGCTTCCTGGGCCAGCGCCGCCTCGGTCATCTCCCGCAGCGGGGAGTAGTCGTCGAGAACGAAGAAGCTCCGCCCGAACGAGGCCCCGACGAGGTCGCTCTCGCGCTCCTGGACCTCGATGTCGCGGAAGGAGATGGTCGGCGCGCCGCCCGCGAGCTTGAGCCAGGTCTTGCCGGCGTCGACCGTGGCGTAGACGCCGAACTCGGTCCCGGCGAACAGCAGCTCCTTCTTGACGTGGTCCTGGTCCACCGCCCAGACCAGGGTCCGGGCCGGCAGCCCCGCGCCGATGTTCGTCCAGGTCCGGCCGCGGTCCGCGCTCATCATCAGGTACGGCCTGTAGTCGCCCGTTTTGTGGTTGTCGACGGCCGCGTAGACCGCGTCCTTGTCGTGCTTGGAAGCGCGGATGTCGTTGACGAAGAACATATCGGGGACACCGGCCATCTTCTCGACTTTGCGCCAAGTCTTGCCGCCGTCCTCCGTGACCTGGACGAGGCCGTCGTCGGTCCCCGCGTAGATGAGCCCCTCCGCCAGGCGCGACTCGCTCAAGCAGGTGACCGTCCCGAACTGCGACATGGCGCCGTGGTCCCAGAGCGCGTCGACGCTCCACTGCCGGCCCATGATCTTCTGCTCCAGCCGGAAGATGCCCCGGGTCAGGTCGGGCGAGATCCGCGTCCAGCTGTCGCCGCGGTCCTCGCTCCGCCAGACGAACTGCCCGGCGTAGTAGAGCCGCGTCGGGGCGTGCGGGCTGACGAGCACCGGCGCGTCCCAGTTGAAGCGCAGCGGCGGGTCGCCCGGCTCGGCCCGCGGGCTGATATAGACGGTCTCGTGGCTCTTCTTGTCGTAGCGCAGCAGGTTGCCCATCTGCCACTCGAGATAGACCGTGTTCGGGTCGGTCGGGTCGATGGCCGTGGCGTAGCCGTCGGCGCCGTAGGTGATCGTCCAGTCGGCGTTCGCGATGCCGTGGGCGTTGGGCGTCCGCGACGGCCCGAGCTGGCTGCCGTTGTCCTGGGCCCCGCCGTGGACGTTGTAGAAGGGCAGGGCGTTGTCGAGGGCCAGCTTGTAGAACTGCGTCACGGGCAGGTTGTCGAAGAAACGCCAGGTCCGGCCGCCGTCGCGCGTCTCGTAGACGCCGCCGTCGCTGCCGTTGAGGATGTAGTCGGGGTCGCCCTTGACGAAGGCCATGGCGTGGTTGTCGCCGTGCTTGGCGTTCTCCTCGACGCGGCGCCAGGTCTTGCCGCCGTCGTCGGTGGCCCGCAGGCCCGGGTCCATCTGGTAGACGCGGTCGAAGACGGTCGGGTCGGCGAAGATCTCCTGGTAGTAGTGGGGGCCCGTGCCGCCGCTGATGTAGTCGCTGCGCTTCTCCCAGCTCTCGCCGCGGTCGGCCGAGCGGTAGAAGCCCTTCTCCTCGGGGCCGGCCTCGACCGTGGCGTAGACGACGCGCGTGTCGAGGGGCGAGACGGCCAGGCCGATCTTCCCGACGTCGCCCTTGGGCAGGCCGACCGCGAGCTTGCGCCAGGTCTTGCCGCCGTCCTCGGTCTTGTGGATGCCGCCCTCGGGGCCGCCGCCCATGAAGGCGGCGACGCTGCGGCGGCGCTGGTAGGCCGCGGCGTAGATCGTGTCGGGGTCGGCCGGGTCGAACTCGGCCGAGGCGACGCCCGTGTCCTTGGAGATCGTGAGGACGGCCGTCCAGGTCTTGCCGCCGTCGGTCGTCTTGTAGAGGCCGCGGTCGCCGCCCGCCGACCACAGCGGGCCCTCCGCCGCGACGTAGACGACGTTCGAGTCGCGCGGGTCGACCAGGATGCGGGCGATGTGCTCCGATCCGGCCAGCCCCATGTTCGTCCAGGTCTTGCCGCCGTTGAGGCTCTTGTAGACGCCGTCGCCGTAGCCGACGTGGCGGCCGCTGACGTTCTCGCCCGTGCCGACCCAGACGATCTCGGGGTTGGACGGGTCGAGCGTGAGGCAGCCGATCGAGTAGGTCGGCTGGGCGTCGAAAATGGGCGTCCAGGTCGTGCCGGCGTTGTCCGTCTTCCAGACCCCGCCCGAGCCCACGGCCACGTACCAAGTGGCCCGCTTGAGCGGGTGGATGGCGATGTCGCTGACGCGCCCCGACATGATGGCCGGGCCGATGTTGCGGAAGGCCAGCCCCGCGAGGAGTTCGGCGTTGAGGCGCGGTTGGGCGGCGGGCGCCGCGGCCGCGCCCTTGGCGGCCGGTTTCGCGGCGGTCTGGGCCGGAGCGGATGACGGCACGGCCAGCCCGGCCGCGAAAACCAGGCAGAGAACGACGGTGACGAGGGACTTTTTCACGGGGGCCTCCTTGTCGGAACGCGTCATGGGTGGAAGCCGATTATGGCCCGTCCAGCCGGGGGATTTCAAGAGAAAATGGGGGACATGATACCTATTTCCGAATTAATAAATGGGAAATAGGTATCATGTCCCCCATTAAAACTCCCCTGCCCAGCATCCGTATTTCCCATTGGCGGCAGCTAAACCTCGCCGCCGGCCCAAGGCCTTGCTTTTTCGGCCCCGGGCCCTTATTGTTAGGGACGGACCGCGAGTCCGAAGGAGGCACACATGGGAGCTTTCGTTCTTCTGCTGGTCATCATCGGCGGCGTCGTCATCATCGCCATCGGCATGTACAACGCCCTGGTCACGCTACGCAACCGCTGTGACAACGCCTGGTCGCAGATCGACGTCCAGTTGCGCCGTCGCTACGACCTCATCCCCAACCTGGTCGAGACCGTCAAGGGCTACGCCAAGCACGAGAGCGGCGTTTTCGAGAAGGTGACCCAGGCCCGGAACATGGCCGTCAACGCCCAGGGCGTCAAGGCCCAGGGCGAGGCCGACAACGTGCTGACCGGCGCCCTCAAGTCTCTCTTTGCCGTGGCCGAGGCCTACCCCGACCTCAAGGCCAACCAGAACTTCCTCATGCTCCAGGAGGAGCTGGCCGGCACCGAGAGCAAGGTCGCCTACGCCCGGCAGTTCTACAACGACACGGTCATGAAGTTCAACATGCGCCAGCAGATCTTCCCTTCGAGCCTCATCGCCAACATGTTCGGCTTCAAGCCCCGCGAGTACTACCAGATCGAGGACGAGGTCGCCAAGGGCCCGGTCAAGGTCCAGTTCTGACC
>CAZFZU010000047.1:5833-23835 GCA_964523615.1 uncultured Eubacteriales bacterium | reverse complement strand
TCTCGAGGTCGGTCGAGCCGACGGTGTAGGCGACCCATTTCCCGTCGGGCGACCTCTGCGGCGAGCCCACGCTCTTCATCTTGAACAGGTCGTCGAGAGCGAAGGGCCGCTTGGCCTGCGGCGCGGTCGCGGCCGGAGCGGGGGCCTGGGCCGCGGCCACGGCGGGAACGAGGACGAGCAGGGCCAGAAGGGCGAGCGCGAGTCCGGGGATTCTTCTCATATTCGACTCCTTCGAAGGATGACGGCGCGAAGGGGTATTCTAATCCAATCGGGCGTCAGGGGGGAAGACGGAAAAGCCGGCAGGAGCGCCGGACGAAGAAAGGCCCGGGCGGGGACGCGGGAACGCCGGACCGGAGACCTCAGACGTTCAGCGTCGTGAACGACGTGCCGTCGTGCTGGGGCGGCGCCTCATCGTCGCCGAGGCCGTCCTCGACGAAGATGCGGATGACGTCGCGGAGGTTGTCCAGGGCCTCCTCGTAGGTCCCGCCGCGGGCCCGGCAGTCCGGGAACTCCGGGCAGTGGGCGGCCCAGCCTTCGCGGTCGCGGACGACGTAAGCCGAGAACCGGTAGCCGTTCATATCGACCTCCGTACCTGTATTAACAGCGAAAAGCGTGCCAATAGATCGGGGACACGTACCGACGGTACATGTCCCCATCAGAACGACCTCAGGAAGGCGCACTGGGTGATCTGGGGGACGCCCTCCCCGTCCTTGCGGACCTCGCCCCGGAGGAAACAGACCGGAGGCGTCCCGTAGACGGCGCAGCGCGTCTCGCCGATGCCTTGGAGCAGTCCCGTCTCGTCCTCGAACATGTAAAAATACTTTGCGCCGCCCGTCCCGACACCGTAGCCGCCGCGCTCGTCCTCCGCCCCCTCAGGGCCTTCCCCGTCGCCATCGCCGTTCCCACCGCCCGGCCGGCCATACCCCCCGAAGCCCCCGTCGCCGTTCCCGCCGTGGAGGGCGCCGTAGGTCACCCGTTGGCGGGCGTCGACGACCCGGACGAGGAGCTCGACCAGGCTCCCGGCCCGGTCCCTGAGGTCCTTCACCCGCAGCGGCGGCCGCTTGCCCTCGTAGAGATCGAGGTCGTCGCCCTCGGGCAGGAAACCGAGCGACTCGAAGAGCATGCGCCGCTTCTCGCCCGCGGAGATGTCGGCGACCTCCTCCATGTGCTCGAGACCACGGAAGTAGCGCAGGACCTGGCGCGTCCGCCGCGGCTCGAGGGAGTCGAAGACGCCGGCCCGGATGAGGGCCAGGAGCTCGGCCTGGCCGGGTTTCGCCCGGGCCAGGAAGTCCTCGACCGAAAGGAAGTCGCCGCCGGCCGCCCGTTCGCCGAGGAGGCGATCGATCGTCTTGAGGCCCAGCCCCTTGATCGAGGTCAGGCCGACGCGGATGGCCCCGGCCTCGACCTCGAAGCCGGCCCCGCTGCGGTTGGCGTCCGGGCCCAGGAAGCGGACGCCGGCGCGCTTGGCCTCGGCGACGTACTCGGGCAGGTCGTAGTAGCCGCCGCCGGCGTTGAGCACGGCCGCGAGATAGGGCACCGGGTGGTGGACCTTGAGGTAGACGGCCTGGTAGGCCATGGCCGCGTAGGAGGCGCTGTGGGCCTTGTTGAAGGAGTAGGAGGAGAACTTCTCCATGGTCTTCCACAGCCGCTCGATCTCGGCGGCCGCGTAGCCGCGCTCGCCGGCCTCGCGGACGAACTTGGCCCGCAGGGCGGGGTCGCCGCCCCTCCCCTTGCGCAGGCTCCGGCGCAGCAGGTCGCCCTCTTCCGGGGGCATCCCGGCCGCCCGCTCGGCGACCTGCATGACCTGCTCCTCGTAGAGGAGGATGCCGCCGGTCTCGGGCAGGAGGCGGGCCAGGAAGGGGTCGTCCCCCGGGGACATGGACCCTTGGTACGTGTCCCCGGCTTTCGCGGCCCCTCGCCCGTTCCGCCGTCGCAGGAGGGCCTCCTTCATGCCGCTCTCGGTCGGCCCCGGCCGGACCAGGGCCAGGGCCTGGGTGATCTCGTGGACGTCCTTCGGCTTCATCCGCCGCAGGAGGTTCATCATGGCCGGGCTCTCGACCTGGAAGCAGCCGACCGTCCGGGCGGCCCGCAGGGCGTCGTAGGTCGCGGCGTCGCCCTCGGGGAGCGTCCGCAGCCGGAGCCGGTCCTTGGTCTCCGAGACGGCCGCCAGGCCCCGGACCGAGAGCAGGTCGAGCTTGATGAGCCGCAGGTCCTCGACGGCGTCCTTGTCGAAGTGGGTCATGCGCAGGCCCTTGGCCGAGGTCTCGAGGGGCAGGCAGCGCTCGACCGGGCCCGGCGTCAGGATGACCCCGCCGACGTGGAGGGAGATCTCGCGGTAGACGTCCTGGAGACCGGCGGCCAGCGTCCAGGCCTCGAGGCGGCCCGGCGCCGGGGCGGCCCGCCTCAGCCACGACGGCTCGGCGAAGTAGGGCACGCGCTTGGACTGGCCGCGGGCCTCCTCGGGCGGGACGCCGAAGGCCCGGAGCGTCTCGTAGAGGGCCGACCGGCCGCCGTAGTCCTTGAGCGAGCAGACGTAGGCCGCGCCCGTCCGGCCGGAGCCGTAGCGCTCGAGGACGTAGGCCAGGACCTCGTCGCGGCGCCGCGAGTCGAAGTCGAGGTCGATGTCGGGCGGGTCGGGCCGGCCGCGGTTGAGGAAGCGCTCGAAGTAGAGGTCGAAGTCCATGGGGTTGACGTGGGACAGGCCCAGGAGCCAGCCCAGGAAGGACGAGGCCCCCGAGCCGCGCAGGTTGTGGAGGATGCCGCGGCGGCGGGCGAAGGCGACGATGTCGTGGACGACGAGGAAGTAGGGGCCGAAGCCCGACTGCTCGACGGCGGCCAGCTCGCGGCGGGCCCGCTGGCGCTCCTTCCAGGTCAGGTCCCTGGCGGCCGCCAGGCGCTCCGCGACGACCTCGCGCAGCGAGCGCGGGAAGAGGTCGGCCGGCAGGTTGGGGACGATGCCCTCGAAGGCGAACTCGCACTTTTCGGCGACCTCGGCCGTCCGGGCCAGGACGTCCTTGGCGGCGTCGCCGAAGCGGCGCAGGGCCAGGGCCTCCTGGTCCGGGCCGAAGATCCGGACTTTCGCCAGCAGCCGGTCGCGCTCGGGCGGGTACGGGACCTTCTTCTCGATGGCGTGGAGGAGGATGAGCCGCTCCGGGCCGGTCAGGTACTTGACCGGGTTGGCCCAGACGACGGGCAAGCCGGCGAACGGGGACATGTCCCCTTGGTACGTGTCCCCGTTCGCCGGCGGATCCTGGGGACACGTACCAAGGGGACATGTCCCCGAGATCCGCCGGAAGTTCGCGAACTCCGCCCCGATGTAGAGGTCGCCCGGGGCGACCCTCTCGCGCAGGCCGGCGAGGCACGCGGCCTCGCCCGGGTCCCCTTTCCCGTCCGGGACGTAGATGACGACGAGCCCCGACGCGTCGCGGATCTCCCGGCCGTTGAAGATCTCCATGAGGTTCGGGTAGCCCTCGCGCGTCTTGACCAGGAAGACGAACCGCCGGCCGCCGCGCTCGAGCTCGCAGCCGAAGATCGGCCGGTACCCGCCCGGCGGCGCGACGCGCTTCCACTTGCCCCAGCCGTAGATGTTGCCGATGTCCGCGAGCCCCGCGGCCGTGAGCCCCCGCGAGGCCGCCCAGCCCGAGGCCTCCTCGAGGGTGACGCTGCCCCGGCCCCGGCTGTACGCCGAATGGATGCGCAGGGGGACGAACATGGCGCGCGCCTCTCCCCTCTCACTTCGTCAGGGAGGCCGTCTTGAGGACGTAGCCCCGCCGCGGGTCGGCGGCGTAGACGGCGTCGAGCATCCTCTCCCGGGCCGTCAGCACCGAGCCGAAGCCGTACTTGTCGCGGACCCGGTCGATGGCCCCGCCCAGACGCTCGGGCCGCTCCGAGTAGGGCTCGAACAGGGCCAGCGGCCGGACCCGGACGAGCTCGGCGGCCTTGACCCCGACCAGGCGCAGGGCCAGCCGCGTGCCGGTGAAGAGCTCGAGGAAGAGCTCCTCGGCCACCTTGTAGATCCCGGCCGTGTCCTGGAGGGGCGACAGGAGCAGGCGCCGCTTGATCTCGGTCTTGAAGTCGGCCGTGCGGGCCTTGACCTCGACGACGTGGGCGTAGAGCCGGTCCCGGCGCAGGGCCAGGGTCAGCCGGTCGCAGAGGTAGGCCAGGTGGGCCAGGAGCAGGCGCTTGTCCCAGAGGTCCTCGAGGAAGGTCGTCTCGCGCGAGACCGACTTGGGCAGGGTCCGCGAGACCAGGGGGCGGCTGTCGAGGCCGCGCGACTGGAGGTAGATGTCGTCGCCGCCCGAGCCGAACAGCGTGTGCAGGGTCGCCCGCGGCAGGTCCCAGAGCTGGCCGATCTTGTGGATGTTCATCAGCCGCAGGACGACCTGGCCCTTGGGCCCGATGCCGGGCAGGGCCTCGATGCCGAGGTCGCGGAGGTAGGCCGCCTCCTCGCCCTCGCGGATCTCGAAGAAGCCGGCCGGCTTGGCCCGGCCCGTGGCCAGCTTGGCCAGGACCTTGTTCGGGGCCGCGCCGACCGAGACGGTGATGCCGATCTCGCGCTCGACCCGGCGCTTGAGGTCGCGGGCCGCTTCGGGGAACGACGGGTAGAGGCGGCCGCAGCGGGTGAATTCGAGGTAGGCCTCGTCGAGCGAGGCCTCCTCGACGTCGGGCGTCGCGGCGTGGAGGACCCGGAAGAAGCGCTCCGAGAAGGACTCGTAGACGTGGTAGTTGCCGCGGACGAAGACGCCCTGGGGGCAGAGCCGGTAGCACTCGCGCAGGGGCATGCCGGAGTGGACGCCGAACTTGCGGGCCTCGTAGGAGCAGGTCGAGGCCACGCCCCGCTCGTGGGGCAGGCCGCCGACGATGACCGGCTTGCCGGCCAGGGACGGATCGAGCAGGACCTCGACGGCGGCGAAGAAGGCGTCGATGTCGACGTGGACGATGTAGCGGCGGCCGTTCGTCGACAGGGACACCTCTCCTCCTTTCTTCGGCGCGGTCCGTTCTCTTGTTCTCCCCTTCCGCGAAGGGGACGCGATATCGGGGGTCTCCCCCGTTCAGTACTTGCGCATGATGCCGATGACCCGCCCCAGGATCTTGGCCGAGGGCGCCGCGATCGGCTGGAAGGCCGGGTTCTCCGGGACGAGGGTGACCTGGCCGTTGTCCCGCCGCAGGCGCTTGAGCGTGACCGAGCCGTCGTCGAGCATGGCCACGACCATCTCGCCCGAGTTGGCCAGGTCGGTCCGCTCGAGCAGGACGTGGTCGCCGTCGTCGATGTAGGCGTCGATCATGCTCTTGCCGTCGACCCGGATGCAGAAGACGTTGCCCCGGCGGCGGCCGACCATCCAGGACGGGACGTCCATGGCCTCGCCCGTCGTGTCGAACGACTCGCGCGGCCCGCCGGCCGGGACGAGCCCGGCGACCGGGACGCGGACCTGGCTGTCGACCAGGGCCGGCAGGGCGGCCACCCGGATCTCGCCCCCGGCCCGGCTGATGTAGCCCTTGCGCTCCAGGCTCTGGAGGTGCTTGAGGACGGCCGAGGGGTTGGGCAGGCCGAGGGCCGCGCCCAGCTGGCGGATGGTCGGGCCGTAGCCGTGGCCGAGGATGAAGTCCTCGACGGCCTTGAGGACCTTGGCCTGTCGCAGGGTCAGCTCCCGTCTCAATATGTTTACCATTTTGTTCACCCTTTATAAAATAGGACCGCCCGGGGCGTTTGTCAAGAGGAAAATCGAAGCCGGCTCAGAGCGCTTCGGCGGCCTTGGCGATCGCCTCCAGCATCGGGGCGAGCCTGGCGAAATCGCCGGCGCCGCGCCCCTGGTCCGGCACGTTGAACAGGCCGACGACGATGGCGCCGCCGCCGGTCGACCGGCCGACGACCCGCTCCAATGCCCCGTCGACGACCAGGGTCGGGCCGGCGGTCCAGCCCGCGGGGACGTTCGACGGAGGGGCGTCGTAGCGCTTTTCGGTCGTGATGCCGTCGAAGACCTCCTGGCAGGTCATCCCGGGTATCCGCATGACCTCGATGCTCACTTCGTTCATGGCCGGGGCCATGATATCGAACCAGTCGACGGCATCGTCCTCGCGCGGGGTGCGCACCAGCCAGACGTAGCCGTCGTCGGGCAGGGTGAGGGTCAGGCCGGTCTTCGCCAGCTTGACCGTCCGCACGGGCGCGACGTCGCCCCGGTCGCGGACCTCGGGCCGGCGGCGCGGCTCGACGGCCGCCCACGCGTCCCGCTGCCAAGCGAGGGCGAGGCGCTCGACCACGGAGGCCTTCGCCAGCGCGGCGACGAGGGTCTCCCGCGCGGTCCCCAGCGGCAGGTCGATGAAGAACCGGTAGATGAGGAGGTCTTTCCGCCCCTCGCGGTGGGCGCACATGACGACCGCCGGCACTTTGCCGAGCTCCCCGGTGAATTCGAACGTGCCGCCGCGAAGGCACCAGCGGAGGCCGAAGAGATCGCGGTCCTCGGCCCAGGCGTCGGCCAGCTCGGCGTCGTTCACGGTGGCCCGGCAGTCCCCGGCGTTGAAATAGCCGACGTGCACCCAGGTCCCGGCGACGAGCGTGTCCTTGATCTTCTCGTCGATGACGTCGCGGCCGTCGAAGCTCGTCCCGTCATTGGCGAGCGCGTAGCTGGAGGACAGGCTCCAGGTGAAATCGGCCCGGGTGTCGGCCGGGAGCTCTATGGACAGTCCGGTGATGGGCAGGACGACGGGGCCGGACTTGACGGCGATCGGCTCACCGCTCAGGATCACTCCGGTGAGCGAGATTACGGCCAGGGCCGATACGAACGCGACTCGATCGCGAAGGGACGACATGGCGACCTCCTATTTCGGGAGGGGCATTCTATGAATACTCATCCCGAATGTCAACGAGCTGGCTCTCGGCCGTTTTGACAGCGCGGGCCGTCCGGCTCTATGATCGTGGCCTTGATCGAGGAGGACGGCTTGGTCGATAAGGATCCCGGGCCCGCGCCGCGGCGGGCCTATCTCGACAACCTCAAGGCCTTCCTCGTCGCCGGCGTCATCCTGGGCCATGTCTTCATCACCTACGCCGACGTCGGGTCCTGGGCCTACCGCGAGCCCTCGGCGAACAGGGCCTTTATCATCCCCGCCGCGCTGTACGTGGCCGTGGGCTCCATGTTCGCGATGGGACTGTTCTTCCTCATCGCCGGGCTGCTCCTGCCGCGGGCGTTGGCCCGCAAGGGCCCCGCGGGCTTTCTGCGCGACCGCCTCGGCCGGCTCGGCCCGCCCCTCCTGGCGTTCCTGGTCGTCATCTTCCCCGTCGTGAGATGGATGGGCGATCGCCGCGGCCGGTCCCTGGCCTGGTTCTTCCGGGACCAGCTGACGGAACTCGACCCCGGCCCGTTGTGGTTCGTCCTGGCCCTGCTCATCTTTTCCGCGGCCTACGCCGCTTGGCGGGCGGTCCGTCCTGCCCGGCCGGCTCCCCGTCCGTGGCGGCCGTCCTTCCTCCCCTTCCTGGCCGCGGGCATCGCGGCGGCCACCTTCGTCGTCCGGTTGCGATATCCGATCGACTCCCACCAGATCTTCGTGCTCCACGTCTGGCAGTGGCCCCAGTGCGTCGGCCTGTTCGCCCTCGGCATCGCCTGCGCCCGGAACGGCTGGCTCGACCCGGTCCCGGACCGGCTGCGGCGGAGGGCGGGGTGGGCGGCTCTCGGCGGGGCCGGGATCATCATCGCGGCCCTTCTGCTCAACTTGAAGAACACGGACCCGCTCGGCGGCGGGCTGAGCTGGCAGGCGGCCGTCATCGCCATCGGCGAGGGCCTGACGGCGGTCGGTTCTTCCGTCTGGCTCCTGGGCTTCTTCCAGCGCCGCTTCGACCACGCCGGACCGTTGGCGCGGGCGCTGGGGCGGGCCGCGTTCGGCGCCTATGTCCTCCAAGCCCCGGTGGCCGTCGCGATCGCGCGCCTGGCCGGTCCCCTGCCGGTCGCGCCGGAGCTCAAGTTCCTGTTCGTGGCGCCGGCCGCCGTGGCCGGCTCTTTCGGGCTGGCCTGGCTGCTCACCCGCGTCCCCGGTATCAAAAAAATTCTCTGAGCTTAGAGCGGGGCCTTACTTCTTCTTCCGCTTGGCTTCCGCCCTGGCCCGGTTCTCCTTGATCCGGAACTTGACGATCCGGGCGATCAACCCATAAGGCACCGGCGTCCCGTACGGGAACCGTACCGTCCCTTTCGACGTGCCATAAGGGGCGAGTTCCTTCTTGAACTTCTCGATGCCATCGGGGCCCGGGAAGAGGGAGACATGCTTCTCGAAGGCGGCGAAGGAAGTGAGTATCCCGCCTAGGGCATAAGAAGGCATGCCCCAGCTGATCCTCTCCTCCGCCTCGGGCGCCGCCTTCCGGATGGTCGCCCGCATCTTGCGCAGGACCGCCCGGACCTCGGGCTCGAACCCGGCGATGTAGTCGTCGACCCTCGCCGGCGCGGCTTGGTCCCTTTTCATGGTGCGGCCCCTTCGCGTTCGTCGATCAGCGGAATTCTCTGAAAAGATCGTCCCATTTCCCATTGTCCGGAGCTCGGTCCCTTAGAGGATCGGACCCCTTCAACCCTCTGAGATCCTCGTAAGTCCTGCGCTCCGCCCGGAAAATGACCCCGAGGGGGATCCTGTCGCCCCATTCCAGGGCCATCCGGAAAGCCGCCGGCCTGTCCGTAGGATCGTACGAAGCCTCGTCCAGAACATAGACTCTCTTCTTATACCAGTCGAAGGTATTGACCTTGTTGAAGGAAACGCAGGGCTGGAGGATCTCCAAGAAAGAAAAGCCTTCGTGCGCGATGGCTTTTTGGATCAGGCCGACCAGATGGTCCATCTCCCCCACGAATCCCCGCGCGGCGAAGCTGCAATCGCCCGCCACGGCCAGGGCCAGCGGCCGTTCCGGCTCCATGGAATTGCCTTCCGGGGTGGTGCCGGTGACCATGTGCGCGTCCGTAGTGGGGGAAGCCTGCCCTTTGGTCAACGCGTAGATCTGGTTATTGTGGACGAGATAGGTCATATCGAGGTTGCGCCTCATGGCATGGATGAAGTGGTTCCCGCCCTCCGCGAAGCCGTCCCCGTCCCCGCCGTCGGCGATGACGACCAGGTCGTGATTGCCTATCTTGGCGCCCGACGCCACGGGGAGGGCCCGGCCGTGCAGGCCGTTGAACGTGTTGCAGCGGAGGTAGTGTGGGAGCTTGGCCGCCTGCCCTATCCCGGAGACGATCAACACCTGTTCCGGTTTCAGTCCCGACAGCGCCAAGGCCCGCTTCAGCGCGCTCAGGATGCCGAAATTCCCGCATCCCGGACACCAGGCGATCGGATCGTCGCTCTTGAAAACATCTGTGTCGGCCATGGTCGTCAGCCTTTCGCGGATCCCAGCCGGGCCTTGAGTTCGTCCGGCGTGAATGGCCTGCCGTCGTACTTGAGGATCTTCTCCGCGATAGCAAGGCCGGTTTCCATCCTCAACAATTGGCAGAATTGACCGGTGGCATTGTTCTCCACGGCGATGAGGCGGGCCCTTTCAGCTATCTCCCGGAGTATCGGAGCCTCGGGAAGCGGATACAGCTCGCTGAAGTGGATATAACCCCAGTTCGCGCCCTCCGCACGAAGCGCCTGAACGGTCTCTCCCACCGCGCCGAGCGTGGATCCCCAACAGACCAGATAGGATTCGGCGTCAGGGCCGGGGAAGATCTTCGGGCCAGCCATCTCCTCCCGCATGCCGGCGAACTTGCGCAGCCTTTTTTCCACCATGGACCGGCGGACGTCGGCGCTCTCGGTGATGTGCCCCGCAACGGTGTGTTCGTCGCTGTCGGCGTAGAGGACCTGGCCTGGGGCGCCGGGCAGGAGCCTGGGCGAGATGCCCGAATCCGTTATCTCGTACCGGGCATAAGCATAAGGTTCCATGTCCTTCAGGTCTTGTTCCGTTACGAGACTCTGCGCCTCCCCGAGCCGGTCGTCCACGGCGAACGGCTCCGTGGTCCAGGAAGAATCGTTGAGGGCCTGATCGCCCAGGACGAACACCGGGGTTTGGTATTTTTCCGCCAGGTAGAAGGCCTTCCGGACCGAATGGAAGGCCTCCTCTGCGTTTCCGGGGGCCAGGACGGCGCGGGGGAATTCCCCGTGGGCGCAGTGCGCCACGAAGAGGAGGTCGGCCTGTTCCGTCCGGGTGGGGAATCCGGTGGCCGGCGCGGGCCGCTGGCAGTCGACGACGACCAGCGGGGTCTCCGTCATTCCGGCCAGGCTGATGCCCTCCACCATCAGGGCCAGGCCGCCCCCCGACGTTCCGGTCATGGCCCGCGCCCCGCAAAAGAACGCTCCTATGGCCATGTTGACGGCGGCGATCTCGTCTTCGGCCTGTTCCACGACGATGCCGAGCTCTCTGCTTTTCGAAGCCAGATACTCCATGATGGCCGTGGCCGGAGACATGGGATAGGCCGAGTACAGCCGGACGTTGGAAACCAGGGCCCCCAGGGCCATCGCATCGCTTCCCGTGAGCAGCATCCTCCGCTGGCCCTCTTCCCCGGAGGGGTGGAGCGCGCAGAGCGGCGGCCCTTCGGGCCTGCCCTTCATCCGTTCGAAGCCTTTGCGGGCGCATTCCCTGTTGGCTTGGACGACCTTGTCGCCTTTTCGGGAGAAGACCTCGCCCAGGAGCGCCAGAAGGGGCTCGAGCGGAAGGCCCGTCAAGGCCATCAACGCTCCGGAAGCGACGCTGTTGGCCATCCGGGAGCTGCCGCCGGTTTCCTCAGCGATCTTCTCCATGGCCAGAGGCAGGAATTTTGGCCCCGACGGGGCGTTCTCACCGATCTTCCCCTCGTCATAGACGATGAGGCCGTCCACGACGTCCCGGTAGAGCTCCAGGGTATTCTTGTCCAGGCACACCAGAATATCGACGCGTCCGGCCGGACAGTTCACCGTGCGGTCGCTGACGCGGATCTGGATGTCATTGTGCCCTCCCCTGATCCGGCTCATGACGTCCTGGTTGATGAAGACGTGGAACCCGCTGCGCACGAAGGCCTTTCCGAGCAGACTGCCGATCGAGTTCATGCCCTGCCCGGCTTCGCCGCCGATACGGATACTGAGGTCGCAGTGGTCCTTTTCGTCCTTGTCTACGGCCATTTCGAAGTCCTCCCCCTGTCACCCGTGCCCCTTCGCTCGGGGCCGGGCCGGACGCGAGGCCCAGCGGCACTGCGGCCAGAAGCCGGGGCGAGGGCCGCATCGGACCCCCGCTTTGCCGGACCGCCTTGCGCTACAGCGCGTCGACGATGGCGTTCAGCGTCGCGCACGGCCGCATGGCCGCCTCGAGCTTTTTCTTGTCCGGGTGGTAGTAGCCGCCCATGTCGACGGGCTTACCCTGGAACGAGATGAGGCAGGCGTCGATCTCGGCCGCCTTCTCGCCGAGGGCCTTGGCCACCGGCGCGAACTTGGCCTTGAGCTCCCCGTCCTTGTCCTGGGCGGCCAGGGCCTCGGCCCAGTAGAGGGCCAGGTAGAAGTGGCTGCCCCGGTTGTCGATCTGGCCGACCTTGCGGGCCGGCGACTTGCCGTTGTCCAGGAACTTGCCGATGGCCGCGTCGAGCGTCTCGGCCAGGACCTGGGCCTTGGCGTTCTTGAACGCCCCGGCCAGGTGCTCGAGCGAGGCGGCGAAGGCCGAGAACTCGCCGAGCGAGTCCCAGCGCAGGTAGCTCTCCTTCTCGAACTGCTGGACGTGCTTGGGGGCCGAGCCGCCGGCGCCCGTCTCGAACAGGCCGCCGCCCGCGAGCAGGGGCACGATGGACAGCATGTAGGCGCTCGTGCCGATCTCGAGGATCGGGAAGAGGTCCGTGAGGTAGTCGCGGAGGACGTTCCCGGTCACGGAGATCGTGTCCAGGCCCTTGCGGATGCGCTCGAGCGAGTACTTCATGGCCTCGACGGGGGCCATGATCTCGATCGTCAGCCCCGCCGTGTCGTGGTCCTTGAGATAGCGCTCGACCTTGGCGATGACCTGGGCATCGTGGGCCCGGGCCCGGTCGAGCCAGAACACGGCCGGGGCGCCGGTGGCCTTGGCCCGGTTGACGGCCAGCTTGACCCAATCCCGCACCGGGATGTCCTTGACCCGGCTCAGCCGCCAGACGTCGCCGGCCTCGACGGCGTGCTCCATCAGGACGCGGCCGTCGGCCGTGACCACGCGGATGGTCCCGTCGTAGGGGGCCTCGAAGGTCGTCGGGTGGGAGCCGTATTCCTCCGCCTGCTGGGCCATCAGCCCGACGTTGGGGACGCTGCCCATGGTGGCCCGGTCGAAGCCGCCGTGCTTCTGGCAGTCCTCGATGATCGTCTTGTAGATCCGCGAGTAGCAGCGGTCGGGGATCATGGCCTTGGTCTCGTGGAGCTTGCCGTCGGGGCCCCACATCTGGCCCGACTCGCGGACGACGACGGGCATGGAGGCGTCGACGATGATGTCGCTCGGGACGTGGAGGTTGGTGATGCCCTTGTCGGAGTCGACCATGGCCAGAGCGGGGCGCTGGGCGTAGACGGCCTGGATGTCGGCCTCGATCTCCTTCTGCTTGGCCTCGGGCAGGGCCTTGATCTTGGCGTACAGGTCGCCGATGCCGTTGTTGGGATTGAAGCCGCACTCCTTGAGGGCCGCGGCGTGCTTGGCCAGGGCTTCCCCGTAGAAGACGGACACGGCGTGCCCGAACAGGATCGGGTCGGAGACCTTCATCATCGTGGCCTTGAGGTGGAGCGACAGGAGCAGGCCCTTGGCCTTGGCGTCCTCGATCTGTTCGGCGTAGAAGGCGCGAAGGGCTTTCTTGCTCATGAAGGTCCCGCTGAGGATCTCGCCGGCGGGGGCGGTGAGCTTGTCCTTGAGGACCTTGACCGCGCCGTCCTTGCCCTGGAGCTCGATGCGGTAGTCGAAGCCCTTGTCCGCGGTCACCGACTTCTCGTTGCCGTAGAAATCGCCGCCGGTCATGTGGACGACGTGGGCCTTGTTGTCGGGCTTCCAGGCGCCGAGGGGCAGCATCTTGTTGGGATTCTTCTGGGCGTACTTCTTGACCGAGAGGGGGGCCCGGCGGTCCGAATTGCCCTGGCGCAGGACCGGGTTGACGGCGCTGCCCAGGACCTTGGCGTAGCGGTCCTTGATCTCCTTCTCGGCCTCGGTCTTGGGATTCTCGGGATAGTCGGGGACCTTGTAGCCCTGGGACTGGAGCTCCTCGATGGTCTCCAGCAGCTGCGGCAGCGAGGCGCTGATGTTCGGCAGCTTGATGATGTTGGCCTCGGGCTTGAGGGCCAGCTCGCCGAGGAAAGCCAGGTTGTCGGGGACGCGCTGGGCCTCGGTCAGATAGTCGGGGAAATTGGCCAGGAGGCGGCCGGCGAGCGAGATGTCGCTCAGCTCGACCTCGACGCCGGTCCCCTTGGTGAAGCCTTGGACGATCGGCAGCAGGGAAAAGGTCGCCAGGTACGGCGCCTCGTCGGTCTCGGTCCAATAGATCTTTTGCGAGCTCATTCATCCTCCTCGAAAGTAAAAACGTGGGGCTTGTAAGGTAACCGAATACGGCCGGGGTGTCAAGGACGCAAGAGCCATAAAAATCAGCGTTTTGGGACCCGGACGACGGAGGCGGACCGGTTAGCGTTCCCCGGCCGCGAGAAGGACCTGGCCGTCGGCGGCGGCCCGGGTCCGGTCGAAGAAGGCCCTCAGAATGGGATATTGGTCGGCCGGGACGCGGGGCTTGAGGATGGCCAGCTCCCGGCGGACTCGGACCCGGCCGTCCGCGTCGACCGAGCCGTCGAGGGTGTGGCGGGCGAAGGACCTCTCGTCGAGGCTCGCGGCGGGCAGGGCTTCGACGCGCATCCCCTCCGGCAGGGCGATGGCGATGTCGTCGGTCTCCCGGGCCAGGTACCGGAACTGGACCGAGGACCGGCGCTGGGTCAGCCGGAAAGCGTCGTGCCAGGCGCCGCGCAGCGGGACGGCCGGCAGGGCTATCCGCCCCCCGGCCACGGCGGCGGCCGCGCTCCAGGACACTTCGAACTCGATCCGGAGAGGGTCCTCGGCGGCGGAGAGGTTCCCGATCGCGCGGCAGGAGGCCTGGGCGTCGCCGCCGAGCGTCGCCGTCAACTCCGTTTCGAGGCGGCGGCGGGCCTCGGCCTCGTCGAGGTCCAGGTATTCCAGCCTGCGGACGAGGGCTTCCTGTCCGGTCAAGGTCAGGCGGACCGAGCCGGACAGTCGTCCCGAGCCGTCGAGCTTCAGGTCGAGCTCCCGGTGGAGGGTCGACGCGTCGGGCGGGTCGAGCGGCGTCGAGGGGAAGTCGCCGAGCGGGCCCGTCGTGGCGACATAGGGCGTGCCGGTGCAGGCCCAGGGCAGCGTCCCCATCGGACACAACGGCGTGGCCGGGTCGAGGAACAGGGTCCGGCCGCCGGTCTCGACCTTCGCGATCTCGGTGTCGAACTGGCTGTAGAGCGAGAGGACCTGCTCGTGGAAGAGCTGCTCGTCGCGCGAGGCGACCCGGACGAGGTCGGCCGTGAAGCCGGCCGCCCGGGCCAGGGCCACGAAGGCGCGGGTGATGTCGCTGCGGAGCCCGGCGCCGCGCTTCAGGACGTCAGCGGCGCTCCGGTTGTCCTTGATCTTCAGCTCCTTGCGCCGGGCCGGGGTCATGGCCGGGTCGTAGCTCAGGTTCTCGAGCCGCTGCGCCCGGTCGTAAAGGGCCTTGAGGTTCTCGAGCGCCGGCGCGTCCGGACGGACCAGGGCCTGGGCCTCGAGCTCCGCGCCCTCGGCCTTGTCCAGGAACTCCTTGACCAGGTCCCGCCAGCCTCCGACCTCTCTCCGCCAATAGGACGCGGCGTCGGAGACCGAGTTGTCGCAGAAGAAGAAGATGACCCCCATCCGGTCCTCGGCCTCCGCCGGCATGAACTCCTCTTTTGTCCGGGCCGGGATGCCGTCGACCGTCAACTCCACGCTGCCCCCGTTCCAGACCGGCCCGCCCCAAGCCAGGCCATAAGACACCCAGGCCAGCCGCAGGCTCCGGTCGCCGAGGGAGATCTGGCCGTTCCGGTACGGCATGTAGACATAGCGGGCCTTGAAGGTGTAGAGGGGCGCCGTGAAGTCCCAGATGTTGGTGGTATAGGACAACAGGGACAGGTCCTCGGGGTAGCCGCCCTCCTCCGGCTTCCAGCGTTCCAGGGTCAGGCTCCCGGACGAGGCCGCCTTCTTGGGGTCGAGTTTGCGCTCGAACCGGTAATCGATGATGGACCCGACTTCGATATCGGGCAGGGCGAAGGTCTTGACCAGGCGCTTGAGCCGGCCGACCTGGACGACCGTCTTCTCGAAGACCGGCCCGGCGTAAGGCACGATCCGGCCGTCGGGTTTGACGACCCGGGCCTGGATGTCCTTGATCCGCCAGGCCTCGGAGAACGGGACCTCGATATCCGCATAGGCCTTGCCGGCGTCCGTCAGGACCTTGAGCCGGAAGAAGGCCCGGAAGGACAGGTCGTTTTGGTTCCAGAACTCATGGCGCAGGAGATAGACAGCCGGGGCGCCGGGCTGGCCGGGGCAATCCTTGACCGCTTTGTCCTCATCTGTGACAGGGGGCCACTCCTGCGTCTCGGCGGCCGCGGACCCGGCGGCCAGGAGGGCCAGAAAGGCCGCGGTGAGGGCGGAACGGCGGACATAGCGGCGGTGTCCCATGCGAACCTCCCCAAGAACGGTCGGGATCCTTTTGCGCCCCGATGATAGACCTCCCCTCGAGGAGGTGTCAAGCGTTGTCGGACGGAACGGCGGATGGGGCCGCGCGAGTCAAGACGGCGGGACGGTCACTGACCGACGACGATCTCGCGGACGGGGGCGGGCTGCGGGCCGCGCCCGTGGTAGAGCTCGTCGACCCAGAGGCGGATCCGGTACGTCCCCGGCTCGGGCAGGCGGAAGGTCGCCTCGAGGGCCCGTTTGAAGAGGGCCTTGCAGGGCTGGCCGGCGAGGGCGTAGAGGAGGTCCAGGGTACGGACGTTGTCGGCGCCGGTCTCGACCGAGCGCACGGTCAGGGTCTCTTTCTCGATACAGCCGCCGTCGATGATCCCGAAGAGCAGGCGGACCCGGCGGTCGCCGAGCGGCGTGACCGCGTACTCCGGCATCTCGCCGACGCGATAGGTCTTGAATTCGAGGCCGTAGAGCTCGTTGAGGTCCTTGGGCGGCGGCCAGGGGGCCTGTTCCGCCTGGGGAGACGCGGGCGCGGGCTGCGCCGAGGCGGCGGCCGGACGGGACGGATCGGGGGACGTCCCCTTGCCGCATCCGGACAGGGCGACGAGGGCCAGAACGGCGATCAGGGCGGCGGCGGTCGTTGCGGGCTTATTCACCGGGTCCTCCTGTGCGTCGCCGCGGCCCGGCCGGCCGGGCTCAGTTGTCGCGGCGGACCTCGAGGCGGTCGAGGCCGTTGTCGTTGAATTCCTTCTCGTACTTCTCGATGAGCGGCCGCTCCCGCTCCATGCCCTTCTCCGTGTAGAGCTCCCCGAGGGCCTCCTCGCCGAACTTGCGGACGTAGTCGCGGTCGGCCATGCGGTAGATGAGCTGGTCCCAGAAGGAGTTGTCGTTGTAGAAGTCGACCGTCTCGGTCATCTTCTCCTCGAGCTCGCCGGACGGGACGGCCTTCTTGGTCTCCTCGTCGAATTCGACGTAGTCGCCCAGCCCCTGCTTTTGGGCCGCCTCGAGGACGAGGCTCTCGATCTCGTCGTACTCCTCGATGACGTCGTCGGTCCGCCAGTCGTTGGCCATGCGGTTGCCCAGGTAGACGAGCTTGACCAAGGCGGCCAGCTGTTCTTTCGTGACTTCGATCTTCATGGCTTCCTCGGGTGTCCTCCGGCCGCGGGGCCGGGATAGGAATATACCACTTTAGGGCCCGGCCGCCAAACCTCCGGGCGGCGCCCGGCGCCCTTTCCCGCCCCCGTTGACAGGGTCTCCGCCGGGGGCTATATTCCGGGAAGCCGACCATCGCCCAGGAGGTCCCCCCATGATCCGCGAACGCCTCGTCCGAACCGCCCTGACGACCGTTTTGGCCGTTTCCCTGGCACTCGTCAACGCCGTCTCCGCCGGTCAAATGGCCGCGACGCCCGCCGGGGACAAGCTCTCCGTCCGTTACGAGGAGCTGACGGCCCCCGACTTCGTCAAGGCCGTGGCCGCGTCGGGCGGCACGTGCGTCGTCCCGCTCGGCATCCTGGAGAAGCACGGACCCCATCTGCCCCTGGGGACCGACCTCATCGACTGCCGCGAGGTGTCCCTGCGGGCGGCCGCGGCGGAGTACGCCGTCGTCTTCCCGCCCTACTTCGTCGGCCAGATCTTCGAGGCCAAGCATCAGCCGGGGACGGTCGCCTACGGCAGCCGGATGATGCTCGACTTCCTCCAGCAGACCTGCGACGAGCTGGCCCGCAACGGCTTCAAGAAGATCGTCCTGGTCAACGGCCACGGCGGCAACGACGCCTTCCTCCATTATTTCTGCCAGGCCCAGCTCGAGAGCCGGCGCGACTACGTCGTCTACCTGTTCGCCCCGGAGTACGACGCGGCGACCGAGTCCCGCCTGGACAAGCTCCGCAAGACGGCGCTCGACGGTCACGCCGGCGAGGAGGAGACGTCGGTCATGCTGGCCCATCGCCCCGAACTCGTCCGCCAGGACAAGGCCCGCGACGAGAGCGGCGCCGATCAGAAGCGCCAGGCCGGGCTCAAGAACGCCTACACGGGCATCTGGTGGTACGCCGGCCAGCCCAACCACTACCGCGGCGACGGCGCCGCCGGCAACGCCGAATTCGGCCGGGCCCTGCTCGAGGCCGAGGTGGGGGCCCTGGTCGAGACGCTCCGTTCCGTCAAGGCCGACGAGGCCACGGCCGCCCTGCAGAAGAAGTTCTTCGACGACGCCGCCAAGCCGCTCGAGACCAAGCCGTTCGTGAAGAAGTGATGAAGAAGCTCTACGACCTGGCCAACCTGGCCCTCATGGCCGCGATGATGATCGTCTGCATCCGGCGCATGTTCACCCTGCCCGGCAGGATCATCCGCGGCGAGGTCTGAATGCTATAATGGA
>CAZFZU010000047.1:0-5733 GCA_964523615.1 uncultured Eubacteriales bacterium | reverse complement strand
ATGTTCACCCTGCCCGGCAGGATCATCCGCGGCGAGGTCTGAATGCTATAATGGAAGGACAGGAGTCACGCCCATGTCCACCCCCCTGAAAAGAGCCTTCGTCCCGGCCGTCCTGGCCCTGAGCTTCACCCTGTTCGCCTGCGCCGATATCGGGCCGGGAGAGCCCCGGCCGGCCGGCGACGGCGGGAGCGGGCCGTCCGTCCCGCCGGCGGCCGTCCAGGCCCCGGCCGCTACGGCCCAGGACCCGGCCACATCCGCGGCCGTCAACGGACGGCTGACCGAGGACGAGCGGAACACCATCGAGGTCGTCCGCAAGACCCGCAACTCCGTCGTCTTCATCACCAACCTGCAGTACGTCCGCGACTTCTTCTACTCGTCGGACGAGCCCGTCCGGCGGGGCAGCGGCTCGGGCTTCGTCTGGGACGACCGGGGCCACATCGTGACCAACTTCCACGTCATCGACGAGGGCGACAAGTTCATGGTCAGCCTGCCCGACCAGCGGCAGGTCGAAGCCACTCTCGTCGGCCGCGACGCGACCAAGGACATCGCCGTCCTCAAGCTCGGCGAGCGCGTCGGCGGCCTGGCCCCCGTCGTCATCGGCACGTCGCGCGACCTCCAGGTCGGACAGAAGGTCGTGGCCATCGGCAATCCCTTCGGCTTCGACCACACCGTCACCAAGGGCATCGTCAGCGCCCTGGGCCGGTCCATGCCGGGCGCCGGCAACGTCACCATCCGGGACATGATCCAGACGGACGCCTCGATCAACCCGGGGAATTCCGGCGGGCCGCTGCTCGACTCGAACGGCGAGCTCATCGGCATGAACACGATGATCTACAGCCCGTCGGGGGCCTCGAGCGGGGTCGGGTTCGCCGTGCCGGTCGACACCGTCAGGAAGATCGTGCCCCAGATCATCCAGTACGGCAAGGTCATCCGGCCGGACATCGGCGGGGTCCAGTTCGTGCGGGACGAGGTGGCCCGCCGGGCCCGGATCGAGGGGGCCGTCATCCTGGAGGTCGCCCGCGGCGGCCGGGCCTACGACCTGGGGCTGAGGGGCCTGTATCGCGACAACTTCGGCCGGCTGCTCATCCGCGACGTCGTCACGGCCATCGACGCCAAGAAGATCGCGTCCTGGGACGACCTGTTCACCGCCCTCGACGGCTACAAGATCGGCGACCGGGTCACGCTGACGGTCGAGCGCGAGGGCAAATCCCGGAAGGTCGAGATCGAGCTCGTCGGCACCGACTGACCCGGGCAGCATCCAAGACGGGAACAGGTCTTCGCAGCCGCCGATCTCCCCCTGGGCGCGCGAAGACCAGGTCCCTCCTCAGGCGGCCAAACGCCTATTTCTTCAGGGGCACGATCCCGGCCATCTCCCCGATGACGTTGACCAGGTCCTTGTCCGAGGGGACGATGATCTTGGCGTTGCCCTGGAGGGCCGTCTCGAGGGCCTGGAGGCGCCGGAGGATCTGCGCGTTGCCGACGAAGTACCTCTCGGCCGCCTCGTTGACCAGGCGAATGGCCTCGGCCTCGCCCTGGGCCTCGAGGATCTTGGCCTGCCGGACGCCCTCGGCCCGCTTGATCTCGGCCCGCCGGTCGCCGTCGGCCCCGGTCTCGCGCGCCGTGGCGAAGTCGATGGCGGCGATCTTCTCGTTCTCGGCCTTGACGACCTTGTTCATCGTCTCCTGGACGTCCTTGGGCGGGTCGATCTCCTTGAGCTCGGTCCGGACGATGTCGATGCCCCAGCGGGCCGTCTCGCTCGACAGCGTCTTGAGCAGCTCCTCGTTGATCTTGCCCCGTTCGCTGTTGGCCGACTTCAGGGTCAGGGTGCCGATGATGTTGCGCAGGGTCGTCCGGGCCAGGTTGACGATCTGCCACTGGAAGTTGTTGACGTTGTACTGCGAGGCCTTGACGTTGGCCTCGTCTTCCTTGACCCGGAAGTAGACCTGGGCGTCGACCCGGGCGTTGAGATTGTCGTTGGTGATGATCTCCTGGGGCGCGGCGTCGACCATCATCTCGGTGATGTTGACCTGGCGCAGCTGCTCGATGCCCGGGATGATCCAGTTGAAGCCGGGCATGCCGAAGCGGTTGTACTTGCCCAGCCGCTCGACGAGCCCGCGGTGGGTCGGCCGGATGATGCGGATGCCCAGCAAGAAGACGAAGACGACGAAAGCGACGATCCAAAGATAGTATGGCATGGAGTTCCTCCCTCCCTTATAGTTACGGCTCCCGGCGGGGCCGGGTTATCCGCGGCCTACATCTTCCAGGTGCCGGCCACGACGACGTTGGCGCCCGTCGTGGCGGCCGCCCGGTCCGAGGCGCACCAAGCCACGGCCTCGGCCACGTCCTCGTAGGTCCCGAGCTGGGCCTCGGCCGCGCTCTTGGGCAGGACGCCGCCCCGGATGAGCCCCGGCGAGACCATGTTGACGGTGATGCCGCTCCCGATCTCGGCCGCCGCGGCCGTCTTGGTCAGGGTCAGGAGGCCCGTCTTGGCCACGGCGTAGGGGACGATGGTCGGGAACGCGCCGATGTGCTCGGCCCGGCTGTAGCCGATGTTGACGATCCTCCCCCACTTCCGCTTGCGCATCCCCGGCACGGCCGCCTTCATGCAGAAGTAAGAGCCCAGGAGGTTGCCGCGCAGGACCTTCTCCCAGTCGGCGACCTCGAGCTGGTCCCAGGGCTTGACCAGGAACGTCCCGACGTTGTTGACCAGGACGTCGAGCCGGCCGAAGCGCTCCTCGACCTTCTTGACCAGGCCGGCGGCTTGGGCCTTCTTGGTCAGGTCGGCCCGGAACACGGCCGCCAGCTTGCCCCGCTCCTTGAGCGTGGCCGCCAGGTCCAGGGCCTCGTCCCGGCTCGCCAAATAGTGGACGGCGACGCCGGAGACGTCCTCGGCCAGCCGCAGGGCGATGGCCCGGCCCATGCCCCGGGCGGCGCCGGTGACGAGGGCGATGCGCAAGCTCATGGCGTCACGCCAGCGGTCCGACCGCCTTCTCGACGGCCTCCAGGATCTCGCCCGAGGCGACGACTTCCTTGAGCCGGTTGATGTCGTCGTAGAGGGGCCGGTCCTCTTCGAGCCGGGCGACGTGCTTGCGGATGACGTCGTAGGCCGCCTGCATGGCCGGGCCGGGCTTGACCGGCCTGCGGAAGTCGATGGCCTGGGCCCCGGCCATGAGCTCGATGGCCAGCACGGCCTGGGCGTTGTCGAGGATCTGGCGGGTCTTGAGGGCCGTCGTCATGCCCATGCTGACGAAGTCCTCCTGGTCGGCCGCGGCCGGGATGGAGCCGGTCGCCGCCGGGTGGGACAGGATGCGGTTCTCGCAGACCAGGGCCCCGGCCGTGTACTGGGTCAGCATCAGGCCCGAGAACATGCCGGCACCCTTGGTCAGGAACGCCGGCAGGCCGACGTTGAGGTGCGGGTTCATGAGACGGTTGTGGCGCCGCTCGGACAGGACGGCGATCGTGGTCACGGACGTGCCGAGCAGCTCGAGCGGCAGGGCCATGGGCACGCCCTGGAAGTTGGCCCCGGTCAGGACGAGCTGCTCGTCGGGGAAGAAGACGGGATTGTCGGCCGCGCCGTTGAGCTCGATCTCGATCATATAGCGGGCCCACTTGAGGGCGTCGCGGGCGGCCCCGACGACCTGGGCGGTGCTGCGGAGGCTGTAGGCGTCCTGGACCTTCTTCCCCGGCTGGGCCAGAAGCTCGCTCGCCTCGGTCAGGCGCCGGACGTTGGCCGCCGATTCGAGCGCGCCGGGATAGCCGCGGACCTTGTGGAGCCGCTCGTCGTAGGCCTTCATGTTGGCGTTGAGGACCTCGAGGGTCATGGCCGCGGCGATCTCCGACATCTTCAGCCAGTTGTGGACGTCGTGGACGATCAGGGCCGACATGCCGGCGATGACGTTCGAGCCGTTGATCATGGCCAGGCCGTCGCGGGCGTGGAGGACCAGAGGCGTGATGCCGGCCCGCTTGAGGGCCTCGGCCCCGGGCAGGCGCTCGCCCTTGTAGAAGGCCTCGCCCTCGCCCATCGGCACCAGGGCCATCTGGGCCATCGGCGACAGGTCGCCGCAGGCGCCGACCGAGCCCTTCTCGCACATGACCGGCGTGACGCCCTTGTTGAGGAGCTCGATGAGCGTTTCGGTCACGACCGGGCGCAGGCCCGAATGGCCGTGGCAATGGCAGTTGACGCGGCTGAGGATGGCCGCCCGGACGATCTCCTCCGGCATGGGCTTGCCGTAGCCGGCCGCGTGGCTGTAGACGAGGTAGCGCTGGTACTGCTCGACCTGATCCTGGGTCAGAACGACGTTGGCCAGCTCGCCGATGCCGGTGTTGACGCCGTACATGATCTCTTTCTTCTGGATCTTGTCCTCGAGCAGGGCCCGGCACTTCTCGATGCGCTTGCGGGCGGCGGGGTCCAGGGCAACCGGGGTATTGGCGCGGGCCACCTGGACGACCTTCTCGACGGTCAGACCGGTGCCGTTCAGGGTTATGGACATGGGCAGGCCTCCTCGGGCGGGCGGTGATGGGGTTCGATCGCTCGGCTCATGATGGGCCCTGTTACTTTAACCGAAGTTCAAGAAGGGGTCAAACCTACTTTTTATCACTTTCTGACGACTTTGAAGGCGAAAGTGATAAAAAGTAGGTTTGACCCCATCCGCTCCCGCCGCTCGCCGCCCGGCCGACGGCCGCCCTTTGAAAACGGCCCCCGGTGTGCTATAAATACCGACTGTTTTCGCTCAATCCCGACGAGAGAGGACGACCATGGCCAGAGAGACGAAGCGGGTCCTGATGACGGGCGCGGCCGGGCAGATCGGCTCCGAGCTGGCCCAGGCGCTGCGTGCGAAATACGGCGCCTCGAACGTCCTCGTCACCGACGTCGTCCGCCCCCCGGCCGCCCTGGCCGAGGCCGGCCCCTTCGAGCTCGTCGACGTCACCGACAAGGCCGCCCTCGACGCCCTCGTCGTCAAGTTCGGCGCCGACACCGTCTACCACCTGGCCGCCCTGCTCTCGGCGACCGGCGAGAAGAACCCCCAAAAGGCCTGGGCCGTCAACATGGGCGGGCTTCACAACATCCTCGAGATCGGCCGCGAGCGCGGCCTCCTCCGCATCTTCTCCCCCAGCTCCATCGCCGTCTTCGGCCCGACCACGCCCCGCGAGATGACCCCGCAGGACACCGTCCTCGCCCCGACGACGATGTACGGCGTGACCAAGGTCGCCGGCGAGCTCCTTTGCGACTACTACGTCCTCAAGTACGGCCTCGACGTCCGCGGCTGCCGCTACCCGGGCATCATCAGCCACCTGACCCTGCCCGGCGGCGGCACGACCGACTACGCCGTGGCCATCTTCTACGAAGCCGTCAAGAACGGGCGCTACACCTGCTTCCTGCGCGAGGACACCCGCCTGCCCATGATGTACATGCCCGACTGCCTCAAGTGCACGCTCGACCTCATGGACGCGGACTTCGCCCGGCTCAAGCACCACTCGAGCTTCAACGTCACGGCCATGAGCTTCACCGCCGGCGAGCTGGCCGCCGAGATCCGCCGGCACATCCCCTCGTTCGAGGTCCGCTACGAGCCCGACTTCCGCCAGGCCATCGCCGACTCCTGGCCCGCCTCGATCGACGACGGCGCCGCCCGAGCCGAGTGGGACTGGAAGCCGGACTACGACCTGGCCGCCATGACCGTCGATATGCTGGACGCCCTGCGCAAGAGGCACGCCGCCGGCGCCCTGGGCGTCTGA
>CAZFZU010000046.1:0-24240 GCA_964523615.1 uncultured Eubacteriales bacterium | reverse complement strand
CTACTCCTCGAGCAGGAAGGAACGGGGATCGACGCGCTTGCCGTCCCGGAAGACCTCGTAGTGGACGTGGGGCCCGGCGGCTTTGCCCGTCTGGCCGATGTAGCCGATGATGTCGCGCCTCTTGACCCTCTGGCCGGCCTTGACGTTGAAGTTGCTCATGTGGCCGTAGACGGTCGAGAAGCCGTTGCCGTGGCTGATGGTGACGTTCTTGCCCAGGTACTTGTCGGTCTCGGCCTTGATGACGATGCCGTCGGCCGTGGCCAGGATGGGATTGCCGATGTTGGTCGAGATGTCGATGCCCCAATGCATGACCCAGGCCCCGGTAAAGGGGTCGTTCCGGTGGCCGAAGACCGAGCTGATCCAACCGGCCGCCGGCATGATGGAGGGGGTCGTCGCCAGGCGCAGGCTGTCGCTCTCGAAGAAGCTCAACAGGCTGTTGAGGTTGCTCTCGATGCTCTGGGCCTTTTGGCTGAGGTTCTGGATCGTCCCCGGGGTCAGGACCTGGGGGCCGCTCCCGCCCGGGACCTGGTTCGGTTCGCTCTCGGGCTCGGGGACGTCCTTGTCCGGCTCTCCCCCGCCGATCCCGGCCGGTGCGGTCAGGACGTCGGGGGATTTCAGGCCGGCCATGACGTTGAGCTTCTTGGTATAGCTCTCGAAATGGGATATGGTCGACCGCAGCTCGCTGATGGACTTCTCGTAGCCGGCGATGAGGGTCCTCTGCTCGGCCGTTTCCGCCTTGAGGGCCTTGTACCGGCCCCGGATGACGTTCATCCGGACGTAATCGACCAGGACCGCGGTCAGGACCAGTCCGATGACCACGCCCGCCGCCGCCACGGTCTTCAGGGTCCGCCGGGAGAAGCACAGGGTCCGGGTGCTGGTCTTCGTATGGGGGACGATGATGACCGAGAGGTGTTTTTTGGGCATTTGACCTCGTCCTTTTCTACCATACGGGCCGAAAAGGTGTCAATACTTAAAAAGGGGGAATCTCCGGCCCCCTCCCTTGGCTAGCCTGGGAAACCCCTATCCCCCGCAGAGGACGGCCCCCCCGTTGACGTCCAGGATCTCCCCCGTGATGTGCCTGGCCAGGTCGGAGGCCAGGAACAGGATGGGCCCGGCGATGTCCTCGGCCGGGGGGATGCGCTTCAGAGGGATGGACAGGCGGACCTTTTCCTTGAAATCGGGGTCGCTGAAGCTCGGGGCGCTCATGTCCGTGTCCACCCAGCCGGGGGCCACGCAGTTGACCCGGATGCCGAAGGGGGCCAGCTCCACGGCCAGGGACTTGGTCAGGGAATGAAGGGCCCCCTTGCTGGCGGCGTAATGGGAGTGGAAGGCCTCTCCCCGGACCCCGGCCGTCGAGGTGACGTTGACGATCCAGCCGCGGCCGCGCTCCTTCATGGCCGGGACGACGGCGTCGATGCCGAAGAAGACGCCGTCGACGTTGACCCCGATGGTCTCCTTGTAGACGGCCTCGTCCATCCGGCCCATCTCCAAATAGGTCCAGATGCCGGCGTTGTTGACCAGGGTGTCGAGCTCGCCCCACTTGGCCAGGATATCGCCGACCATGCGGGTGATGTCGTCGCGGGAGGACATCTCGGCCTTGTAGGCGAGCGCCCGCCGGCCCAACGCCTCCACCTCGCGGACGACCTCGTCGGCCGCCTTGCGGTTGGTGGCATAGCTGATGGCGACGTCGGCCCCGGCCCGGGCGAACAGGAGGGCCGCGGCCCGGCCGATGCCCCGTGAGCCGCCGGTGATGAGGACTTTGCGGCCGTCGAGGCGGATCATCGGACGTACCCCAGGCTGAAATCGCCCATCTTGTGGAACTCGAGGTAGCGGTAGATCTCGGCCGCCTTGGGCAGGACCTTCTCCTTCATGACGGCCATGTACTCGTCGACCGTCGGGATGCGGCCCTCGAGGGCCGTCAGGGCGGCCAGCTCGGACGAGCCGAGATAGACCCGGGTGTTGTCCCCCAGACGGTGGTCGAAGTTGCGGGTCGAGGTGGCGAAGACGGTCGTCCCGGCCGCGACCCGGGCCTGGTTGCCCATGCAGAGCGAGCAGCCGGGCATCTCGGTCCGGCCGCCGAAGGAGACGAAGACGGAGTAGTAGCCTTCCCGCATGAGCTGGGCGGCGTCCATCTTGGTGGGCGGGGTGATCCAGACCTTGGCCGACGGCAGGCCGGCCTTGTCGAGGATCGTCCCGGCGGCCCGGAACTGGCCGATGTTGGTCATGCAGGAGCCGATGAAGACCTCCTGGACGGGATCGCCGGCGATCGCCGACAGGGGCTTGACGTCGTCGGGGTCGTTGGGGCAGGCCACCAAGGGCTCCGTGATCTCGGCCAGGTCGATCTCCAGGACCGCCTTATAGGATGCATGGGGATCGGCCGCGAGCAGGGACGGCTTGGCCAGCCACGCGTTGCAGGCGTCGATGCGGCGGCGCAGGGTCTCGGCGCTCTGGTAGCCCTCCTTGATCATCTGTTCCATCAGGGCGACGTTGCTCCGGAGGTACTCGGCGACGCGCTCCTCGTTAAGGGAGATGACGCAGGCGGCGGCCGAGCGCTCGGCCGAGGCGTCGGTCAGCTCGTAGGCCTGGTCGCCGGTCAGGTCCTCGAGGCCCTCGATCTCCAGGACGCAGCCGTTGAAGACGTTCTTCTTGTTCTTCTTCTCGACCGTCAGAAGGCCCTGCTTGACGGCGAAGTACGGGATGGCGTTGACCGCGTCACGCAGGGTCAGGCCGGGGTTGAGCTTGCCCTTGAACCGGACCAGGACGGACTCGGGCATGTCCAGGGGCATGAAGCCCAGGGCCCCGGCGAAGGCGACCAGGCCGGAGCCGGCTGGGAACGAGATGCCGATGGGGAAACGGGTGTGGGAGTCGCCGCCCGTCCCGACCGTGTCGGGCAGGACGAGACGGTTGAGCCAGGAGTGGATGACGCCGTCCCCGGGCCGCAGCGAGACGCCCTTGCGGGCGACCATGAACGGCGGCAGGGTCCGGTGGACCTTGACGTCGGCCGGCTTGGGGTAGGCGGCGGTGTGGCAGAACGACTGCATGAACAGGTCGGCCTGGAACTCCAGGCAGGCCAGCTCCTTGAGCTCGTCGGCCGTCATGGGCCCGGTCGTGTCCTGGGAGCCGACCGTGGTCATGTGGGGCTCGCAGGCCGTCCCGGGCAGCACGCCGGCCAGGCCGCAGGCCCGGCCGACGATCTTCTGGGCCAGGGTGTAGCCCTGGTCCGGCTTGGGCTCGGGGTTCTCGACCGTGGTGAAGAACGGGGCCTCTCCGAGGCCGAGGGCCTTGCGGGCCTTGGCCGTCAGCTGGCGCCCGATGATGAGGGTCAGCCGGCCGCCGGCCCGGTACTCGTCCTTGAGCGTGGGCGGCTTGACCTCGAGCTTGGACAGCAGGGCCCCCGAGGCGTCGCGGATAGCGCCGGCGGCGAAGTCGAGCGTGATGATGTCGCCCGTCTTCATCCGGGTCACGTCGGCCATGAGCGGCAGGCCGCCCGAGTCCTCGGCGGTGTTGAAGAAGATGGGGGCGATGAGACCGCCGAGGACGACCCCGGCCCGACGCTTGTTGGGGACGTGGGGGATGTCCTCTCCGATGTGCCACATCAGGGAGTTGCAGGCCGACTTGCGGCTCGAGCCCGTCCCGACGACGTCGGCCACGAAGGCCACCCGGTGGCCCTCGTCGCGAAAGGACTTCATGACGGCGTTGCCGCCGGGGAAGCGTTTCTCGCCCATCGACTGGGCGTGGAGAGGGATGTCGGGGCGGGTCGGGGCGTGCCCGGCCGGGGAGAAATCGTCGGTATTGATCTCGCCCTCGACCTTGAAGACCTTGAGGACGAGCGTCTCGGGGAAGGCGGGGCGGGACAGGAACCATTCCCCCGCCGCCCAGGACTCGAGGACCGACTTGGCGTGGGGGTTGGTCGCGGCCATCTTGGCGACCGTGTCGAAATGGCCGTAGACGAGGACGGTCTTCTTGAGGGCCTCGGCGGCGGCCGCGGCGACGGTCGGGTCCGACAGGGCCTCGACCAGCGGATCGACGTTGTAGCCGCCGAGCATGGTGCCGAGGACGCGGACGGCATCCTCGCGGGCGACGGCCGGGGACTTGATCGTGCCTTTGGCCACACCGGCCAGCCAGCCGGCCTTGACCTTGGCGGCCGGGTCGACCCCGGGCGCCACGCGGTCCTCGAGCAGCCGGCGGAGGGCCGCTCCCTCGTCCTTCCCGGCGGTCTCGAGGCCGCGACAGACGTCTTCGACCTCGGCCGGCGTCAAGGGCAGGGGCGGCAGGCCGGCCTGGGCCCGTTCTTTTTCCATGGTCCGATAAGCGTCGAGCATCGTTCTCTCCTTGTGGTCCGATTCGGCCCGTCTACTTTATCGGTTTTGCGGCCGCCTTGTCAAAGCCGGACGGGCTTGCAAACGCGGCCGATTCCGGATAGAATCGGGGCTCTGATCTTTGTCCGAAATCCCCTTAGGAGAGACCGACACATGCGCAAGAAGATCGCCCTCATCGGTGGCGGCCAGATCGGCCAGATCCTGGCCATGCTCGCGGCCCAGAAAGAGATGGGTGACGTCGTCATCCTCGACATCCCCGAGCTCGAGAACCCGGCCAAGGGCAAGGCCCTTGACCTCATGGAGATGGCCCCCCACGGCAACTACGACGCCAACCTCACCGGCACGTCCGACTACAAGGACATCGCCGGGGCCGACGTCGTCATCGTCACGGCCGGCAAGCCCCGCCAGGCCGGCATGACCCGCGAGGACCTGCTCGCCGTCAACCTCGACATCATCACCAAGGTCGCCGCGGGCGTGAAGCAGTACGCCCCCAAGGCCCTCTGCATCATCGTCACCAACCCGCTCGACGCCATGGTCTACGCCTTCTACAAGCTGACCGGCTTCCCCAAGAACCAGGTCATCGGCATGGCCGGCACTCTCGACACGGCCCGCTGGCGCGCTTTCGTCGGCATGGAGCTCAACGTCTCCGTCGCCGACGTCGCCGGCACGGTCCTCGGCGGCCACGGACCCGACATGGTCCCCCTGCCCCGGCTGACCACGGTCGGCGGCGTGCCCCTGACCGAGATCGCCTCCAAGGAGCAGATCGACAAGCTGGTCACCCGCACGCGCGAAGCCGGCACCGAGATCGTCAAGCTCTTCGGCAAGGGCTCGGCCTTCTTCAGCCCGGCCTGGAGCGCCATCGTCATCGCCGAGTCCTACCTCAAGGACAAGCGGCGGGTGCTGCCCTGCGCGGCCCTGTGCGAGGGCGAGTACGGCGTCAAGGGCCTGTTCATCGGCGTGCCCTGCCTCGTCACCGCCAAGGGCGTGGAGAAGATCTACGAGATCGCCCTCAACGACGAGGAGAAGGCCATGCTCCAGAAGACGGTCGGCGTCGTCCAGAAGACGGTCGAGGAGACCAAGCTCTAAAGCCTTTTCGTCGCGCTCATCCGGCCGGAGGCGGGCTTCCCGCCTCCGGCTTTTTTTTCGGGGACACGTTCCCGGGGACATGTACCCAGGTCCGTGTCCCCTTCTTTACGGCGCGCACGAAACGCGGTATCGTTGGGCTCCCATGCGCGTCCAGGAATACCAAGCGAAACGGCTGCTGGCCGCGGCCGGCATTCCGGTGCCGCGGGGCGAGACCGCGGCGACGGCCGAAGAGGCCAGGATTGCGGCTGAGCGCCTCGGGGTTCCCGTGGTCGTCAAGGCCCAGGTCCTCGCCGGAGGACGGGGCAAGGCGGGAGGCGTCGTCGCGGCGGGCACAACGGCCGAGGCCGAAGCCGCCGCGGCCCGGCTATTGGGTAAGCCCCTGGTCACCGGCCAGACCGGCCCCGCCGGATACCCCGTGCGCCTCGTCCTGGTCGAGGAAGCCCTCGAGACGGAGCGCGAACTCTACATGGGACTGACCATCGACCGGTCCCGGGCCGCGTTCACGCTTTTGGCCTCGCCGCGGGGAGGGGTCGACATCGAATCCCCGGCGGGCGGCGCGGCCGGCCTCGTTCTCGAAGAGCCGCTCTCCCCCACGACAGGGCTCGGCGCGGCTCAACGCGACCGGATCGCGGCGGCCCTGGGGCTTTCCGGCGGTCCGGCCGCCCGCGCCCGTGACGTCGCGGCCGGCCTCGTCGCCGCGTTCGGAGCTTGCCAAGCGACCCTCCTCGAGATCAATCCCCTCGTCCTGGCCCGGGACGGCCGCCTCGTCGCCGCCGACGCCAAGGCCGAGATCGACGACAACGCTCTCCCCTTCCGGCCCGACCTGCGGGAGCTCCGCGACCCCGACGACGGCACGCCCGACGAGCGCGCCGCCGCCGAAGCCGGGCTGAACTTGGTCCGGCTCGACGGCGACATCGGCTGCGTCGTCAACGGGGCGGGGCTGGCCATGGCCACGATGGACCTCGTCGTCCTGGCCGGAGGCCGGCCGGCCAATTTCCTCGATGTCGGCGGCGGCGTCTCCGAAGACGCCGTGGCCCGGGCCTTCGCGCTCCTCATGTCCGGCGGCGGCGTCCGCGCGGTCCTGGTCAACATCTTCGGCGGCATCGTCCGCTGCGACCTCGTCGTCCGCGGCCTCGTCCGGGCGGCCAGCTCCGGCGGCATCCGGGTCCCCGTCGTCATGCGCCTCGAAGGCACAAACGTCGATCAGGGTCGCGCATTGGTCGCCGCTTCGGGACTGCCCTTCGTCCTCCTCCCGGACATGGGAACGGCCGCCCGGGAAGCCGTGCGCCTGGCCCGGGAGGCCGGAGGACCGCGGTGAGCATCCTCGTCGACGCCTCGACCCGCGTCGTCGTCCAGGGTTTGACCGGCGCCGAGGGGACCTTCCACGCCGCGCGCATGCTCGAATACGGCACCCGGATCGTCGCCGGCGTGACCCCGGGCAAGGGCGGCTCGGTCCATCTCGGCCTGCCCCTCTTCGACACCGTGGGAGAATCCGTCCGCGAGGAGGGGGCCGACGCCTCCGTCGTCTTCGTCCCCGCCGCCCGGGCCGCCGGCGCCGTCGTCGAGGCCGCCGAGGCCGGGCTCCGGCTCGTCGTCTGCGTCACCGAGGGCATCCCGGTCCATTCCGTCATCCGCATGCGCGAAGCGCTCGGCCGGACCGGTGCCGTCCTGGTCGGCCCGAACACGCCCGGCGTCATCTCGCCGGGCCGGGCCAAGCTCGGCATCATGCCGGGACCGATCCACCGGCCCGGGCCGGTCGGCGTCGTCTCCCGCTCGGGCACCCTGACCTACGAGGCCGTCGATCAGCTGACCCGGCTCGGCCTGGGACAGTCGACGGCCGTCGGCATCGGCGGCGATCCCGTCGTCGGGCTGGACTTCGTCGACGTCCTGAAGATGTTCGCTGCGGACCCGGAGACCGAAGCCGTCGTCCTCGTCGGGGAGATCGGCGGCGCGTCCGAGGAGGAGGCCGCGGCTTTCATCCGGAGCGGCTATCCCAAGCCGGTCGTGGCTTACATCGCCGGGCTCGCGGCGCCGGCCGGCCGGCGCATGGGCCACGCCGGGGCCATCGCTTCCTCCGGCCGGGGCACGGCCGCCGGCAAGTTCGCCGTCCTCGAGGCGGCCGGGGCCCGGATCGTCCGCGACCCGGCCCGCGTCGGGGCCGCCGTCGCCGAGTCCTTGACCACCCCTTAGCCTCTTGATTTTCCGGCCTTTCGGGCTATAATATCCCCCATCGACCGTTCCCCAGAGACACCCCGAAACCGTCCAACTCGCTTTCAAGGCCCATCCATGAACGACGACAACGCCTCGCTCGGCAGGAAGATCCGGCGGACCCTCATCGGCAAGCCCCGGGACATCAAGGACCCGTCCCTCTTCCACAAGATCGCTCTCATCCCCATCCTGGCCTGGATCGGTCTCGGCGCCGACGGGCTGTCCTCGGCCTCCTACGGTCCCGAGGAGGCCTTCAAGGTCCTGGGCGAGCATACCTATCTGGCGCTGGCCCTGGCCGTGGCCACCGCGTTGACCGTCTTCATCATTTCCTACGCCTACTCCCGCATCATCGAGTATTTCCCGACCGGGGGGGGCGGCTATGTCGTGGCCAGCCATACGCTCGGCGAAAAGGCCGGCGTCGTCTCCGGCTCGGCCCTGCTCGTCGACTACATGCTGACCATCACCGTGTCCATCGTCGCCTGCGGCGACGCCCTGTTCAGCTTCCTGCCGGCCGTCTACCAGCCGTTCAAGACGCCCTTCGAGATCGCGGCCATCCTGTTCCTCGTCGTCATCAACCTGCGCGGCGTCAAGGAGTCGGTGACGATGCTGGCGCCCATCTTCGTCGTCTTCGTCCTGACCCACGCCCTGATGATCGGCTACGGCATCCTCAAGCACGTCCCCGAGATCGGGGCCGTGGCCGGAGACCTGAGCGATGGCTTCCGGGGCGGACTGACGACCCTGGGCTTGGGCGGCATGGCTTTGCTCTTCCTGAGGGCCTTCTCGATGGGCGGCGGCACCTACACGGGCATCGAGGCCGTCTCGAACGGCCTGCAGATCCTCCGCGAACCGCGCGTCCAGAACGGCAAGAAGACCATGCTCTACATGTCGGTCTCGCTGGCCGTGACGGCCGGCGGCATCCTCGTCTGCTATCTGCTCCTGGGCGTCAGCCCCGTCGCCGGCAAAACCCTCAACGCCGTCCTGGCCGGGGAGGTCTTCGGCGGCTGGAGCTTCGGCGGCGCCCTGGCCCTCGTCACCATCTTCACCGAGGGCGCCATCCTGATCGTGGCCGCTCAGGCGGGCTTCGTCGACGGTCCCCGGGTCATGGGCAATATGGCCGTGGACTACTGGTTCCCGCACCGCTTCGCCTCCTTGTCGAGCCGCCTGACCATGCAGAACGGCGTCCTGCTCATGGGCGGCGCGGCCATCGCCCTCCTGCTCTACTCGCGCGGCCATATCACGACCCTCATCGTCATGTACTCCATCAACGTCTTCCTGACGTTCTCCCTGTCCCAGCTGGGCATGGTCCGGTTCTTCATCCGCAACCGGCGCACGGACCCCCACTGGAAGAAGCACCTGCCCGTCCATATCGTCGGCCTGGCCGTCTGCCTGGCCATCCTGACCGTCACCGTGCTCGAGAAGTTCAGCCACGGCGGCTGGCTGACCCTGGTCATCACCTCGATCGTCGTCGGGCTCTGTTACATCATCAAGGACCATTACAACCGGGTCCGCAAGGGCGTCCGCGAGCTCGACGACATGCTCGTGGCCATCCCCCACAAGGGCGAGTACAACGCCGATCCGGCCGATCCCCGCGAGATGACGGCCGTCCAGCTCGTCGGCGCTTACAACGGGTTCGGCGTCCACACCTTCCTGTCCATCATCCGCGGTTTCCCCGGCTTGTATAAGAACTTCGTCTTCGTCTCGGTCGCCGAAGTCGATGCCGGGGCCTTCAAGGAGACGGAGTCGGTCGCCCGGCTCACCGGCGCGGCCAAGGCCGATCTGCGCAAGTACGTCGAGACGGCCCGCAAGCTCGGCTTCCCGGCCGAGTCCCGGCTGGACACCGGCATCGACGTCGTCGAGACGGCCTCGGCCCTGTGTGAGAAGATCGCCCGCGAGTTCCCCCGGTCGACCGTTTTCGCCGGCCAGACCGTCTTCCGCCGGTCCGGGATCATCAACAGGCTCCTCCACAACGAAACGGCCTTCGCCATCCAGCAGGAGCTGCGCTGGAAGGGCATCACGACGGTCATCCTGCCCATTCGCATCAATATTTAAGGACCGTCCCGCGGGCTCTTCCCGACGCCGTTGACAAACGCCCGCCGGGCGGATATTAAGGGAAGGCCCCGGACGATCGACGACCGTAGGAGGACCCATGCCAGCATCATCCGCCCGTGCCGGATCCCGCCGCCCGCCAGCCGCCGTCGCGGCCGCCGTCCTTCTCGCCGCCCTGTTCACGGCGCCGGCCTGCCGTCCGTCCTCGTCCGGAGGGGCCAAAGCGGTCGAAGCCAGGGAAACGATCCGCACCTACCCGTTCTCCGATCCCGACCCCGTGCCCATCTTCGCCCGCTCCTCCATGTGGGGTCAGGGCGCCCGGCTCTACCCCTATTTCTTCTTCGACCGCTTCACGGCCGAGCCCGTCGACAAGCCTTGGACGGTCGTCCGCCTGAGCAATCCGTACATCGAGGTCGCCGTCCTGCCCGAGGCGGGCGGCAAGGTCTGGGGGGCCAAGGACCTGGCCACGGGACGGGAGTTCCTGTACTGGAACAAGGTCCTCAAGTTCCGCCAGATCGCCCTGCGCGGGCCCTGGACCTCGGGCGGCATCGAGTTCAATTTCGGCGTCGTCGGCCACGCCCCTTCGACGGCTACGCCCGTCGACTACATCGTCCGGCAGGACGCCGACGGCGGCGCCTCGGTCGTGGTCGGGACGATGGACCTGCCCTCGCGGACCCGCTGGAGCGTGACCGTCCGGCTGCCCAAGGACAGCGCCGCCTTCGAGACCAACGCCCTGTGGATCAACCCGACGCCGTTCAGCCAGTCCTACTACGCCTGGTCCTGCGCCGCCGTCAAGACGGCCGACGACCTCCGTTACGTCTTCCCAGGCCGCTGGTCCATCGGCCACGATTACTCGGTCCCGCTCGAGCCCTGGCCCGTCGACCGGGCCGGCCGCGACCTGTCCTGGTACCGCAACAACGCCACGCCCGGTTCCAAGAGCTACTTCACGGTCGGCGAACGGGCCGAATTCTACGGCGGCTGGTACGAGAAGGCCGACGCCGGCTTCGGCCACTGGTCCCGCTACGAGGACATGCCCGGCCGCAAGGTCTGGATCTGGGACCTGTCCCGTTCCGGCGAGATCTGGGTCGACCTCCTGACCGATGCCGACGGCCAGTACACGGAGCCCCAGGCCGGGCGCCTGCTCAACCAGTCCGACCACGGCGATTTCGCGCCCGGGGCGGCCGACCGCTGGCAGGAACAGTGGTTCCCCTACCGCGGCATCGGCCCGATGGTCCAGGCCTCGCCCCACGCCGTGCTCAGCGCCTCGCGCGCGGGCGAGACGCTGTCGCTGGGCCTGTTCCCGCTCCGGCCGGTGGCCGACGACTTGACCGTCACGGCGGCGGGCAACGAGGTCTTCCGGGAGCGTTTGGCCCTCGAGCCCGAACAAACCTGGAAATCCGATGTCCCGCTGGCCGGCCTGCCCGCCGGCACGCCTCTCGTCATCCGGCTCGGCGCCAAGCTCGTCTACGAGACCGCCCCCGAGGCCGACGACCTCGACCGGCCGCTGCGCTTCAGCACGCCCGCGGGCGGCTCGGCCGAGGCCCTCTTTCTCCAGGCCCGCGGCCTCGAGCGCGAACGGCGCCTGGACGAGGCTCTCGACAAGTACCTGGCCGCGGCCGCCGCCGAGCCGCTCCACGTCCGGGCCCTGGCCCGGGCGGCCGAGCTGCGCACCCGACGCGGCGAGCCGGCCCAGGCCCTCGAGCTCGCCGGACGGGCCCTGGCCGTGTCCATGTACGATCCCGAGGCCAACTACGTCTACGGCGTCGCCGCCCGTCGCTTGGGACGCCTCGTCGACGCCAAGGAAACCCTGGGCTGGGCGGCCCGGTCGCCCCAGTTCGAAGCCGTGGCCCTCGTCCAGTCGGCCGAGATCGCCATCTCGGAGAAGGACTTCGACCGGGCCTCGGAGCTGGCCCTCCGGGCCCTCGTCTCGGACGACCTCAACGTCAACGCCCTCGAGCTCCTGGCCGTCGCCCACCGGCTGGCTGGGCGGAAGACCGAGGTCAAGCGTGTCCTCGGCTGGCTGGCCGAGGTCGATCCCCTCGATCATCTGGGCCGCTTCGAGCGCTACCTCGGCAGCGGCAAGCCGGAGGACCTCGAGGCCTGCCGGGCCCTCATCCGCAACGAGCTGCCTCACGAGACCTGGCTCGAGATGGCCGCCTTTTACTCCCGCCTGGGCCTCGAGGCCGAGGCCGAGGCGGCGCTGCGAGCGGCCCCCGGACAGACGACCGTTCTCTACACCCTGGCCTATCTGCTCCGTGACAGCGACCCGGCCGAGAGCGCCGCGCTCCTGGAGAAAGCCTCGGCGTCCTCTCCCCACCTCGTCTTCCCCTTCCGGGAGGAAGAGATCGCCGTCTTCTCCTGGGCCATCGCGGCCCGCCCGGCCGATTGGCGGCCGAAGTACTACCTGGCCCTCATCCTGTGGGGCAAGGGCCGGCTCGAGGAGGCCAAGGACCTCTTCGAGATGGCCGAAGGCGCCGACTACGCCCCGTTCTACCTGGCCCGCGGCGCCTTCTTCGAGCGGACGGACGCTGCCCGGGCCGCCGCGGACATGGCCAAGGCCGTCGCGCTCGACGCGGCGAACGGACGGGCCCGGCACTCCCAGACCGCCTTCCTGCTCCGGCAAGGCCGGAAGGACGAAGCCCTGGCCGCGGCCCGAAAGGCGGCGGCCGACTTCCCTGTCGAGGTCCCGCTCCAGGTCGACTTGGCCGAGGCCCTGCTCGCCGCGGGGGACCCGCACGAGGCCGCCACCGTCCTCGACGCCGTGGCCGCCCTGCCCTACGAGGGCGCGAGCGACATCCACGGCCTCTACGTCCGGGCCCACGTCGCCATCGGCCTGGAGGCCATGCGCAAGGGCGCCTGGGCCGAGGCCGTCCGGGCGCTGGAGCTCGCTAAGCTCTATCCGGAGAAGCTCGGCACGGGCGCGCCCTTCCATCCCGACGGCCGGATGCAGGACTATCTCATCGCCCTCTGCTACGAAAAATCGGGCGAGAAGGACAGGGCGGCCGGCCTACGTGAGTCGATACGGGACTACACCTTGATGTATTGGGACGAACCCCAGCCCCACGGCTATTTCGGGGCCCTGGTCCTGGAGAAGCTCGGCCGCAGGGAGGATCGCCTCAAGAGCCGCGAGCTCTTCAGCCGCTCGGCCAAGCCCGCGGCGGACATCCTGGAGGTCCTGGCGCAGCTGAGATAGGCCCGGCCACCGCCGGGCCGCCCTCACCAGCCCCTATAGGGGACGACCGGCAGGGCCTCGCGTCCCGTGTAACGCAGGATCTCGAAGAGGCCGCCGGCCTCGGGCACGAGCTTGAACTTCCAATAGCGGATGAAGCCGTAGGCCGACTGCGGCTCGAGGAGGCACGGGACGAGGTTGGCGGCCGGCTGGACCGCGTCGACGAAGAAGTCCCCCTTGTGGACGGGCGTGCGGGCGGGTTTGGCCGAGACGTCGATCCGCCGGGGCGCTTCGTAGTCCACGTCGGACGGCTCGACCGCGGCGGCCTCGTAGACCTCGGTCTCGAGAAGGACGTCCTCGACGAACATCCGGACCTCGACGCCGAGGGCGAGCAGGGTCTCCACCAGGTCGAGACGGCCGCCGCGGATAATGTAGCCGCGCGGCCGGCCCACGGACAGGGTCGGCGCGACGTTCGGGAACCAGTGCTTGACCACCAGGTCGACGACCTTGACGCCGCCGGGCTCCGCGGCCACGAAATCCGCGGCCGTCACGGTCTCCCCCGCCTTCTTGTCCACGCGCAGGACGCGCCCGGCGGCCGGGGCCCCGGCGGCCCGCTCGAACCGCTTCAGCCGCAGCTCGGGCACGGCGGGATCGCGGACGTACTCCATGCGCAGGTGGACGGGGTCGTCGGCCGCCCGGACCGCGGCCCGCTCGAGCAGGCGGGCCCGCAGGCCGCCCACCATCCCGACGATCTCGGGGCCGTGTCCGGCCACCGACTCGAGGAAGGCCCGCAGCCCGGCGTACTGCCAGCCCGTCCGGGCCTTGAGCGTCTCCAGGTCGTGGCGCGAAGCGCCTTCCTGGATGAAGGACATGGTCTCGAAGATACCCAGGCTGTTGCGGCCGTCGTTGAGGTCGGTCGTCGAATAGCGTTTCATCTCCTCGCGGGTGCCGCGGACGCCCTCGGCGCGGGCCGCCCCCGACGACGTGTCGACGCCCAGGTCTTCCGTGATCAGGTACTCGAAGAACGCGATATTCTTCTTCGCCATGGCCTTCCCGACCTCGGCCAGGATGGTGCCGCGGGCGAAGTCCTGGAGGGCCGCCGCGATGTTGACGTTCGAGACACAGCCGATCGAGACCCGGTAGAAGTCGTCGCCCTTCTCGTGGACGTCCATGGTCACCTCGGGCCGCCAGGCCGTGAAGACGCGGTGGATGGCCCGGACGCCCTCGGCCTCGAGCTTGACGTGGTCGCGGTTCATGTCCAGGCCGAGCTCGTTCACCCGGACGTCGCGGGAATTGCCGTAGGGATTGGTCTGGGGCATGACCAGGACGTTGACCTTCGCGAGGAGGGGCTTCAGGTCGCCCGCGGCCAGGTCGCGCAGGAGCCGGAGCGCGGCCTCCTTGGCCGACTGCTCGTTGCCGTGCTGGGCCGCGGTGAAAAGGACGGTCGGCTTGGTCCGGTCGAGGTCCGCGGGACGGGAGGCCGGTCTCTGGGCCAATACGGCCAGGAAGATGTCCCTGGCGCCGTACCCGTCGCCCGGCAGGGAGCGTCCGACGGTCGAGACCCGCAGCTCCGGCGTCCGGGCGGCCAGCGCGCTGAGGAACGAGGCGACGGCTTCGGCTTGCGTGTACGCGAGGTAGTTCGTCTCTTCGGCCGGCGTCCTGACGGCGGCCGCCGCCGCCCCCAAGACCAGGGCCGCGGCCAGGAAAACGGGGACGTTTCTATTTATTTTATTCATCTTCGCCGCCTCTCTTGGCCTCCGACGCGGCCGTCTTCTCGCACTTGAACGCGACGTCCTTGACGGCGCCGGCCCGCAGGACCTTGAACTTGGCTTCTTCGCCGCAGGTCAGCCTGGCCAGCGTCATCCGCAGCTCATTGATGTCGGTGAAAGCTTGGCCGTCGACCGAGAGGACGATGTCGCCCTTCTCGAACCCGGCCCGGCCGGCGACGCCCTCGGTCGGCTTCGGGTCGACGACCAGGTTCTCCAGGCCTTCGACCTTCTTGAGGCCCAGGCCGATGTTAGGGAAGGCCGGCTTGGCTTCCGGGGCCAGGCCGAAGACGAAGTCCCCGATGGCCCGAGAGACGGGCAGCGCCGCCCGGCCCTCCGGGACCTCGATGGCGACGACCGTCTTGAACGGCAGCTTCGAGCGCTCGAAGGCCCGCCGGTTGAGCCCGAGGTTGTAGAGGAGATGTCCCGAGCCGACGCAGACGACGACCCGGCGTCCCTCGGCCCGGGCGGCCCGGAGGGCGTTGGCGCCCATGACCTCGTCCCAGGCGGACTGGCCGCGATAGAGGCCCTCGAACATGCGGTCCAGTCCCGGGCCCTTCATGGCCTCGGGGATGTCCTCGGACTCGAAGATCGCGCGGATGAGCGTCCGGTGGTCCGCGTTCGTGAGATCGGGCTCGCCGGGAAAGAACGCCTTCTCGTCCTCCGTCAACGCCTCCCAGCCGCGCATGCGCATCTTGGAGATGACCTCGCGCGGCGCGTTCAGGGCGTAAATGGGCAGCCGGTGCTCCCGGGCGAAGTCGAAGATCTTCTCGTAATAGCCGAAGTTGAAGTTCCAGGTGACGTACCAGCGGATCTCGCGGAGGAAGTCCTCTTTGGTCAGGATGCCCGCGGTCCACTTGTTCAGCGTCTCCTGGAGAGTCACCGGGACCATCTCCAGCCCGACGGCCAGGTGCCGGTCCTTGTCGTAGAGGGCCCGCAGGACCTGGAACTGGATCTCGTGCATGGGCATCGAGTCGTGGGTCTCCCCGAGGTGGACGATGCGGGCGGCCATCATCTCCTCGATCATCTTCTCGAAACCGACCGGGCGGCCCGTCCGTCCGGACAGGATGGCCCCGGCGCCGATGTCCATGACCTTGCCCTTGAGGGCCGGATCGCCGATCGCCAGCGTCAAGGTCGGATCGGGCTTGGCGGCGGAGGCGGCCGCCGTCTGGGCCGGCGACGCGGGGTCGGCGGGGGCCTGGGCGCGGGCCGGGACCGCCGCGGTGACGACGGCGAACGCGATCGCGGCGAGAACGAGGCGGGGATGTGCGGGATGGGTCATGAGCTCCTCCGTCCGGCGGATTGCCCCCGTATCATACCCGCGGCCTTTCCGGGCTGTCAACGCGGGCCCCCCTTGGCGCTTTGACAAACCGGCCCGACGCGCTACAATCGTTGGCCGATGGCCGAACAGGACCCGTCCGCCGTGGATCACGCCGCCGCTCCTTCTCCGGTGCCGGAGACCCGCAAGACCATCCGGACCTTCGCCGCCGCCTCGTTCCTCAACGACCTGGGCTCCGACATCATCTACCCGATCTGGCCGCTTTTCGTCACCCAGGTCCTGAGGGCCAACATGTCGGTCCTGGGCCTGCTCGACGGCCTCGGCGAGGCCATCGTCTCGTTATCGCAGGCCGCCGCCGGCTACTGGTCCGACAAGGTCCGCAAGCGCAAGGTCTTCGTCTGGATCGGCTATCTCTGCGGCGCCGCTTCGCGCCTCGGCTACGCCGCTTCGTCCGCCTGGCCGCACCTCGTCCCGTTCCGCGTCCTCGACCGGGCCGGCAAGATCCGCAGCGCGCCGCGCGACGCCATCATCGCCGACATCTCGACCGACGCCGACCGCGGCCGGCACTTCGGGCTGCTTCGGGCCATGGACAACGCCGGGGCCGTCGTCGGCATCGTCATCTCCATAGCCCTGTTCGATGCCCTCGGCTACCGGCTCCTGTTCGCCCTGGCCGCCGTCCCCTCGGTCCTCGGGGCCCTGCTCATCCTCAGGACCGTCCGCGAGCCCAAGGAACCGCGGGCGCGGGTCTTCAAGGGGCTCTCGCTCCGGGACATCGATCGCGATCTGGCCTTGTACATCGTCCTCAACGGCGTCTTCGCCTTGGGGGCCTTCACCTATTCGTTCCTGCTCCTGGACGCCCGCGCGGCCGGCTTCCGGACGGGGTTCATCCCCGTCCTCTATCTCGTCTATTCGGTGACCGCCGCCGCTCTCTCCTACCCCTTCGGCCGCCTGTCCGACCGCATCGGCCGCAAGCCCGTCATGTTCATCGCCTACGGTGCTTGGGCGGCCGTCTGCGCCGGGGTCGTCCTGACGGACAGCCTGCCGGCCGTGGCGGGCCTGTTCGTCCTTTTCGGGGTCCACAAAGCCGCCCTCGAACCGGTCCAGAAGACGATCGCGGCGGAGCTCGCCCCGCAGCCCTACCGGGCCTCGGTCCTGGGGGGATTCCAGATGGTCGTGGGGCTGACCGCCCTGCCCGCTTCGCTCCTGGCGGGCCTGCTCTGGGACAAGGCCGGACGGACGACCCCCTTCTTCGTCTCGCTCGGATTGACGGCTGCGGCGGCGTTCCTGCTCCTGTTCGTCAAGGAGCGGCGCCGGCCGGCTATTTGATGAGATAGAGCGTTTCCTGCCGAGGCACGAAGAAAGCCCACCCCTTATCCGTCAGGTGGACGGGGTCCTCGGCCATCATCGTCACCTTCTGGCCGCCCCACTCCGGGACCTCGGTCGACGTGTTGAGCTCCAGGGCGAGATAGGAGCCCAGCCGCAGCTTCCTGAGCGGCTCGGAGGGATCGCGCTTGGCGCTCCGGAAATCGATCGAAGCCCCCAAGCCGTGGCCTTGGGGACCGAGGGGATGGCTGTAGACCTGGGCCGTGACGCCCCCGGCTTTCATCTCGGCCATGACCTCGTCGAAGACGTCCGCCGCGGCCTTGCCCGGCCGGGACAGCCGTATGACGGCGTCCTGGAGGGCGTTCGTCGTGTCCAGGGCCTTCTCGAGCCCGGCCGGCGCCCGCTTTTCTCCGGGCCTCAGAACGTAGGCCATCTTCTGCCAATCCGAGCTCAATCCCATATAGACCAGCCCGAAATCGAGGTGGACGACATCGCCGCGCTCGATGACGGCGGCCTCTTTGGCGACCTGGAGGAAGCCGGATCCGGTCTTCTCGCCGGCTTGGCTGAGTCGCTGCAGGCGCAGGTCGGGCTGGAACCAGGGCTTGAGCCCGAGGCGCTCCGATTCGCGGAAGAGCCACATCCGGACCTCGCCGACCGTCGTCCGGCCGGGTTTGACGACCTCGTTCGACAGCGCCCGCCGCGCCAGCCACTCCGTCGCCTTGACGAGGCTCGTGTAATGGGAGAACTCCTCGGGGATGCGGGTATCGAGGTAGTCCTCGATGAGCCCGGCGGCGCTGACGAACCTCCGTTCGGCCTCGGGACCCAGGCTCTCGGCCAGCCACTTGTAAGAATCATGGGTCAGGCTCCGCGTGACGCCGCGCCGGCCGCCGATGCCGAGCCCGATCCTCTCCGGCTTGTACCGGTCCACCCATTCCTTGAGGGCTCGGACGCCGGCGCCGGACGCGGGGATCTCGAAGAAGCGCTCGACGCTCTCTTCGGCGTACCCGGTGACGGCCAGCTTCCTGAGGCCTTCGTCCCCGGCGTCGAAGAAGGCGAATACGTCCCGGTTCCCGACGTAGGGGCGGGGCGGCGCGACATGGGCGGCAAGCGGGTCCTCGTGGAACTCCTCGCTGACGACGATCCACGCGCCGAGGCCGTGGCGGCGCAGCAGGGGCAGGACCATCCCGTGGCGGGTTTCGAGCCAGCCCTCGCGGACCTCGAGCTGTTTGTCCCAATCCAGCAGTTCGAACGGCCGGTGCTGCCCGGCGGAGGCGGGTCCGCTCGGCGTTACGGCGATGAGCGCGACGAGAACGGCGGCGGATAACAGAGCGGCCACGGACCTCGGACGGGGGGCGGGCGGGACTCTCACGGACGGACCTCCTGGACCTGGGATCGCGGCCGTCGGACCGTCAACGGCGGGTCGGCCGGGGCTCAGTCTTCCTCTTCCGGCTTGACCCGGCCGTCCTTGACCGCCTCGGCGATGATCTTCTGCTGGATGTGCGAGGGCGCTTCCTCGTAGTGGCTGAACTCCATGAGGAAGGAGCCCCGGCCGCCGGTGATGGAGGTCAGGGTCGGCTCGAAATCGAGCATCTCCGACATCGGGACCTGGGCCTTGAGGACGCGCATGGTCCCCTTCTGCTCCATGCCCTGGACTTTGCCGCGCCGGCCGTTGAGGTTGCCCATGATGTCGCCCATGTAGGCCTCGGGCGTGTAGATCTCGACGTTCATGACCGGCTCGAGCAGGGTCGGCTTGGCCTCGCGGATGCCCTTCTTGTAGGCCTTGCTGGCCGCGATCTTGAAGGCGATGTCCGACGAGTCGACGTCGTGGTAGGAGCCGTCGTAGAGGATGGCTTTGAAGTCGACCGTCGGGTAGCCGGCCAGGACGCCCTTCTTGCGGGCCTCCTGGAGCCCCTTCTCGACCGAGGGGATGAAGTTGCGCGGGATGGATCCGCCGAAGATCTTGTCCTCGAACTCGAAGTCCTTGCCGCGGGGCAGGGGCTCGAACTTGATCCAGGTGTCGCCGAACTGGCCGCGGCCGCCGGTCTGCTTCTTGTGGCGGCCCTGGACGTCGGACCGGCCCTTGATGGTCTCCAGGTAGGAGATCTTGGGCGGCTTGAGGTCGACGTCGACGTTGTAGCGCTTCTTCAGCCGCTCGGTGATGATGCGGACGTGGAGCTCGCCGTTGCCGGAGATGAGCAGCTGCGACGTGTTGGGATCGCGTTCGATGCGGACCGTCGGGTCCTCCTCGGTGATGCGGTGGGTGGCCTGGGAGATGCGGTCCTCGTCGGCCCGCGTCTTGGGCTCGATGGCGAAGGAGATCGACGGCAGCGGGAAGGCGATGGGCTCGAAGGAGATGCCCGAGCCCTTGGCGCTCAGGGTGTCGCCCGTGACGGTGGCCTTGAGCTTGGCCGTGGCCACGATGTCGCCGGCCTTGGCCTGCCCGGCCGCGACCTGCTCCTTGCCCTGCAGGAAGAACAGACCGCCGAGCTTCTCGTCGGTGTCCCGTCCGGGGTTGACGACCGTGCCGTCGGGATTGACGCGGCCCGAGAAGACCCGCATCAGCGAGATGCGGCCCGTGTACGGGTCGGAGATGGTCTTGAAGACGACCGCGGCGAAGGGAGCGTCGGGCGACGGTTCGACGGAGGACGCTTCGCCCTTGACCGTCGCCTTGACCTTGCCCGCCTCGACCGGCGAGGGCAGGTAGGAGACGAAGCCGTCGAGGACCGTCTGGGCGCCGATGTTGGCGACGCCGGAAGCGGCGAAGACGGGATAGATCTGGCGGTTGAGGATGCTCTTCCTGAGCCCGGCCCGGAACTCCTCGGGGGCCAGGGCGCCGGACTCGAAGTACTTCTCCATGAGCTTCTCGTCGGACTCGGCGACCATCTCGAGGAGCTCCTTGTAGCGCTTCTCGACCTCCTCGGCCATGGCCGCGGGCACGGGGCCCTCGGTCATCTTGCCGCTCTCGTCCTTCTCGAAGGTGTAGGCCTTCTTGGCGACGACGTCGACGACGCCGGCGAAGGCCTTCTCCTCGCCGATGGGCAGCTCGACGGGGACGGCCTGGCGGCCGAAGAACTCGCGGACCGAGTCGAGGGCCCGGTTGAAATGGGCGTTCTCGCGGTCCATCTTGTTGATGACGATGATCCGGGGCAAGCCGTGCTCTTCGAGCATCTCCCAGACCTTCTCCGTGCCGACCTCGACGCCGGCCACGGCGTCGATGAGGACGGCCGCGCCGTCGACGGCCCGCAGGGCGGCCCGGGTGTCCCAGAGGAAGTTGCTGTAGCCCGGCGTGTCGACGACGTTGACCTTGTGGTCCTGCCACTCGCAGAAGCAGGGCGTGGCGTTGATCGAGATCTTGCGCTCGATCTCGTCGGGATCGTAGTCGGTGACCGTGTTGCCCTTGTCGACCTTGGTCAGGCGGCTGGTCGCGCCCGTGTCGAAGAGGAAGGCGGCCGCGAGCGAGGTCTTGCCGGACGAGCCGTGCCCGACCAGGGCCACGTTGCGTATCTTATCGACGGTATAGTCTTTCATCCTCGAGCCTCCTGGGGATCTCGGAAAACGAAATGTTATTTTACCCTTAACCGCGCTTTTCCTCAAGGGAAAAATGGGTCTCCGGCGCTTTTTATGGCTTTCCCCGTCCGGAGAACAGGCCCGGCCCCGCGCCGGGGGGAGGCTCCCCCGGATGTCCCTATATTGACGCAAAATGTCGCAATTTTGCGGATTATTCCGATTGCGTTTCCCCCCGGGCATTCTATATTTACAATATCGGTCAATGGACCGGAGCGAACACAGGGGGGACACGATGATCAGGAACGAACCGGCGGCCGACCCGGCCGCCGCCCGGGGGAGCCCGGATCCGCTCGACGGGAGGGCCGCGACGGAGGTCCTCGAGCTCTACATCCACCAATTCTGCCTGAGCCACCACGTCTGCCTGAAGAAGATCCTCGACCGGGTCGAAAAGGAGGTCCTCTTCTCCGTCCTCGAGGAGACGAACGGCAACCAGCGCGAGGCCGCGCGCCTTCTCGGGGTCAAGCCGACGACGCTGTTCTACAAGCTCCAGCGGATGGGCATCGTGCCGGCCCGCCACTTCGTCATCGCGGACACGGGCCCGCAACGCCGGGTCTAGTCAGGGCCCGCGCGTTCGATCCTTTCAATCCCGTTCAACGCCCGGCCGCGCTCCGTCCGGACGCGCGCGACGCCGGCGTCCGCGCCGATACGTCCCCGGTGCGTCATAATGAGCCGTTCATGCGTCACAGTCCGTCGTGTTCGGCAAGCCCCTTGATTCTCCGGGACCGGGGCCGATATTGAGATCGTCGGCGGCGAGTCGCCGCCGGAGCGAGACTCGCGGCTCCCGGGGGGACGAAGATGGCCGCAGCGCCGGAAAGACGGGCCGGACGATGGGTCCGGCGGACCTTCGTTCCCCTTCTCCTCCTCTGCCAGGCGCCGTTCATCGCGCGGCCTGCGGATGCGGGACCGGCGAGCGCGCCGGGGCGCACGGTCCAACGGACGCCCGGGACGGACCGGCTCCGGCTCGACTACCGCTGGACGGACCCCCGGGGCGTGACGCGCGAGATCGGCCTGTCGATCCCGGGCCGCGAGCTCGAGGCGTCGGAGCGCGACCTCGGCTTCTCCCCGGCCGATCTGCGGGACTTCCTCGTCGCGGCCGAGATCGAGATCCGGGACAAGCTCGGGCTCTCGGCCGTCGACATCGCCCGAAGCGTCGTCGCGGCCGAGGGCGATCCCGACTGGTGCCGCGTCGGCGAAGACAGGACGAGCGACCTGAACTTCGTCCTGAGGACCGAGACCGGCGGGCGGCCCGGCCGCGAGGCGGAAGTCCGGAGAGTCCTGAGCGTCTGCCGGAAGCGCTGGGAGGCCAGCCGGGAACGGATCGCTCCGGCTCTCGAGAAAAAGCTCCGAGCCTACGCCGGGGACCACGGCATGGAGGTCACGGCGGAGGGCCTGGCCGTCGATTATAAGCGCCTCGTCCGGGCCAACGCGGCCCGGCTGAAGCCCTTGGCGGAGGAGTTCCGGCGCGTCTGCGGCCCGTCACGGCAACGCCAGCTCGAGGCCGTGCTCTCGTTCGTCCAGAACATCCCCGCGCGCGCCGTCCCGCCGCTCGCCGGCGGGCGCTACACGGCCGGTCTCGCCGTTCCCCTGCGCGTCCTTTCCGAGGACGCCGGGGACTGCGATTCCAAGTCCGTCCTCTTCGCCTCCCTCTGGCTGAGCCTGTGCCGCCACCGGATCGTCCTCGTCCAGGTGCCAGAGCACATGCTGGTCGCGATCGCGGCCCCCTGGGCCGAAGGCGCGACGATCGATATCCACTCGGAGCGCCTGGTCTTGCTCGAGCTGAACTGCGGACCAGGGGTCCTGCCGGGCGAGATCAGCGCCTACTCCGCGGGCCACATCGGCGGCCGCGATTACCGATACAAGATCGTCAGTTGAGGCTCCCGGTGGCGACCCCGACGGGCGACGGCGAGAAAAGGGATTGACGGGCATGGACCCGAACGGGATGCTCGATTCCTGGAAGGCCATCGCCCGTTTCCTCAACCGCAGCGTCCGGACCTGCCAACGACTGGAAAAGGAGGCCGGGCTCCCCGTCCACCGGCTCGAGAACACGGCCAAAGCCCGCATCTTCGGTTACATCCCCGAGATCGAGGCCTGGCTCGAGCGGGTCGCCCACAAGAGGGGCCGGCCGCGGGCGCTGAAGATCGCGCTCTCCCTCGGCGGCCTGGTCGCGGCCGCGCTCCTGGCGTTCCTCCTGGTCCGCCGCCCTCCCCCCGCCGCGCCGGAGCCCCCCGCGCGCGCGGACAACGCCGCCGGCGCCGCGGCGGTCGAGCCCTCCGAAGACCCGGATCCGCTCTTCGTCCAGGCCCGAAGGGCCGAGCGCGCCTACGGCTCGGGGTGCGAGCTCGCGGACCTCGACAGGGCCATCGAGCTCTACCGCCGGGCCGTCGAGTCACGCCCCAGGGACGCGCCCTCGAGGTTCGGACTGGGGCACTGCCTGCAGAACCGTTACCTCTTCCACGGCCGGGCCGAAGCCGACCGGGAGGCCATGGACGAAAGCTACCGCGAGGCCCTGCGCCTGGCCCCGGACATGGCCGAAGCCCATCTCGGGATGGGCTGGCTCCACTGGCTCGCGGACGACCTCGACCAAGCCTACGCCTGGTTCCGGAGCGCCCGGTCCCTGGCCCCGGCCGATCCGACGGTCGGCTATCATATCGGCGTCTTTCTCGGCTACATCGGCCTGACGGACAGAGCGATCGGATGCCTCACAGAGGCTATCGAGGCCGGCGAGCGGACGCCGCGCGCCTTTCGCATGAGGGGTTGCCTGAACGAGCAGGCCGGCCGGTTCGCGGACGCCGCGGACGATCTGGCCCGGCTTTGCGAGCTCGAACCCGCGAACGGGAAGTTCCTCGTCTGCTACGCGAGGAGCCTGCTCCTCGCCGGGGACGCAAGGAAGGCCGAACGCGAGCTCGCCGTCGCCGAAGTCCTCGTCCCGGGGAACGCGGACCTGGCCCTTTGCCGCGCCCTGGCGGAGGCCGTGCTCGGCGAAAAGGACAAGGCCCTCGCGGCGGTCTCGCCCGTCCTCGCCTCGGACCACGCCCCGAGCCCGTTGGTGGCCGAGCTGTGCTGTTGCCTCGGCCTCGAGGACCGGGCTCTGGAAGAGATCGAGCGTGGCGCCGTCCGCGGTCCCGGGAACGCCCGGATCGTCATCTACCCATACGCCTATCTGAAGAACGCTGATCACCCCTTCCTGGGCCGCTTGCACGAGAACTCCCGCTTCCGGGCCCTCCTGGTCCTGGCCGAGGCCGACTACCGCGAGCTCGCCGCGCGATACGGGCGGCTTTGACAGCCTTTACTCCGGCGGTCCCTCTGCGCTAAAATCCGGTCCGGGCACATCGACTCGGCTAGGGGGACCTAATGGCCGAGAGGACCGATCTTCTCGATTCCTGGAAAGAGATCTCGGACTACCTGAAGCGGGAAGTCCGCACCTGCCAGCGGTACGAGCGGGAATTGGGCCTTCCCGTCCATCGGCTCGACGGCTCG
>CAZFZU010000045.1:0-24317 GCA_964523615.1 uncultured Eubacteriales bacterium | reverse complement strand
GTGCCTTCGGGGTATTCGCCGTCGGCCCCGGCGGCCCCCGCCTCCACGCCCGTCAGGATCTCGATGCCCTCGTCGACCGTCCGGACCGGGTAGATGTGGAAGCGGCCCTCGCGGACGGCGTCCACGACGCCGGTCTGAAGCATGAGGTTGGCGACGTTCTGGTGGGGGATGAGGACGCCCTGCGTCCCGGTCAGGCCGCGGGCCTTGCAGACCTCGAAGAAGCCCTCGATCTTCTCGTTGACGCCGCCGATCGGCTGGATCTCGCCCTTCTGGTTGAGCGAGCCGGTCACGGCCAGGTCCTGCCGCAGGGGCAGGCCCGAGAGGCTCGACAGCAGGGCGTAGACCTCGGTCGACGAGGCGCTGTCGCCGTCGACCCCGCCGTAGGACTGCTCGAAGGCCAGCGAGGCCGTCAGCGACATCGGCCGCTTGACGGCGTACTTGCCGCGCAGGTAGCCGCCCAGGATGAGGACGCCCTTGTTGTGGGTCGGCCCGCTGAGGTCGGCCTCGCGCTCGATGTTGATGACGCCGGCCCGGCCCATGGACGTCCGGGCCGTGATGCGGGCCGGTTTGCCGAAGCGGAACTGGCCCATGTCGTAGACGGACAGGCCGTTGACCTGGCCGACGACGGCGCCCGCCGTGTCGATGAGGATGGTGCCCTCCTCGATCATCTCCTGGATCTTGTCCTCGATCAGGCTGACCCGCTCGAAGCGCTCGCGGATGGCCTTCTCGACGTCCTCCCGGCCGACCTCGGCCTTCTTCATCCGCCCGGCCCAGTAGCTCGACTCCCGGATGACGTCGGCGATGACGTGGAACCGCGTCGACAGCTTCTTCTGGCGCCCGGCGATGCGCGTCCCGTACTCGATGAGGGCGGCCAGGCCGTCCTTGGCCAGCGGCCGCAGGCCGTCCTCGTCGCAGATCTTGCGGACGAAGCGGACATAGTCGCCGACGGCCTTTTCGGCCCGGTCCATCTCGGAGTCGAACTCGGCCTTGATCTTGAAGATCTTCTTGAAGTCCTCGTCGGCGAAATAGAGGTAGTTGTAGATCGAGGCGTCGCCGATCATGACCACCTTGACGTCGCACTTGATGGGCTCCGGCTTGAGCCGGCCGCTCGAGAAGAGATACATCTGGAGGTAGTTCTGGATCTCGAAGATCTGGTTGCGCAGGGTCCGTTTGAGGGTCGTCCAGACGCCCGGCTCGACCAGGGCGTCGAGGGCGTTGACGACCAGGTAGCCGCCGTTGGCCTTGAGGAACGAGCCGGCCTTGATCATGGTGAAGTCGGTCTGGCCCATGCCGGCGCGGGAGTAGGCCGTCTCGATGGAGCCGAACAGGTTGACGTAGTTGGGATTGGTCTCCATGACCACCGGGGCGCCCTTCTGGTCGGAGTTGTCGACCAGGAGGTTGACCCGGTACTCGAGGAAGTCCTCGACCGGCTCCTTGTCCTTGTCGTCCTTCTTCTGGGCCTTGAAGACGTCGATGGTCTTGATGAGGGATTTCTCGACCTCGTCGAGGTAGGCCCCGATCTTGGGGAAGGCGAAGCGCGTCCGCAGGCCCTCGATGCCGTCCCGGATGACCGGGGCGATGGCTTCCTCGTCCCAGTCCCGGAGCAGCTTCCGGGTCTGCTCGTCGATCTCCTTGAGGCTCTCGAAGACGGCCTCGAGTTTGGCCGAGAGCTGCTCGTACTTGGCCCTCAGGGCGTCGAAGTCCTCCTTGGCGAACTTCTTCTCCTTGACCAGGGCGTCGAGCTTGGCGAAGGGCACGGGCTGGCCCTCGAGGACGGGGATGAGATCGGGCCGGCTGAACATGCCCATCTGGACCTGGATGACCGAGAAGCCCTGGGCGGCCACTTCCTCCTCGAAGCGCTGCAGGAGGTCGCGCTGCCTCTTCTGCTGGCCTTCGACGACGGCGTCCCTCTTCTCCGTGTAGTAGGGGCTCTTGAGGAGGTGGGGGACGTTGTCCCGGAGCAGGTCGATGAGCTTGGCCATGGCCTCGGCGAACTCGCGGCCCTGGCCGGCCGGCAGGACGATGAGCACGGGCTCGTCGGGATACTTGAAGTTGTTGACGTAGAGGATGTCGTCGGGCGTCCGGTCGCCCTTCTCCAGCCGCTCGAGCAGCTGCTTGACCGTCGTCGTCCGGCCCGTGCCGACCATGCCGGTGATGAAGACGTTGTAGCCGTTGCTCTTGATGTCGAGGCCCGTCTGGATGGCCCGCAGGGCCCGCTCCTGGCCGATGATCTCCTCGCACGGCCGGGCCTCGGCGCTCGAGGCGACGGGGATGAGGTCGGCGCAGCAGGACCAGCGGAGCTGGTCGGGGGACAGCTCGGGGAATCCCGATCTCGTTCTCATGGGGACCTCCAGGGTTGATTCCTATCACAAACGGCCGCCCCGCTCAAGACGGCCGGCGCGCCGAATAGGAGGTGAAATGCGCCCCGACATCTGTTAGAATAAGGCCCCGAGGACGGCCGGTCCTCGGAAGACAGATCTCCCGAAAGGGGCGTGAGGCATGAAGATCCATCAAGGCAAGCTGCAGGCCAAGGGGTTCCGGATCGCCATCGTGGTCAGCCGCTTCAACAGCTTCATCTCGGAGCGCCTGCTCGAGGGGGCCCTGGAGGCCCTGCAGAAGACGGGCGCCCAGGAGGCCGACCTGACCGTTTACAAGGTCCCCGGGTCCTTCGAGGTCCCTATCGTGGCCAAGAAGATCGCCAAGGCCAAGGCGGCCGACGGCATCCTCTGCGTCGGCGCCCTCATCCGGGGCGACACGCCCCACTTCGACTACCTCAGCGCCGAGGTGACCAAGGGCCTGGCCCAGATCGCCATGGAGGACGGCGTGCCCGTGTCCTTCGGCATCCTGACCGTCGACTCCGTCGAGCAGGGCATCGAGCGGGCCGGGACCAAGGCCGGCAACAAGGGCTACGACGCGGCCTTCTCGCTCGTCGAGACCCTCAACGTCCTCAAGGAGGCGGGCCTCCGCTGAGCGGACGACCGGTCCGGGCCATGGGAGAACGCCGCAAGTCGAGGGAGTGCGCCCTCCAGATCCTGTTCCAGTTCGAGTTCAACGCGGGCGATCCGCGGGACCTCGTCCGGGTCTATTGGCAGCACCAGCGGGCCTCCAAGGCCGTCCGCGACTACGGCACCTGGCTCGTCGAGCGCATCCTCGACCACGGCCCGGAGATCGACGGGGCCATCCAGGCGGCCTCGAAGAACTGGCGGCTGGCCCGCATGGCCGTCGTCGACCGGAACATCCTGCGCATCGCCGTGGCCGAGCTGCTCTACGAGAGGACCCTGGCCCCGCCGATCGTCATGAACGAGGCCATCGAGATCGCCAAGCGCTACAGCGGCGAGGAGTCGGCCGTGTTCGTCAACGGCGTCCTCGACGCCGTCGGCCGGAGCCTGGCCGCCAAGCCCGGCGCGACGGAGGGGACGGAGGGGAAGGAAGGCTAGCATGAGCGACAAAGAAGGACCCGCCGAGCTCGACCAGGTCGTCGCCCGCCGGGACAAGTACCGCCGCCTCGGCGAGGCCGGCGTCCCGCTCTTCCCTTACACGGCCGCCCGGACCCACGACGCGGCCGAGGTCGTCGCGTCGTTCGCCGGCCTGACGGCCGCCGAGCTCGAGGAGCGCAAGGCCGCCGTCGTCGTCCCGGGTCGCATCCTGTCCATCCGCAAGATGGGCCGGGCCACCTTCTTCCACGTCTCGGACGGCCGCGAGCGCCTGCAGGCCTACGTCCGCGAGGACAAGGTCGGGGCCGAGGCCTACGAGCGCTTCGGCCTGCTCGACCTCGGCGACGTCGTCTCGGTCTCCGGGACGCTCTTCAAGACCCGGACCGGCGAGCTGACCGTCCTCTGCGACGCCGTCACCTTCCTGGCCAAGTGCCTCCGCCCCCTGCCCGAGAAGTGGCACGGCCTGCAGGACGTCGAGCTCCGCTTCCGCCAGCGCTACCTCGACCTGATCATGAACCCGGACGTCGGCCGGGTCTTCCGCCTGCGCAGCGCCATCGTGGCCCACATCCGGCGCTTCTTCGACGCCCGCGGCTACATCGAGGTCGAGACGCCCATGATGCACGCCGTGCCCGGCGGGGCCCTGGCCCGGCCGTTCAAGACCTTCCACAACGCCCTCGGCCTCGACCTCTACCTGCGCATCGCCCCCGAGCTGTTCCTCAAGCGGCTGACCGTCGGCGGCCTGGACAAGGTCTACGAGATCAACCGCAGCTTCCGGAACGAGGGCATCGACGCCCAGCACAACCCCGAGTTCACGATGCTCGAGTTCTACGAGGCCTACAAGGACTACTTCGACATGATGGAGCTGACCGAGGAGCTCCTCCACGGCCTGGCCGTCGGCCTGCTGGGCTCCGAGGAGTTCCCCTACGGCGAGCACACCATTTCCTTCAAGCGGCCCTTCAAGCGCCTCAAGTTCATCGACGCCTGCCGGACCTACAGCGGCCTGGCCCCGGAGCGCTTCGAGGACCGGGCCGGCCTCATCGCCTTCGCCGCCGGGCTGGCCCCGGACAAGAAGCCGGCCACCTGGGGCAAGGCGCTCGACATCGTCTTCGACCGCTTCGTCAAGGACCACATCGTCCAGCCGACCTTCATCACCAACCCGCCCCGCGAGATCTCGCCGCTGGCCAAGACCTCGCGCGACGACCCCGAGGAGTCCGAGCGTTTCGAGCTCATGGTCGCAGGTATGGAAGTGGCCAACGCCTTCTCCGAGCTGACCGACCCGGCCGAGCAGCGGGCCCGCTTCGAGGAGCAGGCCGAGGAGAAGAAGAAGGGCGACGACGAGACCCACCCCGTCGATCTGGACTACGTCGAGGCCCTCGAGTACGGCCTGCCGCCGACGGGCGGGGAGGGCATCGGCATCGACCGCCTGACCATGCTCCTGGCCAACCGCCGCTCCATCCGCGAGGTCGTCCTGTTCCCCCTGCTGAGGCCGAGATAGGCCGATGAGCTTCGAGCTGTTCGTCGCCCGCCGCTACCTGACCGCCAGGCGGAAGCAGGCCTTCATCTCCGTCATCACCCTGATCTCGGTCGGCGGCATCGCCATCGGGGTCGCCGCCCTGGTCATCGCCATCGCCCTCATCACCGGCTTCCAGGGCGACGTCCAGGACAAGATCCTGGGCGCCACCTCCCACGTCATGGTCTCCGACCTCGGCGGCCAGGGACTCTCCGGCTACGAGGACATGGCCGCCAAGATCCGGGCCCTGCCGGGCGTCGAGTCGGCCAGCCCGGTCGTCTACAGCACCGTGCTCGTCACCGGCGCCGGCGAGAGCTCGGGGGCCCTGGTCAAGGGCATCGACTTCGAGCGCGAAGAGGCCGGCTCGGGCTGGCTTCGGTCCCTCGAGTCGGGCCGCATCCCGGAGGCCGGCGGGGCCCGCGACGGCGTCCTGCTCGGCCGCGAGCTGGCCCTGCGCGTCGGGGCCCAGCCCGGGGACGTCGTCGACGTCGTCACGGCCTCTTCGACCCTGTCGCCCCTCGGCCTCATGCCCAAGCGCAAGCGCTTCCTGGTCACGGGCGTCTTCAACACCGGGCTCTACGAGTTCGACAACGGCACGGCCCTGGTCTCGATCGGGGTGGCCCAGAAGATGTTCGGGATGGAGGGACGGGCCAGCTTCATCCAGGTCAAGCTGGCCGACATCTTCGCCGCCCCGGCGGTCGGGGAGAGGATCAAGGCCGTCCTGCCGCCCGTCGTCTACATCACGACCTGGATGGACCTCAACAAGTCCCTTTTCTCGGCCCTCAAGCTCGAGAAGACGATCATGTTCCTGACCATCACCCTGATCGTCATCGTGGCCGCTCTGAACATCATCGCCACGCTCATCCTCATGGTCATGGAGAAGACCCGCGACATCGGCATCCTCATGGCCATCGGGGCGACGCCGCGGACGATCAACCGGGTCTTCTTCTTCCAAGGGGCCCTCATCGGCGTCATCGGCACGGCCTTGGGCGCGGCCCTGGGCCTGGGCTGGTGCGCCCTGGCCAACGCCTTCGAGCTCATCAAGATCCCCGTCGACATCTACCAGATCTCCTACGTCCCGTTCCGGATGCGGCCGCTCGACCTGGCGGCCATCGTCGGGGTGTCCCTTCTCATCAGCTTCGTCTCGACCCTGTTCCCGGCCCGCCGGGCCGCCCGCGTCGATCCCGTGGTGGCGCTGAAATATGAGTGACCGCGTCCTCGTCGCCGAAGGCCTGGGCAAGAGCTACCCCCTGCCCAAGGGCGACCTGTGCGTCTTCGAGGGCCTCGACTTCGCCCTGGAGCGGGGCGAGCTGGCCGCCGTCATGGGCGCCTCGGGTGTCGGCAAGACGACCCTGCTCAACCTCCTCGGCGGGCTCGACCGGCCGACGGCCGGCCGGGTCTGGCTCGACGGTGAGGACCTCTTCTCCGGCGGCGACCGGCGGGTGGCGGCCGTCCGCAACCGCAAGATCGGCTTCGTCTTCCAGGTCTACCACCTCCTGCCCGAGTTCACGGCCCTGGAGAACGTGGCCTTCCCCCTGATGATCGGGGGAGCGGCCCGCCGCGAGGCCTTCGGCCGGGCGGCGGACATGCTTCGCGCGGTCGGCCTGGCGGACAAGACGGGCTCGCGCCCGGGCCAGCTGTCGGGCGGCGAACAGCAGCGGGTGGCCATCGCCCGGGCCTTGGTCAACGGGCCCAGCCTGCTCCTGGCCGACGAGCCCACCGGCAATCTCGACTGGAAGACGGGGGAGCACGTCCTCCGCCTCATCCTCGACCTCCATGAGGCTCGGGGCCTGTCCTCGATCCTGGTCACCCACAACGAGCGCATCGCCCGTTCCTGCCATCGGGTCTACGTGATGGAGGCCGGCCGGATGAAACCTTCGGTCCCCCCGGAGAGTTGAAGGGGGTGGGCGGGACCGGCCGCCCCGGGGGCGGCGCTTTGACCTGACCCGTCCGATATGGTATATGGTAGAAGGAAACGCATGACCAAAAAGCTGGCCGTCCCCCTGTTCCTCCTGGCCCTGCTCGTCCTGCCCGGGCTCCTGGCGGCCCAGGACATCCTGGAGAAGATCGAGATCACGGGCAACGACCGGGTCACCCCGGAGACCATCCTCTACTACCTGACCTCCCGGGAGGGGGAGCCCTACGAGCCCGAGCGCTTCCGCCGCGACTTCCGGGTCCTGTGGTCGACCGGCTTCTTCTCCAACATCGCCATCGAGGAGCTGCCCGGCGAGCGGGGCCGGATCGTCCGGATCAAGGTCGAGGAGAACGCCGTCGTCCGGGCCGTGACCTTCAAGACCGGCAAGAAGGTCAAGGAAAAGGACATCGTCGACAAGCTCAAGGAGAAGGACCAGGCCATCCTGCCTTACTCCTATTACAGCCCGTACAAGATCCAGCGCATCAAGGACACCATCACCGACCTGCTCTTCGAGAAGGGCCTGCTGGCCTCGAAGATCGAGGCCGAGGTCGTCCGGCAGGGCAAGAACGAGGTCGACGTCCAGATCCGCGTCGACGAGGGCCCCAAGGTCCGGGTCGGCGACATCGTCTTCGAGGGCGCGACCAAGGTCCCGGCCGGCAACCTGACCTGGGCCATGAAGGACAACCGGCCCCACAGCCTGTTCAACTACATCGCCGGCAAGGACGTCTACAAGGCCAACAAGGTCGAGGAGAGCGTCGAGCTCCTGAAGAAGAGATACCAGGAGATGGGCTACATGGAGGCCGCGGTCGGCCAGCCCCGGACCGAGGAGTTCGAGCGGCGGACCGTCCTGTTCAAGCGGCAGAAGATGATGCGGCTGGTCTTCCCCGTCACGCCGGGCTACCTCTACCGGACCGGGGACATCAAGATCGAGGGCAGCAAGACCCTCAACGTCAAGTACCTCCGGACCCTGGTCAAGCTGGAGGCCGGCGAGGTCTACAGCACCAAGGCCCGGGAAAAGGCGGCCGAGGACATCTCCGAGGTCTTCCGCGACGGCGGCTACGTCTACGCCCAGGTCATCCCGGTCGAGAACCTCGATCCCAAGAACAAGATCGTCAATCTGACCTTCAACATCACCGAGGGCGAGGTCGCCTACCTCAACCGGCTCGAGTTCCGCGGCAACAACTACACCAAGGACAAGGTCATCCGCCGCGAGATGATCATGCGCGAGGGCGACCGCTTCAGCCTGGCCATGTTCAAGAACAGCATCCTGCGGATCAAGCAGCTCGGCCTGGTCGACCTCGAGAAGGACCCCGAGATCAAGCCCGACCCGAACGACCCGACCAAGATGGACGTCCAGGTCAACGTCAAGGAGCTCCAGAGGAACAACATCCAGTTCTCGGCCGGCTACAGCGGCTACGAGGGCGCCTTCATCGCCTTCGGCTACTCCACGGTCAACTTCCTGGGCGCCGGCGAGACCCTCGAGCTCAACGTCCAGCAGGGCAAGCTGGTCAAGAACTACTCCTTCGGCTTCTCCGAGCCCTACCTCTTCGACAAGCCCCTCACGGCCGGATTCACCATCTACAAGAAGGACATCGACTACACGACCTACAGCCTCTACAAGAACAAGTCCGAGGGCATCAACCTGAGCCTGGGGACGCGGCTGTTCGGCATGTGGCGGGCCAGCGCCATCTACAACCTCCAGCGGGTCCAGATCGAATACCCCGAGGGGTCCTATTACGCGGCCATCTACGGGGAGTCCGGCAAGTACTACGAGAGCTCCATCACGCCGACCCTGTACCGGTCGACGATCGACAGTCCCCTGACGCCGACGCGGGGCACGCTCTACTCGATCAGCGTCAAGTACGCCGGCCGCGTCCTCGGCGGCGAGGTCGACCTCATCAGCCCGCGGCTCGAGTTCACCCACTACCAGCCGCTCTGGGGCCGGGGGCCCAAGTCCCACGTCTTCGGCATCCACGCCAACTACGACTTCATGACCAACGTCGGCGGCGACTCGCGCGTGCCGTACTGGGAGCGGTTCTTCCTCGGCGGCGAGCAGTCCATCCGCGGCTACGAGGTCTACTCGATCGGCCCGCGCGACGAGGGCAACTACAACCTGGGCGGCGAGAAATCGTTCGTCTTCAACGCCGAGTACATCGTCCCGGTCGGCGGCCCCCTCTACTTCATCCTCTTCTACGACGCGGGCAACTGCGTCGGCCGCGGCGAGAAGATCCGCTTCAGCGACCTGTACTCCTCGACCGGCGTCGAGGCCCGGCTGTTCATCCCCGCCCTGCGCGTGCCGTTCCGGCTCATCTTCGCCTACAACAACAAGAAGATCTACTCGACGGACACCGACTTCGTGTTCCGGTTCGCCGTCGGCACGACCTTCTAGGGAGGTTCCCGCCATGAGACGCACCGTTCGGACCCTCGCCCTCGCCGCGCTGGCCGCGGCCGCCCTGGCCGCGCCGGTCCGGGCCCAGGAAGTCGGCAAAGCCGGCTTGATCAATTCCCAGGAGATCCTGGACAAATCGGCCGAAGGCAAGCGGGCCCTGGCCCAGGTCCAGGCCGCCGACAAGAAATACGGCGACGACATCGCCAAGCTCGACGAGACCATCAAGCAGCTGCAGAACCGGCTGTCCACCCAGCGGCTGACGCTTACGGCGGACGCGGCCGTGGCCCTCCAGGCCGACATCCAGAAGAAGCAGACGGAGCGCCAGCGGGCCGTCGAGGACGCCGCCCGGGCCATGCGGGAGCTCCAGGCCCGGACCTTCGAGAGGATCCAGAACGACCTCCTCCCCCTCATCGAGCAGGTCCGCAAGGACCGCGGGCTCGACCTCGTCTACGATATCGTCAAGGGCGGCGTCGTCTACTTCAATCCGGCCATCGACCTGACCGGCGAGATCATCAAGCGCTACGACGCCCTCAAGGCCGCGCCGCCGGCCAAGAAATAGGACCGCGGGGAGGCCGCGCCGTGATCACCGTCGAAGAGATCATGCGGTTCCTGCCGCACCGCTTCCCCTTCCTCCTGGTCGACCGCGTCGTCGACCTGGTCCCCCGCAAGGCCATCGTGGCCATCAAGAACGTCACCTGCAACGAGCAGTTCTTCCAGGGGCATTTCCCGGACTGGAAGATCATGCCCGGCGTCCTCATCGTCGAGGCCATGGCCCAGGCCGGGGCCGTGCTCCTGTTCGGCTCGATCCCCGATCCGGACAAGAAGTTCGTCGTCTTGAGCAAGGTCGACAAGGCCAAGTTCAAGCGCATGGTCGTCCCCGGCGACCAGCTCCGCCTGGACGTCGAGTGGACCCGGGAGAAGGGCCGCATCTGCCAGATGAAGGGCAAGGCCTTCGTCGAGGGCGACCTGGCGGCCGAGGCCGAGATCTACGCCACCGTCCTCGACATCGCGGACCTCAAGCGGCCCCAGATCTGAGGCCGCCGCCCGCGCCGCCGCGCCGGGCCGCCTTATTTGACCGTCTTGATCAGCTTGCCCGAGGCCGGGACGGCCGTGAGCTCGAGCCCGTTGACGACCGCGAACACCGGCCAATCCTTCTCGGCGATCCCCGACCTCTTCAGGACGGCCTGCAGCGTGTCCGTGCCGTTGGCTTTGACCAAGGCCAGGCGCTTGGGCGCGCGGTTGATCTTGGCGGCGTCGGTCAGGTTCCGGAACGAGCCGACGATGGCCTTGAAGCTCGAGGCGTACTTCGGGAAGCCGTCCGGCGAACTCAGGGCCTGGAAGGCGTAGACCCAGTTGTCCTTCTTCAGGCAGGACAGGGTCATGCGGACCGTGGACTGGTCTTCCTGCGGGATCGTATAAGCCTGCTCGAAGCAGGACAGGCCGTTGACCGTGGTCCGGTTCTCGTCGATGACCTTGCCGCCGGACTGGGTGATCTCCGCGGCCGCCTTGCGGGCGTACTCCTCGGCCGTGCCGTCGAAGGTCCCGCCGCGCAGGATGACGCCGGCGGCCTGATCGGGCGCGATCAGGGTCACGCTGGCCGGGGCGTTCTGGACCGTCCAGCCGGCCGGGACCGCGAACTGGAAGCGGAGCCCCGGGTGGTAGAAAAAGCCGTTCTCGACGTAGCCCTGGCGGGGGTCCTCGCCGTAGACGACGTTCTCGACCGAACGGAGATAACCCTCGGGCCGGCGGGCCAGGCCGGCGTCCCCCGGCTGGAGCATGGTCTGGACGTTCTTGATCCGGTCGGCCGTCAGGGGGTGGGTCGACAGGAAGCCGGGCAGCGAGCTGTGCCCTCCCGACAGGTCGCCCATCCGCTGCAGGGCCTGGAACGTGACGGCCATGTCCGCGGGATTGTAGCCGCCGGCCCGGGAGTAGTCGACGCCCAGGGCGTCGGCCTGGTGCTCGTTGTCCCGGCTGTACTTGAGGAACAGGACCTGCAGGCCGGCCGAGGCCAGCCCGGCGTATTGGGCGAACTTCTTGCTGATGACGCTGCCCGCGACGAGCCCGATCTGGGCCAGCTGCTGCTTGCTCATCTGGCTCATGGAGTGGCGGGCGTTGACGTGGCCGATCTCGTGGCCGAGGACGGCCGCCAGCTCGGCCTCCGAGCTCATCATGGCCAGGATGCCGCGCGTGACGTAGACCGAGCCGCCGGGGACGGCGAAGGCGTTGACGACCGGGCTGTCGAGAACGGCGAAGCGCCAGGGCAATCCCGGACGCTGGCTCTTGGCGGCCAGGGACAGGCCCAGCTTGGAAATATAGCCCTGCAGGGCGGCGTCCTCGTAGATCCCGAACTGGGCGGCGACGGCCTGGTCCGTCTGCTTGCCCATCTCGATCTCCTGGGCCTCGGAATAGAGCATGAGCTCCTTCTTGCCCGTGACAGGGTTGACGGCGCAGGAGAGCGCCGCCAGGGCGAGAACGAGGATCGCGGCCAGTCGATAGCGCTGCATCGGTCACCTCCCGGTCATTTTGTTCTCAGCTCGAAGAGGGCGTCCTCGAGCCGGTTGTTGCAGGTCACGCCGGCGACGAACAGGCGCTGGACCTCCTTGCCGTCGAGCAGGGTCCGGGACGCCGTGGCGACGAGGGCGCCGCAGAACTCCCGGTAATCGGAGAGGAACGTCTCCGCGTCGGCCTCGGCGCCCGTGGGGCCGAGGGTCCGCGTCGCCAGCTTATGGGGGAGATGGGTCTCGGGGTCGAGGAAGAACAAGACCTTGTGGCCGTCGGCCAGGGTCTGCTCGAGCACGGTGTAGTCCTTGCCCCCGGACGTCTCCTTGGGTTTCAAGGCGTAGGTGATCCCCAGGTCGCGCGGCGACAGGTAGGCCGCGTTGCCGAGGGCCTTGCGGGCCATGTCGCGGGACTCCCGCTCGGGCATGGCCACGGGGACCAGGCTCTGGTCGTCCGTGCCCCAGCCCCGGCGGCCGTCGAAAGCCTGGACGATGGTCACCGCGGCTTCGGCGACGGTGATGTCCATGCGCATCTTGTCGGGCTCTTTTTGATAGAGGACGAAGGCGGATGTCAGGCCGAGCTCGGGAGCTTCGACGGTCCCGGTGACGGTGATGTCCTTGATGGCCTGGAGGGCCTTGCGCCCGCCCAAGGCGTCGATCATCCGCTCGAGGGCGGCCAGGGCCTCCCGCGTGCCCGCGGGTCCGGACGGTTTCTGTCCGGCTCGAGGCGCGAGGATCAGAGCGGCCAGCAGGAGCGCCGCGGCGAGGGCTACGGACCTTGTCTTCATGGCTCCCTCCGGGTTCATTCTAAGCCATCGCCCCGGCCTTGCCAACAGGTTCCTTCGCCGGACCGGCGCCGGCATCGGCGCGGCCGCGGGTGATTAGTCTCCCCTCGTTGGTCTAAGTAGCCACATTTAGGACGGATAATGGCAATTTTGTAAATAACACATAAATAATAAAATACTGAAACAATGGAATCAAATATGTATATAAATAGAACACCTGAAATCGTTCATGTATATAAAAATGCTTGACATAGACGAAATTTCTATGTTATTATCTGAAAGTCCAAATATTGGACATATCTGGAGACGCGGACACAGCGCGGATGTCGACCCAGCTTTGCCTGATCACCTGCTCGAGCTTCGACCGGGAAGTCCTGGCCGTGCGATCGTCTCCCGATCTGCAGGACGTCCGCGTCCGCGTCCTGCCCGTCGAATGCGACCAAGTCGAGTCATCCTGGCCGGGGCTCGACGGGGCCGTGGCCGACTGCCGCAAGAACGGCTGTCCGGTCGCCCTGGCCGGCGGCTATTGCCTGACCCGCCCGGCCAAGGACCTCGGCCTCGAGGGCCCCTGCCGCCTCCATCAGAAAAGCCAGTGCTTCGAATGGGTCGCCCCGAAAGAGGTCGTCGACGGCCTTCTCCGGGACGGCGCGCTCCTCGTCCTGCCGGGTTGGCTGCGCGACTGGGAGTCCCACCTCGACGCCCGCTGGCCGTCGGACCGCAAGGCCGCCCAAGCCTTCTTCCGCGAGCTGGCCGGCAAGGTCGTGCTCCTCGACACCGGCGTCCATCCCGGCATCGACCGCGAGCTCAAGGCGTTCTCCCGGTTCCTGCGCCTGCCCTGCCAGACGCACCCCGTCGGCACCGGCCATTTCCAGCTGAGCCTGGCCCGCGTCGCCCTGTCCTGGCGGCTGGAGCGGGAGAGGGCGGAGATCGAGGACCGGCTGGCGGGCGCCAGCCAGCGGATGGCCGACTACGCCCGCATCGGCCAGCTCATCGGGGCCGTGACCGGCGTCAAGACCGAGGACGAGGCCCGCGACGGCATCCTCGAGCTCTTCCGGGTCCTGCTCAAGCCGGTCCAAGTCGTGTTCCATCCCGCCGGGTCCCTGGCCGGGCGGTCCTCGCCCGAGGATTCCCCGGTCGATCGCATCGTCGGCCTCAACGCCGACTTCGCCTGGACCTCCGATCGGGGCACGGTCTTCCTCAAGGTCGCCGCGGGCCGCGAGCTCCTGGGCGTCGTCGAGCTGGCCGTCTCCGGCGGCCCGGACCGGCGCGACCACGACCTCGACCTGGCCTTGGGCCTGGCCCGCATCTCCGGCCTGGCCCTGGCCAATGTCCGCTCCCTCGGGGCGATCGTCGAGGAGCGCCGCCGGGCCGAGACGGCCGAGGCCGCCCTGGCCGCCGGCGAGGAGAAGATGACCGGCATCTTCCACTATCCGCTCGGCCTGTACCGGATGACGCCCGAGGGCCGGATCATCGATGCCGCGCCGACCCTGGCCCGCATGCTCGGCTACGCCGACGTCGAGGCCCTCAAAGCGGTCAATTTCTGGGACCTCCACAGCGATCCCCGCGATCGCGAGAGCTGGCAGGCCGTGCTCGACACCAGCCCCATGATCGAGATCTTCGAGACCCGGCTCCGGCGCCGCAACGGGACCCTGTTCTGGGCCAAAGACTCCGCCCGGGCGGCCAAGGACGCCCGGGGACAGGTCCAATTCTACGACGGGATCGTCGAGGACATCACCCGCAAGCGGCAGATCGAGGAGGAGCACTCCTGGGACGTCCGCCTGCAGTCCTCCGTCGGCGACGTCTCCGAGCGCATGCTGTCGCCGACGCCCATCGGGGAGATGTCGGCCGTCGTCCTGGACCACGCCCGCCGGCTGACCGGGAGCGCCGCCGCGTTCGTCGGCGAGGTCGACGAGCGCACCGGGGCCCTTCGCCCCGCGGCCCTGATGCCGGACGCCGGCGAGCTCCTGGAGAACGTCCTGGGCCGGGACGGCGGCGGGGCGGCCGAAGGCCTGTGGGGCTGGATCTCCGAGAAGAAGAAGGCCGTGCTGACCAACATGGCCAGCCTCGACCCGCGCTTCGGGGGACAGGCCACCGAGCGGCGCCTGCCCTTCTCCCAGGTCCTGGCCGTGCCCGCGGTCATGTCGGGGACCATCGTCGGCCTGATCGTCGTGGCCGACGCTGGGGCGCCCTACGGCGAGCGCGACCTCAAGGCCGTCGAGCGCCTGGCCGCCCTCTACGCCGTGGCCGTCCAGCGCACCCGGACCGAGAACGCCCTGCGGGAGATGTCGCTCGTCGACGAGCTGACCCGGATCTACAACCGCCGCGGCTTCATGACCCTGGCCGAGCAGCAGATCAAGGTCGCCCACCGGACGGGCAAGGACATGTCCCTGTTCTACGCCGACCTCGACGACCTCAAGAAGATCAACGACGGCTTCGGCCACATGGAGGGCGACGCGGCCCTGGTCGAGGCCGCCGAACTCCTGCGCGAGGCCTTCCGCGACTCCGACATCATCGCCCGGCTGGGCGGCGACGAGTTCGTCGTCCTGGCCATCGACGTCGCCGACGGCGGCGCCTCGACCCTGGCCCGCCGGCTCCGCGACCGCGTCGCGGCCCGCAACGCCCGCCCGGACGCCGCCTATCCCGTGTCCTTCAGCCTGGGCGTGGCCCGCTTCGATCCCGAGCATCCGGTCTCCCTGGAGGAGCTCCTGGCCCAGGCCGACGCCCGGATGTACCAGGACAAGGGGACGAAGAAGGGCTTTCCGGCCGTCGCCTGACCGCCGGTCTCAGTTCCGGATCCCGTATTTGGCCAGCTTGTTGTAGAGCGTCGTCCGCGAGATGGCCAGGATCTTGGCCGTCTGGCGCAGGTTGCCCTTGGTCACCTTGAGCAGGTAGGCGATGTAGTCCCTCTCCAGGTCCTGGAGCGAGGACAGCTGGCCCCGCCCGGCGAAGGCGGCGGCGCCCTCGGGCGGGATGAAGTCGCGGAGGTACTTGGGCAGGTTGGCCAGGTCGATGAAGTCCTTCTTGCAGAGCAGGACCGCGCTCTCGAGGACGTTGGCCAGCTCGCGGACGTTGCCGGGCCAGCCGTACTTCAGGAAAAGCTTCTGGACCTCGCGTGAAACGCCGCGGACGCTCTTGCCGAAGCTCTTGTTGGCGGCCTGCAGGAAGTGGCGGACGAGCAGGGGGATGTCCTCGAGCCGTTCGCGCAGGGGCGGCAGCTCGATGACGACCTTGTTCAGGCGGTGGAGGAGGTCCTCCCGGAAGGCCCCGGCCCGGACCCGCTCGGCGAGGTCGCGGTTCGTGGCCGCCAGGACGCGGACCTCGACGGTCGTGCTCTCGCTGGCCCCGAGCGGGCGGAACTCCCGGCTCTCCAGGACGCGCAGGAGCTTGGCCTGGACGGCCACCGGGATCTCGGCGATCTCGTCGAGGAAGATGGTCCCGCCGTCGGCCTCCTCGAACAGGCCGCGCTTGTCCCGGTCCGCGCCGGTGAAGGCGCCCTTCTTGTAGCCGAAGAGCTCGGACTCGAACAGGTTCTCGGGCACCGAGGCGCAGTCGCAGACGACGAGCGGCCGGTCCTTGAACGGGCTGAGCCCGTGGATGGCCCGGGCCACGACCTCCTTGCCGGTCCCGGTCTCGCCGGTGACGAGGACGCTCGAGAAGTACTTGGCGATGTTCTCGACGAGCCCGAAGATCTCGAGCATGGTCGGGTTGCGGCTGATGAGGCCCTCGAAGACGTACTTGCGCTCGAGCTTCTTCTCGAGGTGGAGGGTCTCGCGCCGGAGGTCCCGTTTGCGGGCGATGCGGCGGAGGATGTCGCCGAGGATGTCGCGCTCGTAGGGGCGGGGCACGAAGTCGGTGGCCCCGGCGTTGACGACGTCGAGGGCGGCCTCGCGGCCGGCCGGACGGCCGCCGACGAGGACGTCGACGAGGTCGTCGAACTTCTTGATCTTCTTGAGGATGAGCAGGCCGGCGGCCAGGGCGTCGCCGGCATCGACGAGGACGACGCGGATGCCGTTGTCGCGGACGACGGCCAGGTAGTCGTCCTCGGTCTGGCAGAAGAAGACGTTGAAGTCGGCCGCGACGGGGGCTTTCTTGATGGACTCGTAGAGCGAGAAGTCGTCCGAGACGATCAGAAGATTGATCTGCGCGTCCATCTGGCCCCGTCCTCTTCCCGAGGCGTCGCGGCTATCTTACCAGACTTCCGTTGTCAAAATCCACCGCCGCTCTTGCCGGGCCGGGACCGGACGAGGGTCAGGCGGGGCCGGCCGCGGACCTCCTCCTCGACGCGGGCGACCGTGAACGCGGCCTCCGACAGGTACGCGACGTGGGCCCGCAGGTAGGCCAGGCCCTGGCCGCAGAGGAACTCGAGCCAGTCGCCGGTGGCCGTCTCGTCCATGAGCTCGGGCGTCTGCTCGCTGAAGGTCGTCTGGGCCCGCGGCGTCAGCCGGCCCTCGGTCGAAGCCCGGCGCTTGACGTACATGTTGACCCCGCCGGCGATCTCGAGCTCGTTCATGTGCGGCGCCCAACGGGCCGACCATCGTTCGTAGCGGTCGTAGAAACGGCGGTTCGAGGCGGCCACGGCCGGGTCGGCGTTGAGCCCGGCGGCGATCTTCTCCCGCAGCGCCCGCCCGGCCGCCTCGTGGTCCGGATAGAGGGGCAGGCTCAGACCCTTGAAGTAGGCGAACCAGCCCTTGGGGACCCAATAGTCGCGGAAGAGATAGGGGGTGTAGTTCGAGAACGGCTGGACCCATTCGTGGGACGGGTAGCCGTGGAGGTTGAGGAAGATGTCGGGCGCCCAGCGCTCGGTGAGCCGGGCCCGCACGGCCGCTTCGGGCAGGAGCGGCTTCGAGCCGGTCTGGTAGCCCATGTCCACTCCCAGGGCGCCGTAGCGTCCCGCGTGCAGGCTGTGGAAGGGCTCTTCGCGGTGCATGGCGTAGGCCAGCTCGGCCCCGTCGGGGTTCTCCATGGGCTCGAAGACGAAGCTCAGCTTCTTCAAGGCCTCCCGCGAAGCCGGGTCGCGGGCCAGGAGCTCGGCGAAGCGGAGGAGGTAGTTGGTCGAGGAGACCTCGTTGGCGTGCTGGCGGGCCACGGCCTGCAGGGTCGGCTTGACGGTGACCAGCCGCGGCAGCGAGACGTAGGTGTCGTTAGGCAGGAAGAGCTCGAGGACGGGCACCTCGCGGCCCTCGTAGGACCGGCCGCCGACGTAGCCGCGGACGCCCGCGAGCGAGGCCAGCCGGCGGACGAGGTCCGAGGCCATGGCCGGGGAGATGATCTCCCGGGTCGGGACGAGGGCCCGGTCTGGCGGCGGCGCCGGAGCGGAGGCCGTGACGGCGGCCGCGGGCGCCGGCGCGGCGACCGGCAGGCGCTCGGCTTTCACAAGGGTCTGGAAGCGCGACCGCAGGACGACCGCGTCGAGCCCGGGGAAGCGGAAGGGATCGGCGGCCAGGCCGGACGCCGTCAGACGGCCCAAGGTCGCCAGCAGCTCGGCCGCGGCCAGGTGGTCCGCCTCCTTCTCCCATTCGGCCTCGAAGGTCACCCCGGCGACGCGGCCGGACCGGCCGTCGAAGACGAGCTCGGGAACGCGGACCTCCTTGGGCTTGAGCGAGGGGAAGACCGTCTTGCGGACGACGGCGTCCCGCCCCTTTTCCTTCCAGCGGAGGTTCAGCTCGGGCGCCGCGGCCGGCCAGTCCTCGAGCGCGACGCGCACGGCCGCCGGGCCGCCTTCGAGGGACGGGTGGAGGGAAGGGAAGACGTTGCCGGGCGCCGACGACCGCGAACTGTCCGCCGCCGCGTCCTTGTCCTCGGGATCGAACCGGGTCAGGCCCCGCAGGAGGTCGAGGGTGTCGAAGTAGATCTCGTCGTGGATGGCCTCGAGCGAGGAGACGATCTCCTCGTCGAGACCGGTCCGGAAGTCCGGCTCGCTGGCCCGCAGGTCGACGAGCAGGCGCTTGAAATAGGGTTGCTTCGAGAAGGTCGGCTCGCCCCCGGTCTTCCGCCGGACGTGGGCGGCGACCTCCGTGAGGACGTCACGCTGGTAGAAGGCCCAGAACTTCTCCAGGTCGGTCTGGAGGGGTTCGTCGCAGACGATCCGGCCGCCGGCCGTGACGCGCAGGCCGCCCGTCGTCACCCGGGCCGTGCCCCATTCGGGCAGGACCTCGGAGAGCGGGATCTCGCGGACGCGAGGCGAGAAGGCCTCTTTGTAGAGCGTTCGGCCGCCCTCGTCGACGGCCTCGACCTCGTAGGTCGGGCCGCCGGGCGGGGCCATGACGAAGGCGATCCGTTCGAGCGGCAGACCCAGCGCCGGGGCCAGGACCTCGTCGACGGGATAGAGCTCCTGAAGCCAGCGGGACGGTTCGGCGTAGGCCCGTTTGGCCCGGGTGAAGTCCTCACGCTCCTCGGCGAAACGGACGGTCAAGCCGCGGACGGGCCGGCCGGCCAGGGCCGGCAGGACCTTCTCGACGAGCCAGAAATAGCCCGGTTTGTAGGCCGAGGCCACTTCGACCCGGGCGGCCGGGAATCCCGCGGCGGCCAAGAAGGCCTTGATCCCGTCACGGACCTTGGCCCGGACGGCCGGCGACTCGCTGACGGCCAAGGCGACCTCGACCCCGCCGCCTTTGCCGGCGGCGTCGACGAGGGCCTCGAGGCGGCTTTCGAGCAGGGCTTTGGCGTCGTCGACCTCCCAAGTGAAGGTCTTCTCCTTTTCGAAGACCTCGCGAGAGTCCTTGAGCGAGGTCGCGCTCACCTTGACCGCGGCCCCGCCGGCGGCGGCGCGAAGGGCGGCGCGGACGGCGTCCTCGAATGACGAGTTCGGACCGGGCAGGACGAGGTCGGCCTCGACCGACTCGAGGTCGCGGCCCCTGAGCTCGGCGGCCGCTTTGTCGACGGCGTTCAGGAAGACCGCCTCGGCCGCCCCCTTCTCTCCGCGCAGGAGCAGGTCGACGTCGGCGGCCAGGTCGGCCAACTGGGGATTCCCTTCGCCGTAGGCGGCGAGGTAGGGGAAGGTCCGGGCGAGATAGGAGACCGCGGCGTCGAGGCCGGCCGGATCGGCGCCCCGGACGGCGACGGCCGACGACTTGCCGAACGCCTTGGGCACGGCCGCGATCAGCCCGGTGCCCGGCTCGAGGGGCGGGACGGCGAGCTTGCCGGTCTTGAGGAGATCGGCGGCGAGCGCGTTGTCGCCGACCAGGATGGGCGCGGCCAGGGCCCGGCGGCTCTCGATCTCGGTGTCGAGGACGACGACGGGGAAGGACGCTCCGGCCGTGCCCATGACCAGGCGCGAGGCCAGCTCGGCTGGGACGGGGCTGGTGAAGCCGGCCGGGACGACGACGACGGCATCGAGGGCGTCGGGAACGCCGTCGCGGTCCGTGTCGGCGTAGACGCCCTTGGCCGAGTACAGCCCGGTCAGGTCGAACTCCTTGCCCGTCGCCTCGGGCGCGGGCCGCTCCTTGAAGCCGGGGGTCAACAGGCGCTTGGTGGCGCCCGTCCGCGGCAGGACGGCCGTCGCGGCCGGCCCGCCGGCCGGACGAAGATCGAAGGACAGGGCGGCGACGGCCGGGTAGGACAGGACGGCCGTGCGCTGGCCCCGACGCTGGTCCGCGGCCAGGCGCGCCAGGGCTTCGCGGACCTTGTCGCGGTCGGCGGCGGAGGCCAGCTCGACCTCGACCCGGAGGCCGGCGATCTGGCCCTGGTCGAGGGCCAGGGCCGCGAGCCCGTCGGCGACGGGCCCGGGAGAGGGGAACTCGTAGCGGGCCTCGCGGACGGCGGTCGCCTTGGCCTTGACGCCGGACTCGGCCAGGAAGGCGTCGAGGTCCTTGTCGAAGCGATCGTAGGTCGCCCCGGTCTCCCGGCCCCAGATCTCCCAGAAATAAGGCCAGCGCAGGAAGAAGGCCCGGCCCGTGCGGAGCAGGGTCTCGTCGGAGCCGGCGACGCACGCCAGCGCGGGCCGGCCCCCGCGGCTGAACAGGATGACGCGGCCCTCGTTCGGCCGGAGGGGTTTCGCCTCGACGCCACGCTCTTTGAGGGCCTCCCGGACCCAGGTCAGGCGGTCGCCGACGAGGATGGCCAGGGGAGGCGCCGGAACAGCGGCCCCCGTCACCTCGGATTCGCGGCGGACCAGGCCCAGGTCGACGGCCAGGCTCTCGAAGTTCACCCGGGCCGCGATGTCGGCGGCCAGGGCCAGCTCGGCGGCGGTCGGGCGGTCGGGGACGACGATCGCCAGGGCCGGCTTCTCGGGAAAACCGTCGCCGTCGAGGTCGAGGACGGCCTTCCCGGGCAGGAACAGGCGCGACAGGCTGTCGACATCGGCCGGGGCGGGCCGGGCCTGGGCGAGGGCGGTCAGGGCGATCAGGGCGGCCAGGAGGGCTTTCTTCATGGGGCACGCTCCGCGGGGATTCCTCCGGATTCTACCACACCGTCCGGACCGTCGCGACAGAAATTTCTTGCCTCTAAATACAATAGGTTGTATAGGATGCGTGGGGGAGTAGCACCCCTAGATTTTCCGCTTGACAGGCGGGACCCCATCCGCTAGCATGGTCTCGTCCTTTACGTCAGCAGGTTCCGATGAAGTTCCATAAATTTAAGTACCTGTTTATCCTTTTCGTCGCCTTCTTCTTTTTCGGGGGCATCCCTGTCGAGTTCGGGACCGAGGGCGTCTTCTTCCACGGCTACATGCTGCCCAAGCCCATCATCCGGGTCGGGCTGGGCGTGAATATCAAGGACATCCGCATCCGGGCCTCGGCGGGCATGAAGGTCTACGAGGTCACTTCGGACTACAAGCTCATCGCCGAGGACGCCGCCGAGGCCCAAGTCAAGGGCGGCGGAGAGAAGCTGACCGAGAAATTCTTCATCCTCCTGGCCCATGCCAAGGAGAAGGCCGAGGCCGAGCAGATGGCCTCCGGCTTCCGGGCCCGGTTCGGGGGCAACGTCTCGGTCGTCGAGGACCCCGAGGAAGCGGCCGCGGGCGTCTTCGAGGTCCGCATGGGTGATTTCCTGACCCGCGGCGACGCCTTGGCCGAAGTGGCCGAGTTGGCCGCCGGCGGGCTCAAGGACGTCTGGATCCAGCGCGAGGACGTCGTCGAGGAGCCCTCGCGGCCGGTCTGGATGCTGGTCGACGACGAGCTCAAATCGCTCGAGAACAATCCCGAGATCTATTTCATCCCGGCCAATCCCCAGAGCTTCCTGACCTTCAACGGGCGGAGCTATCGCGGCTTCCTGGTCATGCGGGGGAGCCCCAAAGGCATCGTCGTCGTCAACTACGTCAACCTCGAGGATTACCTCAAGAGCGTCGTCCCGGGCGAGCTGTCGCCGGGCCAGTTCAACGCCATCGAGGCCCTCAAGGCCCAGGCCGTGGCCGCCCGGACGTACGCCCTGCGGAACATGGGGCAGTTCGGCAAGTACGGCTACGACCTCATCAACACGCCGCGGTCCCAGCTCTATGTCGGCATGTCCGCCGAGCATTCCCTGAGCACGCGGGCGGTCGATGAGACGCGGGGCCAGGTCCTCCACTACCGGGGCGAGCTCATCAACGCCCTGTACACGAGCACCTGCGGCGGCCGCACCGAGGACGCCGAGAAGGTCTTCGAGGGCCGGCCCGTGCCCTACCTCAAGGGCGTCGAATGCGCCTCCGAGAAGCAGCGGGAGTGGCGGCTCGAGGCCAAGGACCCGGTCGTGCCCATCGGGGTCGACGGCCGCAACGCCAGCCTGGACATCGCCGCGCTCATCGGCCTGGGCATCGTGCCCATGGGCGCCGAGCCGCCCGACTTCCGCGAGAACGCGTCGTTCGACGAGGCCGTCGAATGGATCCGCGACACCCGCCGGCTGGTCGGGATGAAGGCCGGGGGGTTCGACCCCGACGCGGCGCCCCTCGATTTCGTCACCCTGGCCCGCCTCCTGGTCGACGCCTTCGGCTGGCGCGACCGGATCGAGGAGCTCATCCTGCCCGGCGAGGTCGACTTCCTGCTCAAGGACCTGCCCGAGGTCCAGGGCAAAGACCGCCGGCCGCTGGCCTACGGTTTCCAGGCGGGGCTGGTGCCGGCCTCGGTCCGCAACGGCGATCCCCGGCGTCCCGTGACCCGGGCCGAGCTGGCCCTGGCCCTGGCCCGCGTCGTCAAGGACCACAAGGACTTCTTCAAGTCGGGCACGTTCCGGTCGGCGGGCAAGGGCACCATCGAGGTCGGCGAGGACTTCGAGCGCAAGACGCTGCGCCTGTCCAACCACGTCCGCCTGCTGCGGACGATCGAGAGCGAGACGACCTTCGCCACCAAGCTGACCCTGCTCGGCGGCGAGAACGTGCGCTGGCTCGAGCGGGACGGGCAGGTCGCCTACCTCGAGGTCTTCTACCCGCCCAACTCCAACGTCCTCGACCGGTCCTCGCGCTTCAATCGCTGGCAGGTCCGCCGGTCGGCCAAGGAGCTGGGCGCCCTCGTCAACCAGTCCTATCCGATCGGAGACCTCGTCGACATCGAGGTCAAGTCGCGCGGCGACTCCGGCCGGGCCACGGAGCTGGTCCTGATCGGGACCCAGGGCGAGGCCAAGGTCCACGGCTTCCAGATCCGGGCCGCGCTCGGCCTGCGCGACACGCTGTTCGTCGTCGACCGGGCCTACGGCGAGGACGGGACCGTCGAGCAATTCACGTTCTCGGGCCGGGGCTGGGGCCACGGTGTCGGCCTGTGCCAGGTCGGGGCCTACGGGATGGCCGTGGCCGGCGGCAAGTACCAGGACATCCTCAAGAAGTATTACAGCGGCGTCAAGCTCGAAACGGCCTACTGACGCGCGCCTCTCTCCCGGTCCTATCCGGCTCCCTCGCCGCCTAACGGAGACTTCCCGTTCGCCAGCGCGACCGTTCCTGAATCTCGACCCGGGAGATGTGCTATGATGGGCGGGACATCAGGGGGCCGCGGCGCGGCGCCGGCGGCCGGAAGACAGGAGGAAGGCATGAAGACGACCAAGGGCTTGAACGCCAAGAAGACCGAGGCCCGCGAGTACCAGACCGGCGCGTCCGGCATCTTCTTCACGGTCGAGGACGTCCTCTACGAGGGCCGGTCGAAGTTCCAGCGCATCGAGATCATCCGCAACAAGGACTACGGGCGGGTGCTCTTGCTCGACGGGCTCGTCCAGACGACGGAGAAGGACGAGTTCTACTACCACGAGATGCTCGTCCATCCGGCCCTGGCCTCGCACCCCGAGCCGAAGAACGTGCTCATCATCGGCGGCGGCGACGGCGGGGCCCTGCGGGAGGTCCTCAAGCACCCGGTCGATAAGGCCTGGCTCGTCGAGATCGACGGCAAGGTCATCGAGGCCTGCCGGGCCCACTTCCCGTGGCTCCGGGCGACCTTCCGCGACCCGCGGGCCGAGCTCGTCGTCGAGGACGGCAACGTCTTCGTCGACAAGGTCCGGGGCAAGTTCGACGTCATCCTGGTCGACTCGTCCGATCCCGTCGGGCCGTCGACGGTCCTCCACCAGGAGGCCTTCTACCGCAAGCTCAAGTCCAAGCTGGCGCCGGGCGGCATCATCGCGGCCCAGGCCGGCTCGCTCATGCTGCACCTGGACTCCCACGCCCGGAAGGGCGCCTTCCTGAGGAGGATCTTCCGGCACGCGGCGCTCTACCTCGGGCCGGTGCCGACCTATCCCGTGGGGATGTGGTGCTACGACTTCCTGTCGGACAAGGTCGACCCGGACAAGGTCAAGACGCTCTACCTCCCGGACGGGCTGAAGTACTTCAATCCCGACGTCTTCCGGGGCTCGTTCGCCCTGCCGAACTTCCTGGCCGAGCGGCTGAAGAAGGGGAAGTA
>CAZFZU010000044.1:19684-25387 GCA_964523615.1 uncultured Eubacteriales bacterium | reverse complement strand
GGCGGCGAAGGATGTTGCCTCGAAGATCCCCGTTGCTGGAGGAGGGGACCGGCAGGGAGCGGAGCCAGCGAAGTGACCATCAGCAACGCCCCGGAGCGACTCGAAGGGGCGATGCTGGGAAATATCGTAAGAAAGTCCTTTCTCCCGATATTTCGCAGGATCGGGACTCCGGGTGCTCCATCCCGATCCTGCCTGGTCCGCTCACCGGGATTCGCTTCCCGTTCCCCGGGGGGCCGGGGAGCTAGAGGCATATCCTGAGCCATAAGCCCGAGAGAGGGATCTCCCCGGATCCGGAGAAGAACCTATCTACAGGGCTTGGGCGAGGGTGACGGCCCGGACCTCGCGGGCCCCGGCCTCGACGAGAACGCGGGCGCACTCGCGCAGGGTCGCCCCGGTCGTGGTGACGTCGTCGACGAGGACCAGGGTCCGGCCGCCGACGCGGTCCGCGCGTCGCACGGCGTAGGTCCCACGGACGTTCCTCTCCCGTTCGGCGGCCTTCAGGCCCGCCTGGGCCGGGGCGTTGCGCGTCTTGACCAGGACGCCGTCGAGGACGCCGAGGCCCCGGAGACGGCCCAGTTCGAGGGCCAGGAGACGGGATTGATTGAAGCCCCTCTCCCGGCGGCGGGCCGGGTGCAGGGGCACGGGGACGAGGGCGTCGGCTCCGGTCCAAAGCCGGCCGTCGGCCCCCAGAGAGCCGTCCGCGAAGCGGGCCAGGGGCCGGCCGAGCGGCGCGTACCGGCGGTACTTGAAGAGCAGGATGACGTCCTTCAGGGTCCCGCCGTAGAGGCCGCAGGACCGGTGGACGGCGTAGGCCGGCTCCCTTTCGAGGCAACGGCCGCAGACGGGCTCGGCGCCCGCCGTGTCGAGGAAGCGGCCGCAGCGGACGCAGACCGGCCCGGTCCGCGGCTCGAGCCGGCCCAGGCAGCCGCCGCAGACGATCCTCTCCCCGGGCCGGTCGAGAGGCTCACGGCAGAGACGGCAGAAGGACGGGAAGAGGAGAAGCTCGGCCAGCTTGGCCAGGGCCGAGGCCCGGGCCCGGAACGGGCCGCTCACGGCTCGTTCTGTTCTCGCTCGGCCTTCTCCTGGCAATCGATGCAGGTGGGCGTCCAGGGGATGGCGACGATGCGCTTGGCGCCGATCTCCTTGCCGCAGGTCTGGCAGACGCCGAACTCGCCGTGCTCGAGGCGCCGCAGGGCCTCGTCGATGAGCAGGAGCGTCTCGCGCTCGCCGTCGGTCAGGCTGAGCAGGAACTCCTTGGTGTAGGAGGTCTCGGCCTTGTCGACGAGGTCCTGGGCCACGTTGGACTCCATCTCCTTGCTCTCCGTGATGGTGTCGGTCAGCTTACGGATGATGCTTTCCTTCTTGGCGGCGAGCAGCTTCCGGAACTCGTCACGTTCTTTCTTGTTCAGCTTCTTGGCCATCGGCAATCCCTTCATTTGGCGTAGTGCCGGCCCCCGATGATGGTCAGGGCCCGGTAGACCTGCTCGAGCAGGAGAACGCGGGCGAGCTCGTGCGAGAACGTCATCCGCGAGAGCGATAACCTCATGTCCGCCCTTTCCAGGACCGCGTCCGCGAGGCCCAGGAAGCCGCCGACGACGAAGACCATTGGCCGGCCGGACCCCCGCTCGCGGGCGTGCAGGAAACGGGCGAACTCATCGGACGTCATCTCCTTGCCCCGGTCGTCGAGACAGATCAGGTAGGCGCCTTCGAGGTGCTTCCCGAAGCCGGCGGCCTCGAGGTCCTTGATGCGCCCGGCCTGGCTCTCCCCGATCCCGCGGGCCTGGCGCGTTTCGACGATCTCGCAGGACGCGAACGGCCGGATGCGCGCCTCGTAGAAGCCCACCAACCCCCGAATCTCGGGACTCTTCGTCCGGCCGGGCCAAAGGAATTTCAACCTCATCGCCGAAAACGCCCTCAAACAATAGCGATTCGACCCCGGCTTGTCAACCCCTCGGGGGCCTCCCGGGGCGGGGAGAGAAGGCCGGGGCCGGCGGCGGCCTCAGAAATCGACCCGGGGAGCGTCGCCCCAGAGCTTCTCGAGGGCGTAATGGTCCCGCGCCGCCCGGGAGAAGACGTGGACGACGAACCAGCCGTAGTCGAGGAGGACCCATTCGGCCGACTCGCGGCCCTCGACGCTCAGGGGACGGAGCCCGGCCGGCTTGAGGGCGGCCTCGACGGCCTCGGCGACGGCCGCGTTCTGGCGGGAGGAGTTGCCGTTGGTGACTAGGAAAAAGTCGGTGAACGACGACAGCTCCCGGAGGTCGAGGACGCAGAGGTCCTCGGCCTTGCGGGCCAGGCAGGCCTCGACGGCCTGGCGGACCGGCGCGGGCAGGCTTCTTTTGGTGAACCGTTTCTTCTTCTCTTCGGCCATGGCTCCTATCGACCTCGGTAAAGTTGGCGTTCGCGGATGTAGGCGGCCACGGCCGGGGGCACGAGGCCGTCGATGGACCGGCCGCTCCGGACCCTGGCCCGGACGGTCGTGGACGAGACGTTCAAGGCCCGGATGGGCAGCAGGATGACCCGGGTGGGCGGCGGCGCCCCGCCCGCCAGGCTCCCCCGCGACGCGAGCGGCCCGATGTCGCTCCCGAGCGTCCCGCCGAGGACGCCCCGGGCCCGCTCGAGGTCGAATCCCGGACGGCCCGTGACGATGAAACCGCACTCCTCGAGGACCCGTTCGTATTCGCGCCAGGTCCCGATCTCGAGGAAGGCGTCGACGCCCAGGATGAAGTACAGGCGGGCCCGCGGGGCCAGGGCCTTGACCTTCCGCAGGGTCAGGATGGAGTACGAGGTGCCGCGGGCCTCGACCTCGATGGCCGAGGCCTCGAACCCCTTCCGGCGGCGGCAGGCCAGCTCGACCATCCGCAGGCGGTCGGCGGCCGGCGCGGCGGCGCCCCGGGCTTTGTGCGGCGGGAAGTAGGAGGGGATGAACAGGATGCGGTCCAGGCCCGTCTTGCGGCGGACCTCGGCGGCGGCCCGGAGATGGCCGAGGTGGACGGGGTCGAAGGTCCCGCCGAAGAGCCCGATCGTCTCCATCAGTCCCCGCCCCCCGGTCCGCTGGCGTCCGGCGCGCGCTCCGCCGCCTCTTCGGCCAGGCGGTCGAGGGCCGCGGCCAGGGCCCCGACGAGCGGCCGGAGCCCCTCGCGCTTGAGGGCCGAGACGGCGAAGAAGGGCAGCTTCCTGCGGGCGGCCAGCCGCCTGAGCCGGTCCAGACGGGAACGGTCACCGGTGAGGAGGTCGACCTTGTTGGCCACCACGAACTGGGGCCGGGCGGCCACCTCGGGCGAGAACGCCTCCAGCTCCTTCATGATGATCCGGTAGTCGTCGAGGGGGTCGCGCCCGGAATAGGGAGAGACGTCGACGATGTGGACGAGGACCTTGGTCCGTTCGATGTGCCGGAGGAAGCGGATACCCAGTCCCTGGCCGAGGTGGGCGCCCTCGATGAGGCCGGGGATGTCGGCGACGACGAAGCTGCGGAACTCCCCGAGGTCGACGACGCCGAGGTTGGGGGCGAGCGTCGTGAACGGGTAGTCGGCGATGACGGGCCGGGCCGCCGAGACGCGCGAGATGAAGGTCGACTTGCCGGCATTGGGGAAGCCGACGAGGCCGACGTCGGCGATGAGCTTGAGTTCGAGGAAGATCTCCTTCTCCTCGCCGGGCCGGCCGGGCTGCCATTCGCGCGGCGTCTGGTGGGTCGAGGTGGCGTAGGAGGCGTTGCCGCGGCCGCCTTTGCCGCCCCGGGCGGCCTGTCCCGTCTGGCCGTGGCGGACGAGGTCGAACAGGACGGTCCCGCCGTCCTTCTCGCGGACGACGGTGCCGACGGGGACGGTCAGACGGACGTCGGCGCCCCGCTTGCCCTGACGGTTGCCGCCCTCACCGGGCGCGCCGTTCTTGGCTTTTTGGATGGGGTGGAAGCGGAACCAGGCCAGGGAGCTGACGTTCTGGTCGGCGACGAACCAGATGGAGCCGCCGTCGCCGCCGCGGCCGCCGTCCGGTCCGCCCTTGGGGACCTTGGCCTCGCGGCGGAAGCTGACGCAGCCGTCGCCGCCGCGGCCGGCCTTGAGGGTGACGGTGACCTGATCGACGAACAACGGAGGGCGGGCTCCTCCTCAGGCGGGCAGGACGGAGACGACCTTCCCCTTGCGGCCCTTTTCGGCGAATTGGACGGTCCCGGTGACCATGGCGAAGAGGGTGTCGTCCTTGGCCCGCCCGACGTTCAGGCCGGGCTTGATGGGCGTGCCCCGCTGGCGGACGATGATCGATCCGGCGTTGATCTTCTGGCCGCCATGGCGCTTGACGCCGAGCCTCTTCCCCGCGCTGTCGCGTCCGTTCTTTCCGGCTCCGCCGGCTTTCTTATGGGCCATGGCTTACTCCTTGGTCGTTCTCTTCTTCGGGGCGGCCGGCTTCGCGGCGGCCTTGGGGGCGGCCTTCTTGGCGGCCGGTTTGGCCTTGCCCTTGGCGGGCGCGGCGGCCGGGGCCGGTGCGGGGGCCGCCTTCTTGGGCTTGGGCGCCGGGGCGGGCTTCTCGACCGGGGCCGGCTTCTCCTCGGCCAGGTCGGCGGCCGTGATCGTCGTCCGGTCGGGAGTGATCCGGGTGATGCGGACCTTGGTCAACTGCTGCCGGTGGCCCTTGGTCCGGCGGTACTGTTTCCTTCTCTTCTTCTTGAAGACGAGGACCTTCTCGTCCTTGAAATTCTCGAGGACGAGGCCGAGGACCATGGCGTCGTCGAGGACGGGGGCGCCGACGAGGACCTTGTCGCCGTCCTCGATGAGGAGGACGCGGTCGAAGTGGGCCTTGCGGCCGGGCTCGAGGGCCAGTTTCTCGACGGAAAGGACGTCCCCTTCCTTGACGCGGTACTGCTTGCCGCCGGTCAGGATCACTGCGTACATAGTGGCCTACCCTTCGGAAAAGATAAGAAAACGGAACGACAAATCTAGCATAGGGCCGCCCGGAAGTCAAATGACCCGGCAGGCGGTAGCCTGACGGGCGGGAAAATGGGGGAGCGACCATGAATTCCCTCTGGCCCCGAATTCCAGAGGCATGGCGACCTTGACACGCCGACCGCTCTGAGCTAAAAACAAGCCCCCGGGCGGTTAGCTCAGCGGTAGAGCGTCGGTTTTACAAGCCGAGGGTGGCAGGTTCGACCCCTGCACCGCCCATCCCGGAGCCCGCGAAGCGGGCGGAGGAGGCAGAACTCCAGCGGAGCGACTCGGAGCTGGAGTTCTGCGAAATATCTGGAAACAGGTCTTTCTTGGCCTTCGCGAAGCGGGCGGAGGAGGCAGAAACCCGGCGGAGATACACGTAGCCGGGTTTCTGCGAAACATCGGTAGCGGTGACTCTGCCTTGATTCCCCTGTAATCTCGCGAAGCGGGCGGAGGAGGCAGAACTCCAGCGGAGCGACTCGGAGCTGGAGTTCTGCGAAATATCTGGAAACAGGTCTTTCTTGGCCTTCGCGAAGCGGGCGGAGGAGGCAGAAACCCGGCGGAGATACACGTAGCCGGGTTTCTGCGAAACATCGGTAGCGGTGACTCTGCCTTGATTCCCCTGTAATCTCGCGAAGCGGGCGGAGGAGGCAGAACTCCAGCGGAGCGACTCGGAGCTGGAGTTCTGCGAAATATCTTAAGAGATCCCCCCTCTCCGGTAGGAGGGGGAAGCGCCCCCGACGGGATTCGAACCCGTGTTGCCGCCTTGAAAGGGCAGTGTCCT
>CAZFZU010000044.1:0-19584 GCA_964523615.1 uncultured Eubacteriales bacterium | reverse complement strand
AAGCGCCCCCGACGGGATTCGAACCCGTGTTGCCGCCTTGAAAGGGCAGTGTCCTGGGCCTCTAGACGACAGGGGCGGGACGACGTGAGCCGTGCTGGATTCGAACCAGCGACACCCGGCTTAAAAGGCCGGTGCTCTACCGCTGAGCTAACGGCCCGGAAAAAAGCCTATTATAGTGAGGCGGGGGAAAGAGTCAAATCGCGCCGGAAAGAAAAAGGCCCGAGCCCCTCAGGCGAGGGGCTCGAACCGGATGATGACCCAACGGCCGCGGTGCGGGATCTTGTTGGCCTCGTCGCGGAGCAGGTACTGTCTCATCTCGAGCCGGTAGTTCCTGGTCGAACCGGCCCGGTTGGTGACGGAGATCTCGACGGTCTTGGAGTGGACGTCGCCGACGAGCTCGCGGACGACCGGCAGCTCGCGGGCGCCGAGGGAGAACATCGTCATCTCCTCCTCGGTCGCGGAAGCGGCCTTGGCGGCGTTGTAGACCCGCTTGAGCTCCTGCATCTTGGCGTTCTCGGCGTCGTACTTGGCCTGGAGCTCGTCGACCTGCCTCTTGAGGGCGGCCTTGGCGGAAGCCGACCGGGTCGTGTCCATCTCGAACTGGGCGTCCTTGACGGCCGTATCGGCGTCGATGGTCGGGCCGATCTGGGCGTCCTGGGCCTTCTTGGCCTCGATCTCGGCGGCGTTCAGCTGGGGCAAGGAGGCGGGCGCGATCTTCTCTTCGCCGATGCTGACGATCTTCCACGAGCCTAGCTCGGGCTGGAAGGGCTCCAGGGCCATGCTCGACATCGTGTCGTTGTCGTTCATGGTCACGGCGTTGAAGTATTTCTTCAACAGCGTCTTCTCGGGCGCCGACGTGCATCCCTGGATGACGAAGAAGGCGAGGAAAACACCGAGGACGATCAGTGTCTTTTTCCGCATGATACCTCCTGTCTGTACTGTTCCGAGACTTCTCTAGCGGGATGATAACCCGTTCCCGGGAATAAAATCAAGCCCTTTTCTGCCCCCAACCGGCGGCCCGTTCCCATCTCCCGTTTTTTGTGTTACACTAGCCGCCTTTTAGATCTCCACATCGGGGTTCGCCATGACACACGATAAAGACGTCATCGCCCGCCAGCCCAAGGACCCGGCCGTCCTGCTCGACGTCCTCCGGGAGGTCCAGGCCGCCTCCGGCCGCGTCTCCGACGAGGCCGTGGCCCGGATCGCCGCACGCCTCGGGCTGTCCGAGGCCGAGGTCCGCGGCGCGGCCACGTTCTACCATTTCTTCTCCCTCGAGCCGCGGGGGGCCTCGACCGTTTTCCTCAACGACTCTATCACCTCGCGCATGAAGGGCCGGGCCGCGGTGGCCGCGGCCTTCGAGGCCGAGGCCCGCTGCCGGTTCGGGGAGGTCTCCCCGGACGGCCGGGTCGGGCTCTTCCCGACCTCCTGCGTCGGCATGAACGACCAGGAGCCGGCGGCCATCGTCGACGGCGTCGTCTTCACCTCCCTGACCCCGGACCGGGCCCGGGCCCTCGTCCGCGGCCTGCGGGCCGGGACGCCCGCCGCCGCCCTGGCGGGGCCGCTCGGCGACGGGGCCAACCCGTCCGAGCTCGTCCGGTCCATGGTCGTCAACAACATCCGCCGGCGCGGCCCGGTCCTGTTCGGCGCCCACGAGCGGGGCGCGGCCGTCCGCAGGGCCGTGGCCTTGAAGCCCGAGCAGGTCATCGACGAGGTCAAGAGGTCCGGCCTCCTCGGCCGCGGCGGGGCCGGCTTCCCCACCGGGCTCAAGTGGGAGTTCTGCCGGCGCGAGAAGGCGGCCGACCGCTACGTCGTCTGCAACGCCGACGAGGGCGAACCCGGGACGTTCAAGGACCGGGTCATCCTGACCGAGCTGGCGCCCCTGCTCTTCGAGGGCATGACCGTCGCCGGCTACGCCGTCGGGGCCAAGCTCGGCGTCCTTTACCTGCGGGCCGAATACGCCTACCTCCGGGCCCACCTCGAGGCTGTCCTGGCGGGCCTCCGCAAGGACGGGCTCCTCGGCCGAAGCGTCGCCGGCGCCGAGGGCTTCGATTTCGACATCGAGATCAAGTCGGGGGCCGGGGCATACATCTGCGGCGAGGAATCCGCTCTCATCGAGTCGGCCGAGGGCAAGCGCGGTGAACCGCGCGACCGGCCGCCTTTCCCCGTCTCGGTCGGCTACCTCGGCCGGCCGACGACGGTCAACAACGTCGAGACCCTGGCCACGGCGGCTCGCGTCCTGGCCGAGGGCGCGGCCTGGTTCAAGGCCATGGGCACGGTCCAGTCGGCCGGCACCAAGCTCCTGAGCGTGTCCGGCGACTGCGAGCGGCCCGGCGTCTACGAAGTCGCCTACGGGCTGACCCTGGCCGAGCTGCTCGAGATGGCCGGCGGCGCCGGGGCCCAGGCCGTCCAGGTCGGCGGGCCGTCCGGGACCTGCGTCGCCCCCGACGGCTTCGGCCGCAAGATCTGCTTCTCCGACCTGGCCACGGGCGGCTCGGTCATCGTCTTCGGCCCCGGGCGCGACCTGCTCGAGGTCGTCGCCAACTTCATGGACTTCTTCGTCGACGAGTCCTGCGGCTACTGCGTCCCCTGCCGGGCCGGCAACGTCCTGCTCAAGAAGAAATTCGAGAAGGTGGCCGCCGGCATGGGCACAGAGGGCGACCTCCGCGACCTCGAGGCCTGGGGCAAGCTGGTCAAGGCGACCAGCCGCTGCGGCCTCGGCCAGACCTCGCCGAACCCCATCCTGACGACCCTGAAGGGCTTCCCCCATCTGTACGAGGCCAAGGTCCGCAAGGGCGAGGACTTCGTCCCCGAATTCGACCTCGCCGAGGCCATCCGCGACGGCTGCGAAGCGGCCGGCCGGCCCCCCCTCGGCCCGGAGGACCCCCATGAGTGACATCCACTTCACCGTCGACGGCAAGCCCTGCGTCGCCCAGCCGGGGCAGACCATCGTCGAGGCGGCCAACGCCAACGGCGTCTGGATCCCCGTCCTCTGCCGCTACGAAGGCCTCAAGCCCGCCGGCAGCTGCCGCATCTGCACCGTCCGGGTCGCCGGCCGCTTCATGGCCGCCTGCACCCAGCCCGTGACCGAGGGCATGGCCGTCGAGAACGAGGTCCCCGACCTCGAGGACATGCGCAAGGCCCTGGTCGAGATGCTCTTCGTCGAGGGCAACCACTTCTGCCCCTCCTGCGAGAAGAGCGGCAACTGCGAGCTGCAGGCCCTCGGCTACCGCTACCGGCTGACGGCGCCCCGCTTCCCCTACCTCTGGCCCGGCCGCGCCATCGACGCCGGGTCCCCCTTCCTCATGCTCGAGCACAACCGCTGCGTCCAGTGCCGGCGCTGCGTCCAGGGCGTCACGGCCAAGGACGGCCGCAAGGTCTTCGCCGCGGTCGAGCGGGGCGGCCGCGTCTCCATCGAGATCGACGCCAAGCTGGCCGCCAAGCTCTCCGAGGAGGAGGCCCGCCGGGCCATGGACCTCTGCCCGGTCGGGGCCATCATCAAGAAGCGGACGGGCTTCGTCGTCCCCATCGGGAAGCGCAAATACGACCACGATCCCATCGGCTCCGAGGTCGGCAAGGGGACCGGGAGGTAAGGCCATGAGCAAACCCGTCGTCGCCACCGCGTCCCTGGCCGGCTGCTTCGGCTGCCACATGTCCATCCTCGACATCGACGAGCGCATCCTGAAGCTCGTCGAGCTCGTCGAGTTCAACAAGTCTCCCATCGACGACATCAAGACCTTCACCAAGCCCGTCGACATCGGGCTCATCGAGGGCGGCTGCTGCAACAGCGAGAACGTCCACGTCCTGCGCGACTTCCGCAAGAACTGCCGCATCCTCGTCTCACTCGGCGAGTGCGCCATCATGGGCGGCCTGCCGGCCCTGCGCAACAGCATCCCCCTGAAGGAGTGCCTCGAGGAGGCCTACCTCAACTCGCCGACGGTCGCCCCCGAGGACCGCCTCATCCCCAACGACGAGGACCTGCCGATCATCCTGGACAAGGTCTATCCCTGCCACGAGATCGTCAAGATCGACGCCTTCCTGCCGGGCTGCCCGCCCTCGGCCGACCTCATCTGGGAGGCCGTGACCGCCCTCGTCGAGGGCCGCCCGATGAACCTGACCTACGACCTCATCAAATTCGACTAAGGATCCACGCCATGGGGAAAAAGATCACCATCGAGCCCGTCACGCGGGTCGAAGGCCACGGCAAGGTCACCATCCGCCTCGACGACGCCGGCCGGGTCACCCAGTCCCGCTTCCACATCGTCGAGTTCCGCGGCTTCGAGCGCTTCGTCCAGGGCCGCCCCTACTGGGAGGCCCCGGTCCTCGTCCAGCGGCTGTGCGGCATCTGCCCCGTCAGCCACCACCTGGCCGCGGCCAAGGCCATGGACGTCGTCGTCGGCGCCGGCCCGGGCAAGATCCCGGCTACGGCCGAGAAGATGCGCCGGCTCATGCACTACGGCCAGATGCTCCAGTCCCACGCCCTGCACTTCTTCCACCTCTGCTCGCCCGACTTCCTGCTGGGCATGGACGCCGACCCGGCCGTGCGCAACGTCATCGGCATCATCGGCCTCGACAAGGAGCTGGCCACCCGGGCCGTCCTGCTGCGGAAGTTCGGCCAGGAGGTCATCCTGGCCACGGCCGGCAAGAAGATCCACGGCACGGGGGCCATCCCCGGCGGCATCAACAAGAGCCTCGAGACGGCGGACCGCGACCGCTTCCTCAAGGGCGCCGCGCCCCTCAACATCGACACGATGATCGCCTGGGCCGTGGACGCGCTCGAGCTGTTCAAGGACTACCAGCGCAAGAACAAGGACGTCGTCGACGGCTTCGCCGCCTTCCCGTCCAACCACCTCAGCCTCGTCCGCAAGGACGGGGCCCTCGACTTCTACCACGGCGTCCTCCGGGCCGTCGACGCCGAGGGCCGCAAGGTCCTCGACGACGTCGACTACGCGGACTACCTCGCGCACATCGGCGAGGAGACCCGCGCCTGGAGCTACATGAAGTTCCCCTACCTCCGCTCCCTGGGCAAGGCCGACGGCTGGTACCGGGTCGGCCCGCTGGCCCGGCTCAACACCTGCGACTACGTCCCTTCGCCCCTGGCCCAGAAGGAGTTCGAGGCTTACAAGGCCTACACGGACGGCAAGCCCAACAACATGTCCCTGCACACCCATTGGGCCCGCCTCATCGAGCTCCTCCACGCGGCCGAGGTCATCAAGGAGCTTCTGCTCGACAACGACATCCAGGGGGCCAAGCTCGTCAAGACCGGCAAGCGCGTCCCCGAGGGCGTCGGCCTGGTCGAGGCGCCGCGGGGCACGCTCTTCCACCACTACCGCGTCGACGACGACGACCGCATCGCCATGGCCAACCTCATCGTCTCGACGACCAACAACAACGAGCCCATGAACCGGGCCGTGAACTGGGTCGCCGTGAACATGCTGTCGGAGAAGCCCGAGATCACGGAGGGCATGCTCAACCGGGTCGAGGTGGCCATCCGGGCCTACGACCCCTGCCTGAGCTGCGCCACGCACGCCGTCGGGCACATGCCGCTCGAGGTCACCCTCGTCGACGCCCGGGGCCGCGTCCTCCAGAGGAAGGTCCGCTGATCGCCAAGACCGCGCGGAAGCCCACGGCGCTCGTCCTGGGCATCGGCAACCCGGGCCGCCGCGACGACGGCCTGGGCGCCGCGCTCGTGGCGCGCCTGGCCCGGCGCCGCCTGCGGGGCGTCGCCTGCGACGCCGACTACCAGCTCAACGTCGAGAACGCCCTGGACTGCGCGGCCCGCGACCTGGTCGTCTTCGTCGACGCCGCCCGCGGCCTGGGCGGGGCCTTCTCCTTCACCCGGGTCCGGCCGGCCGCGTCCCTGCCCGCGATGAGCCACTCCCTCACGCCGGGGGCCGTCCTGGCGCTCGCGGCGGACCTCTACGGCAAGTCGCCGGACGCCCGCCTGCTGGCCGTCCGCGGCCGCAGCTTCGCCGTCGGCGAGGGGCTGACGGCCCGGGCCGAGGCCGACCTGGAGCGGGCCCTGGCCTTCCTCGTCGCCTTCCTGAAGGGAGACCGCCGATGACCGTCAAGACGATCGAGGTCGCCAGGGACCTCCTGGCCACGAACAAACAGGCCGCCGCGGCCATCCGGGCCGAGCTCAGGGCCCGGGGCATCCTGGGCGTCAACCTCCTGAGCTCGCCCGGTTCGGGCAAGACGACCCTGCTCGAGGCCCTGGCCGACCGCTTCCGCGGCCGCCGCCGCATGGCCGTCATCGAGGGCGACATCGAGACCGAGCGCGACGCCGAGCGCGTCCGGGCCAAGGGGGTGCCGGCCTGGCAGATCACGACCGGCGGGGCCTGCCACCTCGAGGCCAAGATGATCGGCAAGGTCATCGGCGAGGTCCCGGCCGAGATCGACTTCCTGTTCGTCGAGAACGTCGGCAACCTCGTCTGCCCGGCCGGTTACGACCTCGGCGAGGACCTGCGCCTGGTCCTCCTGTCCGCGCCCGAGGGCGACGACAAGCCGGCCAAGTACCCCCAGGCCTTCCTGTCGGCCGACGCCCTGGTCCTGACCAAGACCGACCTCCTGCCCTACCTGCCCTTCGACCCGGACCGGGCCGCGGCCGAGGCCCGGTCCATCAAGCCCTCGCTCGAGGTCTTCCGCGTCTCGGCCCTGCGCGGCGACGGCGTCGGGGAGCTGGCCGGTTGGCTCGAAGCGGCCCTGGCGCGCCTGAGGTCCGGCCGTGCATGAACTGTCCCTCGTCGCGTCCGTCTTCGAGGTCGTCGAAGCCCAGGTCCGCGAGCACGGCGCCCGGCGCGTGACCCGGGTCGTCCTCGAGGTCGGCGTCCTCGCCGGCGTCGTGCCCGACCTCCTGGAGTCGGGCTTCGACGCCTATAAGAAAGGAACGGCGGCCGAAGAGGCCCGCCTCGAGATCGTCGCCGTGCCCGTCCGCCTGCGCTGCCCCGACTGCGGCGGCGCGACGGTCCGCGAGGAGACGGATTTCTCCTGCGCGGCCTGCGGCTCGCGGCGGGTCGAGATCGTCGCCGGCCGCGACCTCGTCGTCCGGACGATCGACCTCGAGACTTGACAAGCGCGATTTCGTTCTGCTATAACTCCCGCATTAATTTGGTCTGACGATCTCCTGGCCACGCTTCAAGGAGATTTGGATTTTTATAGACCATAGCCGTCCGACCCCGAGGCCGGCGAAGGGCGCCGACGCCCATCCCGCCTCCGCCTCGTCACCCCGTCGCCTCGTCTCCGCGGCGCCCGTCGCTTCCCGCCATCAGACCCCCAGGGGAATCCTCGCACCGGAGGGATGATTTGGACACCGACAAAGCCAAGGTCCAATCGCTCATCGACAAGCACAAGGGACTCAAGAAGAACCTCATCGCCATCCTCCTCGACGTCCAGGAGACCTTCAACTACCTGCCGCCCGACGCGCTCCGGCACGTCGCCAAGGCCCTGGGCATGCCCCTCATCGACGTCATCGGCGTGGCCACCTTCTACCGGGCCTTCAGCCTCAAGCCCCGGGGCAAGCACACCTGCCTCGTCTGCCTGGGCACGGCCTGCCACGTCCGGGGGGGACCCAAGATCCTGGAGGAGCTCGAGCGCAAGCTCGACATCCCGGCCGGGGAGACGACCAAGGACGGCCTGTTCACCCTGGAGACCGTGGCCTGCCTCGGCTGCTGCGCCATCGGACCGGTCGTCGTGGTCGACGGCGAGTACCACGGCCACGCCACGATCCGCAAGATCGGCCCCATCCTGGGCAAGTACCAGGCGCCGGACGCCTCCTGAGGGAAAGGAAGGACATCCCATGGCCGCAACCAAGAAGCTGACCATCCAAGACCTGGCCAAGATCCGCGAGAAGACCAAGTCGCTGATGACCATCCGCGACAGCGAGGGCCGGGCCCGGGTGACCGTCCACATGGGCACCTGCGGCATCGCCGCCGGGGCCCGCGACATCATGGACGTCCTGCTCCGGGAGATCGGCGCCGCCAACGTCCAGGATATCGTCGTGACGACCTCCGGCTGCGCCGGCCTGTGCAACGCCGAGCCGATGATGACCGTCGAGCTCAAGGGCCAGCCGCCCGTGAAATACGGCCACCTGACGCCCGCCAAGATGCAGAAGATCTTCGTCCAGCACATCCTGGGCGGGAAGATGGTCGCCGACCTGGTCCTCGCCGTCGGCAGCGAAACCATGTACTGAGAGGGATCCGTGAAACACTATCGAGCACACCTTCTGGTCTGCGCCGGCACGGGCTGCGTCTCCTGCGGCTCCTTCAAGATCAAGGAGGCCCTGGAGCGGGAGGTCCTCAAGCGGGGCCTCCAGGACGAGGTCCAGGTCGTGGCCACGGGCTGCAACGGCTTCTGCGAGCGCGGCCCCATCGTCATGGTCCAGCCCGACGGCGTCTTCTACCAGCTCCTCAAGGTCGAGGACGTGCCCCTGCTCGTCGAGGAGCACCTCGTCAAGGGCCGCCCGGTCAAGAAGCTCATGTACGTCCCGCCGGCCGAGAAAGAGCCGGTCCCGAAGATGAAGGACATCGAGTTCTTCAAGCACCAGCGGCTCATCGCCCTGCGCAACCGCGGCCGCATCGACCCCGAGAAGATCGAGGAATACATCGCCTTCGACGGCTACGAGGCCCTGGCCAAGGCCCTGTCGGAGATGACGCCCCAGGCCGTCATCGACGAGATCACGGCCTCCGGCCTGCGGGGGCGCGGCGGCGCCGGTTTCCCGACCGGGAAGAAGTGGGCCGCCTGCGCCAAGGAGAAGCGGACGCCCAAGTACCTCATCTGCAACGGCGACGAGGGCGACCCCGGCGCCTTCATGGACCGCTCCGTCCTCGAGGCCGACCCCCACGCCGTCATCGAGGGCATGGCCATCGGGGCCAAGGCCATCGGGGCCGCCAAGGGCTTCATCTACATCCGCCACGAATACCCCCTGGCCATCAAGAGGGTCGAGATCGCCATCGCCCAGGCCCGGGAGAACGGCCTGCTCGGCGAGGACATCCTGGGCACGGGCTTCTCCTTCGACCTGGAGATCGTCCAGGGCGCCGGGGCCTTCGTCTCCGGCGAAGAGACGGCCCTGATCGCCTCGGTCGAAGGCCAGATCGCCATGCCCCGCCAGCGCCCCCCCTACCCGGCCCAAAAGGGGCTCTGGGGCCAGCCGACGGTCATCAACAACGTCGAGACCTGGGCCACCGTGCCCAACATCATCCGCCGCGGCGCCAAGTGGTTCGCGGGCCTGGGCACGGAGACGAGCAAGGGGACCAAGATCTTCGCCCTGGTCGGCAAGATCGCCAACACCGGCCTGGTCGAGGTGCCCATGGGCATCACCCTGCGGGACATCGTCTACGGCATCGGCGGCGGCATCCCCGACAAGCGGGACTTCAAGGCCGTCCAGATCGGCGGCCCGTCGGGCGGCTGCCTGCCGGCCAAGATGCTCGACCTGCCGGTCGACTACGAGAGCCTGACCGCCGCCGGGGCCATGATGGGCTCGGGCGGCATGATCGTCATGGACGACAAGACCTGCATGGTCGACGTCGCCAAGTACTTCCTGAACTTCCTCCAGGACGAGTCGTGCGGCAAGTGCGTCTCGTGCCGCGAGGGGACCCAGCGGATGTACGAGATTGTCAAGGACATCACCGAGGGCAAGGGCAAGGAGAGCGACCTGGCCCTGCTCGAGGAGCTGGCCCAGATCACCAAGGACGCCTCGATGTGCGGCCTGGGCCAGACGGCCGGCAACCCCGTTCTGACGACCCTGCGCTACTTCCGCCACGAGTACGAGGCCCACATCCTCGACAAGCGCTGCCCGGCCGGGGTCTGCAAGAGCCTCATCCGCTACGTCGTCCTGGCCGAGAAGTGCACGGGCTGCCAGGCCTGCAAGAAGGCCTGCCCCAACGACTGCATCAAGGGCACGCTCAAGGACGTCCACCTCATCGAGCAGTCGAAATGCATCAAATGCGGCGCCTGCAAGGAGGCCTGCAAGTTCGAGGCCATCGAAGAGCAGCGCGAAGAAGCCATTCAGATCGTCTGAGAGGGACCATGATCACCTTTCGCATGAACGGATTGGAAGTCAAAGCCGAGGAGGGCTGGTCCGTCCTGGAGACGGCCAAGTTCTACGGCCTCGAGATCCCGACCCTCTGCCACAACGAGGGGCTGACGCCGCACGGCGGCTGCCGCCTCTGCCTGGTCGAGATCGGCGAGGGCCTCAGGACCAAGCTCGTTTCCTCCTGCACCTACCCGGCCGAGGAGGGTCTCGTCGTCCGGACCGACACCAACCGTGTCTGGGCGGCCCGGCGCCTGATGATCGAGCTCATGCTGGCCATGGCGCCGGGCTCCAAGGTCCTCCAGGACATGGCCTCGCAGTTCAACGTGACCCGGGTCCGCTTCCCGCTCCGCCACACGGAATGCGTCCTGTGCGGCCTGTGCACGCGGATCTGCGCCGAGCAGATGGACGCCGGCGCCATCGGCTTCCAGCAGCGGGGCCACAAGAGGCGCATCTCGACGCCCTTCGACGCGCGTTCGGAGCAATGCCGGCTGTGCGGGGCCTGCATGTACATCTGCCCGGCCTGCCAGCTCCGCTGCCAGGGCCCGAACGCCGATACGGCCATCTGCAACGGCTGCCTGACCATGGAGCCGAGCTGTCTCGAGCACTACGACGACCTGCAGTGCTGGATGTACGACGCGGGGCGCTGCGGCACCTGCGTTCAAGATAAGAAATCCTAAGGACACCGAGGAGGTAATCCAATGCCGAGTTTCACCAAGCTCAACCGAAGCGCCGCCACCCTGACCAAGAACAGGACGGAGGGGTCCGTCAGCCCCTTCAGCGGCATGTGCGTGACCTGCGTCGACGGATGCGTCGGGATGTGCGAGATCGGGAAGTCCGCCTACCGCGGCCACGAGGTCCTCTATCCCCAGCCGTTCGGCATCATCACCGCCGGCTGCGAGAAGGACTATCCCGTCGACCTGTCCCACTTCAGCATCATGGGCACGGCCAAAGGGGCCTGGGGCGTGCCGGCCGACAGCGACAAGGCGACCTTCGAGAAGGTCTCCGTCGAGACCAAGATCGGCCGCAACAAGGACCTCAAGCTCAAGGTGCCGTTCGTCATCGCGGGCATGGGCTCGACCAACGTGGCCAAGCAGAACTGGGCCGGGCTGGGCGGCGGGGCGGCCCTCTCCGGGGCCATCCTGACCATCGGCGAGAACGTCTGCGGCATGGACGACGAGACCGAGCTCAAGAACGGCCGCGTCGTCCGCTCGCCGGACATGGAGTTCCGCATCAAGTCCTTCCGCGACTGGCAGGACGGCTACGGCGACGTCGTCGTCCAGGCCAACGTCGAGGACACCCGCCTCGGCACCCAGGAATACGCCATCGAGAAGCTGGGCATCGAGACGGTCGAGCTGAAGTGGGGCCAGGGCGCCAAGGACATCGGCGGCGAGGTCAAGATCAAGTCCGTCAAGAAGGCCCAGGCCCTCAAGAAGAAGGGCTACATCGTCCTGCCCGACCCCGAGAACCCCAACGTCATCGCGGCCTTCGAGAAGGGCTCGTTCAAGGAGTTCGAGCGCCACTCCCGGCTGGGCATGGTCGAGGAGGACTCGTTCATGGCCCGGGTCGAGGAGCTGCGCAAGGTCGGGGCCAAGCGGGTCTTCCTCAAGACCGGCGCCTACCGGCCGGCCGACCTGGCCCGGGCCGTCAAGTACGCCTCCAAGGCCAAGCTCGACCTGCTGACGGTCGACGGCGCCGGCGGCGGCACGGGCATGAGCCCCTGGCGGATGATGAACGAGTGGGGCATCCCGACCGTCGAGATCTGGTCCCTGACCTGGAAGTTCGCCGACCAGCTGGCCAAGCAGGGCGAGTACGTGCCCGACCTGGCCTTCGCCGGCGGCATCACCTTCGAGGACCAGATCTTCAAGGCCCTGTCGATCGGCGCGCCCTACGTCAAGCTCGTCGGCATGGCCCGCTCGCCCCTGGCGGCGGCCATGGTCGGCAAGACCATCGGCGGGCGCATCAACGACGGCCAGATCCCCGTCTACGTCGAGCGCTTCGGCAACTCGCGGGAGGAGATCTTCGTCACCGCCCCCGAGCTCAAGCACCGCTACGGGGACCGGTTCAAGGACATCCCGGCCGGGGCCATCGGCGTCTACACTTACTTCGAGCGCCTCAACCAGGGCCTGCGCCAGCTGATGGCGGGCGAGCGCAAGTTCACCCTCGACTACATCACCCGCGACGACATCGCCTCCCTGACCAAGGAAGCGGCCGACATCAGCGGCATCCCCTTCATCACCGACGTCGACAAGGACGAGGTCCAGAAGATCCTCAAGGCCAAGTAAGCGCTTTCCGCGGCAGAGTTACCTCCCCCGGGGGGACGGGCATCCGCCCGTCCCCCCTTTTTTTCTTCGGCCCCCTCGTCGCTCCCCGGTCCGGCTCCCTTGACTCGTCAAAATGTCTTGCCTATACTCATTCACGGGGTTGTCATGTTCTCGGGCCAGCGCAACAAGAACCGGATCATCATCTCTCTTCTAATCGTCATTGGCATGAGCAGCGCGGTGCTTTTCAGTATCGGTCAAGACCGAGCGCCTGAGCCGATAGATCCCTTCCAATTGGCTCTGACCCTCAAGTCGGCCAGGGAATACGGCCGCAGGCTCGAGAGAGCCGCGCTCGATTTCGTCTGCCGGGAAGAGGTCTTGGAGCTGGTCGATCTCACAAGGGACACATCCCAGAGCCTCATCGAGCGCAATCCAACGGCGGCAAATATCAGCGGGGAGCGGAATCCCGACCAGCGCCCCGATATCAAGTTCAACACCGGGCAGCCAAAGAAGCGGCATCAGAACACTTATGTCTACGACTACCAGATGACCCGCCAGGTCGGAGACATCCGGGAGAGCAGAGTCCTCCTGGAGAGGAACGGTAAGAAGGCCAAGGACAGGCAAGGCGCTCAGCCCACTCTGACCTATCAGTACGCCGAGATCCTCCTCGCGGCGGCCAGACTCCTCGACGAGCGCTACGAGGAATACTATGACTATCGGCTCGTCCGAGGGGACCGCCTCAAGGACGAAGAGGTCTGGATACTCGCCGTCTCTCCCCGGCTGGCGATGGGCGGGTATCTCGGAGGCAGCTTGTGGCTGCGACGCCGGGACTGCGCCATCCTCAAGGTCGAATGGGACCCCTCGACCTTCGGCAACTACCAAAACATCCTCAAGCGGGCCGAGGTCTACAAAGCCCGGCCTCGGGTCGTCTCCTGCACGGAATTCGGCGTCGAGAAGAACGGCCTGCTCTTCCCGAGCCTCGATCTGACCGAGGAGGCCTACGTCCAAGGGGACGAGGACGTCTTCTTGAGGGCCCGGACGCGGGTCGCCTACACGGATTACCGGTTCTTCACGGTCGAAACGGAAACCGAGTTCAAGCGCCGCCCGCCTGGGCTTTGACGCGGCACCGCGGGCAGGCGGCTTCTTTTCCCCGGTCTTTCCATATATAATGGGGACATCCCGGCAGCTCCGGTCCGGCGGGAGGTCCCGATGATCGTTCTCAAGGACGTTCTGGCCCTTCTCGACGGCGAGCTCCTGACCTCGGGCACCGATCCCGGGGCCGCCTTCCGCAAGGTCTTCGCCTCCGACCTCATGAGCGACGTCCTGACCTCGGCCGAGCCGGGCTCGCTCCTCCTCACCGGCCTGGCCAACGCCCACGTCGTCAGCACCTGCCGGGTGGCCGACGTGGCCGGGGTCGTCTTCGTCCAGGGCAAGCGCCCCGCTGCGGCCGTCGTGGCGGAGGCCGAGGCCAAGGGGCTCCCGCTCGTCGCCACGAAAATGACCATGTTCGAGGCCTGCGCCCGGTTCGCCGGCCTCGTCGAGGACGGGGGCCATGGGCGAGGCTGAGTCCGTCTACCGCAAGGAATTCCCCGTCCGGGGCGGCGATTTCGCCAAGGCCGGCGCGGCCGCCTGCGAGATCAAGGAGCTCCTCAAGGACCTCGGCATCGACGCGGCCTCGGTGCGCCGGGCGGCCATCGTCGCCTACGAGTCCGAGATGAACGTCATCATGTACGCCCGGGAGGCCCGCATGGACCTGACGGTCTCGCCCGGGCAGGTCCGCCTCGTCGTCGACGACCGCGGCCCCGGCATCCCCGACATCGAGCTGGCCCTGACCGAGGGCTACTCGACGGCCACGGCCGAGATGCGCGAGCTCGGCTTCGGGGCCGGCATGGGCCTGCCGAACATCAAGCGGAACGCCGACGTCTTCGCCATCGACTCCACCGTGGGGCGCGGCACGCGCCTCGACATCACCATCCGCACGAACGGACACCACACGCCATGAGCGACACGCCCCCCCGCAACTTCCACGCCATCCACATCACCAAGGACAAGTGCATCGGCTGCGTCCACTGCCTGTCGGCCTGCCCGACCAAGGCCATCCGGGTCGAGGGCGGCAAGGCCCGCATCATCGACCAGCTGTGCATCGACTGCGCGGAGTGCCTGCGCGTCTGCCCTCACGACGCCATCCACTCCCACATGACCTCGTTCGCCGCGCTCGAGGCCTTCGATTACAAGGTGGCTATCCCTTCGACCGTCCTCTACGGGCAGTTCGGGCCGACCGTCGTGCCCAACGAGATCCTCTCGGCCCTGCGCCGGGTCGGCTTCGACGAGGTCTACGACCTCAGCTCCATCTGCGAGCTCAACTGCGCCGCGACCGAGGAGTACCTCAACGAGCACCCCTCGCCCCGGCCCTACATCACCTCGACCTGCCCGGTCGTCGTCCGGCTCATCCAGCGCCGCTACCCGACCCTCTGCGGGCAGATCCTGCCCATCGAGCCGCCCCGGGAGATCGCGGCCAAGATCCTGCGGACCATCCTGCCCAAGTCGCTGGGCATCCCGGCCGAGAGGATCGGCATCATCCACATCACCCCCTGCCCGGCCAAGATGGTCTCCATCAACAGCCCGGCCACCCTGGCCAAATCGTACCTCGACGGGGCCATCTCCATCCGGGACATCTTCCCCCAGATCCTCCAGGCCCTGCGCAAGAGCGAGGAGGACGCCCTCATGCGGCACCTCTTCCCGGAGACGCTCTTCAGCGGCATCGGCATGGGCTGGCCGCTCTCGGGCGGGGAGACGCGCGGTCTCAAGAAGCACCGGGCCGTGGCCGTCTCGGGCATCCGCGACACCATGCGCGTCCTCGACGAGGTCGAGGGAGGCCTGCTCCAGGACATCGACGTCCTCGAGTGCACGGTCTGCCCGGACGGCTGCGTCGGCGGGCCGCTCGGCGTCGAGAACCGCTTCCTGGCCAAGAGCCGCGTCCTCGAGCTGGTGGCCGCGGCCGGCGAGCACGCCGTCGTCGACCAGAAGGACGTCAGCCGCCTCTACCACAAGAACTTCCTGTCGTTCGACCATCCCGTCTCCCCGACCGAGCCCCGTCCGCTCGACCAGGACCGCGTCAAGGCCATCCGCAAGGCCAAGCTCCGGGAGCGCGTCTTCGCGGAGCTGCCGCTCAAGGACTGCGGCGTTTGCGGCGCGCCCGACTGCCGGACCCTGGCCGACGACATCGCCCGCGGCTACGCCCGCCTCGAGGCCTGCCCGTTCGTCGAGGCCAAGCCGCGACGGGCGGCGGCCCAGGCCAAGGGCCGGGCCAAAGGCGGGCCCAAGCCCGGCCTGAAGACGAAGGGCAAGAAGGAGAAGCCATGACCCTCGGCGACCTGGTCTCGCGCCTCGACCTGCGGGTGTTCACGCCCGGTTCGGGCCTCGACCGGCCCGTCCTCGGCGGGTACTGCGGCGACCTCCTGTCGGACGTCATCGGCCACGGACGCAAGGGCGACCTCTGGCTGACCATCCAGGTCCACCCGAACGTCGTCGCCGTGGCCGTCCTCAAGGACCTGGCCGCGATCGTCCTGGTCAACGGCCGGGAGCCGTCGGCCGAGACGCTCGAGCAGGCCGCCCGGGAGAAGGTGACCGTCCTGGGCGCCTCCCTGCCGTCGTTCGAGCTGGCCGGGCGCCTCCACGGGATGGGCCTCAAGGGAAGTTGATGGCCCTGCGGCGGGTCCGGGCCGACCTCCACATCCACACCTGCCTGTCGCCGTGCGGCGAGCTGTCCATGTCGCCGCGGGCCGTGGTCGAGCGGGCCCGGGCCGCGGGGCTCGACCTCATCGCGGTCACGGACCACAACACGACCCGCAACGCCGCCGCCGTCGCGGCGGCGGCCGCGGGCACGGACCTGGCCGTCCTCCCCGGCATCGAGGTGACGACGGCCGAGGAGGTCCACGTCCTGGGGCTGTTCGAGGCCGGGGCGGACCTCGCCCCGTTCCAGGCCGAGATCGACCGCAACCTCCCCGACGTCCCGGCCAAGCGGAAGTTCGTCGAGGACCAGGTCGTCGTCGACGCCGAGGACTTCGTCACCGGCTTCGACCCCCGCTGCCTGTTCGGGGCGACACTGTTCACCGTCGGCGAGACCGTCGCGCTCATCCACCGGCACGGCGGGTTGGCCGTGGCCTGCCACATCGACCGGGAGGCCTTCAGTCTCGTCTCCCAGCTCGGCTTCGTCCCGCCCGGGCTCGGGCTCGACGCGGTCGAGGTCTCGCCCCGCGCGAGCGCGGCCGAGGCCGAGGCCCGCTTCGGACCGTTCGCCCCGCTCCCCGTCGTCCGCTTCTCGGACGCCCACCGCCCGGAGGAGATCGGCACGGCGGCGACGGACATGCTCGTCGCGGCGCCGGCGCTCGCCGAGGTCCGCCTGGCCCTGGCCGGCCGCGACGGGCGGAAGGTCGTCGCGGCATGATGGAGGACCTGTCCCTCCACATCCTCGACCTGGTCGAGAACGCCGCCGCAGCCGGGGCCCGAAGGGTTTCGCTCTCCGTCACCGAAAGCGCCGCTCGCGACCGGCTCGTCATCCGCGTCGCCGACGACGGCCGGGGCCTGTCCCCGGAAGAAAATGCCCGGGCCTTCGATCCATTCTTCACCACCGGAAGAAAGCGAACGGGTCTCGGCCTGCCGCTCCTGGCCCACACGGCCGAGGCCTGCGACGGCCGCGTCAGCCTCGATTCCGTCCCCGGACACGGGGCGCGTGTCGTCGCCGTTTTCCGGCTCGGCCACGTCGACCGGCCGCCGCTCACCCGCATGGCCTCGACGATGATGACCCTGATCTTCGGCCACCCGGACTTGACGGTAGCCTATCGGCACAGCCGCAACGGACGCGTTTTCAGATATTTGCGAACAGGCGGCGCGGCCGGCGCGGCCCTCTCGCCGGCGGCCGTCGGACGCGCCGACAGCAAGCTGCGCGAGGGTTTGCGGCGGATCGGGGCGGACTGAGCGCGGTCAGCGCGGCGCGCCGCCGAGCTTCTTCTCGAGGCGCTCCAACTCGGCCCGGGCCTGGGCCAGATTGCGGGCCTCGTCCTTGGGGAACATCCGCAGGTAGGACCGGAAGGCTTCCGCCGCCTTGGCCTCGTCTCCCCCTTTGAGATAAGCCACGGCCAGATTGAAGGCGCCCGTCGGGGTCGGGGCGATCTCGACGGCCCGGCGCAGGAACGTGGTGGCCCGAGCGAAGTCGCCCCGCAGGGACGAGGCGATGCCGGCGTACTGGTAGAAGGCCTGCTCGTCCGGGAAGTCCCGGATGAGGCCCTCATAGACGCCGACGGCCTCCTCGAGCGCGCCGGTCGTGGCCAGGTTGGCCGCCAAGCTCATCCGCAGGTGACGGCTCTCGGGCTCGACGGCCAGGGCCCGTTCGTAGTAGGCCCGGGCCTCGGGCTTCCGCCCGGTGGCGTCGAGGATGCCCGCCGCGACGGTCAGGGCGTCGAGGCTCTCGGGATAGAGGACGAGGGCTTTCTCCATGGTCTCCAGGGCCTCGCGCGGCTTGCCGGAGACGAGGTAGGTGTGGCCGAGGCGGACGAGGAGAACGTCGGAGTCGGGGACGCGGGCCAGGCCCTCGCGGAGCGTCGCCAGGGCCCGGTCGAAGGCCCCCTGCCGGGCCTCGACGAGGGCCAGGTTGACGTAGCTCTCGGGCGAATCGGGGATGTCGCGGACGACCTCTCGGTAGGCCGCCTCGGCCTCGGCGAACTTCTCCTCGGCCTCGAGGCGCTGGGCTTTCTGGAGCTTCGCCAGCAGGCCGATCTTGTCCTTGGGATCGGGCGGGGCCCCGGCCGCTCCGGCCGGTGAGAAGTTGACATAGCCGAGCGAGCGCAGGCGCTCGCGGCCGCCGGCGTCGCCGCCCGGGGCCGCCGCGCCGCCCGTCGACGGGCCGGCCGCGAGAGCCAGGAGGGCCCGCTCGAGCCGGCGGGCCATGTCCGCGGCCCGATCGCCGGAGGAGGCGGCCTGGTTCCGCGTCTCGCCGGGGTCGCCGGCGAGGTCGTAGAGCTCGGGCCGCGGCGCCTGGATGTATTTCCAGGGGCCGGAGACGAGGCCGACGAGCTCGGACCAGCCGAAGTTGTCGCGGGGATAGAAGGACTCGACGACGGCGTCGAGGTCGCCGCTCTCGCGGCCCCGCATCCGGGGCGCCAGGTCCCGGCCCTGCATGCCAACGGCCTCGGCGGCCAGGCCGAGCGCGCCGAGCACGGTCGGGGCGACGTCGACGAGCCGGACGGCGTCCGCGACGACGCGGGGCCGGGGGAAGAGGCCCTGATGGCGGACGATGAAGGGGACCCGGACGGTCTCCTCGTAGAGGAAGATGCCGTGGCCCATCTCGACCTTGTCCCCGAAGCCCTCGCCGTGGTCGCCGGCGACGACGACCAAGGTCCGGGCGGAGAGGCCCTTGGCCTCGAGGCGGTCGAGGACCGCCCCGACGTAGAGGTCCATGTAGGCGATCTCGCCGTCGTACGGACGGCCGGCGAACTCCTCTTTATAAGGAGAGGGCGGATCGTACGGCAGGTGGGGGTCGTAATAGTGGACCCAGGCGAAGAAGCGGCTCCCGGCGGCCCCGTCGAGCCAGCGCGAGAACTTGGCGAAGGTCTCCTCGGCCCGCCGCTCGGCGTTAGCCCCCTTGAGGGGCGAGTCGGCCCGGAAGGTGTCCTCGTAGACATCGAAGCCCCGGCCGACGCCGAACCGGGAGTCGACCGAGAAGGACGAGACGAAGGCGGCCGTGGCGAAGCCCCGGACCTTAAGGACCTCGGCCAGGGTCCGGAAGCGGGGCTCGAGGCCGCCGCCGTTGTTGCGGACGCCGTGGGTCGCGGGATAGAGGCCGGTCAGGATGGTGCAGTGCGAGGGCAGGGTCAGGGGCGCCGGGGCGTAGGCCCGGGCGAAGCGGACGCCCTCGGCGGCCAGGGCGTCGAGCCGGGGCGTGCGGGCCGGGGCGTAGCCGTAGGACCCCAGCCGGTCGGCCCGGGTCGTGTCGAGGGTGATGAGAAGGACGTTGAGCCCGGCGGGATCGACGGCGGGAGCACCCGGAGAAGGCTTCAGGACGAGGAAGCGGAGGGCCAGCCCGAGGCCGGCCAAAAGGACGACCGCAACCAGGATCACGGGCGTCCGGCGGCTTTTCCTACGGGCGGTTTTTTGGCTCATGGGGACCCCTACAGGATAAGGGATTCCCCGCATTAGTCAAGAAAAGAGCCCGCCCCCCTCGCGGGGGGCGGGCTCCGGTGCGCTGCGGAACGACGCGCGGAACGGTCAGAACGAGAACTTGAGGCCCAGGCGCGCGGACCA
>CAZFZU010000043.1:8085-25498 GCA_964523615.1 uncultured Eubacteriales bacterium | reverse complement strand
TGGCTGGCCAAGGACGTGGCCGAGGAGGACATGGTCGTCGACGCCCACGATCCTTCGAAGAAGCACCGCCCCATGATGACCACGGCCGACCTGTCGCTCAAGTTCGATCCGGCCTACGAGAAGATCGCCCGGCGCTATCTAGCGAACCCGGACGAGTTCGCCGACGCCTTCGCCCGGGCCTGGTTCAAGCTGACCCATCGCGACATGGGGCCGCGCTCGCGCTACCTCGGCCCGGATGTCCCGGCCGAGGAGCTCATCTGGCAGGACCCGGTTCCCGCCGTCGACCACCCGCTCGTCGACGACAAGGACCTTTCCGAGCTTAAGAGCAAGATCCTGGCCTCGGGCCTGACGGTCCCCGAACTCGTCGCGACCGCCTGGGCTTCGGCCTCCACGTTCCGCGGCTCCGACAAGCGCGGCGGCGCCAACGGGGCCCGCATCCGGCTGGCCCCCCAGAAGGACTGGCCGGTGAACGAGCCAGCCAAACTCCAGGCCGTACTGAGGACCCTGGAGGGCATCCGCAAGGCCTTCAACGACAAGGCTCCCGGAGGGAAGAAGATCTCGCTGGCCGACCTCATCGTCCTCGGCGGCTGCGCGGCCGTCGAACAGGCCGCCAAGAGAGCCGGCCGCGACGTGACCGTCCCCTTCCGGCCCGGGCGCGCGGACGCCTCGCAGGAGCGGACCGATGCGCCGTCCTTCGCCGTTCTCGAGCCCAAGGCGGACGGCTTCCGCAATTACCAGAAGGCCCCCTTCGCCGTCACGGCCGAGGAGATGCTCGTCGACCGGGCCCAGCTGCTGACGCTGACCGCCCCCGAGATGACCGTCCTCGTCGGCGGGATGCGCGTCCTCGACGCGAACTTCGGCGGGTCCCGCCACGGCGTCTTCACGGAACGGCCGGGGACGCTGACCAACGATTTCTTCGTCAACCTGCTCGACATGGGCACGGAGTGGAAGCCCGTCTCGGAGGCCAAGGACGTCTTCGAGGGGCGCGACCGCCGCACGGGCGAGCTCAAGTGGACGGCGACGCGCGTCGACCTCGTCTTCGGCTCGAACTCCCAGCTCCGGGCCCTGGCCGAGGTGTACGGGAGCGCGGACGGGCAGGAGAAATTCGTCCGGGACTTCGCGGCCGCCTGGGCCAAGGTCATGGACCTCGACCGCTTCGACCTGGCCTGATCCGGACCCGGCGCTCCTAGAACAGCCCGAAGACACCGTTCGGGGTGATGCCCAGCAGGCGGAACCACGTCTCGCCGGCCGCGACGTTGAGCAGCCAGGCGATGACCATCATGGTGAAGCCGAACTTGAAGGTGTCCGTGTAGCTGTACATCTCCGTCTCGTAGAGCAGGGCGGCCGGCTTGCTGTTGAACGGCAGGACGTAGACGTGCTCGATCATGAAGGCCACGGGCAGGGCCAGGCTGACGACGGGGTAGCCGAAACGGTTGGCCACCCCGATGGCGATGGGGATGAAGATCATGGCCCGCATGGTCTTCGACTGGAACAGGAGCGCGCTGAAGACCATGACCGCCGTCAGGACCAGGTAGAGGACCCAGAAGGGCGTCTGCTGCCCGATGCCGAGGTGGTCGAAGACGGCGTTGACGCTGATCGAGGGCAGGTCCGTGACCGATAGGCCCGACCCGAGGGTGTAGGCGCCGGCCGAGAACAGCATCAGGTGCCAGGGGATGTCGACGTCGTTCCACTTGACGATGCCGATCCCGGGCATGAGGGCCACGATGGCCCCGACGAAGGCCACGGCCGTGGCGCTGATGCCGTGCAGGCGGTCGGTCGCCCAGAAGCCTAGGATGAGGACGAAGATGACGATGGACTTGATCTCCTGGGCGTCGAGCCGGCCCATTTTGGCCAGTTCCTGGCGCAGGCGCTCCATGCCGCCCTCGATCCGCGGCACCCGTTCGTCCGGGGCCAGGGGGAAGAAGACCTTCATGGCCAGGATATAGCCGAGGACCATCAGCCCGATGACGGTCGGGAACATGGCCATCATCCAGTCGGAGAAGAAGATCCGGCCGCCGATGGCCCCGCCGATGAGGGCCGCGGCCAGCAGGTTGGCCCCCGAGCCGGTGACGAAGGCGGCCGCGCCGATGTTGATCTCGAACAGGTTCTGCAGGACGATGTTGCGGCCGAAGTTCGTCTTGCCCTCGCCGCTGCGGGCGCCGTAGATGGCGGCGACGACCATGAAGATGGGCAGCAGGATGGCCGCCTTGGCCGTCGTGGCCGAGATGAAGGCCGACAGGACGACGTTGATGACGATGAAGCTGAGGAAGACGTGGGAGGCGTTCTTGCCGAACTTCAGGATGAACCACAGGGCGAAGCGCTTGGCCACCCCCGTCTTGACGAGCATGCTGGCCAGCACGAAGGACATGATGTTGAGCCACATGACCGGGTGGCCCAGCTGGGCGTAGGCCTCTTTCTCCGACAGGACCCCCGTCAGGACCAGGCCGATGATGACTAGGAGCGAGGTCAGGTAGTTGGGCAGGGCGTCGGTCAGCCAGAGGATGATGGAAGCGGCGAAGATGGCCAGCATGAGGTGGTTGGCCCGGCTGAAGGCGTCGGCCCCGATGACCTCGTAGGACTTCTTGGCCACGGCCTCGGCCAGGCGGGCCGGGTCGATCCGCTCGAGGAAGGGCAGCCGGACGAGGAACCCCAGGACGACGAAAGAGACGAGCGCCAGCGGTCCCCCGGCCAAGGCCAGGGCCTTCTCGAACCGGGACTTCGTCCTCTTCGGCAGCTTCTCGACGCGGTAGTTGGCCATGTCGAGGGGATCGAAGGCGCGCGGGCGCGTGATCTCGTTGGTCATGGCTGGGTCCTTCCGGCCGGCCGGCGGTCCGGCTCGGCCTGTGGGATGTCGATCGCCGGCCCGCTCTCGGCGGGGCCGGGGGGGCCCATTTCGCGAGGCCGCGCGGCCGGCTCGGGGGCAGGGGCCGGGGCCGGAGCGGACACCGCGGCCGGGGCCGTCGCGGCCGGGCGGTAGACCTCCTGGCCGAAGACGTTCTGCAGGACGAAGAGGCCGAAGAACGTGATGACCCCGGCCAGGACCGGCGTCGCCAGCCAGCCGAGGGAGATCTCCCCCAGCACCTTGAAGCGGATGTTCCGGCCTTTCTTGACCAGGGCGATGCCGACGATGCCGCCGACGACGGCGTGGGAGCTGGAAATGGGAACGAGCGGGAAGGACGGCAGGCCCCGCGCCCCGAGCCAGGCCGCCAGCTCCTGGGATGAGAACAGGAAGAGAGCCAGGGACGAGGCCAGGACGACGGTCAGTCCGGCCAGGGGGGTCAGCTTGAGGAGGTCGTTGCCCACGGTCCGGATGACCTTGTGGGAATAGGTGAAGACCCCGACGGCGATGGCCAAGCCCCCCAGCAGGAACAGCTGCTGGCTCCCGGTCAGGGTGAACAGGCCGGCCACCCGGACGGCGTGGAACGGCGAGACGGGAACGAAGACGCCCATGACGTTGGCGATGTTGTTGGCGCCCAGGCTATAGGCGCCGAAGGCGCCGACCAGGATGAGCCCCCGGCGGGTGTAGGAATCGAGGGCCAGGAGGTGGATCCGGACCCGCTTGAGCACGGCCCGGAGCATGGCGTACATGACGGCCGCGAGGGCCGCCGTCAGGACGATGGAGGCCGCCCAGCTCGAGACGATCTCCGCCAGGGACCCGGCGTCGGTCGCGGCCGCGGCGAACAGGTTCCAGCCCAGGATGGCCCCGATGATGGCCTGGGTCGTCGACACGGGCAGCTCGAGCCGGGTCGCGCCGTAGACGGTGGCCGCCGCGGCCAGGGTGACCATGAACGCGCCGGCGGGGGCGTTGACGGCGCCGAGCCGGCCCAGCGTCTCCGACGTCCCGGCCCCGCCCAGGACGGCCCCCAGGACGACGAAGGCGCCGCAGATCGCCGCGGCGGTCCGGAAGCGGACCATGCGCGTGGCCACGGCCGTGCCGATGACGTTGGCGGCGTCGTTGGCGCCCAGCGACCAGCCCAGGAACAGGCCGCTGAGCAGGTAGAGGTAGATCATGGCCGGGCCGGGCTCAGTAGCTCCGCTTGATGGTGCTGATCGTCAGCCGGTCGGCGACGTCCTCGGCAAAGTCGGAGATGTTCTCGATGTGCAGGGCGAAATAGCGGAGGTGGATCTTGTGGCCGAGGTCGAGGCCCGAGGCGAAGATCCGCCGCTTGAGCCGGTCGCTGATCTTGTCGGCCTCCTTCTCGTGGAAGTAGACCTTGTGGAGGTAGTTCGAGACCATGTTGAAGTCGTGGAAATAGGCCCGCACGGACGTGACCATCTCGTCGGCGGCGGCCCGGCTGACGTCGGTCAGGGCCAGGAAGTCGGTCCCGAACTCGGCCGGGACCCGGGGCAGCTCCACGGAGAACTGGAGCAGGGTCTTCTTCTCGGAGTTGATGACCGTGTCCATGCTCTCGAGCAGGCCCAGGACGTCGCCGCGCATCTCCGGGATGAGCGAGTGCATATAGAGGCGGCTCTCGATGGACCGCCTCAGCCCGTCGGCGTGGTTCTCCAGACGGGTTATCTCGGCGATGGTCTCCTCGAACGGGCCGAGGGTTCCATCGAGATACTCCTGGATGCCGCGGCGGAAGAGGAGTGAGCCCCGGCTGATCGTGTCCAGGAGCTCGTCGATCTGCCCTTCCAAGACCTTCGAGCGCTTGAGGGATATCAGGCTCATGGGCTCCTCCGGGCGGCCGCGCCGGCCTCCCGCCGGCCTCGGCTCACCATTTCGTGAACGGGTGGCGGATGAGATTGGAGTTGAAGTACCGGGGGTCTCCGGAGACCTCGGCGCCGACCCAATCCGGCAGGTCGATCGTCTGCGCCTCGTCCTCGAGCTCGACCTCGGCCACGACCAGGCCGGCGTTCTCGCCGAAGAACTCGTCGACCTCGAAGACCAGGCCCTTGTACGGGATGCGGTAGCGGGTCTTCTCGATGAGGGGTTTCTCGCAGATGTGGTCGAGCATGAGGTCGGCGTCCTCGACAGAGATGCCGTACTCGAACTCGGAGCGCGATACGCCCCGGGTCAAGCCCTTGATGGTCAGGAAACCCTTGTCCTCGACCGTGCGGACGCGGACGACCCGCTCCTTGACCGAAGATAGGTAGCCCTGGCGGTAGACGGCGCCCTTGGCCCCGGCCTTCCAGGCGTCGCTCTTGACCAGGAATTTGCGTTCGATCTCTTTGCCCATGGACTTATCCTTGAAGGGGATCGCGGGGGCGGGACGGCCCGCCCCCGCGCGGATCATCTGAACACGCGCCGCGATCAGAACGAGAAGTAGAAGCCGCCCTGCAGGACCCGGAAATCGTCGTTGCCGGAGTAGTCGTCGTTGCCGGTGGCGTACGGATCCAGGTTGACGAACGTGTAGTTGACCATGAACCGCAGGTTGGCGTAGGGGCGCCAGTTGAGGGCCAGGGTGACGTTGTCGGCCTTGCCGCCCATGACGTCCGCGCCCATGTCGTTGAGATTGAGATTGCTGACGCGGACGGCCAGCTCGAAAGCGCCGAGCTTCTTGTTCTTGGGCTGGATGGGGCCGGCCGGCTCGCCTTCCTCGACGCTGTAGGGGCGCTTCTCGCCCGTGATCATCCAGCTGGCGAAGGCGTAGTAGCCGGAGAAGTTGGCCCGCGGGGCCTCGATCTGCTTGACGCTCGTGCCCAGGTACTCGCCCTGGACCAGGACCGGGCCGGCCGAAGCGGCCAGCTCGAGCCCGAAGCTGTCCCAGCTCTCGGCGTCCATCCACCCGGTGTGGAGGAAGCGGTTGTCGGCGACGTGGGTCTCGGGCCGGGCCCGGAACCGCACCCGGCCCTCATCGGAGGCGAAGGGGGTGGAATGGCCGTAGGAGCCGCCGATGTGGACGAAGCCGTTGTCCGAGAGGACGGGCACGTAGCTCAGGCGGAAGTTGTAGTTGAGGGCCTCGTTCTCGCCGTTCTCGTCGACGTTGCCGGCCTCCTCGCCGAACAGGCCGCCGAAGACGCGCCAGTTCTTGCCCCACTTGGCGACGCTCAGGCCCAGACGGCGGTCGGGGACCAGGGCGTTGGGCAGGGCCCGCTCGAGGAAGGTGATGTAGCGGGACGAGGTGACCTCTTCCACGCTGTACTGGCTCTTGTGGTTGCCCAGGGTGATCTGCATGTTCTTGAAGCCCCGGTAGCCGATCCACATGTCCTTGACGTCGACCTCGTTGCCGGCGAAGTCGATGTCGAACTGGGCCACCCAGTCGCCCCAGACGGGCTTGAGGCCGAGCCGGGCCCGGCGGACTTCCATGCCGTTGCCGAGCGGGTTGTCGTTGCCCGAGTAGAGGGCCCAGGCCAGGTTGATGCGGCCGTCGAGCCGGAACTGGAACTTGCCGTCCTCGGACTGGAAGACGAGCAGCCCGTCCTCGCTGTGGCCGGCGACGGCCGGCGTCTCGGCCTCCTGGGCGGCCAGCGCGAGGGCGCCGCCGAGCACCAGCAGGCTCAGGATGAAGATCTTTTTCATGCCAACCTCCTGTGATTGTTTAGGATATATCCAACCCCGCGAAGCGCTTGAGCGCCTTGAGGTAGTTGACGTTCTCGAACCCGCCGAGGCCGAGGCCGCGGACGGTGCGGATGACGGCGTCCGGGTCCTCCATCTCCACGGCGACGGTCCGGATGGGCGCGCCGTCGAACTTGAGGTCGGCGATCTCGACGATGCAGCCGTCGATCTTGAAGCCGTGGCGCTCCTTGTCCACCCGGACGGTCCTCAGGTCGGGATGGGGCGCGACGAGCTCGCTCAGGAACTCGTCGTAAGAGTAGGCCGCGCGGCGGAACTCCGGCAATGGGGCCCGCCAGGCCTTGAAGACGTCCTCCAGGACCGGCCGGGCCAGGGGGAAGCCGGCCTTCATGACCGGGTACCACTGCTCGAGGCCGTCGCCGTTGACCTGCTGCAGGGTCTTGATGTCCATGAGCAGGTCGCGGATCTTGGTGTTGTCCATGCTCCGGCGGGACAGGATGTAGACCTCAGCGCTCGTTCTGACGTCCCCGGCGGGGTGGGCGTGGATGCGCGCCTCGGCCTCGCCGAACGCCTCGCCGAACGTCCGCCATTCCCAGCGTGCGATGATCGGTGCCATGGGGTGTCCTTCCTGATCTTGGTTCTATATGACAATATCGTCCGGCGGACGCCCTTTGGCAATAAGGGGAAACCCCGTTTTCCTTGTCGGGGGAGGCCCCGACAGGCCGCGGGTTAGCGGGTGTCCTCGGGCCGCTCGAGGTCGGCCCGCCAGGCGATGGCCATCTGGAGGAGCTCGGAGGCGTCCTTGATGCGGAGCTTCTGCTTGATACGGGAGTAATAGGTCTCCACGGTCTTGACGCTCAGGTTGAGCTCCTCGGAGATGCGCTGGGGCCGCAGGCCGCGCCCGACGAGTTTGAAGATCTCGAGCTCGCGGTCGCTGAGGACGGCCAGGGGGGACTCGTGGCCGGCCGCGTCGTCCCGGGAGATCTTGTCCAGCAGCTTCTCGGTCATGGCCGGGCTGAGATAGACCTTGCCGTCCAGGACCCTGCGGATCGCGGCCAGCAGGGTCTCGGCCGAGGCGTGCTTCATGACGTACCCTTTGGCCCCGGCCCGGACGGCCCGCTCGGCGTACAGGGACTCGTCGTGCATGGACAGGACGAGCAGCGGCAGGCGGACCGTGCGCTTCCTGACGGCCTTGATGAGCTCGATGCCGTCCATGCCCGGCAGGGAGATGTCGACGAGCATGAGATCGGGCTCCAGCCGGTCGAGGGCCTCCAGGGCCTCGGGGCCGCTGTTGGCCCCGCCGCAGACGCGGAGGTCGGGTTGCTGGTCGATGAGCTGGGAGAGGCCGTCCCGCATGAGGGGGTGGTCGTCGACGACGAGGACGGCTCTCTTCCGCGGGCCCTGGTCCGTCACGTCAGCTCCGGCCTTCGAAGGCGACGGGATCGGCGAACACGCACTTGACAACGGCGCCGCGCGTCCGGCCGCGCTCGACGCGGAAGGAGGCGCCGATCGAGGCCGCCCGGTATTCCATGATGTTCAGGCCCATGCCCATGCGGTTGGGCTTTTCGGGGAAGCCGGTGCCGTCGTCGGCCACGGTCAGCACGACCGCGCCCTTGCGCCGTTCCAAACGGACGGCGACGCGGCCGGCCTTGCCGTGCCGCAGGGCGTTGTTGACGGCCTCCTGGACGATGCGGTAGCCGTGGAAGGTGACGGCCTCGTCGGTCGAGTTCAGGCCCGGCTCGCTCTGGACGGTGATCTTGACCTTGAACAGCTCCGCGACCGAGCAGGCCAGCTCGTTGAGGGCGGCCACGAGCCCGCCCTTGGCCCGGGTCGGATAGAGCCCTTTGGCCAGGTCGCGGGTGTGGGTCAGGGCGTTCTGGATGTGGGCGACGAGCTTCTCCATGTCCGCCGCCTCTTCGAGCCCCTTCTTCCTCAGCTTGTCGGACAGGACCTGGCCCATGAAGGCGATGCCGCCGAGCTGCTGGGACAGGCTGTCATGGAGGTCCTGGCCGATGCGCCGCTGTTCCTTCTCGCTGATCTCCATCATCTGCCGCTGCAGGTCGGTCTTGAGGGCGATCTCCCGCCGCAGCCGCTCGTTCGAGCCCAGGAGCTCGCGGGTCCGCTCCTTGACCCGCTCCTCGAGGCCGGCCCGGGCGCTGGCCAGGGAGTCGAAAGCCATCTTCCGTTCCGTCTTGTCGTGGATGCTGCCCATGACCCGCCGCGGGGCGCCCCGCGGCCCGAGGCAGACGCCGCCCCGGATGCGCATCCAGCGGACCGATCCGTCGGGCTTGGCGGTGCGGAACTCCTCGTCGAAGGAGCTCTTCTGCTCGACGGCCCGCTTCAGGGCGGCCAGGAGGGGCCCCTTGTCCTCGGGACAGATGACTTTGAGGAAGGTTTCGAAAGGCTCGTCCCCGTCGCTGCCCCCGATGTCGAGAAGGGTCCTCGTGTTGGCCGACATGACCAGGCGGTTGGTCCGGAGGTCCCAGTCCCAGAGCCCGATGTCGGCCGCCTCGAGGGCCATGCGCAACTGCTCGTAGCGCTCGGCGGCCCGGGGCGAAGGGCTTTTCCGGGCCGGCCGCGCGGCCGTCTTCCGTCGGCGAGCGGTCTTGGTCGTTCCCATCTCGGCCCTTCTCTCCCGCATTGTAGCCGGTGCCGGCGCGCGGCGCAAGGACGGGCCCCTCGGATGAAGAGGATTGAATGGCGCGCCGGGCGGGATTATCATGGGCCTCATCCCGGACAAGGAGGGTGGAGCGATGGGCCATGGGAACCGGACGACGCGGATCCTGCTCCTGACCGGGCTGCTGGCCGCCGTCGCGGCCGCCGCCTTCATCCTGCGGGCGCCTTGGGATGATGACGCGCGTCCCGCGACGGCGCTCAAGCGGCCGGTGCTCGGCGACGAGCTCGCCCCGATCCGGGCCCGTTGGGGCGCCGCCCGCCACTCCTCGCACGACGAGGAGCTCTTCGTCCGGGACTTCTTCGCCGACCGGCGCGGCGGGATCTTCGTCGACGTCGGGGCCGGGCCCTGGCGGGAGCGAAGCAATACGTGCTTCCTGGAAAAGGAGCTCGGCTGGTCCGGCTTGGCCGTCGACGCCCTGCCGGAGCTGGCGGACGGCTACCGCCTGCACCGCCCCCGGACGAAGTTCTTCGCGGCCTTCGTCTCGGACGTCGCCGACCGTCAAGCGACCCTGCACGTGGGAGAGAACGCCCTGTTCTCCTCGGGGGAGAGAGCGTTCACGAACGACTATACGGACGTCATCCGCGAGGTCGAGGTCCGCACGATCACCCTCGACGGCCTCCTCGCGGCCGAGGGCGTCGAGAGGATCGACTTCCTGTCCATGGACATCGAGTTCCACGAACCCCGGGCCCTGGCCGGCTTCGACATCGAACGCTATCGTCCCGCCCTGGTCTGCGTCGAGGCCCACCCCCAGGTCCGTCAACAAATCCTCGATTATTTCGCCCGGCACGGCTACGTCGCCGTCGCCAAGTACCTGAGGGCCGACCCTCAGAACCTGTGGTTCGCGCCCCTGCCCGACTAGGCGAAGGGCTGCGGCGACGGCCCCCCGCCGCGCCGGGGCCATTTCGGGCCTCCGCTATAATGGATGCGGAGAAATGGAAACCAACATTGTCCAAAAAGAGCTTGATCTATATGTCCCTGGTCCTCGCCTTGTTCACGGGCCGCTGCCGGTACTCTCTCGATAACGGCGGCTACGACCTGTCCTTGTTCCGGGACGATCCCGGGCTGACCGAGGTCCCCGAGGCGCTGCGCGATCTCGTCGCGACCAACGGCGAGGCCGCCCGCCGGGTCTCGGCCGGGAGCGGCGGAGGGGCCCTGCGCTTCGTCATTATCGGCGACACGGTCTCGGACGGCAACCGGACCTTCAAAAGCTTTCTTCGCGAGATCGCCGCGCTCGACCCGCCGCCCGCGTTCGTCGTCCACCTGGGCGACCGGGTCGTCTCGCCCGTCGCCGATTTCTACGGCGCGTATCTGAGGGACATCGCCGGCGCTCCCTTCCCCATCCTCCACATCGACGGCAACCACGACGTCCGCGAGGAGGGCGCCCGCATCTCCCGGGCCTTCTTCGGGGAGACGGACCTTTACTTCGACCGGGACGGGATGCGCTTCGTCCTCCTCGACGACGTCCACGGGGACGGCCGGTTCGGCTTCACGCCGGCCCAACTGGAGTGGCTCGACGGGGTCTTGAAAGAGCCCACGCCGGCCCGGAAGTTCGTCTTCACCCACGTCCCCCCGAAGGCCCCGTTCCGGAAGATCACCCCGGGCCCGGCCTCCCTGTTCACGCCGCGGCTCGAGAACGAGGAAGCCTTCCTGGCCATCCTGGCCCGCCGCGGGGTCGTCATGGCCGCGTTCGGGCACCGGCACATCCACGCGTCTCTCGTCCACGACGGCGTGCTCATGGTCATCACCGGGGGCGGCGGCCAGCGGAATTTTCTGGAACCCGACATCAAGGCGCCCCTATTCACCAAAAAGCGCCATTACTCGCTCATCGATATCCCGGCGGCGGGGCTGGGAGGGCCTTTCGAAGGGATCCTATCCTGCGTGGGGAACGGGCCCGAGGTCCTGTTCCGGACATCCTTCTTCCAGGCGGGGCCGCTCACGGCCGCGGACGCCGGCGGCGTATCCCTCTGGCCCCATGAGGCCCCGGCGGGCGCTCTGTCCGTGACCGGCCGCCCGGCGCCCGTGTTCTCCGGCGGGTCCAGCCGCACGCCCTGATCCCCCCGCAAAAGCCCGACCTGCCCGCGCTCGACGCACGGGTCTTGAATCCCGCCCCCCGGCCGTTGTAAAGTCGCCTCCGAAGGAGGCCCCATGGCACGCTCTCCCCGGTCCGCGTTCTTCGCCGGCGCCGCCCTGACGGTCCTGGTCCTCGTCCTGGCCGCGGCCCTCGTCTCCGCCTCGCCCGGCCGCAAGGACGCCCTCAAGGGCGCCGGCATCCGCAGCTCGACCTACGGCCGACCGACCGATCCCGGCCCGGGCTACTGGGCCCGCGCCGGCGCCGCCATCGCGGCCAAGTTCCCGGGGGCCAAACCCGAGGCCGTCTGGATCGTCAGCCGCCTCGACGGCCGCGGCACGCGGATGTCCTTCCCGGTCCCGCCCGGCGGCGACCCGCTCATCACGGGCATGGACGAGGACCTCAGCGAGCCCGTCCTGAAACTCTTCGACGCGCTCGGCTACCGGGTTTGGCTCCAGACCGAGCCGGGTTGGGCGCCGGTCGACAAAGCTTTCCACGTCATGCTCGAGCGCTACGGGCACCATCCCTGCGTCATCGGCGTCGGCGTCGACATCGAGTGGCACCGCTCGAACGACCCGGACAAGGGCGATCCGGTGACCGACGAGATGGCCAAGGCCTGGCTGGCCGCGGCCCGCTCCCACGATCCGGCCTACCGGATGTTCCTCAAGCACTTCCGGGAGGAGGTCATGCCGCCGACCGTCCGCGAGGGCATCCTGTTCATCGACGACAGCCAGATCTACGAATCCCTCGGGGCCATGGTCGCCGAGTTCGCCAAGTGGGGCCGGACCTTCGCCCCGGCCCCGGTCGGGTTCCAGTACGGCTACCAGACCGACAAGCCCTGGTGGAGCAAGATGAAAGACCCGGTCAAGGAGATCGGCGACCGCATCCTGGCCGCCACGCCGAACACGGAGACCCTCATCTGGGTCGATTTCTCGGTCCGGGACGTCTTCCCGCCCGATCCGGCCAAGGGCGACCGGCTGTCGCCGGGCAAGTGACGAGCGGGGCGAGGGACCCGGAGGAGCGACGGTGTTCGGAAAGCGCCTGAGCCCGCGCAAGCTCAAGGCGATGCTCGGCCGCGAGGTCGGCCTGTCGGACTGGTTCACCGTCACCCAGGAGCGCATCGACGCCTTCGCCGAGGCGACCGAGGACCGGCAGTGGATCCACGTCGACCCGGAGCGGGCGGCCCGCGGCCCCCTCGGCGGCACGGTCGCCCACGGCTTCCTCCTGCTGTCGCTCGTCCCCTTTTTCAATTTCGAGAACGAGATCTTCTCCGGCCGCTTCCGCATGGCCGTCAACTACGGCCTCGACCGGGTCCGCTTCCCCCGCTCCGTCCGGGCCGGTTCGCGCGTCCGCAATCGGGCCGTCCTCAAGAGGATCGAGAAGCGCGGCTTCCGCAAGGTCCTGGTCGCGGTCGAGAACACGATGGAGATCGAGGGCGCCGACAAGCCGGCCATGGTCGCCGAGGTCCTGGCCCTGATCTACCTGTAGGAGCCGCTCATGCCCAGCGCCGGCCGGATCCTCATCCAGCTTCGGGAGATCGCTTATCATTGGACGGATCTCGCCCTCCTCTTCCACGTCTATTTCGGGATCATCGCTGTGGCCCTCCTCGCGGGCGTCCGGCCCTCGAAGAAGAGCGCCGGCCGGTTCCTCGCCCTGCCGTTCCTCTCCGTGAGCGCGGTGGCCTGGGTCGAGGGCAATCCCTTCAATGGCGCCGTCTTCGCCGTCCTGTGGATCCTGCTCCTGGTCCTCGCCGGCCGGCTGCCCGCGGAGAAGGTCCGCCTCGCGCCGCCCACGCTCCTCGTCCCCGGCGTCGCCCTGTTCCTGTTCGGCTGGGCCTATCCTCATTTTCTGCCGGGCGAACCGGCCTGGGTCTACCTCTATCGGGCCCCGACCGGCCTCATCCCCTGCCCGACGCTGTCCATCGTCATCGGGCTGGCCCTGATCGGCGACGGGTTGCGTTCCCGCGCCTTCGGCCTGACCCTGGGCCTGGCGGGACTGCTCTACGGCGCCATCGGCGTCTTCCGCCTCGGCGTGGCCATCGACGCCGTCCTCCTCGCCGGCGCCGTCCTGATGCTGGCCGTCGCCCTGAGGAAGGCGCCGGCTACCGACGGCCGAAGCATATCCTGAGCTAGAACCCGAGAGAGGGACTTCCCGGAAATAGGAGAAGAATCCTATAATGGCCCCATCGCCATAGAGGAGGGACAGATGGACATTAAAGCCATCCCCGTCGACAAGCCCGAGGACATGAACTTCATCCTCGGCCAGGCCCACTTCATCAAGACGGTCGAGGACCTCCACGAGGCCATCGTCACGACCGCGCCGCACATGAAGTTCGGCATCGCTTTCTGCGAATCGTCCGGCCTGGCCCTCGTCCGCCATACCGGGAACGACGAGGCGCTCGTCGCGATCGCCGTGAAGAACGCCCTGGCCGTGGGCGCCGGGCACTCGTTCTTCATCTTCCTGACCGGCGGTTTCCCGGTCAACATCCTCAACGCCGTCAAGGCCGTGCCCGAGGTCTGCGGCATCTACTGCGCCACGGCCAATCCGGCCGAGGTCGTCGTCGCCGAGACGGACCAGGGCCGGGCCATCCTCGGCGTCGTCGACGGGGTGAGGACGAAGGCCGTCGAGGGACCGGACGGCGTCGAGTGGCGCAAGGGCTTCCTGCGCCAGATCGGCTACAAGCTCTGAGCGGCCGCCGGTGAGAACGACCGCGCCCCTTTCGAAGACCGCCGTCGCTTTCGTCGCGGCGCTCGCCGCGGTCCTCCCCCTCGCGGCCCAGTTCCGGGACGACTTCACGGTCCTGCGCAAGGACCCGGCCGGAGCGGCGGGATGGGCGACACAGACCGGACAGGGGAACGCCGTCATGGACCTCCGGCCAGGCGACGGTTTCGCCGCGGTCTCGGTCGACGCGACCGCCGACCGGCGCAACGTCTGGTGGGCCGTCGTCTCGCGCAGCGTCTCGGAGGCCATCGACCTGGCCCGGCTGGCCCGGCCGGGATGGGAGCTCCGCGTCGAGGCCCGCGTCCGGACCGACACGGCCCCTCGGCGGATCAACCTCAGCTTCAACACCCAACGGACGACCGACTTCCACAGCCACCTCATGGAGTACGACCTGGCCGAGGCCGGGCGCTGGCACACGGTCAGCCTGACGACGCGCGGCTTCGAGGCCGGCCCTGGCGACACCGTCAACGTCCAGATGGCCATGATGGACTGGGGCCTCGGCCGCTACCGGGTCGATATCGACTATCTCAAGGTCGATGTGGTCGAGGCCGCGAAGGCCGGCCCCGACCTGGGCCCGCCCATCCCCTATCATCCGCCCGTCGCCGATCCGGCTTCCTTTACCATGGTCCTACCGGCCGCGGCCGACCTGACCGTGGACCTCGCCGAGCCCGAGGCCAACCTCGACGATTGGACGCTCACGGACGGCGCGGGGACGGCCCGCGTCCTTTCGGCCGGCGGGACCCGCCTCGTCCTCCTGCGCTGGGACTTCACGCGCCTGGCCGGGAGGAAGATAGCCGGTCCGGGCCTGCTCGAGCTGACCACGAGAGCCGTGGCCGTGCCGGGAACGGAGCGGCCCGATTTCGGCCAGCTCCGGACCGTCGAGACGATCGGCGGCGACCCGGCCTGGGACGAGCGGACGGCGACGTGGGACTCGACCTCGGCGGGCGCGCCGCGCGACAACGTCCTCGACCCGCAGCCGATCATCGACCGGCCCGTCACGGCCGGCGACGGGGCCAAGACGTACCTGACCGTCCCGGCCGTCGTCCTGCAGCGCCTGCTCGACGGCAAGGCGCTCGGCCTGGCCCTGACCCCGCTGGGCTCGATCGAGGCCTCGTTCTACGCCCGCGAGGAGCGCGGCGGGACCCTGGCCCCCCGCCTCCTCTTCGACCTCCAAGAGGGACGGTCCCCGTCCGGGGACAGTCCCGTCGGAGCACGGCCCGAAATGGGGCCCTCCCTCAAACCGGTGCCCGGATCGACAGTAAAGAGGATCCCATGAAAGAAAACGCCGTCGCCAAGGACCGCCTGTTCTCGCTCGACGCCCTGCGCGGCTTCGACATGTTCTGGATCATCGGCGGCGACGCTTTCTTCCGCACCCTGGCGGAAGTGACGAACTGGGGCTGGGCCCGGGGCTGGGCGGTCCAGCTCGAGCACGCCGAGTGGGCCGGCTTCCACTTCTACGACCTCATCTTCCCGCTGTTCATGTTCATCTCGGGCGTGGCCATGCCCTTCTCTCTCCTGGCCAAGGCCGAGACCGCCGCGGACAAGCGGCCGGTCTACCTCAAGCTGGTCAAGCGGGGCCTGCTCCTGGTCCTGCTGGGCTTCGTCTACAACCACCTGACCGACCTCCGGTTCGCCACCCAGCGCTGGGCCAGCGTCCTCGGCCAGATCGGCCTGGCCTATCTCTTCGCCGGCCTGATCATGCTCAAGGTCCGCTCCCTCCGGGGCCGGCTGGCCGCGACGGCGGCCGTCCTGGGCGGCGTCGCCGTGCTCCAACTCTTCGTCCCCGTCCCCGGCGTCGGGGCGGGCGTGCTGACCCCCGAAGGGACCATCAACGGCTGGCTCGACCGCCTGCTCCTGCCGGGCCGCCTCTACGACAAGGTCTTCGATCCCGAAGGCATCCTCTGCATCGTCTCGGCGACGGCGGTGACTCTGATGGGCGCCCTCGCCGGGCTCCTCCTCCGCTCGGACCGCCACGCGCCCCACCGCAAGGCCGTCATCCTGGCGGCGGGCGGCATGGCGCTCGCGGTCCTCGGCTACGCGCTCTCCGGCTGGTACCCCATCATCAAGAAGGCCTGGACGGCGACCTTCGACATCTACGCCGCCGGTCTGTCGGCCATCCTGCTGGCCCTGTTCTACCTGGTCGTCGACGTCTGGCGGCTCCGCAAGTGGACCTTCTTCTTCCGGGTCATCGGATTGAATTCCATCACCATCTACCTGGGGACGCGGATGGTCGACTTCGGCCGCACGAGCGAGTTCTGGCTCGGCGGGCTGGCCCGCCTGGCCGGCGCCGCCGGGCCGCTCGTCCTCATCGCCGGGACGATCGCCGTCGAGTGGCTGGTCCTCTATTTCCTCTATAAGAAGAACGTCTTCCTGCGCGTCTGAGCCGGTCCGAGCGGGCCCGGCCGCGCCTTCGCTAACGGGACTTCGGGCCCGCCAACAGGTTCTCCTCCAGGAACCGGGTGAACATCGTGTAGAGGTGGAGCGTCGTCCCCCGGCCCTCGTAGATGCCGTGCGACCGGTTCGGATAGGCCATCATCGAGAAGGCCTTGTTGTGGGCGACGAGCTCGTCGACGAGCTTCTCGAAGCCCTGGTAGTGGACGTTGTCGTCGCCCGTGCCGTGGACGACGAGGAGCTTGCCCCGGAGGTCCTTGGCGAAGGTGATGGGCGAACCGTTCGCGTAGCCCTCGGCGTTTTCGGCCGGCAGGCCCATATAGCGCTCCTGGTAGATAGTGTCGTAGAGGCGCTGGTCGGGCACCGAGGCGACCGAGATGCCGGCCTTGTAGAGGTCCGGATAGCGGAACAGGGCGTTGAGGGTCATGGACCCGCCGCCGCTCCAACCCCAGACGCCGACCCGCTCCGGATCGGCGTAGGGCCAGGCGGCCAGGGCCGCCCGCACGGCCGCGGCCTGGTCGGCCGAGGCCAGGATGCCGATCTGCCGGTAGATGGACTTTCGCCAGGCCCGGCCGCGCGGGGCCGGCGTGCCCCGGTTGTCGAAGCTGGCCACGATAGCGCCCTTCTGGGCCAGGAGGAGGTGCCAGAGGTAGCCGCTGCCGCCCCAGCTGTCCTGGACGGTCTGGCCGGCCGGCTCGCCGTAGACGTAAGCGAGGAGCGGGTACTTCTTGGCCGGATCGAAGTCGGGCGGCAGCAGGCGCCAGCCGTCGACCTCGAGGCCGCCGCCGACGGGCAGCCGGAAGAACTCTGCCCGCCGCCGGGCCAGGGCCTCGACCGCGGCCCGCAGCGCCGTGTTGGCCGCCAGCGTCCGGACGGTCTCTCCCCCCGGCAGGCGGACGAGCTCGGTCACCGGCGGCTCGTCAAGGCGCGAGAAGGTGTGGAAGGCCCAGCGGGCCGAGGGCGAGATGTCGTAGCGGTGGACCCCGGTCCGGCCGGCCGGGCCGACGGGCTCGGGCTGGCCGCGGCCGTCGAGCCGGACCCGGTAGAGGAAGCGCTTGGTCGGGTCGGCGGGCGAGGCCGTGACGTAGAGCCGGCCGCC
>CAZFZU010000043.1:0-7985 GCA_964523615.1 uncultured Eubacteriales bacterium | reverse complement strand
AGAGGAAGCGCTTGGTCGGGTCGGCGGGCGAGGCCGTGACGTAGAGCCGGCCGCCCTTCTCGTCGACCGCGTCGACGCTGACGACGTCGTAGGCCCCCGGGGTCAGGAGCCGGGGTGCGGAGCCGTCGCGTCCGACGGCATAGGCGTGGTTCCAGCCGTCCCGCTCGCTCAGCCACAGGAGCCGCTTGCCGCCCTCGAGCCAGACGAAGTCGTCCATGACCTCGACCCAGGTTGCGTCGGTGTCGGTGAAGACGGCCCGCGTTTCGCCGGTCGCGGCGTCGCCGAGGAGGACGGTGAGCGTGTTCTGGAGGCGGTTGAGGTGCTGGAGGACGACCTCGCGGGAGTCGCCGGCCCATTCGAGCCGGGCGATGTAGGTCTCGGAGGGGTCGCCGGGTGTCTTCATCCAGACGACCGGGCCGCCCGAGGCCGGGACGACGCCGGCCCGGACGGCGGAATTGGGTTGGCCCGGCTTGGGGTGCTTGAAGGACACCGTCGACGGATAGAGCCCGCTCGTGTTGTCGATCATGGTGAAGACCGGGACCCGGGTGGTGTCGAACCGCCAGAAGGCGATGGCGGCGCTGTCCGGGCTCCAGCGGAAGCCGTCGCGGATGCCGAACTCCTCCTCGTTGACCCAATCGGAGGTGCCGATGATGACCTCCGGGCCGCCGTCGAAGGTCAGGCGCGTGACGCGTCCCGAAGCCAGGTCCTCGGCGTAGAGGTCGTTCTTGACGACGTAGGCCGCTTGGCGGCCGTCGGGCGAGAGCTTGGCGAACATCAGCGTCGAGGGCTCGAAGTCGCGGCCGAGCCGCCCGAGCCGGCCCGTGGCCAACTCGTAGGTCCAAAAATCGCCGCGGGTGTTCTGCCGCCAGACCCGCTCCGAGTTCGTGAAGACGATGAGGACCTTGCCGTCGGGCGACCAGGCGTAGTTCTCGATATCGAGGGGCTCGTTCGCGCCGGCCGTGACGAGCCGGGCCGCGGGGACGAGGACGCGGCGGGCCCCGGAAGCGGCGTCGTAGAGGACGAGGTCGCGCCCCCGCCCGTCGGGGCTCGCCTCGAGCGTCGTGTAGGACGCGCCGTCGCTCATCCAGCGGGCCGGGCCGAAGCGCTCGGCGGCGAACTCGCGGCCGGCGAAGATGCGCTCGAGCGTCAGCGACGGATCGGGCTTGGCGGGCGCCGGCCGGTCTTGGGCCGGCACGAACGGGACGCAGAGAGCGGCGGCGAGGGCCAGCCGGATGAGTGTCCTGGGATGTTTTCTCATGGGCGGAAGCCTCCTCGGGTTCGATTCATCGGGACGGCGATAAGACGTACGAGCGGCCGGGCCGGGTCTCGAACGCGATCCCCGCGGCGTCGGGCAACGGCGAGGTCTTGACGGGTCCGTCGGGGGACGTGAGCCGCGTCCCGGGCGGAACCCGGACCCGGCACGTCCCCCCGATCGTGGACCGTACGGTCGCCGTCCGCAAACGGCCGTCGGCCCACTTCAGGTCGACTTCGAAGCCGCCCCGGGCCCGCAGGCCGCGGGCCTCGCCGTCGGGCCACTCCCGCGGCAGGGCGGGCAGGAACACGATCTCGCGGTCCTGGGACTGCAGCAGCATCTCGGCGACCGCGGCGCTGAAGCCGAAGGCGCCGTCCACTTGGAGGGCGCCGCTGCAGATGGAGAACAGGCTCGCGGTCGTGTAGGTGTTCATGGCGTAGCGGAAATTCTCGAGCGCCTTGGCCCCGTCGCCGAGCCGGGCCCAGCAGGCTGCCTTCCAGGCCGACGACCAGCCGTTGCCGGGAAGGCCCCGCTGCTCGAGGACGGCCCGGGCCCCGGCGGCCAGCTCCGGCGTCCGGCGCGGCGAGACCTCGCGGCCCGGGAACAGGCCCCACAACCCGGAAATGTGACGGTGGCTCTTCTCGGTCTCGCCCCAGTCCTCGAGCCATTCCTGGAGGTTCCCGGCGCGGCCGACGCGCATCGGGGCCAGCTTGGCCCTGGCCTCGAGCGCCCGGGCCCTGAGATCGGCGTCGACGCCGAGGAGCGCGGCGGCTTCGGCCGCGGCGCCGAAGAGCTCGTGGAGGATGCGCATGTCGATGGTCGAGCCGGCGCACAGGGACGACGTCGTCGTGAAGCCGGTGACCTCGTCGAAGAACGGCGCCTGGCCGGGGACGGCCGGGAAGTTCTCCGGCGATGTGGACGGATTGGTGACCAGCCAACCGTGATCCGGGTGGGGCGCCAGGAAGTCGAGGAAGAACTCGGCGCTTCCTTTGAGGACAGGGTAGAACTCCTTGAGAAAGGCCCTGTCGCCGCTGAACAGGTAATGTTCGTAGAGATGGGTCGCCAGCCAGGCCCCGCCGGTCGTGAAGGCGCCCCAGCTCGCGCCGTCCATGGGCGCGGCGACGCGCCAGAGGTCCGTGTTCTGATGGAAGACCCAGCCCCGGGCGCCGTAGTGCTCACGGGCCACGCCGGCGCCCTGGTCGGCGAGCTCCCGCACCAGGCGGAAGAGCGGCTCGGCGCATTCGGCCAGGTTCCCGACCTCGGCCGGCCAGTAGTTCATCTCGGTGTTGATGTTGGTCGTGTACTTCGAATCCCAGGAGGGGTTCATCTTGTCGTTCCACAGGCCCTGGAGGTTGGCCGGCTGTGTCCCGGGGCGCGACGAGGAGATGAGGAGGTAGCGGCCGAACTGGAGGACCAGCCCGGCCAGGGCCGGGTCGTTCGTCCCGTCGAAGGCCTTGAGGCGCTCGGCCGTCGGCAGGTCCGAGGCCGGCCCGCGCGGCAGGGAGACCGCGACGCGCCGGAAGAGCCGCCGGTGCTCGCGGAGGTGGTCCGCGAGGAGGGCCTCGAACGGCTTGGCCGCGGCCGGGCCGAGGGCCGCGGCGACGCGGGCGGCCGGGTCGCCGGAGACGTCCCGATAGTCCACGAAGTTCGTCGCGGCGGCGACGAGCAGGGTCACGGCGTCGGCGCCGGTGACGACGAGCTCGTCCCCCTCGACGGCCGTCGCGCCGCCCTCGGGCCGGGCGACGAGCCGGGCCTCGTACCGCAGGCGGCCCGCGACGCCCATGTAGTCGGCCGAGCGGCCGCGGAGGACGAGACCGTCGGGCGGCGCCCCGTCCATCCGGAAGTAGTCCGTGGCGTAGTTCGAGTGGGCGTCGTTGCGCTCGCCGCGGAGCTGGGCCCGGAACGAGATCCGGCCCGGCGCGCCGGCCTCGAGCCGGACGACGACGACCTGGTCGACGGGGCTGGCGAAGACGCGCCGGGTGAAGCGGACGCCGTCGAGCGTATAGGAGGTCGTGTCGACGGCGGCGTCGAGATCGAGCTCGTGCCGGTACTCGGCGGCCGCCGCCTTGGACGGGAAGGCCAGGACCAGGTTGCCGAGCGACTGGTATTTCTGCTGTTCGACGGGGTAGCCCAGGAAGCGGCGGCCGAAGAGGACGTGGGCCTCCTTGAATCTCTCTTCGAAGATGAGCCGCCGAAGATCGGGCAGGGCCTCGGCCCCGCCCCGGACGGTCGTGCTGTAGGGCCCGCCCGTCCAGTAGGTGTCCTCGTTGAGCTGGAGGCGCTCCTCGTCGGTCTTGCCGAAGACCATGGCCCCCAGGCGGCCGTTCCCGACGGGATGGGCGTTCTCCCACTTGTCGGCGGGGCGGGCGGACCAGACCGCCGTGGTCGGGTCGGGGCCGGGCGCGGCGGCCGGCCCGAGGGCGGGGATGACGAGGGCCAGGGCCAGGCTCCCTGCGGCGAGCGTCCGTGCGGCGCGGTGCGTCATGGCGGAAACCTCCGCCCGGCGGATCGGCCGGCGCGGGCCGGCTATTCGGCGGGGCCGGAGATCCCCGGGTAGTACTCGCGGATGAAGCGCTCCTGGACCTTGAACGACCAGTGGATGTCGCGGATGTGGTTGGCCGCGGCCTGGCTGCGGCCGGAGCGGATGAGGTCGATGAGGGCCTGGTGCTCGAGGATGGACGACTCCTCCCACTCCTTGACGAAGCCGGCCGGCCGCGGGAAGTCGTAGAGCCGCTTCTTCAGGTTGTTGACCGTCTTGACCAGGCTGTCGTTGTCGCAGAGCCGGAGGAAGGTGCCGTGGAAGGCCAGGTTCTTCTCGTAGTAGGCGTCGAAGTCGTCGGCCGCGATGGCCTCGCGCATGCCGTCGTTGAGGGCCTGCATGCCCTCGACGTCGGCGGGCTTGAGGCGGTCGAAGGCCTTGAGCAGGGCCATGCTCTCCAGGGCCCCGATGATCTCGTAGTAGTTCCGGACGTCCTTCTCGCCGAGGGCGTTGACGACGATCATGCGCCGGGGCAGGATGGTGACGAAGTCCTCCGTTTCGAGCTGGAGCAGGGCGTCGCGCAGCGGGGTCTTGCTGACGCCGAGCTTGCGGGAGGTCTCCTCCATGTCGATGGCCGAGCCGGGCCTGAGCTCGCCCCGGCGCATCTGTTCGCGCAGGTACTCGTAAACCTGCTCTTTGAGGGACTTGACGTTCAAGATCGGCTTCGGGTCCATATCCCCAGGATATTAAACTCGTACTCCCCAAGTCAACCGCGCCTTTGGTAGAATGGGGCCATGCGCCACATCCCCGAAGACGAGATCCGGCGGACCGCGGCCATGCCGGCCGCCATCCGGGCCGTGGGCGAGGCCCTCGTCGCGCTCTCGTCCGGACGGGCCCTGGTCCCGCCACGGACGAGCCTCGAGGTCCCGGGCACGCGGACGACGGCCCTGGTCATGCCGGCCTATCTGCCGGGGACCGGCCGCGTCGGCCTCAAGCTCATCTCCCTCTGCGAGGACAATCCCTCGCGGGGGCTCCCCTACGCCCAGGCCGTGACCGTGGTCATGGACGCGGACAAGGGCACGCCCCTGGCCGTCCTCGACGCCGGCTATCTCACGGCCCTGCGCACGGGCGCGGCCTCGGGAGCGGCGACGGACGCCTTGGCCCGCCGCGACGCCCGGGTGGCCGCGGTCTTCGGGGCCGGCGTCCAGGGCCGGACCCAGCTCGAGGCCGTGGCCGCCGTTCGCCGCCTCGTCAAGGCCTACGTCGTCGACGTCGACGCGGGCGCCGCCGCCGCTTTCGCTGCCGAAATGACGGCCCGGCTCGGCTTCGAGGTCGCGCCGGCCGGCGCCGCGGCGGCCCTGCGGGAGGCCGACATCGTCGCGACGGCCACGACCGCGGCGACGCCGGTCTTCGAGGACGGCGACCTCAAGCCCGGCGTCCATATCAACGCCGTCGGCTCCTACAAGCCCCACATCCGCGAGGTCCCGGGCGCCACCGTCCGCCGGGCCTCGGTCTTCGTCGACGAGCGCCTCTCGGCCCTCGAAGAGGCCGGCGACCTCATCATTCCCCTCCGCGAGGGCCTCATCGGCCCGGACCACATCAAGGCCGAGATCGGCGAGGTCCTGGCCGGCGCCGCGCCCGGCCGCCGCTCGGAGGACGAGATCACCCTGTTCAAATCCGTGGGCAACGCCGTCGAGGACCTGGCCGTGGCCGGCCTCGTCCTCGGCTGAGGGAGCGCCGATGGAGTTCGTCAGCATCCTCAACGACGTCCTCGGCCCGGTCATGCGCGGCCCGTCGAGCTCGCACACGGCCGGGTCCTGGCACATCGCCCGCCTCGTCCGGGACCTCCTCGGCGGCGAGCCCGCCGCGGCGGAGCTCGTCTTCGACCCGGACGGCTCCTATGCCGCGACCTACCGCCAGCAGGGCGTCGACCTGGCCTTCGCCGCGGGGCTCCTCGGCTGGGAGCTCACGGACGGCCGCTTCGCCCGGGCCCTGGCCCTGGCCCCGGCCGAGGGCCTCGACATCCGCTTCCGCGTCGCCCCGCTCGCTGGCGCGGACCATCCGAACACCGTGCGCGGCAAGCTTGTCGCCAAGGACGGCCGGCGCCTGGCCTTCACGGCCAAGTCCGTCGGCGGCGGCATGGTCGCCGTGACCGAGCTCGACGGCCGGCCGGTCCACCTCGACGGCAAGAGTGCCGCCGCCGTGAGGACCGGCGGCGCGGCCCGCGCGGCCCGGCCGCTGTTCTTCGTCCGCCGGGGCGAGCCCCTGTTCCTGTCCGCCGCGGACATGGTCCGGCTGGCGGCCAAGCGACGCGTCTCGCTCGGCCGCATGGCCTTGGCCTACGAGAGCGCCCTCCTCGGCCTACCGGAGGCCGAGGTCGCGGCCGAGATCGGCCGGCGCTTCGACATCATGACGGACGCCGTGCGCCGGGGCCTGTCCGGCCGCGGCCTGGCCATGAAGCTCCTCGAGCCGTCGGCCGGGAAGGTCCTGCGGGCCGAAGCCCGGCGGCGCTTGGCCGCCGGCGGCTTGCCGACGCGGGCCGCGGCCCGGGCCTTGGCCGCCCTCCACGTCGCCGCGAGCGGCGGCGTCGTCTGCGCCGCGCCCACGGGCGGCTCGGCCGGGGTCCTGCCCGGGGTCCTGGTCACGCTGGCCGAGGAGCGCCGGCTGTCGCGGCAGAGGACCTCGCTCGCGCTCCTGGCCGCGGGCGCGATCGGCCTGACCGTGGCCCGGCGGGCGACCTTCGCGGCCGAGGTGGCCGGCTGCCAGGTCGAGATCGGCGCGGCCGGGGCCATGGGCGCCGCGGCCGTGGTCGAGGCCGCGGGCGGGACGGCGGCCCAGGCCTGCGACGCCGCGGCTATCTCGCTCCAGAACACCATGGGCTCGGTCTGCGACCTCGTCCAGGGGCTGTGCGAGATCCCCTGCCACACCCGCAACGCCGTGGCCGCCGCGAACGCCTTCGTCTGCGCCGACCTCGTCCTCGGCGGTTACCGCAATCCGGTGCCCCTCGACGAGACGGTCGACGCCTCCTTCGATTCGGGCCGGATGCTCCCGGCCGAGCTGCGCTGCACGGCCCGCGGCGGCCTGGCGATTACGCCCTCGGCCTTGCTCCTCAGGCAGAAAAAATCGAAGAGGCCTTTATAGAGGGGGGAGAAGAGCTCAGATGCGACAGAGATGCCTGAGGATCCTACCGCTCCTAGGATGCATCGTTGCGAGCAGTCTGTCATCGGAGAATCTATCATGGTTCGCCATAGTCCGATCAGATGGACTCCTGATTCCCTTCGCTCAATTTGATGGATCATCATGGAAGACCTGTTGGCCGGAAGCCGGCAGCGAGACGGCGCTCGAATTGAGGACCCTCTCGGATATCCCTTCTTCATGGCTCGGGAGACTGAAGAGTTTTCCGCTCCGATGGAAACTCTCCTCGATCCATCTGAACGTTTCCCCACTTCGGCCCCTAAGGCCGATCAAAGCGATAAGTTATTCTCAGTCCATATGGGGAGTTACGACAGATTATTCTCCGGTCGTCAAGATCGAATCCGAATGGCCTTATCCGAAGGCTGGGCTGGCCTTTTCAGGCACCATAGAGGTCCCTCTCCCTATGTCGGTCGATCCGGACGGCGAAGGGGCCAAGCCCTTAACCGCTTTCATCAGAGAAACATTTCTAATCCAAGAGGAGAGATTGGTCCGCAAAAACCCGGCCGAGGCCGAGTACGGTGAGGTGACGGGGGAGAATATCCCGATAGATTTGGAGCTCAGGAGCAAGAATCCAGTAGCCATTCATGCATTAACGAAGGTCGGCGAATGCTCCTATTATTTCGAGTGCTCTCGCGTTTATCCCAGCCGAGGACATCCCACATGGCCGTATAAGCTGGCAATGAACGGTTGGATTGACGGGGACAGGGGCCACTTCCATCTCATTGAAAGCAATATAGCGGATGGCCGCCCTACCGCTTCCGCGCAGGCCTACAAGGTGCTGGGGCAAATCGTCGCTGGCGGCCACCTCTATGCGATAGCCGTCATGGAATTCTACGAGTGGGAAAGATTTGTAATACTGAGAGTCAAAAAGAAATCGCTCGAGATCGTTTGTAGCATGGAGGCCGGTGCCAGTTGAGTAGAGTTAGATGCCGGATTTCCCTATTCACTTCTTAGGCGCCGGCTTCTTGGCCGCGGGCCGCGCTCGCTTTGGCCCTGTTCGGGAGGCTCGGCGTGCCCGTCGCGGCGTACGTGGTCAAGTCCCTGCCCCTCGACGCGTTG
>CAZFZU010000042.1:10649-25855 GCA_964523615.1 uncultured Eubacteriales bacterium | reverse complement strand
GCATATCCTGAGCCAAAACCCGAAAGAGGGACTTCCCGGAATCCGGAGAAGAACCAAAAAAAGGGGGAGGGCAGGACGGCCGCTCATGGTCCGCCTCGCCCTCCCCCGTCCTTACGGTGCCTGTCTCCGGCGTCGCGGGATCACTTGTCCGGGTCGACGATGATCCCTTCCCGCATCTTCTTCTGGACGTCCTCGCGCGAAGCCCGGATGATGTCCTCGGCCATCTTGAAGCGGACCTCGGCCGGGAAGTCGAAGCGGGCCACGCCCTCCTCGATGGCCTTGGTCCCGACGGCCACGGCCTCGCGGGGGAAGACCTCCCACTCGTCCATGTTGGGGATGATGTACTCTTCGTGGATGCCCTTGTCCTCGGCCACCTTGGCCAGCTCCCGGGCGGCGGCGATGCACATGCCGTCGGTGATCGTCTTGGCCCGGACGTCCAGGGCGCCCCGGAAGATGCCGGGGAAGCCGAGGGAGTTGTTGACCTGGTTGGGGAAATCGGACCGGCCCGTCGCGACGATGCGGGCCCCGGCCTCCTTGGCCTCCCAGGGCCAGATCTCGGGGATGGGGTTGGCCTCGGCGAAGACGATGGCGTCCTTGGCCATGGTCGCGACCCACTCGGGCTTGATGGTGCCCGGGCCGGGCGTGGACACGCAGACGAGGACGTCGGCGCCCTTGATGGCGTCGGGGATGCCCCCGGCCTTGCAGGTCGGGTTGGTCCGCAGGCACATGTCCCACTTTTCCTTGAAGTTCTTCTGCAGGTTCTCCTTGTCCGCGCGGTCGCGGTGGAGGATGCCCTTGGAATCGACGGACAGCATGTTGGCGCCGTTGGCCCCGGCCAGCATGATCTGGTGGGCGATGTTGATGCCCGAGGCGCCGGCCCCGATGACCGTGACCTTGACCTCGGCGATGTCCTTCTTGACGATCTTGAGGGCGTTGATCAGGCCGGCCACGGTGACGCAGGCCGTCCCCTGCTGGTCGTCGTGCCAGACGGGGATCTCGCACTTGGCGCGCAGCTCGTCCAGGATGCGGAAGCACTTGGGCTGGCTGATGTCCTCGAGGTTGAAGCCGCCGAACGAGGGCTGGAGGGCCCGGCCGATCTCGATGATCTTGTCGGGGTCCTTCTCGTCGAGACAGATGGGGAAAGCGTCGACGCCGCCCAGGTACTTGTAGAGGATGCCCTTGCCCTCCATGACCGGAAGGCCGGCCTCGGGGCCGATGTCGCCCAGGCCCAGGACCCGCGTGCCGTCGCTGATGACGGCTACGGAGTTCCACTTGTTCGTGTACTCGTAGGCCTTCTGCTTGTCGACGTGGATCTCCTTGCAGACGGCCGCGACGCCCGGCGTGTACCAGATCGCGAAATCCTGGAAATCGCGGATCCGGCACTTCAGGGCCGTGCCCATCTTGCCCTTGTAGAAGCTGTGGAGCCGCGGGGCGTCCAGGGAAGGCTGCTTGGCCTTGGCCAACAGCTCTTCGACGGTGACTTTCTTCATGAACGAACCTCCTCGAAATTTGGAACCCTCATCATATTGACGGGCCCCCGGATTGTCAACCGTTTTCGGGCCCGCCGGCGGGGACGAAGACGAGCCCCCGGCCCTCGCGGCGGACGGTCCCGAACGGGTGGCGAAGCTCGTGGCCGAAGCCCAGCGTCCAGCCCCCATCGGCGGCCTTTCCGAGCAGGGCCTTCTTGTTGTCGAAGGTCAGGACCGGATAGAGGTCGTAGCTCATGATGGCCGGCAGGTCGACGTGGGCGGCCGTCGGCACGGCGTCGGCCAGGAAGAAGAAGACCCGCCCCCCGCTCTCGACCTTGACGCCCATGTGGGACGCGGTGTGGCCGGCGGCGACGACCGCGTCGACGCCCGGGGCGAGGGGCGCGTCGCCGTCGAGGAGCGTCAGCCGCCCGGTCCCGGCCAGCGGCCGGAGGCGGGCCGGGATGTAGCTGGGCTTGTCCCGCTCGCAGGGCTCCAGGGCCTGCGCCCACTCCCCTCTCTGGACGACGTAACGGGCGCGGGGAAAGGCCGGCGCCCAGGTCCCCTCGGCCGCGCGCCGGGTATTCCCGCCGCAGTGGTCGAAATGGAGGTGGCTGTTGACCACGACATCGACGTCCTCGGGCCCCAGCCCCAGCTCGGCCAGGCGGCCGAAGAGTCCCGGCCCGCGCTCGATCGTGTAGAAGTCGACGTGGCGCCGGGACACGTCCGGCCCGACCCCCGTATCGAGGAGGAGGGTCGCGCCCGGCGTCCGGACGAGGTAGCAATTCAGCGCCAGGGGGACGCGGTTCTCGGCGTCCGGGGCGGCCTTGCGGGCCCACAAGGCCCGCGGCACGACCCCGAACATGGCCCCGCCGTCGACGCGAAAGACGCCGTCGGCGAGGCGGACGATCTCCACATCGCCCAGGACGAGCCGGTCGGCAGCGGGGATCATGCCCCGTCCAGTCTCCTGGCCAGCCGGTCCCTCGAGGTCTCGGCCAGCCGGATCTCGCCTGTGTCCATGCGGATGGCGTCGACCGGGCAGGCCTCGACGCAGAAGCCGCAGAAGCAGCAGCGGTCGAGGTCGACGACGAAGCGGGCCGGCCGCTTGGGATCGTCCGGGTCGCCCGTGTCGGCGGCCTCGACGGCGAGGCACTCGGACGGGCAGACCGTGACGCAGAGCATGCAGGCCACGCAACTCGGCTTCCCGTCGGGGCCGGGCCGGAGCCGGTGCAGGCTGCGGTGGCGGGCGGCCAGGGGCTTGCGCTCCTCCGGATACTGGATCGTGACGGCGCCGCGCCGCTTGGTCCGGACGCCGAAGAGCCGCAGGGTGTGCAGGGCCATGTTGACGAAGAAGTGCCGGGCGGTGATGCCCGCTCCCCTCAGGACCTCTCTCACGGCGCGCCCGGCGTTCCTCATGGCCCGCCTACCTCACCGCCAGGACGAAGGCCGTGGCCAGGATGTTCAGGACGCCGAGGGGGACGAGGACCTTCCAGCCGAAGTCCATGACCTGGTCGTAGCGGAACCGGGGGTAGGTCCAGCGGATGAGGATCTGGAGCCAGCAGAAGAACAGGACCTTGAGGTTGAAGGCCAGCACCCGCAGGACCGTGACGGCCCAGGGCGCCAGGTCCCCGGTCCCGCCCCACGGGAGGGCGAATCCGCCGTCGCCGAGCCAGGGCACCTGCCAGCCCCCGAAGAACAGCGTCGTCGCGAGCAGGGCCAGGACGATGACCTCGAGGAAGTCCGTGAACATGAACAGCCCGAACTTGAGCCCGCCGTACTCGGTGTAAAAGCCGATGATCTCCGATTCCCCCTCGGGCATGTCGAAGGGCACCCGCTTGGTCTCGGCCAGGCCGGCCAGGAAGAAGACGGCGAAGCCGAGCGGCTGGAGGAAGACGCCCCACTTGGGCAGGAAGCCGAAGAGCAGGCCGCCTTGGTGTTCGACGATCGCCGAGAGGCGGAGCGAGGGAAAGACCATGATCAGCCCGACGAGCGAGAGCCCCAGGGCGACCTCGTAGGAGATGAGCTGGGCCGCGCCGCGAAGGCTCCCGATCAGGGCGAACCGGTTGGACGAGGCCCAGCCGCCGAGAAGGATGCCGTAGACGCCCAGGCCCAGCATGGCCAGGACGAAGATCAGGGCGGCGTCGAGGTCGGCGACCTGGAGGGCGATGTCCCGGCCGAACAGGCGGACCGTGTCGCCGAAGGGCACCGCGACGACGGTCACGGCGACGCAGAAGAAGGAGACCGCGGGGGCCAGCGCATGGAGGGGCCGCTTGGCGAATGACGGCGAAAAATCCTCTTTGAAGAACATCTTGATGGCGTCGGCGAAAGGCTGGAAGAGGCCGAACAGCCGCAGGCCCAGCACCGAGGCCCGGTTGGCCCCGACCCGGTCCTGCATGACGGCGCTCTGCTTGCGCTCGACCCAGGTCAGGAAGAGGGCCAGGAGCAGGGTCCAAGTCATGGCCAGGACCGTCTTGATCAGGACGATGAGCGCGTCAGCGAGCATCGTCCTCTCCCGTTCCGAGTCCCAGGCGTTGGGCCAGCGCGGCCAGGACCCGGCGGACCGACGGCACGCCCGGCGCCGCCGCGACGGCCGGCGCGAAGGACTGGCGGATCCCGTCGATGTTGATGAAGGAGCCCGAGCTCTCGTAGGGGACGGCCACGGGGACGACGAGGTCGAAGCGGCCGTCGCGGGGCCCGGCGTGGCTGGCGAACAGGACCCTGTAGGCGGCCCGGTCCAAGGCCTGTTCGGCCACGACGGCCGGGGCGGGCCCCGCGAAGGGCAGGCCGAACACGAGCAGGACATCGACCGGCCGGGCCAGGTCCGGCGGCCCGGCCGTGAATCCGGCCTCGCGGACGCCGCCGGCGTTGGGCACCCGCTCCGCCGTGAGCAGGAACCCGTCGGCCGCGCCGGGCGCGGGATCGGCGAATAGGACGTCGCGGACGCCCAGGCCTTCGACGAAGACGCGCCGGGCCAGGTCGAGCTCTTCGCAGGTCAGCGCCGAGTGGAGCGCGACGGCCACGCGGGCCGGGCGGTCGGGCGCGGCGACGGCCCTCAGCCGGTCCGCGGCCTCGGCCACGGCGGAGGCCCAACCGGCCGCCTCCCCGCCCGGTCCGGCGGCAGGCCGGATCACCCGCGACAAGCGGCCCTCGTCGGCGTCCCGGCGTCCGGCCCGGCCGAGGTCGCAGATCCAGTGACCGTTGACGGCCGGGTTCTCGCCGGCCCGGACGCGGAAGACGCGGCGTTCGCCGGAGGGAAGCGGATAGCCGGCGACGGACTCGACGACGACGGCGCAGCCCCGGCCGCAGCGGGGGCAGACCGAGGGCCGCCGCTCCAGGAACCAGGCCCGGGTCCGGAACCGGAAGTCCGCGTCGGTGATGGCCCCGACGGGACAGATGTCGACGAGGTTGCCGGCGTAATCCGTGTCGACGGGCATCCCGTCGTAGATGCCGATCAGGGAGCCCAGGCCCCGCTCGAACACGCCCAGCTCGCCCGTCCCGGTCACGGTCCTCAGGAAGCGGACGCAGCGGGTGCAGAGGATGCAGCGCTCCCGGTCGAGCAGGAGGCCGCGGCCGATGGGGACGAGCTTGTCCCGCCTCTCTTTGGGCTCCCGGAAACGGCCCGGGAAGCGGCCGTGGGCGTCGTACAGGTCCTGGAGGCGGCATTCGCCGGCCTTGTCGCAGACGGGGCAGTCGAGGGGATGTTCGGCCAGCAGGAACTCGAGAACGTCCCGGCGGGCCTCTTTCACCCGCGCCGTCGCGGTCCGCACGACCAGGCCCTCGCGGACGGCGGTGGCGCAGGCCAGCTCCAGCTTCGGCAGGCCCTCGATCTCGACCAGGCACATGCGGCACCCTCCGGCCGCCTCGAGGGCCGGATGGTAGCAGAAGTGCGGGATGTCGATGCCCGCGGCGGCGGCGGCCCGCAGGACGTTCGTTCCCTCGGCCGCCCGAACGGGGCTCCCGTCGATCGTCAGCGCGACCGTCCGCGGCGCGCTCACCGGCCGACCTCCCCCTCGAGCTCGTCCCGGAACTTGGAGACCAGGGCGTGGATGGGCAGGGCGGCCGCGTCGCCCATCGGGCAGAGGGTCCGCGCCTTCATCCCGTCGGCGAGGTCCAGGATGAGGTCGAGGTCGGCGCTCCGGCCCCGCCCCGCGGCGATGCGCTCGACCGTCTTGCGGATCCAGCCCGTCCCGATGCGACAGGGTGTGCACTGGCCGCAGGACTCGTGGGCGTAGAACCGGGACATGACCCGCAGGACCTCGAGGATGGGGGTGCGGTCGCCCACGACGACGACGGCGGCCGATCCGATCATGGAGCATGCCTGGGCCAGGGACTCGAAGTCCATGGGCGTCTCGAGTTCGTCGGCCCTGAGCAGCGGGGCCGACATCCCGCCCGGGACGACGGCCTTGACGGTGACGCCCTCGGGCGGGCCTCCGGCGTGCTCGTGGACGAGGGCCCGCAGCGAGGTCCCCGTCGGCAGCTCGTACAGCCCCGGCCGCCGCACGGCCCCGCTGACGCCGAACAGCCGCGTGCCGCAATCCTTGGGCCGGCCGAGGGAGGCGAACCAGTCGGCGCCGCGCCCGACGATCTCCGGGACCGCGGCCAGCGTCTCGACGTTGTTGATCACGGTCGGCGCGCCGAACAGCCCGACCGAGGCAGGGAACGGCGGCTTGAGGCGGGGCAGGCCGCGACGGCCCTCGATCGATTCGAGCAGGGCCGTCTCTTCGCCGCAGATGTAGGCGCCGGCCCCGAAATGGACGAAGACGTCCAGGGAGAAGTCGGCCCCGAAAGCGCCCGGACCCAGGTAGCCCGCGGCCCGGGCCTCCTCGACGGCCTCCTGGAAGCGCGCGGCGATCCGCTCGTACTCGCCGCGAATGTAGACGACGGCCGTCCGGATGCCGACGGCCCGTGCGGCGATGATCATCCCCTCCAGGAGCCGGTGCGGGTCCCGGACGAGGATGGCCCGGTCCTTGAACGTCCCCGGCTCGCCCTCGTCGGCGTTGACGCAGAGATAGCGCGGCCCGGGCCGGTCCTGCGGCACGAACGACCACTTCAGCCCGGCCGGGAAGCCGGCGCCGCCGCGCCCTCTCAGCCCGGCCTTGCGGACCTCGGCCACGATTTCGGCCGGGGCCATGTCCGTGACGGCCCGCCGGGCGGCCGCGTAGCCGCCGCGGGCCAGGTAGGCCTCGAGGCGCCAGGAGGCCTCGTCGAGGGGCAGGAGGCGGGCGTCGGGAGCGCTCATTTCGCTTCGAGCTCCCGGACGAGCGTTTCGGCCGCCTCGCGGGTCATCGGGCCGCGGTCGACGCCGTCGACCTGCAGGCATGGCGCGTGATCGCAGTTCCCCAGGCATTCGACCGTCAGGAGCGTGAATCGCCCGTCGGACGTCGTGTCGCGGCCCGGGGCCAAGCCGAGCCGGTCGCGGAGGAAGGCGACGAGGTCCTCGGCCCCGGCCAGCGCGCAGCTCAGGTTGCGGCAGACCTCGATGACGGTCCGCCCGGCCGGCCGGCGGCGGAACATCGTGTAGAACGTGACCACCTCGCGGACGCGGACCGGGGACAGGCCCAACCGCCCGGCCGCCCAGCGCTCGGCCTCCGGCGAGATGAAGCCCGCCTCGGCCTGGATGAGCCGCAGGACCGGCAGCAGGGCCGCGCCGGGCCGCGGATACCGGGCGACGGCCCGCGCGACGCGCTCCAGGGTCTCCGGGGAAGGGTCGTAGCTCACCGGTCGAGCTCCCCGCCGATCATGTTCATGGAGCCGAAGGTCGGGATGACGTCCGCGACCAGCCGTCCCTTGATGAGCTGTTCGAGGGCCGCGACGATGTGGAAGCAGGGCGCCCGGAGGTGCAGCCGATAAGGACGGCCGGTCCCGTCGGAGACGATGTAGAAGCCGACCTCGCCGTTGCCGCCTTCGACGGCGCAATAGACATCGCCCTTGGGCGGCCGGAGGCCCTTGCCGTCCATGAAGAACAGGAAGTGGCCGATGAGCCCCTCCATCGTCGTGTACGTGTCCTCTTTGGCCGGAACGCCGGCTTCCGGGGCGACCAGGCCCGACAGACGCTCCTTTTCCGAGCCTTCGAGGTTCGGCGAAAGGGCCACGCGCCCCTCGGCCCGCTGTCGCTTCGACCGCCGCACGGCCTCGGCCGGCGCGACGACGGGCCCGCCGGCGAGCGGGGCCGCCTCGGGGATGAGGGCCGAGACCTGCTCGCAGAGCCGCAGGCTCTGCTCGATCTCGCGCATGCGGACGGCGTAGCGGTCGTAGTTGTCGCCGTTCTCCCCGACCGGGACCTCGAAGTCCAATCGGTCGTAGACGAGATAGGGGCTGGCCTTGCGGACGTCGTAGGCGACGCCCGTCGAGCGCAGGCACGGGCCCGTCCAGCCGAAGGACAGGGCGTCCTCGCCCGAGATCGTCCCGACGCCGCGGGTCCGGCCCTGGAAGATGCCGTTGGCGTCGAGCAGACCTGAGACGTCCTTGAGGACGCGGCGCGTCTCCCGGACCGCGGCGGCGACCGCCTCCCGCCATCCGGCGGCCAGGTCGGCCCGGACGCCGCCGACGCGGATGTAGGAGGTCGTCATGCGGGCCCCGGCCGTGAGCTCGACGGCGTCCCAGAGGAACTCGCGGGCCTTCATCATATAGAGGAAGACGGTGAAGGCGCCGCACTCCATGGCCATGGCCGCGAGACAGGTCAGGTGGTCCGAGACGCGCGACATCTCGCTCATGAGGACCCGGATGAGCTGGGCCCGCTCGGGGACGTTCAGGCCCATGAGCTTCTCCACGGCCATGGCGTAGCCCAGGTTGTTGATGAGGGGCGAGACGTAGTTGAGGCGGTCCGTGTAGGGCAGGAGGTTGAACCAGGTCTTGTGCTCGCAGGTCTTCTCGAAGCCGCGGTGGAGGTAGCCGACCTCGACCTCGGCGTTGAGGATGCGCTCGGCGTCGAGCTCGAGCATGATCCGGATCGTGCCGTGCATGGCCGGGTGGGACGGGCCCATGTTGAGGAGCAGGCTCTCCGGCCGGGCCTCGCGCTGCAGCCGCGTCAGAGGGTCCACGTCAGTCGCCGCCCTTCAGGGGGATGCGGGGCTGGGCCAGGCGCCAGGGATAGGACTTGCGCAGCGGGTGGCCCTCGAAGCCCTCGTAGGTCAGCAGCCGGCGGAGATAGGGGTGGCCGTCGAAGCGGACGCCGAACATGTCGAAGACCTCGCGCTCCAGCCAATCGGCGTTCTTCCACAGCCCGACGAGGCTGGCCGCGGCCGGGTCGGCCGCGGGCAGGGAGGCCTTGATCCTCAGGCGGACGTTGCGGGAGATCGACAGGAGGTGGTAGACGAGCTCGTACCTCCCCTCGGCCTCGGCGTAGTCGACGCAGGTCAGGTCGAGCAGCACGGCGCAGTCGAAGGGCCGGGCCTTGAGAGCGGCCATGACCTCCCGGACGGCGCCGGCCTTGACCGCGACGACCGTGTCGCCGAGGGACTCCCCGGCCGACTCGACGGCGTCGCCGAGCGCGGCCCGGAGGTCGCCGATCAGGGCTTCTTTCCCCATCGCCAATCCTGAGGCTCTTTCTGGATCTTGTCCTGGAGCTTCATCAGCCCGTCGAGGACGGTCTCCGGCCGCGGCGGGCAGCCGGGGATGTAGACGTCGACGGGCACGATCCGGTCGATGCCCTGGACGACGGCGTAATTCTGGTAGATCCCCCCGCTCACGGCGCAGGCCCCGAAGGCGATGACCCAGCGGGGCTCGAGCATCTGGTCGTAGACCGTCCGCAGGACGGGAGCCAGCTTGTGGGTGACCGTACCGACGACGAGGAGCAGGTCCGCCTGCCGGGGCGAGAAGCGGGTCAGCCCGGCCCCGAACCGGTCGATGTCGAAATGGGCGCAGGCCGCCGACATATATTCCATGCCGCAGCAGGCCGTGATGAACGGATAGTGGAAGAGGGAGAACTTGCGGCCCCAGCCGAGGGCCGTCTCGAGCTTCGTCGTCAAGTAGTCGAAGCCGCTCATGACCAGCGGAAGATCCCCTTTTTCCAGGCGTACACGAATCCCAGGCCGAGGACGAGGACGAAGGCGCCGAGGGCGGCCAATCCGGCCCCGCCCCGCCCCCGGTAGGCCAGGGCCATCGGGAACAGGAACACGGCCTCGACGTCGAGCAGGAGGAAGAGCAGCGCGACCAGGAAGAACGGGACGTGGACCGGGCCGATGCCCGCCTGGAGCGGCGGGCTGCCGCATTCGAAGGGCTTTTCGCGGGCCGCCCTGGGCCGGCGCGGCCCGAGGACCCGGTTGACCAGGACCATGACGGCCGACATCAGGCCGAAGACGAGGAAGGCGATGGCGAGTTCGAGCATGTCGTCCCGTGGGGCGTGCCGATTCTATCGGAAGCCCCCTCAATCGTCAACGCCCGCCCGGCCGGGGGCCGGCCCGTTCAGGAGTTCAGGATGTGGAGGGCCTTGTTCTCGGCCTTGAGAGCGGCCTCCCCGATGGCCTCGGACAGCGTCGGATGGATGTAGATGATGCCGTCGAGCTCGTCGAGCGTCATCCCCTTGGCCACGGCCATGGTCAGCACGGGGAGCATGTCCGAGGCCCCGGGGGCGACGACGTGGGCGCCGACGACCCGGCCGGAGCCGTCGGCCAGCACTTTGACCAGGCCGTCGGTGGCCTCCATGGTCAAGGCCCGGCCGCTGGCCTGCATCGGGAAGACGCCGGTCTTGACCGCGATCCCCTTGGCCGAAGCCTCTTCGTGGGTCAGGCCGACCGAGGCGAACTCGGGCTCGGTGAAGACGGCCGCCGGCAGGGCGGCGTAGTCGACGGTCCGCGCCCCGCCGCAGGCGTTGTCCACGGCGACCAGGGCGTCGTGGTAGGCCTTGTGGGCCAGGAGCTTGCCGCCGACGACGTCGCCGATGGCGAAGACGCCCGTCTCGCTCGTCCGCAGGCCGGCGTCGACCTTGATGAAGCCCCGCTCGAGCGCCAGGCAGGGCTCGCCGTCGAAGAGGTCCGCCGTCTCGGGCCGCCGGCCGGCCGACAGGAGGACCTTCTCGGCCCGATATTCGAAGGGGGCGTTGGTCTTGAGGCAGACGCCCCGGAGGGTCGCGCCGCCCTCGTCGACGGCGGCGCTTTCGATCCTCATCTCGGTGAAGACCTTCAGGCCCTGTTTTTTGAGGGCCCGCTCGAGACGGGTCACGGCCTCTTTGTCGGAGCCGGGCAGGATCTGGGGCAGGATCTCCAGGACCGTCACGTCGGTCCCCAGGCGGCGGTAGATCGAGCCCATCTCCAGACCGATGGCGCCGGCGCCGACGACGAGGAGGCTCTTGGGGACCTCGGACAGGGTCAGGGCCTCGGTGCTGGTGATGACGGTCTTCCCGTCGATCTTGAGGAAGGGCAGGCCGGCGGCGACGCTGCCGGTGGCCACGATGACCTGGCCCGCGTCGAGGACCCTGTCCCCCGCTCCCGTCCGGACGACGACCGTCCGGCCGGCCCGCAGCCTCGCCGGGGCCTTGACGATCTCGACCTTGCCCTTCTCGAGCAGGAAGACCAGGCCTTTGACGAGCTGATCGACGACGGCCTGCCGCCCCTGCTGGACCTTGGCCCAGTTCAGGCGGACCTCTCCGGCCGGCCCCTCGACCGTCCGCGATCCGGCCAGCTCCTTGAGCAGCTTGGTCTGGTGGAGCAGGTACTTCGTCGGGATGCAGCCGTAGTTGATGCACGTCCCCCCGACGCGGTCGCGGTCGACGAGCGTGACGCTCCGGCCGAGCTGGGCGGCCCGCATCGCGGCCAGATAGCCGCCCGGCCCGCCGCCGACGATGACGAGATCTTTCTTTTCCGACATGTCGGACCCCTTTCAGGCCGCGGCCGGATCGACGTCCGGTCCGCCCTTCTTCCTCAGGAACGTCCGCAGGAACAGGACCACGACCCCGGCTGAGAGCGCGAACAGGAGCAGGTCGGCCGCGACGAGCAGGACGTTGCCCTTGGCGATGTAGCTCTTGAGCAGGATGCCGAGGGAGACCAGGGTCGTCGCGACCATGAAGACCGCCGGGACCAGGGTGAACCAGTTCCGGCGGCGGCGCAGGAGCAGCCAGGCCGAGACCGTCAGCAGGGCCATGGCCGCCAGGAGCTGGTTGGCCGTGCCGAAGATCGGCCAGAGGGCGTTGAAGGCGTTCGAATAGGCCAGGACTCCCATCAGGACCACGGACAGGCCCGAGTTGAACCAGAAGTGGCGCAGGACGGCCGGGACCTTCTTGAAGGCGATCGCCCACAGCTCCTCGAACAGGTAGCGGTTGAGCCGGACGGCGGCGTCGAGGGTGGTGATGACGAAGCCCTCGACGAGCAGGATGCCGAAGACCGTGCCCAGGGCCACCGGGATGCCCAGGCCGCGGTGGAAGAGCTGGCCGGCGGCCAGCGAGAAGCCCAGGATGGGATTGGACTTGACGGCCGGGTCGGCCGGCCAGACGATGGCCTTGTAGTCGCTGAAGGCCATGACCGCCCCGAGGGCCAGCAGGACGCAGACCGAGAGAAGGGACTCCAGGAGCATGGCGTTGTAGCCGACGCGCCGGGCGTCGGGCTCCCGCGCCAACTGCTTGCCGGTCGTGCCCCCCCCGACCAGGCAGTGGAAGCCGGAGATGGCGCCGCAGGCGATGGTGATGAACATCATCGGCCAGACGAAACCGAGGTTGGCCGTCCCTTCCGCCAGGTTGAACTTCGGCATGGTCACGGTCAGGCCCTGGAAGCCGCAGCTGAAGAGCGAGACGACCATCAGGCCGATGCCGCCGTAGAGGATCTGGACGTTGATGAAGTCGCGCGGCTGCAGGATGAGCCAGACCGGGACGCCGGCCGCGAAGAGGACGTAGACCGAGATGATGACCATCCAGGTCGTCGGCGCCAGGGTCACGGGGAAGGCGATGCCCAGGAAGACGGAGCCGACGCAGATGGCGGAGGCCAGAAGGTAGGCCGGAACGGTCTTGAGGTTCTTCTTATAGAGGAGGAAGCCGAGCAGCGGCGAGCACAGGGTGATGAAGACGACCGAGGTCGAGGCGATGCCGCCGATGCGCCCCATGACGACGCCGTCCCGGACCACGGTCTTGAGGAAGGTCTCCCCTTCCTTGACCCCGATCTTGGCCAGCGGCCAGAGGGAGGTCAGCGAGATCGATGTCGCGCTCAGGAAGGACGAGGTGACCAGGACGATCATGACGATGGTGAAGGCGATGAACAGCCGGAAGCCCGAGGGACCGAGGGTCTTGCGGGCGACCTCGGCCATGGACCGTCCGCCCTCGCGCATGCTGATGAACAGGGTCGTGTAGTCGTGCACGGCGCCGATGAAGACGCCGCCGAGGACGACCCAGAGCCAGGCCGGGACGAACCCGTACAGGACGGCCATGGTCGGGCCGAGGATGGGGCCGGCCCCGGCGATGGCCGAGAAGTGGTGGGCGAAGACGACGTAGCGCTTGGTCGGGACGAAGTCCCGCCCGTCGCAGCAGGTCACGGCCGGCGTCGGATGGGCCGGGTCCTCCCCCAGGCTCTTGGCGATGTACCGGGAGTAGACCCGCCCGGCGACGACGAAGACGGCCGCGGCGGCGGCGAGGACCATCAGGACGTTCATGGACATCTCCTCTGCGGGGCGCCGGCCCCGCGCCGAACAGGGATTAGTAGCACATTTGACAGCCCGGTGACAAATCGGTACAAAGGGGCCGCAGCGCCGATAAGGAGACCCCCATGTTGACGACGCCGGAACGGTTCGTTCTCGTCCTGCTGATCCTGGCCACGGCCGGGGCCTTTCTCGGACCGCTCGTCCGGCGCGTCCGGATCGTCCTGGCCGGAGCGCCCGAGGACCGCTTCCGTGACCTCGGCCGCCGCTTCGTCCACGCCGCGACCCGGGTCCTCTTCCAGCGCTGCACGGTCCGGAAGGAGCGCCCGGCCACCGGCCTCCTCCACGCCGGCCTGTTCTACGGCGCCCTGACCTTCGATACCCTGACGGTCGGCCACACCCTCGAGGGCTTCGGCGTCCGCCTCTTCGGCCGGTCCGGCCTCGGCCTGGTCCTGTCCTTCGCCGTCGACGCGGCCGTCTTCACGGTCATGGCCGCCGTCGTCTTCCTGGCCTTCCGCCGCTTCGTCCTCAGGCCCAAAGCCTACGCGACGACGAAGGGCGACTCCGCGATCATCTACCTCCTCATCACGGCGGCCACGGCGACCTACCTCTATTACGAGGCCTTCGCCGTGGCCCACCATCCGGAGACGGCCCGCTGGTCCTTCCTCGGGCCCTGGCTGGCCGGCTTCGTCGGCCGCTCCGGGTTGGACGCCGCGGCCGTGGCCGCGAGGTTCAAGGCGGCCTGGTGGGCCCATCTCGTCGCCGTCTACGCCTTCATCGCCTACGTCCCCCACTCCAAGTACCTGCACATGTTCGCCGGGCCGTTCAACGTCCTGTTCCGCCGGTCGGGGCCGGGCGGCGAGCTCGAGGCCCTCGATCTCGAGAAGTCCGAGGTCTTCGGCGTGGAGAAGGCGTCCGATTTCACCTGGAAGGACAACCTCGACGCTTTCGCCTGCATGGAGTGCGGCCGCTGCCAGGACGCCTGCCCGGCCTTCGCCAGCGGCAAGCCGCTCTCGCCGAAGATGATCGTCTTCAACCAGGAGAAGGCCCTCCTCGCGGGCGACAAGGCCCTGGTCGCGAAGAAGCGCGGCGACCTGGCCGAGCTCGTTCCGGCGACCTTCACCGAGGACGAGATCTGGACCTGCACGACCTGCGGCGCCTGCCAGAAGGAGTGCCCGGTCGAGATCGAGCACATCCGCAAGATCGTCGGGGCCCGCCGCAGCCAGGTCCTGATGCGGAGCGAGTTCCCGGCCGAGCTGAACGCCTTCTTCCGGAACCTGGAGACGAACTCCAATCCCTGGGGGATCGGTTTCGCCGAGCGGGCCGGGTGGGGCGAGCCCCTCGAGGTCCAGCACATCAAGGACGTTCCCGGCGCCGAATACCTGTTCTGGGTCGGCTGCATGGGCGCTTTCGACGACGGCGGACGGAGCGTCGCCGCGTCGCTGGTCAAGGTCCTGCGGGCCGCCGGGATCGCGTTCGGGACGCTCGGGGCCGAAGAGAAGTGTTGCGGCGACTCGGCCCGCCGGCTGGGGAACGAATACCTCTTCCAAAGCCTGGCCGCGGAGAACATCGGGCTCCTGGAGCGGTACGGCGTCCGGAAGATCGTGACCGTCTGCCCTCACGGCTACAACACGCTCAAGCACGAATATCCCAAGCTCGGACTGAGGGCCGTCGAGGTCCTCTCTCACGTCGAGCTCATCGCCGGGCTCATCCGGGACGGGCGGCTCGACCTCAAGCCCGAAGCCGCGGGCCCCTACACCTTCCACGATCCGTGCTACCTGGGACGCCACAACGGACTGATCGAGGAGCCGCGGTCGGTCCTGCGCGCGGCCTTCGGCGGCCGGCCGCGGGAGCTCGGGCGCCACGGCGACGGCAGCTTCTGCTGCGGCGCGGGCGGCGGCTTGATGTGGACCGAGGAATCGCTCGGCTCGCGGATCAACCGCCTGCGCGCCGACGAGGTCGTCGCCTCGGGAGCGCCGCTGGCCGCCGCGGCCTGCCCGTTCTGCCTGACCATGCTCCGCGACGGGCTCAAGGACAGGGGCCGCGAAGACGTCGCGGTCAAGGACATCGCCCAGATCGTCGCCGAACGGCTCTAGCCCCCGGACGGGGTCAGGCCAGGATCTCGCGGCAGGCCCGGATGGCCCGGTCGACGTCTTCGTCGCCGACGTCCTTGTGCGTGACCAT
>CAZFZU010000042.1:0-10549 GCA_964523615.1 uncultured Eubacteriales bacterium | reverse complement strand
AGGCCCGGATGGCCCGGTCGACGTCTTCGTCGCCGACGTCCTTGTGCGTGACCATGCGGATGCCGCCGAAGATGGCCAGGGCCAATATGCCCTTCTCCTTCATCTTCTCGACCATGGCCGGCACGCCGATCGAGGGGTGGTCGAAGCCGAAGATGACGATGTCGGTCTCGACGCTCTCCGGGTCGATGCGGACCCCGGGCAGGCCGGCGATGCCCCGGGCCAGCGTCTTGGCCCGGGCGTGGTCGTCCTTGAGGCGGTCGACCATCTCGGTCAGGGCGATGAGGCCGGGCGCGGCCAGGACGCCGACCTGGCGCATGCCGCCGCCGAGGACCTTGCGCAGCCGGCGGGCGAAGTCGACGCGCTCGCGGCCGGCGGCCAGCAACGAGCCGACGGGCGCCGACAGGCCTTTGGACAGGCAGAACTGGACCGAGTCGACCTCGCGGGCGTAGTCCGCGACGGGGACGCCCGAAGCGACGCTGGCGTTGAAGAGCCGCGCCCCGTCGAGGTGGACCTTGAGCCCGTGCTCGTCGGCGACGCGCCGCAGGCCCCGGAAGTTGTCGAGCGGGACGACCGAGCCGCCCCAGTTGTTGTGGGTGTTCTCGACGCAGATGAGCGACGTCCGGGGCGTGTGGACGTTGGGCTTGCGCACGGCGGCCGCGACGTCCCCGGGGTCCATGGCCCCGCGCCGCGAGCGGACCGGCCGCGGCGTGACGCCGGAGACGAAGGTCATGTGGGTCGATTCCATGTTGTAGATGTGCGACCGCTCCTCGACGATGACCTCCTCGAGGGGGCCGGTCCACATCTTGACGGCGATGGCGTTGGCCATGGTGCCCGACGGGCAGAACAGGGCCGCCTCCTTGCCCACGATCGCGGCCGCCCGCCGCTCGAGCTCCTGGACGGTGGGATCGTCGCCCAGGACGTCGTCTCCGACGACGGCCTCGGCCATGGCCCGGCGCATCTTCTCGGTCGGCCGGGTGACGGTATCGCTGCGGAAATCGGAATACGTGATGGTCATGGCTCGCCTCCGAATGGACCATTATAACCCGCGGCGCGGGAAAAGGAAGGGGCAACCCTCCGGTCGTTTACACCGTTGGAGTTCTATGATAATAATGGATGGCGCATCCCCGGTACCGGACACAGGACATGGCGAAGAATATCCTCTATCGAACGGCGGTCGGCGCGCTCCTGTTCGCCGATCTGTTCTTCTTGAGCGCCGTCATCTTCTCCCAGGTCCTGCTCAAGAGCGAGCTCGTCACCGTTCCGGACCTGGCCGGGCGCACGGTCGTCCAGGCCCGGACCGACCTTCAGAAGAAGGACCTGGCCCTTTCGGCCCGGGGGGCGGAGACGAGCGACCGCGTCGAAAAGGGCCTCATCGCCCGCCAGGACCCCGCCGCCGGCTCGCGGGTGCGCGTGGCGACCGTCGTCCAGGTCTTCCCCAGCTCGGGCAGCGGCACGGTCGTCGTCCCGGACCTGGCCGACAAAAGCCTGGACGAGGCCCTGACCCTGCTCCAGGCCGCCGGGCTGACCCGGGGACCGGTGACCCGGATGCACACGCCCCGCGTCCCCGCCGGCCGGGTCCTCCTCCAGAAGCCCGATCCCGGCGCGGTCGCCGACCGCGACGCTCCCGTCGGCCTCCTGCTCAGCCAGGGCGGCCTCGACGAGAGCTACATCATGCCCGACCTGCTCGTCGGCTTGAGGTCGAGCGCGGTCCTGGGGCGCTTCGAGTCGTGGGGCTTCAAGGTCGCCGACATCCGCTACGTCTACTACCCGGGCCAGCCGGGCGGGATCGTCGTCGGCCAGGACCCCCGGCCCGGCTTCCCCGTCCGCAAACGCGGCCGGATCACCCTGGAGGTCAGCCGCTGATGGCCCTCATCGCCCCGTCCATCCTGTCCGCCGATTTCGCCCGCCTCGGCGAGGCCGTCAAGCTGGCCGAGGACGCCGGGGCCGATCTCATCCACGTCGACATCATGGACGGCCACTTCGTGCCCAACCTGACCCTCGGCCCGCGGCTCGTCGAGGCCGTCCGCCGGGAGACCCGGCTGCCCATCGACGTCCACCTCATGGTCGAGGAGCCCCGCGCCTTCGTCCCTCTTTTCCACGAGGCCGGGGCCGACTGGATCTCCATCCACGTCGAGGCCACGGCCCACCTCCACAAGGACCTGGCCCTCATCCGGGGTCTCGGCCGCAAGGCCGGGGTGGCCCTCAACCCGGCCACGCCCATCGGGACGATCGACGAAGTGCTCGGCGACATCGACTTCGTGCTCATCATGTCGGTCGACCCCGGCTGGGGCGGCCAGTCGTTCATCCCCTCCTGCCGGGACAAGATCCGTCGCCTCCGGGACCGCATCCGGGCCGCCGGGCTGACCGTCCCCATCGAGGTCGACGGCGGCATCAAGCTCGACAACGCCGGGGACATCATGCGGGCCGGGATGGAGATCGTCGTGGCCGGCTCGGCCGTCTACGACGCGCCCGACCCGGCCGCCGTCGTCCGGAAGCTGAAGGACATCGCGAGGACAATCCCATGACCCCATCCGCCAGGCCCCGCGCGCTCGTCATGCTCATCCCCTTCCTCCTGGCCCTCGGACTGGCCCCGGCCTGTCACAAGAAGACGGTCGAGGTCGCGCCCGATCTGGCCTCATCGGACGAGGCCCTCTACAAGCTCGGCGAGTCGGGCCTCAAGAAGGACACGGAGAAGTCCCTGCTCTACCTCCGCCAGGTCATCGACTCGTTCCCCAAGAGCTTCTACGCCCAGCGGGCCAAGCTCCTCATCGCCGACGCCTATTTCGCCAAGGGCGACGAGACCAACATGATCATGGCCGCGGCCGAGTACCGGGAGTTCATCCGGACCTACCCCTATTCGCCGTCGGCCGCTTACGCCCAATACCAGATCGCCATGACCTTCTACAAGAAGAAGCTCAAGATCGGCCGCGACCCGTCCAAGACCATCCAGGCCTTGGCGGAGTTCAAGAAGGTCGTCACCGACTTCCCCGCCAGCGACCAGGCCAAGGCCGCCCAGGAGAAGATCAAGGAGTGCGAGGAGCGGCTGGCCGCGCACAATGCCGACATCGCCATCAGCTACTGCCTGCGCCGGGCCTACCGGGCCTCCATCAGCCGTCTGACCGAGATCATGACGACCTATCCCGAGTATTCCGGCCTCCACGAGATCTACTACTACCTCGGCGAATGTCATTTCCAGACGAGACAATACGATCAGGCCCTCCCCTTCTTCACCAAGGTGGTCACGGACTACCCCCAGCAGAAGCTGGCCAAGAGCGCGACGAAGCGGCTGGCTGAGATCGAGAAGCTCAAGGCGGCGCCGCCCAAACCCGTCAAGCCCCCCAAGGCCAAGGGCAAGACCAAGGCCATCAAGGGCTGATGCCGCGGCGCTCGGGAGGGCCGGACATGACTCGGACACGGGCAAGGACCGGGCGCGTCTGCGCCCTGGCGTTCGGTCTCGCCGTCCTCGCGGGCGGGGCCCCGGCGGCCGGCCTGGCCGTCAAGCCGCTGGCCGCGGGGCTGGTCTTCGACCATCACACCCGGACGGTCGTCTGGAAGGGCGGCGAGGCCTCTTCGCGGCTGAGCGCCGGCCTGGTCGCGGCCCGGGCCGAGCTGGGGCTGGGGGCCAAGGGGGCCGTCGTCGGCCTCTTCGCGGGGCTCTCGTTCACCGACGCATCGGACACCGTCTTCGACGCCCTGCCCATCAGCCTGGCCTTCGACGGCGCGGCCGTCGCGGGCCTGGCCTTCGGCGCCGACGTCCTCGTCCCGGTCAAGCGGTTCGGGGACTTTGAGATCAAAGGCGCCGGCCGGATCGTCTATTCTATGGGACTGGACAAGACCTGGCCCCTCGAGGGTTTCGCCGTCGAGGGCCTGGCCGCGGGCCAGCCGGGCTGGTTCGAGGCCGCCGCCGGGCCGCGGGTCGACTGCCTCCTGTTCGGCCACGTCGTGCCCTACGTCGAGCTGACCGCCCGTTGGCTCACGGCCTCGTTCCGGATGGACGAGACCCTGGGCGAGCTGGCCGGATCGGAGACCAAGAGGGCCGCGGACTTCGCCGTCGGGGCCGCGCTCGGCGCGGACGCGAAGGTCACCGGTCGGCTGGACGTCCGCGGCCGGATCGGCATCATGCCCTTCCCGGGCGGCGTGGACACGCTGGCCACGGCCGGCCTGCTCTACAGGTTCTGAGGCAAGGAGAGGAACATGGCCAAGCCCCCGCTCTCGCGCGGCCTCAAGACGATCGCGGTCCTCGCCGCCGTCCTGGCCGCCCTGCCCGCGGCCGTCGACGCGCTCGGGCCCCGGCCGGCCGGCGGCCGGACGAAACGGGTCACGCTGCCGCCCCAGCGGACGGCCCCGCAGTTGAGGCCCGAACGGCCGCTCGTCGCCCGTCGCGGCCCGCGCTACGCCCCCGGCCGGGTCCTCGTCCGCTTCCGCCCGGAGGTCCCCGGGGCCTACGCCGAGGGGCTTCTCGAGTCCTACGGCTTCCCGTCCTTCCGGCGCATCCCCGGGATCGGCGTCTACAGCGTCGAGACCGTGCCGGGAGCCTCCGTCGTCGAGACCCTGGCCATGCTCCGCCGCAACGGCGACATCGAGAAGGCCCGCCCGGATTACCGGGCCCGCCTGGCCGACGTCCCCAACGACACCTATTTCGCGAGCTACCAGTACGCCCTCCGCAATCCGGGCGGCGCCCTCGCCATCAGCCCGACCGTCCAGCCGCAGATGACGGCCGGGGCCGACATCAAGGCCCCGGCGGCCTGGGACGCGGTCAAGGGCGACCCCGAGCTGATCATCGCCATCCTCGACACGGGCCTCGACCTCGCCCATCCCGACCTGGCGACCAAGGTCTACTCGTCCGGCTACGACTTCGCCAACGAGGACGACGAAGCCGACGACGACCACTGGCACGGCACCCACGTCGCCGGTATCGCCGCGGCCGACACGGGCAACGGCGCGGGCATCGCCGGGGTGGCCTGGAACTGCAAGCTCCTGCCGGTCAAGGTCACCGACGCCTCCGGGGACGGCTATTACAGCTGGATCATCGACGGCATCGTCTGGGCCGTCGACGCGGGGGCCGACGTCATCAACATCAGCATGGGCGGCGAGTACGACGACGCCTTCCTCGAGGACGCCTGTAAGTACGCCTTCGACCGCGGCGTCGTCGTCGTGGCCGCGGCCGGCAACGACGGCGGGGCCGGGGTCCTCTACCCGGCCGCCTACGACGACTACGTCCTGGCCGTGGCCGCCAGCGATTACCGCGACGAGATCGTGTCCTGGTCCAACTCCGGACCTCAGGTCGACGTCGCCGCCCCGGGCGCCTACATCCTGTCCACGGCGCCGCGGGCCTACGTCGGGACCCTGAACCCGCCCTACCTGTTCGCCTCCGGGACGTCCATGGCCGCGCCCCACGTCGCCGGCCTGGCCGCCCTGGTCAAGAGCCTCAAGCCCGGGCTGACGGCGGCCGAGGTCATGAACGTCATCCGCTACACCGCCGACGATGTCAACGCCGCCACCGCCCCCGGCTTCGACGACCACGCCGGCTACGGCCGCATCAACATGGAGAGGGCCCTGACCCCCTACATCATCCGGTGACGGCGCGACGACCATGATCAAGTTCCTGCGCGTCAGGAATCTGGCCACCATCGAGGACCTGACCCTGTCGTTCGAGGACGGCTTCTCCATCCTCACCGGCGAGACGGGCGCGGGCAAATCCATCATCATCGACGCCATCCGTCTCATCCTCGGCGAGAAGGCCTCCCCCGACCTGGTCCGGACGGGCCGCGCCGAGGCCCTGGTCGAGGCCGTCTTCGACGTCTCCGGCGAACGGCTCGACTTGGAAGGCCTGCCGGGGCCGGAGGACGGCGAGCTGCTCGTCCAGCGCTCGGTCACCGCCCAGGGCGCCGGCAAGGCCTCCGTCAACGGCGTCCTCGTGCCCGTGCGCCGGCTGCGCGAGATCGGCGGCCGGCTCATCGACATCTACGGTCAGAACGACCACGTCTTCCTCCTCCACCTCGAGAACCACCTGGCCTATCTCGACGCCGCCCTCGACGATCCGGCCCTCGTCCGGGACACGGCCCGGGCGGCCCAGGACCTCAGGCGCCTGCTCCAGGAGAAGCGCGACCTCGAGGCCCGCGAGAAGGAGCGCGAGCAGCGTCTCGACTTCATCGCCTACCAGGCCGGCGAGATCGAGTCGGCCGGCCTCAAGCCGGGCGAGGACGAGAGCCTGTTGCGCGAGCGCGACATCCTGCGCGACGCCGGCAAGATCGCCGGACTGGTCGACCGGGCCCTCGACGTCGCCTATCTCGGCGAGGACTCCCTCGTGCCGCGGCTGGCCCGGCTGCGCTCGCTGCTCGGCGAGCTCGGCGCCTACGACGCCTCGTTCGGCGACTTCCGGGCCGGGCTCGAGGAGGCCGCCATCCTGCTGCAGGACGCCGCCGACGCCCTGGTCCGGTTCAAGGACCGGCGGGCCGAGGCGCCCGAGGATCCCGAGGCGGTCGAGGAGCGCCTGAGCGTCATCGAGAAGCTCAAGCGCAAGCACGGCGGGACGATCGAGGCCGTATTGGCCCGCGGCGAAGAGCTTCGCCGCGAGCGGGCCGCGCTCGAAGGCGGTCGCGACCGGCTCCAGGAGCTCGGCTCGGCCATCGAGGCCCGGTTCGCCGACTACGCCGGCTTGGCCGCCCGCCTGGGCGCGGCCCGCCGGAGGGCCGCCGGGGCCCTCGGCCGGGCCATCGAGAAGGAGATCGCCCTGCTGGGCATGTCCAAAGCCCGCTTCGAGGTCCGCCTGACGCCGGTCCCGCCCTCCATCGAGGATCCCGCGACCGTCCGCGACCAGGGGGCCGAGGACGCCGAGTTCCTGCTCTCGCCCAATCCCGGCGAGGAGCTCCGGCCGCTGCGACGCATCGCCTCGGGCGGCGAGCTGTCGCGGATGATGCTGGCCCTGAAATCGGCCGGGCGGGACCGCGAGGACCGCAAGACCCTCATCTTCGACGAGATCGACGCCGGCATCGGCGGGCGGACGGCCGAGTTCATCGCCCGCAAGCTCGGCCAGCTGGCCGCCCGCCACCAGGTCGTCTGCATCACCCACCTGCCGCAGATCGCCGCGGCCGCGGCCCATCACTTCCACGTCGACAAGCGGGTCGAGAAGGACCGGACGTTCACGGCCGCCCGCCGGCTCGGGACCGAGGAGCGCATCGAGGAGATCGCCCGCCTGGTCGCCGGCAGCCGGCTGACGGAGGCCTCCCGCCAGACAGCCCGCGAGATGCTCGAGGGAACGCCCGGGAAAGGACAACGCCCATGACCAAGCCCGAGACCGCCGTGGCCCTCTTCCGCGAGGGCTTCAGCTGTTCGCAGGGGGTCTTCGCGGCCTTCGCCGACGACCTCGGCCTCGACCGGGAGACGGCCCTGAAGCTGGCCCAGCCGTTCGGGGGCGGCATCGCCCGGCGGGCCGACTGGTGCGGCGCCCTGACCGGGGCCTTCCTGGCCGTGGGCCTCAAGCACGGCCGTGTCCGGGCCGAGGACGCCGCGGCCAGGGACCGGACCTACGCCCTGGTCAACGAGCTGGTCCGGCGGTTCGAGGCCGCCCACGGCGCGGTCCGCTGTCGCGACCTGCTCGGCTGCGACATCGGCACCCCGGAAGGGCAGAAGCTGGCCGAGGACCGCAAACTCCACCAGACGACCTGCGAACGGCTCGTCCGGGACGCCGCGGCCCTGCTGGAAGAGATCCTCTGAGACGGCCATGACCCTGCCCCTCGCCGGCCGGAAGGTCTTCGTTCGGACCTTCGGCTGCCAGATGAACGAGAACGACTCCGAGCACATCGCCGGAGTCCTCGTCCGGGCCGGCGCCGTCGCCGCCGACGCCCCCGAGGACGCGGACATCGTCGTCGTCAACACGTGCGCCGTGCGCCGGAAGTCGGAAGAGAAGCTGTTCTCGTACCTCGGCCGGCTTTCGGGGCTGAAGCGGCGGCGGCCGTTCCTCCTGGGCGTCGCCGGCTGCGTCGCCCAGGTCCGCCGGGAGGACATCCTGGCCCGGGTCCCCTGCGTCGATTTCGTGGCCGGGCCCGACAGCTACCCCGATCTGGCAGACATCGTCGTCCGGGCCGCGGCGGCCCCGGCCGTCCGCACGATCATCGGGGGCGACTGGCGCGAGGTCGGCCCCGAGTCGACGGCCCGGGGGAACGCTTGGAGCGTCTACGTGCCGGTCATGGAGGGCTGCGACAACTTCTGCGCCTACTGCGTCGTCCCCTTCAGCCGGGGCCGGGAGAAGTACCGGCCGTTCGGGTCCGTCGTGGCCGAGGTCCGGGCCGCGGCCGAGGCCGGGGCGCGCGAGGTCCAGCTCCTCGGCCAGAACGTCAATTCCTACCGCGACCCGGTGACCGGAGCGGACTTTCCGGCCCTGCTCGAGGCCGTCTGCGCCGTCCCGGGACCGGATTGGGTCCGCTTCATCACCTCCCACCCCAAGAACTTCGGCGACGGCCTCGTCCGGGCCATGGCCGGTCTGCCCAAGGTCTGCCCGGCCCTCCACCTGCCCGTCCAGTCCGGCTCGTCGGCGGTCCTGGCCCGGATGAACCGGGGCTACGACCGGGAGGATTACCTCGGGCTCGTCTCGCGCCTGAAGCGGAGCGTGCCGGACCTCCTTCTCTCGACCGACGTCATCGTCGGCTTCCCCGGCGAGACCGAGTCGGACTTCGAGGCCACCTGCGGGCTCCTCCGCGAGGTCGGCTTCGCCGGGGTCTTCTCGTTCCGTTACTCGCCCCGGCCGCTGACGGCCGCGGCCGAGCTCGCCGACGATGTTCCTCTGGAGGTCAAGCGCCGCCGCTTGGTCGCTCTCCAAACGCTGCAGAGGTCGCTGCAGGCGGAGATGTTCCGCTCGTTCGTCGGACGGGCCCTCCGGGTCCTGGGCACCGGCCCGAGCCCCAAGGGCGGCGGGCGCTTCTCCGGCCGCACCGCCGGCAACCTGGTGGTCAACTTCGACGCCCCGGCCGACCCCGCCGGACGCTTCGTCGACGTCCGTGTCACGGGCTCCGGTCCCTACAGCCTCCACGGTTCGGCCGTCTGAGGGTGGAACGGGCCCGGAGGCGAGCTCCTCGTTGCACTTTGGCCGGGATTCCGATATAATCCCACGCCTTGAGCCCCTTCGCCCGGGAATTGAGAACAGCGGATGAAAGTCAACGTCTGGAATACGATCCTGCAGCTCAGCAAAGAGCGCAGCGTCGAGCCTCGCGTCATCATCCAGGCCATCGAGGAATCCCTTAGGGTCGCCTCGGCCAAGTTCTTCTCCCAGAAAGAGAACGTCCAGGTCTTGTTCAAGCCCGAGAAGGGCGAGCTGCGCGTCTTCGCCGTCAAGCGGGCGGCGGCCGCGCCCAAGAACGCGGCCGAGGAGATCTCCCTGGCCGAGGCCCGGGCCATCCGCCCGGACGTCAAGGAGGGCGAGACCGTCGAGATCGACCTGCCCTCGGACACCTTGGGCCGCATCGCCGCCCAGGCCGCCAAACAGGTCATCTTCCAGAAGGTCCGCGACGCCGAGCACGAGAAGATCATCAACGAATTCGCCCCCCGTATCGGCGAGATCGTCACGGGCGTCGTCCGCCGTATCGAGGACGGCGTCGTCGTCCTCGAGGTCGGCCGGACCGAGGTCTTCATGCCCCTGCGCGAGAAGCTGCCCGGCGACGAGCTCCGGCGCGGCGACCTGGTCAAGGCCGTCATCACCCAGGTCCTCAAGGGCTACCAAGGGCCGCAGATCATCGTCTCCCGGGGCGCCAGCCGTTTCCTGGCCCGGCTCCTCGAGAACGAGATCCCCGAGATCGCCAACGGGACCATCGAGATCAAGGACATCGTCCGCCAGGCCGGGGAGCGCTCCAAGGTGGCCGTGGCCAGCCGCGAGCGGGACATCGATCCCGTCGGCGCCTGCATCGGCGTCAAAGGCAACCGCATCCTGGCCATTTCCAAGGAGCTCCAGGGCGAGAAGATCGACATCATCGAGTGGTCCTCCGACCTCGTGAGCTACGCCAAGGCCGCCCTCAGCCCGGCCAAGGTCGAGCGGCTCCAGATCGCCAGCAAGACCGAGAAGGCCCTGCTGGCCATCGTCCCGCAGGACCAGCTGTCGCTGGCCATAGGCAAGAAGGGCATCAACGTCAAGCTGGCCTCCCGCCTGGTCGGCTGGAAAATCTCCATCAAACAAGAAGACGCTCATGACTGACACCACCAAAAAACCCGCCGTCAAGAAGCCGCTCAAGGCCGAACCGGACAAGACGGCCGCGGCGCCGGTAAAGGCGCCCCTGAAGCCGGCCGTCCCGCTCCGCCCGGCCAATCCCATCAAGCCCGGCGCCCCTCGCCCGCTCGCCCCGGCCCGGCCTCTCCAGGCCGGTCCGGTCAAGACGCCGGCGGGGACCGTCGTTCCGGCCAAGCCCGCGGGCGTCCCCTTGAAGCCGGCCGTCCCTCTCCGCCCGGCCAGCCCGCTCAAGCCCGCCGCGCCGGCGGCCAAGCCGGCCGCGAGACCCGCGGCTCCGGCCAAGCCCGCCCAGGCCCCCGCGCCCAAGCCCGCGGCCCCCAAGCCCGCCGCTCC
>CAZFZU010000041.1:0-27241 GCA_964523615.1 uncultured Eubacteriales bacterium | reverse complement strand
TTTCCTTGACTTCGGGGGGCAATGAATCTAAGATGAGAGCCCATTCCCCGGAGGTTTTCAGGACCATGACCGAGACCTACGATTTCGCCGCTTTCGAGCGCAAATGGCAGCGCGCTTGGGAGGAAAAGAGCGCCTTCGCCGCCGTCGAGGACCCCGCCCGGCCCAAGTTCTACTGCCTCGAGATGTACCCCTATCCCTCCGGGCGCATCCACATGGGCCACGTCCGCAACTACTCCATCGGCGACGTCATCGCCCGCCAGAAGCGGATGGCCGGGGCCAACGTCCTCCACCCCATCGGCTGGGACGCCCTGGGCATGCCGGCCGAGAACGCGGCCATCAAGCACGGCACCCACCCCCGGACCTGGACCCTCGACAACGTCGCCCACATGCGAGCCCAGCTCAAGCGCATGGGCATCAGCTACGACTGGGACCGCGAGGTCAACACCTGCCTGCCCGATTACTACAAGTGGAACCAGTGGATCTTCCTGCGCATGCTCGAGCGCGGCCTGGCCTTTCGCAAGGAGAGCTGGGTCAACTGGTGCTCGCAATGCCGGACCGTCCTGGCCAACGAGCAGGTCGTCGGCGGCGGCTGCTGGCGCTGCGACACGCCGGTCACGCAGAAGAAGATGGAGCAGTGGTTCCTCAAGATCACGGCCTACGCCGACGAGCTCCTCTCGGGCCACGCCACCCTCGGCAAGTGGCCGGCCCACGTCCTGGAGATGCAGAAGAACTGGATCGGCAAGAGCACCGGCGCCCACGTCCTGTTCGCCCTCGACGGGAGCGCCGAGGCCATCGAGGTCTTCACGACCCGCCTGGACACCATCTTCGGGGCCACTTTCCTGGTCGTCTCGGCCGAGCACCCGGCCGTGCCCGGACTCATCGCCGGCCCGCGCGAGAAGGAGCTCGGCGCCTGGGTCTCGCGGACCGTGGCCGAGATGCGGAAGCGCCGCGAGATCGGCGAGACCGAGAAGGACGGCGTCGACACCGGCAAGACGGCCCTCAACCCGTTCACGGGCGAGCGCGTCCCGGTCTGGATCGCCAACTACGTCCTCATGGACTACGGCACGGGCGCCATCATGGCCGTGCCGGCCCACGACGAGCGCGACTTCGCCTTCGCCAAGTCCTACGGCATCCCCATCCGCACCGTCGTCGTGCCGGCCGAAAGGGCCGGCGAGCGCTTCGACGGCGAGCCCACCGAGGTCACGACCGACGCCGGCGTCCTGGTCAACTCCGGGCCCTTCTCCGGGCTGCCCTCGGCCGAGGCCGTCGAGAAGATGGGCGAGTTCGCCGAGAAGGCCGGTTTCGGGCGCCGCAGCACGGTCTTCCGGCTCCGCGACTGGGGCGTCTCGCGCCAGCGCTACTGGGGAACGCCCATCCCCGTCATCTACTGCGACACCTGCGGCGTCGTCGGCGTCCCCGACGCCGACCTGCCCGTCGAGCTGCCCTTCGACGTCAAGCTGACGGGGGAGGAGGGCTCGCCGCTCGAGCGCCACGAGGGCTTCGTCCGGACGACCTGCCCGAAGTGCCAGGGCCCGGCCCGCCGCGAGACCGACACGATGGACACGTTCGTCGACTCCTCGTGGTACTTCTTCCGCTACTGCTCGCCGCGCGAGACGTCCCTGCCGTTCCGGCCCGAGGCGGCCGCCCGCTGGCTCCCCGTCGACCTCTACATCGGCGGCGTCGAGCACGCCATCCTCCACCTCATCTACTCGCGCTTCTTCACCAAGGTCCTGCGGGGCTTCGGGCTGACGGACGTCTCCGAGCCCTTCCCGCATTACCTGGCCCAGGGCATGGTCACCAAGGACGGCTCGGCCATGTCCAAGTCCAAGGGCAACATCGTCGACCCCGACGAGATCCTCATGCGCTACGGCGCCGACGCCCTGCGCCTGTTCATCCTGTTCGCCTCGCCGCCCGACAAGGAGTTCGCCTGGTCGGAGGATGGGCTCGAGGGCTGCCACCGCTTCCTGCTCCGCGTTTGGGGCCTGGTCAACGACAACCTGGACCTGTTCGCCGGGGCGCCGGCCGCCCTCGCGGGCGGCGAGCCCGGCGCCGCCCTGGTCAAGAAGACCCACCAGACCATCCGCAAGGTCACCGACGACATCGGCGTCCGCTTCCACCTCAACACGGCCATCAGCTCGATCATGGAGCTCTATAACCAAACCCGCAAGGACCGCGACGCCCTGCGGGGCTCGCCGGAGGGCCGGGCCGCCCTGCGGCTGGCCCTGGAGTCCATTGTCCGCATGCTCTCGCCCTTCGCGCCCCACATGGCCGAGGAGCTCTGGGAGCGGACCGGGCACCGGGGGCTGCTCATGCTCTCGAACTGGCCCGTCTTCGACCCGGCCCTGGCCCGCGAGGAAACGGTTTCGGTCGTCGTCCAGATCAACGGCAAGGTCCGGGACCGCTTCGAGGCCGCGGCCGACACGTCCGAAGCGGAGCTTGAAGCGGCCGCTCTGGCCCTGCCCAAGGTCCAGGCGGCCCTAGGGGGAAAGCCGCCCCGCAAGGTGGTGGCCATCCGCAACAAGCTCGTCAGTATCGTGGTCTGAGGGCGGGGGCCGAGGCGCGCCGCCGATGACCGCGACGACAGGGGCACGACGGAGGGCCGAGGTCTTCGCGGCCGCTGCCCTGCTCGCCGCGGCGTCCTTCCTTCTCTGCGGCTGCGGCTACCGCCTGCGCGGCACCGGCACTTCGCTGCCGTCCCGGATCCGGACCGTGAGCGTCCCGGTGTTCAAGAACCTGACGACCCGCTTCGAGCTCGACGTCAAGCTGACCCGGGCCGTCATCGCCGAGCTGGTGGCCCGGGGCAAGGTCCGGATCGTCTCGGACCCGGCCGCCGCGGACGCCGCGCTCGAGGGCGAGATCACGGGCTTCACGGCCCAGCCTATCGGCTTCGGCGCCGGCCGCCAGGCCGACCGCTACAACGTCACCGTCACGGCCAAGGTCGCGCTGCGGGAGAAGGGGGCGGCGGAGCCGCTCTTCGCCGATCCGTCCTTCGTCTACCAGCAGGAGTACGAGGTCCCGACCGGGGCCGGCTTCGAGTCGCTCCAGTCGGAGGCCATCGACAAGATCGCCGACAAGTTCGCCCGCAGCCTCGTCGTCAGCCTCCTGGAGGGGTTCTGAGATGCCCGGACCGCTGCGCGAGGACGCGCTGCTCGCCGGGTATTTCTTCTACGGCGAGGAGGGCTATCTCGCCGACGAGTTCCTCGACGAGCTCAAACGCCTGCTGGCCGAGGCCTCCGGCGGCGAATTCCACCTGACCCGCATGGACCTCGACGAGGCCAAGTGGCCCGAGATCGTCGACGCGGCCCGGACCGCGCCGTTCCTGTTCGAGCCCTGGCGGGCCCTGGTCGTCCGGGTCCCCGACAAGAAGGCGGGCGCGGCCCGGGGCGGCGGCGCGCCCGCGGGCGGGGACGGGGAGGAGGGCCGCGGCTCGCGCTTCCTCTCGGCCCTCGACCAGAAGGTCCTGAAGGCCTATTTCGCCGACCCGCCGGCGCGCACGGTCGTCGTCGTCATCCGGGCCGGCCGCTACCGCAAGGACGACCCCGTCGTCCGCTTCTTCTCCGCCCTGCCCAAGGCGGCCGTCTCGGTCACGGAGATGAAGCGGCTCTACCCCGCCGAGCTCATGCGCCGGGCCGACGAGAAGGCCCGGTCGCTCGGCAAGACCGTCACCGAGGGCGCGAAGCGGCGGTTGTTCGAGCTCGTCGGTCCGGACCTCCGCCTGATGATGAACGAGGTCGCCAAGCTGGCCGTCTTCGTCGGCGACAAGAAGGGCATCGAGGAGGACGACGTCAGCCGGGCCACGGCCGGGCAGCGCAGCTTCGAGTCCTACGATCTCGACGACGCCCTGGCCGCCGCCGACTTCGCCCGGGCCGCGGCCATCCTGGGCGACCTGTTCGCCGAGGGCGAGCGCCCCGAGCAGCTCGTCGGCCGGCTCACGGGGTTCTTCCGCAGCGTCCTGGCCGCCCAGACCTGGCTCGGCGAGAAGAGCCGGACCCGGGACGAGGTCTTCCAGGCCTTCTTCCCGAAGATCCAGAAGGGCTGGAGCCTTTACGCGGACAAATCGCGCCAGTTCTTCGCCGTCGTCGACGGGCTCTCGCCGGCCGAGCTCAACGCTCTGCTGAGGAAGCTCCGCAAGGTCGACCAACGGCTCAAGTCGACGGACTCCGACCCCCGGACGCTCCTGGAGGTCTTCGTGGCCGAGTACTGTCTGGCGAGGAAGAAGAGGACGATTATTTCGCCGGAGTGGGGGTGAGCCCGGCGACCTGCCGGCTGAGCCGCGATTTGTAGCGGCTGCCCGTGTTCTTCTTGATGCCGCTCTTCTTGACGGCCGTGTCGATGGCCTTGAAAACGGCGGGCATGAGCTTTTCGGCGGCCTCGCGGTCCTTGTCCGCGATGGCCTCGCGCATCTTCCGCATCTGGGTCCGCAGGGCCGACTTGACCTGGGTGTTGACCGCCTTCCGGCGCAGGCTGCGGCGGTGCTGCCGTATCGCTGATTTGTGACGGGCCATAGTTCTCTCCTCTTGAAAGGGGCCTATGATAGAATATCCGGGCCTCAAAGTCAAACGGCCCCGGGGCCGGGAGGACGATCGACCCATGGACCGCGACGACCGGAGAGACCGGCTGATCCGCTCGACGGCCGCCGTGGCCGGGCCGACCCTGGTCAGCCGTGTCCTGGGCTACGTCCGCGACCTCCTCCAGGCCTATTACCTCGGGACGGGCCACGCCGCCGACGCCTTCACCATCGCCTACACCATCCCCAACCTGTTCCGCCGCCTGACCGGCGAGGGGGCCCTGACGCCGGCCTTCGTACCGACCTTCGCCGGCCTCCGGCGGGCCGGCGACCGGGCCCGGCTGTGGGCCTTCGGCCGGGCCGCCTTCTGGGACCTGGCCCTGGTCATGGCCGCCGTCACCGCGGCGGGCGTCGTCTTCGCCCCGGGCCTGGTCAAGGTCATCGCCTACGGCTTCGGCGACGTCGCCGGCAAGTGGCCGCTGACCATCCACATGACCCGGGTCATGTTCCCCTACCTCTTCTTCATCACCCTGGCCGCCCTGGCCTCGGGCATGCTCAACGCCTGCGGCCGCTTTCTCGTGCCGGCCTCGACCCCGATCCTGTTCAACGTCGCCGTCATCGCCGCCGTGGCCGGCTGGGCGGGCGGGGCCAAGGAACCGGCTCTGGTCTTCGCCGCCGGCGTCGTCATCGGAGGCGTCCTCCAATTGGCCCTCCAGGTCCCCTTCCTGTGGCGCGAGGGCCTGCGCTTCCGGTTCACCCCGGACTTCCGCGACCCGGACGTCCGCCGCGTCGGCCGGCTGATGGTCCCCGGAGTCTTCGGAGCCAGCGTCTACCAGATCAACTTCGCCCTCAGCCGGATGTTCGCCTCGGGCCTGGAGAAGGGCAGCGCCTCGGCCCTCTATTACGCCTCGCGCATCGAGGAGCTGACGCTGGGGCTGTTCTCCATCGCCCTGGCCGCGGCCCTGCTGCCGGCGTTCTCCGAGCAGGTCGCGGCCCGCGACCTCGGCGAGCTCAAGCGCACCCTGGGCTTCTCGCTCAAGCTGACGGCCCTGGTCAGCTTCCCGGCCGCGGCCGGCCTCATGGCCCTCAACGCCCCCATCATGCGCACGCTCTTCGAGCGCGGCCGTTTCGACCCCGGCTCGACGGCCCTGGCCGGATCGTGCCTGCTCTTTTTCGCCGTCGGCCTGCCGTTCGTGTCCGGGGTCAAGGTCGTGGCCCCGGCCTTCTTCTCGCTCAAGGACACCCGGACGCCCGTCGTCCTGGGCGTCGCCGTCATGGCCGTCAACGCCGCCCTGTCTTTCGCCCTCATGGGCCGGCTCCGCGCCGGCGGCTTGGCCCTGGCCCTCTCCCTCTCCCAGGTCCTCAACTTCGGCCTCCTGCTCGTCTGGCTGGAGAGGAAGATCGGGCCGACCGGCAAGTCCGCCTGGGTCCCCTCGGCCGTCCGAGCGGCCGCCGCCGCCGCGGCCATGGGCGTCCTGTTGCGCCTGGCTTGGCCCCTGCTCGGGGTGGACGGGGCCGCCTTCGCCGCGCGGGCTGCGGCTCTGGCCGGGGCCATCGCCGCGGGTGTCCTGATCTATCTGAGCCTGCTCCGGCTCATCAGCCCGGCCGACCTGAAGAGCGTCGCTGGGCTCCTCAGACGGGCGGCCGCCAAGGAGGCGCGATGAAGATCGTTCTCCAGCGGGTCAAGGAAGCCCGCGTCGAGGCCGACGGCAGGACCGCCGGGCGCGTCGGGCCGGGCCTGTGCCTGCTCGTCGGCGTCGAGCGGGGGGACGGCGAGGCGGACGCGGCCTTCCTGGCCCGCAAGTGCGCCGAGCTGCGGATCTTCCCCGACGCGGCCGGCAAGATGAACCTGTCCCTGCTCGAGACCGGGGGGGGCGCGCTGGCCGTCTCCCAGTTCACCCTGGCCGGCTCGGTCCGCAAGGGCCGCCGGCCGAGCTTCGACGGCGCCGAGGAACCCGGTCGCGCCGCCGAGCTCTTCCAGGCCTTCGTGGCCGCCCTCCGGGCCCTCGGGCCCCGGGTCGAGACGGGCGTCTTCCGGGCCCTCATGGACGTCCACATCGTCAACGACGGTCCGGTGACCTTCATCCTCGATTCGCGCCGGGAGGCCGCCGGCGGGCCGGACGAGGGGTGAGGGCCGCCGCGCCGTCTCACCCCTCGAGGGGAGGCGGGGCCCCCGAAAATCACCCCCCGATTCCCCGGCCCCGGCCATGCCGGACCGCCCGCCGTCCCTCTAGAGTGGAGACGGGTATCCGTGCGAGCACGGGTCTGCCCGGAACGCGAGGACCATGCCCATGAGCCGCTTCGTCGCCCGGAGGAAAGTCGAGCGCCTGCCGCGCCTGCCCCTGCGCGGGACGATCGACCTGACCTACCGCTGCGCGAACGACTGCCGCCACTGCTGGCTGCGGCTGCCGCCCGGGGCCCCCGAGCGGGCCGCCGAGCTCACGGTGGACGAGATCCGCCGTGTCGCGGCCGAGGCCCGGGCCCTGGGCTGCCGCGAGTGGGCCATCTCGGGCGGCGAGCCCCTGCTGCGGCCCGACTTCCCCGAGATCTTCGAGGCTCTGACGGAACGGGCGGTCTGGTACACGCTGAACACCAACGGCGGCCTCATCACACCGGAGATCGCCCGGATGCTGCGGCGGCCGGGCACCCTGCTCGTGGCCCTTTACGGCGCGACCGGCGCCGTCCACGATGCCGTGACCCGGACCCCGGGCTCGTTCGAGGCCCTGAAGAGAGGCGTCGCCCGCCTCCGCGAGGCCGGGACCCCGTTCACCGTCCAGGTCGTGCCCATGCGGACGAACTTCGCCGATCACGAAGCCATGGTCCGGCTGGCCGAGTCCTGGAGCCGGAGCTGGCGGATCGGGGCCACCTGGCTCTATCTCTCCGCTTCCGGCGACGCGGTCAGGAACGGCGAGATCGCGGCCGAGCGCCTCTCGCCGGCCGAGATCGCCGGCCTCGACCCGGCCCGCGGCGGAGGGCCGTTCGATGACGCCGCCGCCGGCTGCGCCGCGTCCGGCCCGCCGGATGCCGGGCTCTACGCAGCGTGCCTGGCCGGCCGCCGCGACTTCCACGTCGACCCCTACGGCGGGCTGAGCTTCTGCTCCTTCGTCAAGGACCCCGCCCTCCGCGTCGACCTGCGGACGACGCCGCTGGCCGAAGCCTGGGAGGAGCGACTGCCGGCCCTGGCCGCCGCGGCCGCGCCGTCGCCGGCCTATCGCGAGAGCTGCGGCGCTTGCGAGCTGCGCTCCGACTGCAAGTGGTGCCCCGTCTTCGCCTGGCTCGAGCACCGCGACCATTCCGCCCGTATCGGATCCCTGTGCGAAATCGCCCGCGAGACCCGCCGGGCCCGGGCAGCCTGGACGGCCGGTCACCGCCGGCGCTACCGGATCGCCGGGCTGGTCGTCGGCGTCGAGTCCGACCTGCCGATCGGGGACGGGACTTTCGCGCCCAAGTTCGCGGCCTTCCGGGCCCCCGCCGGCGACGGGCCCGCCGACGTCGTCCTGAGCCACCACTTCGCGCTGCCCGAGCTCGACGGCCGGGACCTCGGCCGCCTGGTCTACCGGCGCGCGCCTTGGGCCGTCTACCGCAGGGACGGCTCGTGGACCTATCTCATGCTCGCGCCTGGCCCGGACGACCGGGACGTCCGCCGGGTCATGGTCTTCGACGACGGGCACACCCGAGGCCGCATCTTCCACCCGTCCGATGAGGCCTTCCGCGCCGGCGGGCTCGACTCGCTGGCCCTGCTGGCTTCGGACCAGCTGGTGCTGGCCCGGACCCTGCCGGCGTTCGGGGGCCTGTTCGTCCACGCCGCCGGCGTCGTCGTCGGCGGCCGCGGTCTGGTCTTCGCGGGGGCCTCGGGGGCCGGCAAATCGACCCTGGTCGGTCTCCTCGGCGAGCGGGCCGAGGTCCTCTGCGACGACCGCGTCGCCCTCCGCCGCGGCGAGGGCGGCTGGCGCGTCCACGGCACCTGGAACCACGGCGACGACCCCCGCGTCTCGCCGGGCTCGGCCCCCGTGGCGGCCGTCTTCTTCCTGCGGCAGGCCCGCGAGAACCGCATCGACCGGCTCCCGGGGACCCGGGACGTCCTGGCCGGCTTCCTGCCCCGCCTCGTCCGCCCGTTGACCTCGGCCGACTGGCTCGAGCGGGCCCTCGACCTGGCTGGGGAGATCGTCCGCGAGGTCCCGTTCTACGAGCTGAGCTTCGACCGCTCCGGCGCCGTCGCCGGCGTCCTGGAGATCTTCCTGGCCCAGGAGGCGCGGCCGTGACGGCGAAGTCCTTCGTCCGCCGCGTCGCGTCCGCCCGGGCCGGCCTGTGGGCCGCCCGGGCCCCCGCGCTGACGCGTCTCGACATCGAGCTCACGGAGCGCTGCGGCAACGATTGCATCCACTGCTCGGTCAACCGGCCGGCCGGGGACGCCGAGGCCCGCTCCCGGGAGTGGCCGGCGGCGCGCTGGAAGGCCCTGCTCGACGAGGCCGCGGCGCTCGGCTGCCTCGTCGTCCGCTTCACCGGCGGCGAGCCCCTCCTGCGCGACGACTTCGCCGAGATCTACCTCCACGCCCGCCGGCTCGGCCTGCGGGTCATGCTGTTCACCAACGCCACCCTCGTCACGGAGGAGACGGCGGCGCTCCTGGCGCGGGTGCCGCCGCTCGAGGCCGTCGAGGTCTCCGTCTACGGGATGACGGAGGCATCGTGCGAGGCCGTCACCCGGATCCGGGGCTCGTTCGCCGCCGCCCGCCGCGGTCTCGGGCGCCTGCTCGACGCGGGCGTTTCCGTGGCCGTCAAGGGCGCGGCCCTGCCGCCGACGCGCGGTGAGGTCGAGGCCTTCGAGTCCTGGGCGGCCGGCCTGCCCGGGCAGTCCGGCCCGCCGCCGCTCGTCACGCTCCTCGACCTGCGCTCGCGCCGCGACGGGGCCAAGAGCGCCGCCATCGCCGCGATGCGCCCGGACGCCGAGGCGTTCGTCCGCCTGGCCCGGCGCCGCGGCGACGCCGTCGTCGCGGAATGGCGGGAGTTCGCGGCCCGCTCCGGCGGCCCGCCGGGCGACCGGCTCTTCACCTGCCACGGTCCCGGCGGTTCGGCCGCGGTCGACCCGTACGGACGGCTCCAGCTCTGCCTCGGCCTGCGCCACCCGGCCGCGGTCTACGACCTGGCCGCCGGCCCTCTGCGCGAGGCCGTGACGGAGTTCCTGCCGCGCCTGCGCGAGATCCGGGCGACGGACCCGGCCTACCTGGAGCGGTGCGCGAGATGCTTCCTCAAAGGGCTCTGCGAACAGTGCCCGGCGAAGTCCTGGGCCGAGCACGGCACCCTGGACTCGCCGGTCGAATATCTCTGCGGCGTGGCCCACGCCCAGGCGGTCGCCGCCGGCCTGCTCGAACGGGGGGAGAAGGCCTGGACCGTCGGCGACATCGGACGGAGGTTGGAAAGGAGGACCGGACCATGACCGACAAGATCGATCTCGCCAAGGCCTACGCGCCGTCCGAGGACGTCGTCGTCCGGGAGATCGAGGGGGAGATCGTCATCGTCCCCCTGGCCTCGGGGATCGGGGACCTCGAGGACGAGCTGTTCACGCTCAACGAGACGGCCCGGGCCGTCTGGGACCGCGTCGACGGCACGCGGCCGCTGGCCGAGGTCGTCCGCGAGCTCACGGCCGAGTACGAGGCGCCCGACGGCCTGGTCGCTTCCGACGTCGTGGGCTTCTTGCAGGAGCTCTACGACCGGCGGATGATCGTCGCCAAGGGCTGAGCCATGGACGAGACGCCCCGCCCCCGCCCCGCGCTCGAGGACGGCTTTCCGTTGGCCGGCCTGATGCGGGACATCCTCGGCCGGGGCAAGCCCTTCCGGTTCGAGGCCCTCGGCTCGAGCATGTATCCCGCCATCCGGGATGGGGACGTCGTCACCGTCGCCCCGCTCGCCGGCCGGGGGCCGCGGACCGGCGACGTCGTCGCCTTCATCCACGCGGCGACCGGCGGGGTCCGCCTCCACCGGGTCGTCGGCGTCGAGGCCGGCCGCTTCCTGGTCAAGGGCGACAACGCCCTGGCGTCCGACGGCGCTCTGGACCGCGAGGCCCTGCTCGGCCTCGTCGTCGGCGTCGAGCGCGGCGGCCGGGCCCGCCGGCCCGCGGCGCCGCTCCTCGCCGCCGCCACGGCCCGGCTGTCGCGGTGCCCCGGCTTCACCCGCCTCGTCCGCCGCGTCCGGCGGGCCTTCGGGACCGGGGAGGGGAGAGCCTGAGATGGCCGGCAGCTTCGTCGTCCGCCGCCCGCTCGCGGAGTTCGGGCTGTGGTCCAAGATGGAGGCCGGCCGGGCCGTCTTCAGCTTCGACCTCGAGGCCACGGCCCGCTGCAATTTCGACTGCCGGCACTGCTACATCGCCCGTCCGGCCGGCGACCGGGCCGCCCGCAAGAGCGAGCTCTCGGCCGCCGAGATCGGGCGCATCGGCGCCGAGGCGACCGCGCTCGGCGCGGTCTGGTGCCTGATCACGGGCGGCGAGCCGCTCCTTCGTCCCGACTTCTTCGATGTCTATCAAGCCCTGCTGAGCAAAGGGCTGGTCCTGTCGCTCTTCACCAACGCGGCCCTGGTCACCGACGAGCACGTCCGTTTCTTCCGCAAGTACCCGCCGCGCGAGGTCGAGGTCACGGTCTACGGCGTGACGCGCGAGACCTACGAGCGGGTGACCCGGACGCCGGGCTCGTTCGAGGCCTTCCGGCGCGGCCTCGACCGCCTGCTCACGGGCGGCGTCACGGTCCGGCTCAAGGCCATGGCCCTGCGGTCGAACAAGCACGAGATGGCCGCCATCGGCGAGTTCTGTCGGGCCCACTCCAAGGAGCCCTACCGGTTCGATCCCCAGCTCCATCTCCGCTTCGACCGCGACGAGGCCCGCAACGCCCTCATCCGGGCCGAGCGGCTCAGCCCCCGCGAGGTGGCCCGGCTGGAGCGGTCCGATCCCGAGCGCTTCGGCGCCCTGACCGCGGCTTGCGGCGAGATCCTGCCCGGCCCCGAGGCCGAGGGGCCGGCCGAGCCCTGCCGGCACATCTTCCGCTGCGGCGTCGGTCAGCGCAGCTTCGTCGTCGGCCCGGAGGGCCTCATGCGGCCGTGCCTGTCCCTCCACCATCCCGACTTCCTCTACGACCTCAGGCAGGGCGGGCTGTCCGAAGGTTGGACACATTTTCTCCCCCGGGCCCTGGCCCGGGAGAGCGAGCGAGAGGAGTGGCTGGCCAAGTGCGGGGCCTGCCCCATCGTCAACCTCTGTCTCTGGTGCCCGGCCCACGCCTATCTGGAAACGGGCCGGCTGGACCTGCCGGTCGAGGAGTTCTGCCGGGTCGCCGAGGCCCGGGCGGAGGGCTTAAAATCCGGTTGACACGGCCGTTCGAACGGCCTAATATATTTAGAAGGAAGCGTTTATGGAGGATCCGAAGCCATGAAGAAGCCGTGGAAGACGCCTGAGCTCGTGATCCTGTTCAAGGGGCGTCCCGAGGAGACCCTCCTGTGCCACTGCAAGCACAAGACGGCCCCGCCCGTGGCGCCCTACAACCACAAGGACAACTGCACGTCGAACCCGATGTGCTGCCAGGCCTGCTCGGACATCCGCTACGCGTCTTAGCCCGCCGCGTCAGGTGAAGCGCACGCCGCTCGTCTTGCCGATCGCTTCCTCCGCCGCCGCCCTGACGTAGGGATTGGCGTCCTTCTTCAGCCGCACCAGGAGCCGCACGGCTTCTTCCCCGCCCAGCTCGCCGAGGGCCTCGGCCGCCGCGCGGCGGACGTCCGCGTTGGCGTCCCCGACCGTGCCGCCGACGCCGGCCAGCGCTTCGCGCATGCGGCGCCGCGCGATGACGACGAGGACGGCGCTGCGGGCGTACCAGGGCGGCAGGCTCAGGCGCCGCAGGGCCCATTCGAGTCGCAGGGTCCCGCGCCGGCAGAGCTCGCGGGTGACGGCGTCCCGCAGGCCCTCGTTGGGATCGGCCAGGGATTCCCAGAGGAGCTCCTCGGTCCAGGTCTTGTCGGCCCGGACGCACGCGGCCAGGATCCGCCGCCGCCGGGCCGGGTCGGGGGTCCGGCCGAACTTGAGCAGGAAAGCGCGGCAGACGGGGGAGGGGGGCGCTTCTTCGGAGGGGCGGGGGCGGTCCATCCTCAGACCCGGTCCAGGATGTGCCCCAGCTTCTCTTTCTTGGTCTTGAGGTAGCGCAGGTTGCAGGCGTTCGGCTCGATCTCGAGCGGGACGCGCTCGACGATCTCCAGGCCGTAGCCGGTCAGGCCGACGAACTTGCGCGGATTGTTGGTCAGCAGCCGGAGCCGGCGGACGCCCAGGGCGACCAGGATCTGGGCCCCGATGCCGTAGTCGCGCATGTCGGGCTTGAAGCCCAGCTTGCGGTTGGCCTCGACCGTGTCGACGCCCTTGTCCTGGATGGCGTAGGCCCTGATCTTGTTGGCCAGGCCGATGCCGCGGCCCTCGTGGTTGAGGATGTACAGGACGACGCCCCGGCCGGCCTTCTCGATCATCTCCATGGACAAGCGGAGCTGGTCGCCGCAGTCGCAGCGGGCCGAGCCGAAGGTGTCGCCGGTCAGGCACTGCGAGTGGGCCCGGACGAGCACGGGCTCGTCGCCGGCGACGTCGCCCTTGACCAGGGCGACGTGATGGTCGCCGCGGATGGTGTCCTCGTAGACGTGGATGCGGAATCGGCCGTGGGCCGTCGGCAGGTCGGTCTCCTCGAGCTTGCGGACGTGCGTCTCGTGGCGCATGCGGTAGCGGATGAGGTCGGCGATGGTCAGGATGGGGATGCCGAAGCGCCGGCCGAACTCCTCGAGCTGGGGACGGCGGGCCATCGTGCCGTCCTCGTCCATGATCTCGCAGATGACCCCCGCCGGGTAGAGCCCGGCCATCCGGGCCAGGTCCACGGCGGCTTCGGTCTGGCCGGCGCGCGTCAACACGCCGCCCTCCTTGGCCTGGAGAGGGAAGACGTGGCCGGGCCGGGCCAGGTCCTCGGGCCTCGTCCGGGGATCGACCGCGGCCAGGACCGTGCGGGCCCGGTCGTGAGCCGAGATGCCCGTGGTCACGCCTTCCTTGGCGTCGACCGACACGGTGAAGGCCGTCTGGAAACGGGCCGTGTTCTCGCTGACCATGAGCGGCAGGCTGAGCTCCTGGAGGCGCTCGCCCGTCAGCGGCAGGCAGATGAGGCCGCGGGCCTCGCGGGCCATGAAGTTGATGATGTCGGGGGTGGCCTTCTCGGCGGCGACCATGAGGTCGCCCTCGTTCTCGCGGTCCTCGTCGTCGACGATGATGATCATCCGGCCGGCGCGGACGGCCTCCAGGGCCTCCTCGACGGTGGCGGTGCGGCGGTCTTCGGTCATGGGATCTGCGGCCTCTCTCAGCGCGTCCGGGTCGTTCGGGACACGAAATTATACACGTATTTCCCGACCATGTCACACTCGAGGTTGACGGCCGCGCCCGGGCGCAGGGCGCCGAGACCGGTCCCGGCGAGCGTCAGCGGGACGAGCTCGGCCTCGAGCGAGGCCGGGCCGAGCGCGGCGACCGTCAGGCTGACGCCGTCGACGGCGACCGAGCCCTTGACGACGAAATAGGGCCGGAGCGGGGCCGGGAAGGACAGGGCCAGGCGCTTCCCGGGCGGCCGGGCCGACAGCCGGAGGACCTTGCCGACGCCGTCGACGTGGCCGCTGACGAGATGGCCGCCGAGAGGGGCGGCCAGGGTCAGCGGCAGCTCGAGGTTGAGGCGGTCGCCGGGCCGCAGCCGGCCGAGCGTCGTCCGGGCCAGGGTCTCGCGAGACAGGTCGAAGCGCCACTCGCCCTTGGCCTCGGCGGCCAGGGTCAGGCAGACGCCGTTGACGGCCAGGCTGCCGCCCGGCTCCAGGCGGCCTTCGAGGCCGGCACAGGCCAGGGCCAGGGCCTTGCGGCCCTCGCGGTAGCCGCGGAACTCGCCCCGGTGGGAGATGAGGCCGGTGAACATCAGAAATATCCTTCCACGACGATGTCGTCCTCGAGGGTGAAGGAGCGCGTCCGGGCGAGCTTCGCGGCCAGGCCGACCGCGGCGGCGCCCGGGCCGCCGACGAGGCCCGGCGCGGCCTCCCCCCCGATGAGGCGCGGGGCGTAGGTCAGGACGGCTTTATCGGCCAGCCCGGCCTCGACGAAGGACGTGAGCACGCGCGAGCCGCCCTCGACGAGAAGGGCGGCGATCTCGCGCCGGCCGAGCTCGGCCAGCACGGCGGGGAGCGTCCAGGACGCCGCCCCGCCCGGCGGCCGGACGACCTCGGCCCCGCGGGCCTCGAGGGCCCGGGCCCGCGCGGCGGGCGCCTCGCGCCCGGCGAACAGGACGACCGGGCCGCGGTCGAGCGTGCCCAGTATCCGGGCCCCGTCAGGGACGCGCAGGCGCCCGTCGAGGACGGCCCGCAGCAGCTTCTTCTCCGGCCAGGCCGGATGGCGGACGGTCAGCAGGGGGTCGTCGGCCAGGACCGTCCCGGAGCCGGCGAGTATCGCGTCCTGCTCGCCACGGAGAAGGTGGACGTAGTCGCGCGTCCCCGGCGAGGTGATCCACTTCGAGTCGCCCGTCCGGCAGGCGATGCGGCCGTCGAGCGACAGGGCCGCCTTGAGCGTCACGAACGGGACGCGGCGGACGATGAACTTGGCGTAGGCCTCGTTGAGGACGGCGTTGCGCGCCGCGAGCAGCCCGACCGAGACGTCGAGCCCGGCCTCCCGGAGGCGGCGGATGCCGCGGGTGTGGACCAGGGGGTTGGGGTCGACGGCCGAGACGACGACGCGGCCGAGCTCGGCGGCGACGACCGTGTCGACGCAGGGCGGTGTCCGGCCCCAGTGGACGCAGGGCTCGAGGGTCAGGTAGAGGGTCGCCCCGGCCGCTTTCCGTCCGGCCGCGGCCAGGGCCAGGACCTCGGCGTGGGGCCGGCCGGCCTCCTCGTGGAAGCCGTGGCCGACGGCCGCGCCGCCGCGGACGACGACGGCCCCGACGACGGGATTGGGGCTGGTCCGGCCGCGGCCCTTCGCGGCCAGCCCGTAGGCCATCTCCATCCAGGCCCGGTCGCGGTCGGCGCTCATGCCAGCAGGGCCTCCACGAACTCGCGGGCCGAGAACTCGTAGATATCGTCCTCGCCCTCGCCGACGCCGACGTAGCGGATAGGCAGGCCGGTCTCGACGGCCACGGCTACGGCGGCGCCGCCCTTGGCCGTGCCGTCGATCTTGGTCAGGACGAGGCCGGTCAGGCCGGAGAACTTCAGGAACTCGCGGGCCTGGGCGACGGCGTTCTGGCCGACCGTGGCATCGAGGACGAGCAGCGTCTCGCGCCGGGCCCCGGGCAGCTCGCGGGCCACGACGCGGCCGACCTTCTCGAGCTCGCCCATGAGGTTGGCGTTGGTGTGGACGCGGCCGGCCGTGTCGACGACGAGGACGTCGGCCTTGCCGGCCTTGACCGCCTGGGCCGCGTCGAAAGCGATGGCGGCCGGGTCGGCGCCGTAGGAGCCGCGGACGACGGGGACGTCGAGGCGCCGGGCCCAGACGGCCAGCTGCTCCTGGGCCGCGGCCCGGAAGGTGTCGGCGGCCGCCATCACGACCCGCCGGCCGTCGCGCTTGTAGAGCGCGGCCAGCTTGGCCGCCGAGGTCGTCTTGCCGCCGCCGTTGACGCCGACCATGAGGACGGCCAGCGGCCCCGTCCCGGCGGGGGCCGGCGCGGCGGCCCGCGGCGTGAGCAGGGCGACGAGCTCGTCCTTGAGGACGCGGTCGAGCTCGGCCTCGTCGGCGTCCTTGCGGGTCTTGGTCCGCAGGGCCCGGAGCAGGCTCTCGGCCGCGGGCACCCCGACGTCCGCGAGGATGAGGGCCTCCTCGAGCTCGTCCAAGATCTCGTCGCGCCGCCGGCCGCTCTTGAACAGGTCCTCGACGCGGCGGAAGGCGTTCCGGGTCCGGGACAGTTTTTCGCGCAGGCTGCCGAACATGGTCTTAACATTTTATTTTTCAAGCGTTTAATTGTCAATGCCGCGGTTGAGCCCCCGCGGCGGATGTGCTAGAGTGGGGGGCGCCATGAACGACGTCGCCTGGCTCGTCCACCCGCCGCGCCCCGAGACCGAGGCCCTGGCCGCGGCCCTGGACATCCCGGCGGCCATCGCCCGCGTCCTCGTCAACCGCAAGATCGCGACCGAGGAGGCGGCCCGGGAGTTCCTCTACGGCGGGCTCGACCGTCTCCACGATCCCTACCTCATGAAGGGCATGGACCGGGCCGTGGTCCGCATCGAGGCGGCCGTGGCCGCCGGCGAGAAGATCCTCGTCTTCGGCGACTACGACGTCGACGGCATCCTGTCGACGGTCATGCTGGTCAAGGCCCTGACGACCCTCGGGGCCCGGGTCGAGCACTTCATCCCCGAGCGCCTGACCGACGGCTACGGCATCCGGCCCGAGCACGTCCGCATCCCGGTCGAGCGCGGGGCGACCCTGGTCGTCAGCGTCGACTGCGGCGTCAAGGCCGTCGAGTTCACCGCCCTGGCCCGGGAGCGGGGCATCGACGTCGTCGTCACCGACCACCACCGGCCCGGCGAGACCCTGCCGGAGGCCGTGGCCGTGCTCGACCCCGTGCTGGCCGACGCGGGCTATCCCGATCCCGGGCTGGCCGGCGTCGGGGTGGCCTTCAAGCTCATCCAGGCCCTGCTGACCCGGGCCGGTCGCGAGGCCGGGCTGCCCCACTACATGAAGCTCGTCTCGATCGGCACGGTGGCCGATGTGGCCGAGCTCAAGGGCGAGAACCGGCTGTTCGTCAAGCACGGTTTGGAGGGCCTGCGCAGCGTCGCCAACACCGGCCTGCGCCAGCTCATCGAGGCCTGCGGGCTGGGCCGCCGCAAGATCTCCGAGGGCGACCTGGGTTTCCGCATCGGCCCGCGCATCAACGCCGCCGGGCGCATGGGCATGACCGACCTCGCCGTCCGCCTCTTCTTCACCGAGGACGCGGCCGAGTCGCGGGCCCTGGTCGAGAAGCTCGACGAGCTCAACGCCCTGCGCCAGCGGACCGAGGAGCGGATCTTCACGGAGGCCCGCGAGCGCGTCGAGTCGCGGGGCCTCGACCGCAAGTACAAGTGCCTCGTCCTCGGCAGCCCCGACTGGCACCGCGGCGTCATCGGCATCGTCGCCTCCAAGCTCAAGGACCGCTTCAACCGGCCCGTCGTCCTGTTCGCCTACGAGAACGGCCGGGCCCACGGCTCGGGCCGGAGCATCTCGGACGTGCCGCTCATCGACCTCCTCGAGGACTGCCGGCACCTCTTCCTGAGCTACGGCGGGCACAAGCTGGCCGTCGGCTGCACGCTGCCGACCGAGCGCATGCCCGATCTCCGGGCCGCCCTCAATCCGCTGGCCGAGGCCCGCATCCCGGAAGACAGCCTGCGGCGGCGGATCCGGATCGACGGGCCGCTCGACTTCGCGGCGATCGACGACCGCTTCATGGAGGTCCTCGGCCGGCTGGTGCCTTTCGGCGTCGGCAACCCCAAGCCGCTGTTCATGGCCGACAACGTCGAGATCGTCAGCGAGCCCAAGGTCCTGCAGGGCAAGCACATCAAGTTCCTGGCCCGCCACAACGGCCGGGTCCTGGAGGCCCTGGGCTGGGACAAGGCCGACTGGCGGCACATCGTCCGCCGGGGCGGCCGGGTCAGCCTGGCTTTCTCACTGATGACCTCGGAATACCTCGGGGAGACCAAGACCAATCTGTCCGTCGAAGACCTGAAGATCTGAGACGATGAGCGCCCAGAGAGCGCCGGCCCCGGTCCGCGTCGCCGCGTTCGTCGCGGCGGCCGCGGCCGTCGTCTTGGCCGCCGTCCTGGCCGTCCGCGTGGCCGGGCGGCGCGAGCCCCCTCGCCCTCCCGACGCCCCTCCGCCCCCGTCCGCGGGACCGGTCGACCGCAAGGAGCGGGTCCGTCACGAGGAATTCCGCGACGGCCGCCTGGCCGTCTCGGTCCGCGGCGACCTGGCCTTCCGGGGGGCCGACGGCCGCGAGCACCTGACCGGGTCCGTCGAGGTCGTCCGGTTCTCCCCCGCGGGCGGGACCGCGGCCCGTCTGACCGCAGACGAGGTCGCCTACGCGAAGGGCGGGCAGCGCTTCGAGGTCACGGGCCGGGTCCTCATCGAGGCCGGCGGGGCCGCGCTCGAAGGGGAGGCCTTCCTCTACGACGAGGCCGCCGGGACTTTCGGGACCGTCTCCGGCGGCCGCTTCACCGCGGACGGGCTCGCCGGAGAGGCCCGGGAGATCGTCTACGACGAGAGGGCCGGAGAGGCCCGCCTCGGCGGCGGCTTCCGGGCCGGCCTGGCCGCGGCGGACGGCGGGACGCTGACCCTGTCGGGCGAGATCCTGCGCTACGAGCGCGGCTCGCGCCGCGGCCGCGCGACGGGCCGGGCCTCGATCTCGGCGGCGGGCTTTCGGGCCGAGGCAGAGACCGTCTCATTCCTCGTCGCGGCGGACGAGACCGGCCTCGAGATCGCGGTCCTCGAAGGCGGCGCCGCCCTGTCGGCGAGGTCCGGCGAGGACGGCGCCCGGACCGTCACCGCGCCCGAGGTCCGGTTGGACTTCTCGCTTCCCGGCGGACGGCCGGCCTGGTCGGCCTCGGGCGGCGTCCGCGTGGAGACCCGCGGGCCCGGGGACCTCGGCCGCGTCCTCCTCGGAGAGGAAGCCCGCTTCGACGCGGCCGGCGTCCTCCGCGTGTCCGGGTCGGCCGGGGGCCGGGCCGCGGCCGATTCCGCCGAAGTCCGATTCGAGGCTCCCGCGATCGAGATCGCGTCCGGCGCCGGGGACCTCACGGCCGAGGGCGGCGTCACGGGCGTCCTGAAGATGAGCCCCGGGGCCCGTGGGCCCGGCTTTTTCTCCCGCGACGAGGACGCCTTCTTCTCCTGCCGGACTCTGAGGATGCGTACCGAAGGGGAGACCATCCGCCTCTCGGGCGAGGCCCTGGTCCGGCAGGGGAGCGCCGCCGTCCGGGGCGGCGCGATCGAGCTCGCCGGCGGCGACGGCCGGATGAAGGGCGGGGACGGGGTGACCGTCACTCTGCCGGAGCCAGGCGCCGCGGAGCGTCCGGAGCCGGCCGCGGCGCTCGCCGGCCGGGAGATGTCCTTCTCCCCGGACACGAGGGCTTTGAACCTCTCGGGCGGCGCCTCGGTCGGATTGCCCGGGGCGCGCCTCGAGGCCGGGTCACTCGCGGCGGTCCTCGCCGCCGACGGCAGGGCGGTCGGGACGCTCACGGCCGAAGGCGGTGTCGTCGTTACGAGAGGCGGCTATACGGGCCGGGCCGAGGCCGCTTTTTACGACGCCGCGGCCCGCCGCCTGGTCCTCACAGGGAGCCCCGTCCTGACAGATCCCGGGGGCGGTGCCGCCAGGGGGGACAAATTGACTTTCGATCTGGCCGATGATAAGATTTTCCTCGAGAATGAGGGAACGGGACGAACGGCGACCGTCATCAGATCGTGAGCCATGAAGGGGTCACTGAAAGCGGTCGGGCTCGAGAAGCGCTACGGGGGTAAGAAGGTCGTCGACGGCGTGTCCGTCGAGGTCGCGCCCGGCGAGACCGTCGGGCTCTTGGGCCGGAACGGCGCCGGCAAGACGACGACCTTCGCCATGATCCTCGGCCTCGTTCCCCAGGACGGCGGACGGGTCCTCCTCAACGGGGAGGACGTCACGGACCTGCCGATGTACCTGCGGGCGCGCAAGGGCCTGATCCTGCTGCCTCAGGAGCCCTCGGCCTTCCGCAAGATGACGGTGGCCGAGAACCTGCTGGCCGTGCTCGAGACGCGGCCGGCGGCTGCGGCTTCGCGCTCGGCCCGAGTGGACGAGGCCTTGGCCGAGTTCGGCCTGGACCGGCTGGCCGGGGCCGAGGCCCTGACCCTCTCGGGCGGCGAACGGCGCCGCCTGGAGATCGCCCGGGCCATGGTCCTGGACCCCGACTTCCTGCTCCTCGACGAGCCGTTCACGGGCATCGACCCCTTGGCCGTGCGGGACCTCCAGGCGGTCATCCGGGGCCTCCGGGACAAGGGCGTCGGCGTCCTTCTGACCGACCACGCCGTCCGGGAGGCCCTGGCCATCACCGACCGGGCCTACATCCTGGAAGCGGGCCGCGTCCTCCGGGAGGGGACGCCGGCGGAGATCGTCTCCTCGGAGGCGGTCCGGAAGAGCTATTTGGGCGACGAGTTCCGTCTATAGATAAGACCATGACCCTGAAACAACGTCTCGACCAGCGGCAGGTCCAGAAGCTCATCCTGGCCCCGGCCCTCCAGCAGGCCATCAAGCTCCTGCCCCTGACCAACCTCGAGCTCATCGAGGTCATCGACGAGGAGCTCTCGCAGAACCCGATGATCGAGATCGCCGACGAGGCCCGGGAGGCCGCGCCCCGCGACAGCGAGACCGTGGCCGCCGAGGAGGCCGGCGTCGAGGGCCGGACCGGGCTGTTGGACGGCCTCAACCTCGAATCGACGGAGGCCAAGCTCAGTGGCGACACGCGGGGCCCCGACGTCCTGACCAACTTCCAGGAGTACCTCGACGAGGGCTTCCGGCCCCACTTCAGCGAGAACCGCGAGGCCGTCTCCCTCGAGAACACCCTGTCCCGGACGCCCTCGCTCTGGGACCATCTCGAGTGGCAGGCCTCCCTGACCTTCTTCGACCCCGAGGAGCGCGAGCTGGCGTCCAACGTCATCGGCGACATCAACGAGACCGGCTATCTCGAGTCGAGCGTCGAGGAGCTGGCCCGCCTGAACCGGACGACGCCCGAGCGGGTCGACGCCGTCCGAGAGAAGATCAAGACCTTCGACCCCGTCGGCTGCGGCAGCCGGGACCTGCCGGAGGCCCTGCTGGCCCAGATGGACAACCTCCAGATCGGGGACGAGATGACCCGGGCCATCGTGACCACGCACCGGGCCCTGCTCGAGAAGTCCGATTACGCCCAGCTGGCCCGCGTCCTCAACGTCCCGATGGCCGAGGTCCGGTCGCGCATCGACGTCATCCGCGGCCTCGATTTCGCCCCCGGCCGCAAGTACACCGAGGAGCGGACGGCCTACGTCGTCCCGGACATCGTCGTCAGCCGCGAGGGCGACGAGTGGAAGGTCGCCGTCAACGACGAGGGCCTGCCCCAGCTCCGGCTCAGCGGCTACTACCGCCAGCTCCTGGCCAAGGCCGCCACGGCCGAGCCCGAGGCCTACCGCTTCCTCAACGACCGTCTCAAGAAAGCCATCTGGTTCATGCGCAGCCTCAACCAGAGGAACCAGACCATCTACAAGGTGGCCCGGTTCATCGTCGACCGGCAGAAGGAGTTCTTCGACAAGGGCATCGATTACATCCGGCCCCTGACGCTGATGGAGATCGCCCAGGACATCGGCGTCCACGAGTCGACCGTCGGCCGGGTCGTGGCCAACAAGCACATGATGACGCCCCGCGGCGTCTTCTCGCTCAAGTACTTCTTCCACAAATCCCTGCAGGGCACCTACGGCGAGGACGTCTCGTCGCTCAAGGTCAAGGACAAGATCCGCAAGCTCGTCGAGGCCGAGGACCGCGACAATCCCCTGAGCGACATCGAGATCGGCGAGCTCCTGGCCCGCGAGGACCTGCACATCGCCCGGCGGACGGTCGCCAAGTACCGCCAGCAGCTGCGGATCGAGCCGTCCCACATCCGCAAGCGGAAGTCCATCATGGAGGAGAAGGCATGAACGTCCATTATACGGCCCGGCAGTCGGCCCTGACGCCCGAGATCCAGGCCTATTGCGAGAAACGCCTGGCCCGGTTGAGGAGCCTCGTCGACGACGTCCTCGACGTCAACGTCGTCCTGGCCGTCCAGAGGAACCGCCACAAGGCCGAGATCAACCTGCGGGCCCGAGGCGGCGGCCTGGTCGTGGCCGAAGAGACCCTGGACATGCGGGACTCCCTCAACGCGGCCTTCGACACCCTGGAGAAAAGGATCCGCAAAGAGCGGGCCAAGTGGCGCGAGAAGAAGCGCCGCGGCGGCCGCCAGCAAAAGGCCTTGGCTCCGTCCGTGGAGGCCCCCGAGCCCGAGCGCCGCGTCGTCCGGGCCGCCTTCTTCTCCCTCAAGCCCATGTCCGTCGAGGAGGCCCTGGTCCAGCTCGACGTCAAGAACAAGGAGGTCTTCCTGTTCCGGCGCGAGGACGGCGGGGGCTGGGCCGCGGTCTACCGGCGCAAGGACGGCCAGATCGGCCTGGTCGAGCCCGAATGAAGCTCCACGACCTGCTCGACGAGGGCCTGGTCCTGCCCCGGCTCGAAGCCCGGGACCGGACGGGCGTCCTCCGCGAGCTGGCCGCCTGCCTCGAGACCCGGCACGAGACCGCGCTCGACGGCGCCCTGCTCGACAAGCTCCTCAAGCGCGAGGAGCTGGGCACGACGGCCATCGGCCACGGGGTGGCCGTGCCGCACTGCCGGGCCAAGGGGCTCAAGGCGCCGGCCCTGGCCCTGGGGCTGTCGCCCGACGGCGTCTCGTTCGAGGCCGGCGACGGCAAGCTGTCCCACGTCTTCTTCCTGCTCGTCTCGCCCGAGGACTCGCCGGGCGAGGGGCTCCGCCTCCTGGCGGCCATCGCCGCCCTGACCCGGTCCTCGCGGACCCTGGCCTCGAAGCTCCTCAAGCAGCCGTCGCCCGCCGACGTCATCCGCACGCTCAAGGCCGAGGAGGACAAGGGCCGTGGCTGACCGTCCCGCGCCGGCGCCCGACCTGCCGCCCGTCGAGCAGACGACCATCTCGGCCGGCTTCCTGCGCATCTTCGGCCTGGGCACGCTCATCCTCGGCGACAGCGGCATCGGGAAGAGCGAGAGCGCCCTCGAGCTCATCGCCCGCGGCCACCGCTTCGTCGCCGACGACGTCGTCCAGGTCCGGGTCGGGCCGGGCGGCGAGCTGTGGGGGACGGCCCCGGCCCTGAGCCGCAACTTCATGGAGATCCGGGGCCTCGGCATCATCAACATCCGGGCCATCTTCGGCCCGCGCTCGATCGCCCGGCAGGCCCGGGTCGACCTGGTCATCCGCCTGAAGAAGTGGCGCCGCGGCTACGAGGTCGACCGCCTCGGCCTGAAGTCGGGCGACGACCTGCCTCTGCTCGGCCGGCGCATCCCGCAGCTGGCCATCCCCGTCGCCCCGGGCCGCAACATCGCCACGCTCATCGAGGTGGCCTGCCGGGTCCACATCCTCCGCCAGAAAGGCTACAGCGCGCCGGACGAGATCATCCGGCGCCTCGACCGCGTCCTGACCTGAGAGGGGCCATGGCCAAAGCCGCGCCGGACAACCGTTTCCTCATCGTCACCGGGCTCTCGGGCTCCGGCAAGACCGTCGTCAGCCGGGCCCTGGAGGACTTCGGCTACTACTGCGTCGACAACCTGCCGGCCAAGCTCATCGGCAGCTTCGTCGACCTGTGGCTGCGCAAGAAGGTCGAGATCGACCGGGCCGCCCTGGTCGTCGACATCCGCGAGCCGCGCTTCCTGACGGATTTCCCGGCCGTCCTGCGGGACATCCGCAAGCGGGCCTCCGTCCGCCTGGTCTTCCTCGAGGCCACGGACGAGGCCCTGGCCAAGCGCTTCAACGAGACCCGCCGGCCCCACCCCCTGGCCCCGCGCCGGCCCATCCTCGAAGGCGTCCGTCTCGAGCGCCGGCGGCTGGCCGGCATCCGCCGGATGGCCGACGAGATCGTCGACACGTCGGGGCTCAACATCTACCAGCTCAAGGACCTCGTCGGCGAGCGCGTGCTGCGGCGGAAAAGGCCCCGGACCCAGGTCGTTCTGACGAGCTTCGGCTACAAACACGGCCTGCCCCTGGAGGCCGACATCGTCTTCGACACCCGGCTGCTGCCCAACCCGTTCTATGTCGAGCGCCTGCGGGCCCGCAACGGCAAGGCCCCCAGCGTGCGCCGCTACGTGCTCGCGGCCCCGGGGGCCAAGCCCCTGCTGGCCCGCCTGTCGGGCCTGCTCGAGTTCGCCCTGCCCCGGTTCGCCCGGGAGGGCAAGACGACGGTCAACGTCGCCGTGGGCTGCACGGGCGGGCGGCACCGCTCGGTCGCCGTGGCCGAGGAGCTCAAAGCCCGGCTCCGCGAGGGGCCTTACGACGTCCGCGTCCACCACCGGGACCTTTATAAATAGGCCGCTTTGTCGTACAATGGCGCACTGACCGGGAGAGCGAACGAACCATGATCGGCGGCATCATCGTCTGTCACGGCCGGATGGCCGAGGAGTTCCTCAACGCCCTGACCATCATCCTGGGCGAAGCGCCCAACATCGAGGCCATCTCCATCGGCTGGTACGACGACGTCGAGGACTCCAAGAAGAAGATCAACCAGAGCCTCAAGCGGGTCGATCAGAAGAGCGGCGTGGTCATCTTCACCGACATGTTCGGCGGCACCCCGTCCAACCTCAGCTTCAGCTTCTACAAGGAGAACCACGTCGAGATCGTCACCGGCGTCAACCTGCCCATGCTGATCAAGTTCGTCTCCCTCCAGCGCAACAACAACCTCAAGGACGTGGCCAAGAAGGTCGTCGACCAGGGCAAGAAGAACGTCCACCTCGTCAGCGCCCTGCTCGGGGCCAGGACCAAGTAGCCCCGCCATGCTCGACCGGACCGTCACCATCCGCAACCGGCTGGGCCTGCACGCCCGGGCCGCGGTCAAGTTCGTCAACCTGGCCAACCGCTTCGGGGCCTCGGTCAAGATCGTCAAGGACGGCGACGAGATCGACGGCAAGAGCATCCTCGGCATCCTGACCCTGGCGGCGACCCAAGGGACCGCCATCCGGCTCCTGGTCTCGGGCAAGGACGAGGAGGCGGCCATGGCCGCCCTGGCCGAGCTCATCGCCAACCGCTTCGACGAGAAGGAGTGACGCGGTGACGGACGTCAGGCGCCTGAGGGGCATCGGGGTCTCCCCGGGCATCGCCATGGGCGAGGTCCTGCTGGCCAAGCGGGTCGTCTTCACTTCGCGCAAGGAGATCATCGACGAGGCCCAGGTCCCCGACGAGATCGAGCGGCTGCGCCGGGCCCTGGCCCGGACCCGGGCCGACCTGGTCAAGGTCAAGGACGGGATCAGCGAGAAGATGGGGCCCGAGAGCTCCCTCATCTTCGAGGCCCACCTGCTCATCCTCGAGGACCCGGCCCTGGTCAACGGGCTCGAGGCCGTCATCCGCGACGAGAAGGCCCGGGCCGAGTGGGCCCTGTCCAAGGCCAACGCCCGCTTCGAGCGCCTGTTCGAGGCCCTGACCGACGACTACTTCCGGCAGCGCAAGTCGGACGTCTCCGACGTCCTCAAGCGCGTCTACAAGAACCTCGAGGCCCGCCGCGAGAAGGAGAAGCCGCCCCAGAAGGAGCACGTCCTGGTCGCCCACGAGCTCCTGCCCTCCGAGGCCGCCCTGCGGCTGAGCAAGGAGCTGACCCTGGGCGTGGCCCTCGACATGGGCGGCCAGACCTCGCACACGGCCATCCTGGCCCGCTCGCTCGGCATCCCGGCCGTCCTCGGCCTGCGCGACGTCACCCGGCAGGTCCGGGAGGGCGAGTTCCTCATCGTCGACGGCACGGACGGCGAGGTGCTCATCGACCCGCCGCCCGCCGTGCGCCGGGAGTACCAGGCCAAGAAGGACAAGTACGAGACCTACGGCCGCGAGCTCCAAAAGACGGCCAAGCTGAAGTCGGAGACCCTCGACCGGGTCCGTTTCGTGCCCCAGGCCAACATCGAGCTGCCCGAGGAGGTCGCCCTGGCCCAGTCCATGGGCGCCGAGGGCGTCGGCCTGTTCCGGTCCGAGTTCATCTACCTCCGCCGCGAGTCCCTGCCGACCGAGGAGGATCACTTCGAGATCTACTCTCGGCTGGCCCGCGGCGCCGCGCCCCATCCGGTCACCATCCGGACCCTGGACATCGGCGGCGAGAAGAGCCTGCCCCAGCTGAACATCGAGAAGGAGCCCAATCCGGCCCTCGGGCTGCGGGCGGTCCGGTTTTCGCTGCGGAACAAGGACCTCTTCCGGGTCCAGCTCCGGGCCATCCTGAGGGCCAGCGTCGCCGGCAACATCCGCGTCCTGCTGCCCATGGTCACCGAGGTCGACGAGGTCCTCGAGGTCAAGGACGTCCTCGAGGACGTCAAGCGGGGCATGCGCCGCAAGGGCGAGGCCTTCGACGAGGCCATGCCCCTGGGGGTCATGATCGAGGTGCCCGCGGCGGCCGCCCTGGCCGACGTCATGCTCAAGGAGGTCGACTTCGTCAGCATCGGGACGAACGACCTCATCCAGTATTACCTGGCCGTCGACCGGGCCAACGAGTCCGTCACCCACCTCTACAAGCCGTTCCACCCGGCCGTCCTGCGCCTCGTCCGCTCGGTCATCCAGGCCGCCCGCGAGGCCGGCAAGGACGTCGTCGTCTGCGGCGAGATGGCGGCCGACACCCTCTCGGCCATCGTCCTGCTGGGCTTCGGCCTGCGGACCTTCAGCATGAACCCCATCTTCATCCCCCGGGTCAAGAAGGCCCTGCGCTCGATCGAGGCCAAGACGGCCGAGCGCATCGCCGCCGAGGCCCTCAAGCTCCGCAGCGCCCAGCAGATCGAGGAGTACGTCGTCGAGGAGATCCTCCTCCGCCATCCTCAGGTCTTCCTGACCGGCCAGCCCGTCGAATCCGCCGCGAAGAAGTAAGGTCCATTCTCGGATTCTAGGGGGTCCCTCTCTCGGGCTTAGGCTCGGGGATATCCTCTGGCTCCCCGGCTCCCCGGGGAACGGGGAGCGAACCCCGGTGAGCGGACCGGGCAGGATCGGGACGGA
>CAZFZU010000040.1:9822-28896 GCA_964523615.1 uncultured Eubacteriales bacterium | reverse complement strand
TACGACCGCGACCACGTCGAGAGGATCGCCCTGCCGCTCGGCGGCATCGGAACGGGCACGGTCTCGCTCGGCGGCCGCGGCAATCTCGTCGACTGGGAGATCATGAACCGGCCGGCCAAGGGCTACGCGCCGTACGGCGGCCAGCAGACCGGCCCGTTCTTCGCCATACGCGTCGAGGCGCCCGGCGGTCCCTTCGCCCGCGTCCTCGAGGGCCCGCTGCCGCTCTCCGCCTACGAGGCCTCGCACGGCTCGACGGCCGTCAATCACGGCCTGCCCCGCTTCCGGGAGGTCTCGTTCGCGGCGGCCTATCCGCTCGGCCAGGTCCTGTTGTCGGACCCGGACGCGCCGGTCGACGTCCGCGTCGAGGGCTGGAACCCGCTCGTCCCAGGCGACGCCGAGGCCAGCGGCATCCCCGTCGCCGCGCTCCGGTTCGTCGTCGCCAATAAGACGAACCGGCCGCTCAAGGCCGCCGTCTGCGGCACACTGCCCAACTTCATCGGGGCCGACGGCTCGGGCACGGCCAAAGATTGGAAGGGCGACCCGGTCACGACCGGGCCGGTCAAGAACCGCAACGAGTTCCGGGCCACCGACGCGCTGCGCGGCGTCTTCATGACCTCGGCCGGGGTCGATCCCAAGCACGAAGCCTGGGGCACGATGGCCCTGGCCGCCCCGGCCGGGACCCGCGGGACGAGCCGGACGTCGTGGCTGGCCGCCGGCTGGGGCACCTCGCTCCTCGATTTCTGGGACGACTTCGCCGCCGACGGGAAGCTCGACCCCCGGCCGCCCGCCGGCGAGGACATGCCCTTCGGCTCGCTCGCCGTCGAGATCGACGTGCCGGCGAACGGGACCGCCGAGGCCTCGTTCGTCATCGCCTGGCACTTCCCGAACCGCGTCACCTGGTCGCCCAAGGGCGCGCCGGACGACGTCATCGGCAATTACTACACGACGCGCTGGCCCGACGCCTGGGCCGCGGCCGAGGACTTCGCCGCCCGTGCCGCCGCGCTCGAGTCCCGCACGGTCGCGTTCGTCCGGGCCTTGGCCGGGAGCTCGCTTCCCGCCGAGGTCAAGGAGGCCGCCCTCTTCAACCTCAGCACGCTTCGGACCCAGACCTGCTTCCAGACGCCCGACGGGAAGCTCTTCGGCTTCGAGGGTTCGAGCAACAACGCCGGCTGCTGCTGGGGCTCATGCACGCACGTCTGGAACTACGAGCAGGCCACCGGCTTCCTCTTCGGCGCCCTGGCCCGGAGCATGCGCGAGACCGAGTTCCTGGACGCGACCGACGGCCAGGGCCTGATGAGCTTCCGCGTCCGCCTGCCCCTCGACCGGGCCCGGGAGTTCGGCAAGGCCGCCGCCGACGGCCAGATGGGCACGATCATGCGGGCCTACCGCGACTGGAAGATGTCCGGCGACGACGACTGGCTCCGCCGGCTCTGGCCGGCCGTAAAAAGGGCCCTGGCCTTCGCCTGGATAAAGGGCGGCTGGGACGCCGACCGGGACGGGGTCATGGAGGGCTGCCAGCACAACACCATGGACGTCGAGTACTACGGCCCGAACCCGCAGATGGAGCTCTGGTACCTGGGCGCGCTCAGGGCCGCTGAGGAGATGGCCAAGGGCGCCGGCGACAAGGCGTTCGCCGCGACGTGCGCCGGCCTCTTCGCCAAGGGCCGAACTTGGACGGACGCCAACCTCTGGAACGGCGAATATTACGAGCACCGCGTCGTGCCGCCCAAGAGCGTCGACGATGTCGCGCCCAGCCTGCGACTCGACATGGGCGCCAAAGAGATCGCCGAGCCGGATTACCAACTCGCGCGGGGCTGCCTCGTCGACCAGCTCGTCGGCCAGTACATGGCCCACGTCTGCGGCCTGGGCTATCTCGTCGACCCGGCCCACGTCCGGACGGCGCTCGCGAGCATCCTCAAATACAACCGGCAGCGCGGCTTTTCCGACCACTTCAACTGCCTGCGCTCGTTCGTCCTCGGAGACGAGACGGCCCTGCTCATGGCCAGCTACCCGAAGGGCCGGCCGCGCAATCCCTTTCCGTACTTCACCGAGGTCATGACCGGCTTCGAGTACACGGCCGCCGTCGGCCTGCTCTACGAGGGCGAGACGGGGAGCGGGCTCGAGGTCATCCGCGATATCAGGGCCCGCTACGACGGCCGCAAGCGCAGCCCCTTCGACGAGGCCGAGTGCGGCCACCATTACGCCCGGGCCATGGCCAGCTGGGCGGCCGTGCCGGCCCTGGCCGGTTTCTCCTGGGACGGCCGGACCCAGGCCATGGCCTTCGCGGCCGGCGAGGGGACCTGGTTCTGGTCGAACGGCGACGCCTGGGGCACCTGCCGCGTCGAGGCCGGGGGGCGGACGGCCGAGCTGGCCGTCCTCGGAGGCGGGCTGACCCTGCGGTCGTTCCGCCTGGGCGGGGCCGCGGCCACGGGCCTCCGGAAACCGGCCGTTCTCGAGGCCGGTGCGACGCTCCGGCTCGAATTCCCGCCGGGGAGGTGAAACATCCGGCCCGCAGGAGCGTATGACAGGGCGTAGGGATCACGTACCAAGGAGTCGCTCATGACCAAGAAGATCGCCCTGCTGTTGGCCGCCCTGATGGCCCTGGCCCTGTTCGTCGCCGTCCCGGCCTTCCCCGGCACGATCCCGTCCTCGATCGTGCCCGAGAGCGCCAAGTGGGTGGCCCATCTCGACATGGAGAAGTTCGTCGGGACGGAGCTCTACGCCCTGCTCGACAAGGACGGCCGGTTCCAGATCAAGGGCCGGGACATCGACCGCTGGCTCAAGATGGACCTGGCCAAGGACATCAAGGGCGTGACCGTGATCGGGCTGGGCTCCGACGACGCGAACATCGTCTTCGCCGTCGAGGGCACGCTCGACAAGGCCGGCATCATCGCCCTGGCCGAGGCCGACAAGGACAGCCAGAAGACGGCCTACGGGGCCTACACCCTTTACTCGAGCGACAGCGACGAGTACGGGGCGTTCGTCAACGACCGGCTGCTCGTCTTCGCCGAGGGCCGGGCCGCCCTCGAGAAGGTCCTGGACACCGCCGGCGGCAAGGCCAAGACCTTCGCCGGCACCCCTCTCAGCGCGGCGCTCAAAGAGGTCCCGGCGGGCGCTTTCCTGAGCGGCGTCCTGCCCGACCTCTCCGCCCTGGGCAAAGAGATCGGCCAGTCCAAGGTCCTCGACCAGGCCAGCGGCCTGTTCTTCATGGCCCAGGAGAAGACGGGCAACCTGTCGCTCCGCCTGCAGGTGACGGCCGCATCGCCGGAGAGCGCCAAGAACATGGCCGATGTCGTCCAGGGCCTCATCGCCATGGGCCGCCTCGGCGGGACCGAGAGCGACATGGCCAAGGTCGCCCAAATGCTCGACGGGCTCCAGGTCAAACTGGACGGCAAGACGGTGCGCATCGACTTCGAGCGGCCCTCGAAGGACATCGCCGCGCTCCTGTCCGAGCACAAGGGCCTCCACATCGACTGACCTTGGGAGACGCATGACCGGACCCGAGGCGACCGCAGAGAAGACCGACGAGGAGCTGGCCCGCGAGGCGCGGGCCGGCTCCCGCCGTTCTTTCGACGAGTTGGCGCGTCGCTACAAGCGCCGGCTCTTCGTCTATCTCCGGGCCCGCCTCGGGAGCGACCAGGATGCCGAGGACATGGTCCAGGAAACGCTCCTCAAGCTCTACCGCAACATCGACCGCTACGACCCGGCCTACCGCTTCTCGACCTGGCTCTACACGGCCGCCACACGCCTGGCCATCAGCTCCTACCGGAAGAAGCGTATCGCGGCCGTGCCGCTGACGCCCGAATCGGCCGGCGGCGTGGCCGACCCGGCGCCGTTCATCGCGGCGGCGGGTGAATCCGGCGCGGCCGGCCTGTGGGACGCCGCGCGGACGCTGGCCGAGAGCCAGTTCCGCGTCCTGTGGCTGCGCTACGGCGAGGACATGGACGTCGCCGACATCGCCCGGGCCGTCGGCAAGAGCCGGGTCGCCGTGAGCCTGCTCCTCCACCGGGCCCGGACGAACCTGGCGAAGAGGACCGGCGGCGCGGCCGCCGGCGCGATGACGACGGCCAAGCCCGCCGCCGCGGGCGGGCCGGCTACCGGATGAAGGAAGGGAGAACGACCATGATCTGCCGCATCGTCCGCTGGACGGTCTCGAGGGCCGGCGACCGCGGCCAGGCGCCGCCGCGCTGGGCGGCCCGCCACGCCGGGCGCTGCCCGGCCTGCCGCGAACAGGCCCGGTTCATGGCCTCCCTGCGGGAACGGCTGGCCGCGGAGCGCCCCGCCTTCCTGGCGGCGGTCCCTGAATTCGCCCTGGACGGATCCGCGTGGGATAAGGCGGAGAGCCGGGACGGCGCGCGCGACGTTTTCCGATCGCGTCCGTTCCTCCGCCCCCTGCCGGCGGCGGCGGGCGTTCTGCTCGTGGTCGCCGCGGCGGCCTTCCTCGTCTTCCGGACCGGTCTGCGCCCGACGGCGCCGGGCGCCGTGGACGGGGCCGCCGCCCGGGCCGCCCTCAGATCCCTGGCCTCAGCCCCCGAAGGCCTGAGAGGCGCCCTGACCGAGGCGGAATCCTCCCTCGAGAAAGAGAAACGCATCCTGGAAAAGTCGGTCGTCTCGGCCGTGGAATACCTGCAGGCCCGGCTCAATATCAAGATCGAGCGCCGGGACGCCGCCAAGGACATTTGATCCCACGGCCGGCCCCGCCGGCCACGGCCCTTTGACCTCCGGCCCTTCTCCCCGTATACTGACGCCTTTTAGCGTCGCCGAGGAAGGAGAGCCGCCGGACCATGGCTTACCCCGAAGCCGAGATCGTTCCTTCCGCCGTGCGGACGGTGGCCTATTGGGATGAATACGCCCCGTGGTACCGGCTGTGGCTCGAGCACACGGATTACCATCGCGGCGTCAAGGACCGGCTGGCGGGGATCGCGCGGCCGGGCTGGAAGGTCCTCGACATCGGCGGCGGCAGCGGCGTGCTGGCCGTGCCCCTGGCCCGGACCGGCTGCCGGGTCACGGTCGTCGAACCCTCGGAGGCCATGCGGGCCTATCTGCGCGAGGAGATCGTCCGGGCCGGCGTCACGGCCGTCCGCGTCGTTCCGGCGCCGTGGGAGGACGTGGCCGTCGGGGACGTCGCGGGATTCGACTTGGCCGTGGCCTGCAACAGCCTTCACCTGACCGGGCTCGGGACGAGAGGAGGCCTGGAACGGGTCCTCGCCGCCGGGCCGGAGCGGATCTTCATCGCCTCCGAGCTGGACATCCCCTTCCCGCAAGACGCCGGCGGCGAGGCCGGCTTCGTCGTCGCCGGCCGCGGCTCTTTCTTAGCCGAGAATTCCTTCCGCTACCACAGCCGCGAAGAGGCCCTCCGCCACTTGGCGCTCAAAGCCAAGCACGGACAGGACAGGCCGACCGAGGAGGAATTCCTGAAGAGCCTTGTCCGTGAGGACGGGCATTTCGTCCGCAAGCGTTGGGCGACGGTCCGCTGGCTCCAGCTCCGCCGCGCTCCCGGCTGAGGCCGGGTCCTAGAGGCGGCGGCGGGTCGGCCGGAAGTCCCAGGTCAGGCGGAAGGCCAGGTCGCGGAGCGCCTCGGCCATGGCCGCGCTCTTGTCGCGGACCGAGAAGACCGGGACGCCGTTGTCCATGCCGACCGCCCCGACCGTTCCTTCCCGGGTGGCCGACTGCGTCCACAGCGTCGCGCCGTCGCGGGTCGAGACGAGGCGGACCTTGACGGCGATGTCGAAGGCCGTCCGGGCGAACAGGGTCTTGCTCAGGGGCGCGGCCAGGTCGATCTGGGGCTTGACCTTGGTCACGCGGATCTCGCCGACGAAGACGGCGCCGAGGTCCTGCTCGCGGCCGAGAGCCAGGGCGGCGTCGCGGTCGAAGGCCGTCTTGCCGATCTTGGCCAGGACCTCGGAGGCGGGCCCGAGCTCGACAACGGGGACGCGTTGGGCGGCCGTGATCTCTTCCAAGAAATATTGCGTGGCCGCGGCGTCGAGATCGCCCTTGGCCTCGCCGGCGTCGAAGACGACGATGCCGGCCGTGCCCAGGGAGGCCAGGTCGACGGCGGGCGGTACGATGGTGTATTTGACGGCGCAGCCGGCGGCGGCCACGGCCACGGCGGCGACGAGGGCCAGATATCTCGTTCTCATGGACGGTCTCCTTCCGGAAGCCGCTCCAAGGGCGGCTTCTTCGGATTTAGTCGGGGGACCGCCCTCCGTTGAGGAAACAGCCGGCCGCTTTCCGTCCGGCGGCGGGCTAGCGGAAGAGGTGGAAGGCCGTCTGGCGGCCGGCCAGGAAGAAGGCCTTTTCGCCGTCGAACAGGACATCCTGCTCGAGGGGCACCCGGAACTCGACGCCCCATTCGGGGAAGGGGCCGGTGACGCTCATCTCGGCCGTGAAGGCGCTCATGGGGACGAGCCGGACCTCGCCGCGCCCGGCGTTGTGGACCTGCTCCCAGGGCAGGCCGATGAGCGGGCCGGGTTCGTGGAGGAAGTAGCCGAGCGAGTGGGAGTAGACCCGGGGGCCGGGGACGCCCGTCTCGCGGGCCCGGCCGAGGACGCGGCCGAGGATCTCGTCTCCGGTCAGCCCGGTCCGGAACTCCCCGCAGTAGATGTCCTGGAGCCGGTTGCACTCGGCCATGAGCTTCTTGAGGCCCTCCGGGGCGTCGGTCTCGCCGGGCCGCAGGACGTAGGCCATCTCCTGGTGGTCGGAATTCCAGCGCATGTATTTCAGACCGACGTCGCAGTGGAGGACGTCGCCCGGCCGGATGACCTTGTCGTCCTTGCCCCACTTTTCGACGTCCTTGGGCGAGCGGCCGCGGATGGAGACGAAGGGCGAGAAGGACACCCGCAGGCCGAGGTCGTGGACGCGCTGCCAATAGTACCAGCGCAGGTCGTCGGCCGTCGTCTGGCCGACGGTGACGACCCGCGAAGAGAACAGTTCGGCGATGATCGACCGCGACAGGGCCGCGGCCCGCTCCATGTGCTCGACCTCCTCATCGAGGAGGGTCTCCGCCCAGAGCGTGACCAGGGGCTCGGCCGAGACGAAGCGGGCCGCGTACTTGGGGCCGACGGCCTCGGCGATCCGCTTCTTGAGGACCGTGGTCAGGGCCCCGGCCGCCCATTGGACCTCGCCCTCGTTGAGCCCGATGCGCTTGGGATCGCGCTCGCGGACGACGCGGCCGAGGGCCTCCCACTGGCTCTCGCCCTTCTTCTGGTCGAAGGCGCCGGCGTCCCAGGCGTTCTGGAACAGGCCCTGGGTGTCGGTGCGGGAGACGTTCAGGCGCTCGACGCCTCTTCCGGGGCCACGGTCGAAGAGGACCAGGACCTGGGTGATGGGGTTCCAGTTGCCGAGGGGGACCATGGTCTCGAAGATGGGATCGAGGTTGTCCTCGTTGCAGGAGACGATCCACATGTCGATGCCGGTCTCGCGCATGAGCCGCGGCAGGAGCGTCTCCAGGCGCTTGGCCGTGATGCGGTGGACGACGTCGGCCTGCTGGCGGACGGACAGGACGGCCGGCGGGCCCCCGTGCTGCGCGGCCGCGGGCGGCGGGGCGGCGGCCAGGACGAGCGATGCGGCGGCGAGCGCGACGAGGATCTTCTTGATCATGGGGACCTCCGGTCGATCGAGGGCGACGCGTTCTATCTATCACCGGGCGGGCCGGGCGGTCAAGGGCCGGAGGGGAACTAACGCCGAGGGCGATGCGTATATAGAGGAGACGCCGGGCGTCCGCATTGCTTTCGCCGGCCCGATTTGCGAGAATGTCTCGACCATCCTCTGAACGGAGGTATCCCGACGTGACCCTTCGCCGCATCCCCGCCTTCCTTTCCGTCGCCTTCGCCCTGTCCGCGCTGGCCATCCTCGTCCTCCCGGGCCCCGCCGCGGGCCAGTCCCCTTCGGGGACGGGCCCGTCGGCGGCCTTCGACCGCTACCACAGGCCCGAGGAGATCGCCGCCGCTCTCCGGGACCTGGCCAAAGCCCATCCCGGCTTCGCCAAGGCCCACGTCCTGGCCAAGAGCCCGGGCGGCCGCGAACTCGTCCTGCTCGAGATCGGGCCCGAAACGGCCGCGGCCGCCAAGGCGCTGCCGGCCGTCTTCGTCGCCGCCGACATGGACGGCGCCTATCCGCTGGCCGCCGAAGCCGGGCTGTGGCTGGCCCGGGCCCTGTGCGCCAAGGCCGATCTCCGGACCGACAAGACCTGGTACGTCCTAGCGTGCGGCAATCCGGACGCCGCCGCGCTCTATTTCGCGAAGCCGCGGCGGTCCGACACCCGCAACGCCCGGCCCAAGAACGACGACCAGGACGACGCGACCGACGAGGACGGCCCCGACGACCTCGACGGCGACGGCCTCATCACGCGGATCCGGGTCAAAGACCGGGAGGGGACATGGATGGCCGTCCCCGGCGACGCCCGGCTGATGAAGAAGGCCGACGGCGCCAAAGGCGAGAAGGGCGTCTGGAAGCTCTACCCCGAGGGCCTCGACAACGACCGCGACGGCCAGATCGACGAGGACGGGCCCGGCGGCGTGAGCCTCGGCACGGCGTTCCCCCACCTCTTCAAATACCACGCCCCCGACGCCGGCCCCTGGCCCGGAAGCGAGCCCGAGACCTTCGCCCTGCTCGAGTTCTTCGACCGTCACCGCGAGATCGGGCTGGCCTTCGTCCTCGGGGGCGCCAATTCCTGCCTCGCCCCGCCCCGCGGCGGCCGCAAGGGCGACGCCGACTTCAACCAGATCAAGGTCCCCGAGCGCGTGGCCGGCTTCATCAATGCCGACCCGACCCGGACCTACACCATGGCCGAGATCATCGAGCTGGTGAAGCCCCTCGTCCCGCCCGGCATGGAGGTCACCGAGGGCATGGTCGCCGGCTTCCTCGAGCTCGGCGCCGTGGTCAATCCGCTCGAAGAGGACCTCAAGTTCTACACGGAGCTCTCCGAGAGGTACAAGGAGTTCCTCAAGGCGGCCAAGCTCGACGGCAAGCGGCTCGAAGCCGCGCCGGACAAGGACGGCTCCTTGGAGCTCTACGCCTACTACCACCTCGGCCTGCCGTCCTTCGCCCTCGACTTCTGGACCCCGCCCGAGGTCAAGGAGGACAAGCCCGCCGACGAGCTCACGCCGGAGAAGCTCGAGGCCATGTCCAACGATCAGTTCGTCGCCCTCGGCGAAGAGAAGGTCGACGCCTTCCTCAAGGCCGCAGGCGCCCCGGACCAGTTCAAGGCCAAACAGGTCTTCGAGATGATCAAAGCCGGCCAGTTCGACACCAAGAAGATGGCCGAGATGATGAAGCAGATGCCCAAGAAGCCCGACGCCGGCGGGGCCGATCCCAAGGAGAAGGCCCTTCTCGCCTGGAGCGACAAGGAGCTCGATGGCAAAGGCTTCGTCGCCTGGAAGCCTTACAAGCACCCGACCCTCGGCGAGGTCGAGATCGGCGGCATCGTGCCCTTCGCGGACACGACGCCGCCCGAGAAGATGATCGAGGGCTTGGTCGAAGGCCAGGCCCCCTGGGTCTTCGAAGTGGCCAAGAAGATGGCCCGGGTCCGGATCGCCGACGCCGCCGTCAAACCGCTCGGCGCCGGCCTCTACGAGGTCAAGGCCTGGATCGAGAACACCGGCGACCTGCCCTACCCGACGGCCATGGCCGGGCGCAACCAGCGCGTCCTGCCCGTCGTCGTGACCCTGGCCGGCGACGGCGTCACCATCGTCCAGGGCAAGAAACGGAGCCTGGTCCCGTCCGTTCCGGCCCGCGGCGCCCAGGCCGTGACCTGGCTCGTCCGCTCGGCCAAGCCGGTCAAGATCGAGATCAAGTCCGAGACCCGGAGCGCCTGGCGCGACTCCCGGACGGTCGCCCTCGGAGGTGTCCAGTGAAAAAGCTCTTCGGCCCCATCATCGTCCTCACGCTCCTCGTCTCGACCCTGCCGGCCCAGAAGGCCGGCGTCGAAGTGCCCCTCCGATTCGACCAGTACCACTCGCTCGACCGGGTCTACGCCGCCCTCGAGGCCCTGCACAAGGCCTATCCCGAGCTGACGGCGCTCGAAACGGTCGGCAAGAGCGAGGAAGGCCGGCCGATCATGGCCATGACCGTCAACAATCCCAAGACCGGCGCGGCCCTCGGCAAGCCGGCCATGTACGTCGACGGCAACATGCACGGCAACGAGATCCAGGGCGGCGACATCTCGCTCTACCTCCTGGACTATCTCCTCGGGAGCTACGGCAAGAACGCCGAGGTCACGGCCCTCGTCGACCGGGTCTGCTTCTACGTCGTCCCCGTCGTCAACGTCGACGGCCGCCATCACTTCTTCGCCGACCCCAACAACCCCAGCAGCAACCGGACCCTGCGCATCCCCATCGACGACGACCGCGACGGGCTCGTCGACGAGGACGGCGGCGACGACCTCGACGGCGACGGCAACCTCTGCGAGATGCGCAAGAAGGACCCCTTCGGCGCCTACAAGACCGATCCCGAGGACCCCCGCCTCCTCGTCCGCGTCAAGCCCGGCGAGAAAGGGGAGTGGACCCTGCTCGGCGAGGAGGGCCTCGACAACGACGGCGACGGCCAGGTCAACGAGGACGGCGAGGGCTACGTCGACCCGAACCGGAACTGGGGCTTCGACTGGGCCCCGTCCTACGTCCAGGGCGGCTCGGGCGAGTACCCGTTCCAGGCCGTCGGCCTCAAGGCCCTGGCCGAGTGGACCCTGGCCAGGCCCAACATCGTCTTCGCCTGGTCCTACCACAACAACGGCGGCATGCTCCTGCGCGGGCCCAGCCGCAAGGGGCTCGGCGAGTACCCGGCCGCGGACGTCGCGGTCTACGACTTCCTCGGCAAACAGGGCGAGCGCATCATCCCCGGCTACCGCTACATGATCTCCTGGAAGGACCTCTACACGACCTACGGCGACTCCGGCGAGTGGATCACCCAGACCGCCGGCGCCTACTTCTTCTGCGCCGAGGTCTTCCAGGGCGAGTCCGAGGCCTTCAAGGGCGTCTCCGAACGCGACGAGCCGGGCACGCCCCGCGAGGAGGCCGTGCGGAGCGTCTTCGAGGAGAGGGTCTCCGAGAAGGAGCGCCTCAAGTTCAGCGACAACGTCGTCCAGGGCGAGCTCTACAAGCCCTGGAAGGCTTTCAAGCACCCGACCTACGGCGACGTCGAGATCGGCGGCTGGGTCAAGATGAGCTCCCGGCTCGGCGCCCCGTTCATGATCAAGGACCTCGTCCACCGCAACGCCATGGCCGCCCTGTTCACGGCCAAGCATCTGCCCGACGTCTCGCTCGAGGTCTTCGAGGTCAAGTCCCTCGGCGGCGGGCTCTTCCGGGTCCGGACGCGCCTGGCCAATCCCAAGGCCATGCCGACGATGTCCGCCCTGTCGCAGAAGAACAAGCTCTATCCCCAGGACATGCTGACCGTGTCCGGCCCCGGGGCCAAGGTCGTCGCCGGCGGCACCCTCGTCGATCCCTACAGGGACCAGGCCGTTTACAAGAAGGACCGGCCCGAGCTCCAGTTCACGGTCGTGCCCGGCTTCGGCAAGGTCGAGCACCAGTTCCTGGTCGAGGGCAGGGGCGAGATCACGGTCCGCTACGCTTCGCCCCACGGGGGCCTGCGCGAGAAAAAGGTCAAGCTCGATTAGGGGGCCGTCTTGCCATTCCCCGGCCGCGGGCGCATAATGGGCCGGGAGACAGGGATAGGCGCGGACGGTGAGCCGCTGAAAGGAGGCCGGGGATGCTCCGACGCTACCAGATCGAGAACCAGAAGATCGTCCCCTCGGACGACGTCCAGGCCCCGATCCTTCTCTACGTCAACCCCGACGAGGCCGAGAAGCGCCTGCTCGTCGACACCTACCAGATCGACGAGCACACCCTGAATTCCGCCCTCGACCCCGACGAGCAGGCCCGCCTCGAATGCGAGCCGGGCCACATCGCCTTCATCTACAAGCGGCCCAAGAACTATTCCGGCGACGACCAGCTCCTGTTCAAAGCCTCGACCATGGGCGTCTTCTTCTTCGGCGAGATGATCATCATGGTCGTAGCCGACGACACGACGCTCTTCGAGGGCAAGCAGCTGGCCAGGGTCGGGAGCGTCCGGGAGCTCGTCATCCGCCTCATCTACCGGGCCATCTTCCACTTCATGGAGCACCTCAAGATCATCAACCAGATCGCCGACGACGTCGAGCAGAAGATCAACAAGGCCATGGAGAACCGCTTCCTCATCAACCTGTTCGCCCTCCAGAAGAGCCTGGTCTACTACCAGAATGCCGTCAATTCCAACGGCGCCCTCATCGACAAGATGCGGCACAACGCGGCCAAGTTCGGCTTCACCGTGGAGGAGCTGGAGCTGCTCGACGACATCGCCGTCGAGAACAACCAGTGCTACCGCCAGGCCGAGGTCTACACGAACATCCTGGCCAGCCTCATGGACGCCCGGGCCTCCATCGTCAGCAACAACCTCAACGTCCTGATGAAGACCCTGAACATCATCACCATCGCCATCATGGTGCCGACGTTCATCGTCTCGGTCTTCTCCATGAACGTGACCCTGCCCTTCGGCTGGCGCGAGCTGCCCGCCTTCTGGATGATCATCGGGTTGGCCGCGATCTCGGTCGTCGGATTCTTCGTCTTCTGGAAATACAAGAAGTGGTAGGCGAGCGGGGAGGTCCCGCCGGGCCTACTTCTCGGCCTTCTTGACGCTGACGGACATCCCCGACCAGCTCCCCCCGACGAAGGTCGTCTCCATGAACGGCAGGGACAGGACGTGGGCCACGAAATCCGCGGCGCCCCAGCCGCCCCGCCGCATCCGTTCGGAGACGTTGTGGGCGACGAACGAGCCGCCGACCGCGAGCTTGGGCAGGACGGCGACGAAGTAGTTCTTGTACCAATCCTTGTCGGCGTCGCAGAAGACGAAGTCGTAGGGGCCGGGGAGGGCCGGGACGAGCTCGTGGGCGTCGGCCAGGCGGGCGTCGATGAAGCCGTCGAGCCCCGCCTCGCGGAAATTGGCCACGGCCTCGCGGTGGCGGCCCTCGTCGATGTCGATCGTGATGAGGCGGCCGCCGGTCTTGCTCAGGGCCCAGGCGATCCAGACGCCCGAATGGCCGGTCGAGGTGCCGATCTCCAGGGCCTTGGTGTAGCCCTTCGAGACGATGAGATCGTGGAGGCCCCGGCCGTCGGCCTCGGGGACGTTCAGGTCGCGCCAGGTCCCGGAGCGGGACTCGAGGAAGGCCTCCACGCGGCGGTCGAGTTCGGGGCCGCCGCGAAGCGCTTGGCGGGCCGGGGCGGCCGGGGCGGCCGCCATCACCAGGGCCAAACCGAGAGCCCCCGTCAGCATCCCTCTCGCTGTCATGGTCACCTCCGTCGCCGGATCGGAGCTTTCCCCGCGCTCTTTGGACGTCCGGCGGTCCAGGCTCTTCCCGTCCCGGTCGGGAAAGGGCCGGGCGGGGCCTCCGCCATGCCCTTACGGCCGGTCAAAAACCAGGAAGAAATGCGCCCGGCCGGCGTCAAAATATCATATACTGGAGTTCTGCGCCGATTTCAGGAGAAGAGACGATGACAGACAGATGCGGACCCGGCCGCGCGAGGCGCTTCGCCGCGGCTTTGATAGGGCTGATCGCGTTCCTGGCCCCCCTAGCGGCCGCCCAGGACGACCCGCTGACCCTCGACGAGGCGGTCAAACTCGCCCTGGAGAGGAACGAGCGGGCCAAATCCACCTGGGAGGAGGTCGCCGTGGCCAACGCCCGGGTGGCCCAGGCGCGGTCGTTCTTCCTGCCCTCGATCACCAGCACGGGCACATATACCCGCAGGGCCTACGAGACACGGCGGATCGTCGGCGACACCGAGGTCATCATCCAGCGCTTCAACGCCCTGTCGGAGACGCTGACCCTCAGCCAGACCCTGTTCGACGCCCGCAGCCTGACCAGCCTGGCCGCCATCCGGGCCCAGCGGGACGCCAGCGTGGCCGCCGCGGCCGAGAGCCGGCGGCAGCTGGCCTTCGAGGTCAGCCAGGCCTTCCTGGCCACGCTCGGCACGACCCAGGTCCGCGAGGCCTCGGCCCGCCGATTCGCCTTCGCCGGCCAGAACCTCGAGGCGGCCAAGGCCCGCTTCTCGGCCGGTCTGGCCTCGGTCAACGACGTCACCCGGGCCGAGCTCGAGTACGCCACGGCCGAGGTCGGCCTGACCCAGGTCAAGGGCCAGGTCGAGACGAGCACCCTCCAACTCGGCCATCTCCTCGGCGCCCCGAGCGCGGTCCGCGGGCCCCTCGTCGTCCCCGAGTTCCTGATCGAGGCCGCGGCCGCCGAGGCCGCCGATGCCGAGGGGCTGGTGGCCGAGGCCCTGGCCCGACGCCTCGACGTCGGCTCGCTGCGGTCCCTGGCCTCCGCCCAACGGTCCCTGTCCAAGCTGCCCCTGCTCGGCTGGGTGCCCTCGCTCGGTGCCAGCGGCCGCTACAGCCTGACCAACGAGGCCAGCTTCAACAACCGGAACTGGAACTGGAGCCTCGGCGCGACCCTGACCTGGAGCCTCTTCGACGGCGGCGCCCGCCTCGGGCAGAGCCGGGAGCAGCGGGCCCTGGCCCGCCTGGCCGACCTCGACCTCCAGGCCGCGACGCGCCGGGTCGACGTCGAGGTCCGGGAAGCCCTGGTCTCTCTCTCGAGCCAGAGAGCCTCCCTCAAACAGGCCACCGTCGCCCAAGAGGTCGCCAAGAAGAACGCGGCCGAAACCACCGAACTCTACCGCCAGGGCCTGGCCTCCGCCCTCGAGGTCGCCGACGCCATCGTCAGCCTCTTCGAAGCCGAGGTCGCCCTCGTCCAGGAACGCTACGGCCTCGGTGTCGCCTTCCTCAACCTGGAAGCGGCCCTCGGTCTCGATCCCTTCGGGAAGGAGCCACGCACGTGATCGATCTGAGATACAGGAAGCTCGCCGTCCTCATCGCCGCCGCCGCTCTCGTCGCCTTCGCCGGCGCCTGCAACAAGAAGGAAGCCGCGTCCGCCGGCGGCCCCGGCGCACGGGGCCGGATGCAGTTCCCCGTGGACGTCGAAACGGTCCCGGTCCGGTCCCTCGTCTACACCGTCGCGGCCGTCGGCTCCGTCGAGGCCTTCGAGAAGGTCCAGGTCACGGCCCGGGTCTCCGGCGCCGTCGACCGGGTCCAGTTCTCCGAGGGCGAGTACGCCGCGGCCGGGCAGACGCTGGTCGAGATCGAGACCGAGCGCTACCGCTTGGCCGTCGAGTCGGCCCAAGCCGCGTTCGCCAAGGCCGAGGCCGCAAAGGCCGACGCCGAGGCCGGTCTGAAGCGCCGGGAGACGGTCACGACCCAGAATCCCGGCCTCATCCCCGGGGAAGAGGTCGAGACCTGGCGGACCAAGGTCCTGACGGCCGCCTCCGACGTGGCCGAGAAGCGCTCGGCCCTCAACCAGGCCCAGCTCAACCTGCGGGACGCCTTCGTCAAGGCGCCCATCTCGGGCGTCATCCAGACCCGGACCGTCCAGACCGGGCAGTACGTCCAAACCGGCACGGTCCTGGCCACGCTCGTCCGGCGCGACCCGCTCCTGCTGCGGTTCCGCGTGCCGGAGCGCGACGCCGCCCGCATCAAGCCAGGGCAGAAGGCGAGCTTCAGGGTCCGCGAGGACGGCCGGGAGTTCGCGGCCAAGGTCGTGCACGTGGCCGAGTCGGCCGACGACACTTCTCGCCTGGTGGACATCACGGCCCACATCGAGGACTCGGGCGACAAGGCCCTCCGGCCCGGCTCGTTCGCCGAGATCACGGTGCCGGTGGCGTCCGCCGGGGCGGCGCCGGTCATCCCGGTCGCCGCCGTGCGGCCGAGCGAGCGCGGCTTCCTGGCCTACGTCGTCGAAGGCGACAAGGCCGTCGAGCGAATCCTGACTTTGGGCATGCGCTCGGCCGACGGGCGGGTCGAGGTCCTGTCGGGGCTCAAGGGCGGCGAGACGCTCGTCGTCCGCGGCGCCGAGGCCCTCTCGAACGGCGTGCCGGTCCGCGTCGGCGCGCCGGCGGGGGCGGCGGCCGCCCCGGTCGCGAAATAGGGACGGGTCGCCATGAACCTCACCGAAGCCTGCGTCAAGAAACCGGTCCTGGCCTGGATGCTCATGGCCGCCACGGTCGTCTTCGGCGTCGTCGCCGGGGGCCGGATCGGCATCAGCCAGTTCCCCGATGTCGATTTCCCGACCATCAACGTCTCCGCCACCTGGGAGGGCGCGGCGCCCGAGGTCATGGAGAACGAGGTCGTCGAGACCCTCGAGGAGGCCCTCATCCAGGTCGAGGGCGTCCGGACGCTGACCTCGAGCGCGCGGCAGGGCTCGTGCAACATCACCGTCGAGATCGAGCTCTCGCGCGACGTCGACCTGGCCCTCCAGGACGTCCAGGCCAAGGTCTCCCAGGCCCAGCGGCGCCTGCCCCGGGACATGGACCCGCCCATCACCTCCAAGCAGAACCCCGAGGACCAGCCCATCATGATGGCCCGGCTGGCCGGGCCTTACCCCCAGCGGGTCCTCAGCGACTACGTCCGCTACGGGCTGAAGGAGAAGCTCCAGACCATCCCCGGCATCGGCGAGATCTCGCTCATGGGCACGCTCGAGCGGAACATCCGCATCTGGCTCGACGCGGCCCGGCTCGACGAGAAGGGCCTGACCGTGCGGGACGTCATCTCGGCCCTGCAGCGCGAGCACATCGAGCTGCCGGCCGGCCGGCTCGAGACGACCGGGCGCGAGGTCAACGTGCGCGTCCTCGGCGAGGCCGTCGACCTCGAGACCCTGCGGCGGATCGTCGTCCGCGAGGTCCAGGGGAGCCCCATCTACCTGAGCGACGTGGCCCTGGTCGAGGACGGCTTCGAGGACGTCCGGCGGCTGGCCCGGATGGACGGCGGCCCGGCCCAGGGCATCGGCATCAAGAAGCAGCGCGGCGCCAACGCCGTGGCCCTGGCCAAGAGCGTCCGGGCGGCCATCGAGGAGTATTCCAAGACCCTGCCGGCCGACATGAACGTCGGCATCACCAACGACAGCACGGAGTTCATCCGCCACTCGGTCAACGAGATCCAGTTCGAGCTCCTGCTCTCCGTCATCCTGACGGCCTTCGTCTGCTGGCTGTTCCTGGGCTCTCTCTCGAGCACGCTCAACGTCATCCTGGCCATCCCCATGTCCCTGCTGGGCACGGTGGCCATCATCTACTTCCTCGGCTTCACCTTCAACACCTTCACCCTGCTGGCCCTGGCCCTGGCCGTCGGCATCGTCGTCGACGACGCCATCATGGTCATGGAGAACATCTTCCGACATCGCGAGGGCGGCAAGGCCCTGGTGCCGGCGGCCCTCGAGGGGACGAAGGAGATCGCTTTCGCCGCTCTCGCGGCGACCCTGGCCGTCGTGGCCATTTTCCTGCCGGTCATCTTCATGGAGGGCATCATCGGCCGCTACTTCCTGCAGTTCGGCATCACCCTGTGCCTGGCCGTGCTGCTGTCCTACGTCGAGGCCGTCACCCTGGCCCCGGCCCGCTGCTCCCAGTTCCTGAAGACCTCGAGGGAAGGCCGCAACAAGGTCGGACTGGCCGTCGACCGGGCCTTCGGGAAGCTCGAGGGCGCCTATGGGCGCGTCCTCCACGGCGGCCTCCGCCGGCCCGGCCTCGTCCTGGTCCTGGCGGCGGCGCTGTTCGGGCTGGCCATCCTCGTCTTCACCATCCTGCCGAGCGAGTTCGTGCCGTCGCAGGACCAGAGCCGGGTCATGGTCCGCCTGCAGACGGCCGTCGGGTCGGACATCTCCGAGACGGACGCTCTGCTCGTCCGGGCCGAGGACATCGTCAACCGTCATCCCGAGGTCATCCAGACGTTCAGCTTCGTCGGCGGCATGGGCGGCGGCGGAGGCGTGAACTCGGGCATGATGTTCCTGACCCTCGTCCCGCCGGGCCAGCGGAAAATGGACCAGGCCGAGTTCTCGGCCGTGTTGCGGCGGGAGCTCAACGCCGTGCCCGGCCTGCGGGCCGTCATCCAGGACACGTCGCAGCAGGGCTTCACGGCCCAGCGCGGCTTCCCCATCGAGTTCTCGGTGCGCGGCGCCGACTGGAACGAGCTCGTGCCCCAGAGCCAGAAGTTCATGGAGGAGCTGACGGCGACGGGGACCGTGGTCGACCTCGATACGGACTACCGGGTCGGCATGCCCGAGTTGCGGGTGACGCCGGACCGGGCCGTGTGCGCCGACGTCGGCGTGTCCGTCGACGACGTGGCCACGACCATCAACGCCCTGGTCGGCGGCATCCGGGTCGGCAAGTACAGCACGGGCGGCCGGCGGCTCGACGTCCGGCTCAAGCTCATGGCCGGGCAGCGCTCGCGGCCGGAAGACATCTCGCGCCTGCGCGTCCGGGCCGGCAACGGCGAGCTGGTGCCGCTGTCGTCGCTCGTCGTCTTCGAGGAGCAGGCCGCCCTGCAGGCCATCACCCGGCGCGACCGGGAGCGGGCCATCTCCATCTTCGCCAACGTCGCCCCGGGGCACTCCCAGGGCGAGGCCCTGCGGGTCATCGAGACCATGGCCAAGAGCCTGCCGGTCGGCTACCGGGTCGTCCTGGGCGGCTCGAGCCTGGCCTTCCGCGACTCGATGAGCTCGCTGCTGTTCGCCATGTTCCTGGGCGTGGCCATCGCCTACATGATCCTGGGATCGCAGTTCAACTCGTTCAAGGACCCGGTGACGATCATCACCATCCTGCCGCTGTCGATCGCCGGGGCGGCCTTCGCCCTGCTCTTGGCCGGGCAGTCGCTGAACATCTTCAGCATGATCGGGCTGCTGCTGCTGATGGGCATCGTCAAGAAGAACTCCATCATCCTGGTCGATTACGCCAACGCCTTCAAGGAGAAGGGGTACGGGGCGAGGGAGGCCATGGAGAAGGCCGGGCCCATCCGGCTGCGGCCCATCCTGATGACGGCCACGGCGACCATGATGGCGGCCATCCCGCCGGCGCTGGGCCTGGGCTCGGGCGCCGAGATCCGGCGCCCCATGGGCATCGCGGTCATCGGCGGGCTGGTCCTGTCGACGGCCCTGAGCCTGATCGTCGTGCCGGCCTTCTACGTCGTCGCGGACAAGCTCAAGCGGGGTCAGACCCCAGCTTCTCCAGC
>CAZFZU010000040.1:0-9722 GCA_964523615.1 uncultured Eubacteriales bacterium | reverse complement strand
CGAAATCAGAGAGTTAGCCGAAAAAGGCCGTTGGGCCGGCCACGCAGGTCGTTGAAATCGAAAGAGATAGAAAAGAGCCCTGCGTGTTTTTAGCCCCGAAAAAGTGAAAAACCGCTAGAGCTTCTTGTCCGAAGCCCCGGGCTTCGTGAGGGGCATGCCCTTGGCGCAGAAGGGGCACACGTCCGGTTCGAAGGCCTCGACCTTGAGGGCCAGCAGGCTGCCGACGGGCTTGCCATCGATGGGCACGGCCCCGCCGGTGCGGTCGACCAGGACGTAGGTCGCGGCGACGGCGACCTGGTGCTCTTTCAGGCAGGCGATGACCTCCTGGATGGAGCCGCCGGTGGTCAGGATGTCCTCGACGATGACGGCCCGCGAGCCGTCAAGCCCCGAGAAACCCGAGCGGATGGTCATCTTCTCCTCGGCCCGCTGGGTGAAGGCGAACTTCTTGCCCAGCTTGAGGGCGGCCAGGAAGCCGATGGCGATGGCGCCGTAGGCGGGTGAGACGACGTAGTCGAACTGGGGCACCTCGCGGCGGATCCTCTCGGCCAGCAGGTCGACGATCCGCTCGAGCGCGGCCGGCTTCTCGATGAGCCGGATCTTCTCGAAGTACCACTCCGAATGCTTGCCCGAGGTCAGCTTGAAGTGGCCCTGGAGCAGGGCGTCGCAATCCTTGAACAGCTTGAGGACGGTCTCGTTCTCGGTCGGGGAGGTCATCGCGGTTCTCCTTTGCGGCGGCCTTTTTCGCGGGCCCGATTATAGCCGGAAGGTGTGCGCAGGACAAGGGGATGGCGGCGGAGGGGCCGGCCGGAGGGCGGGCGGAGGCCGCTGCCTTGCGGGGCGCGCCGGATTGTGTTACATCGGGGCCATGAGCGACGCCCCCCGCGACGACCGGACCTGTTTCATCTGCGGCGAGAAGAACCCCATCGGCCTGAAGCTCCGGCTGCGCACCGACGCCGAGCGCGGCGAGTCGGCGGCCGAGGTCGTCTTCCCGGAGGCCTTCCAGGGCTGGTCGGGGATCGTCCACGGCGGGCTGCTGGCCTCGGTCCTCGATGAGGCCCTCATCTACGCGGCGGGCGCCAAGGGCCACACGTGCGTCACCGGCGAGATCACCGTGCGATACGTCAAGCCGGCCAAGACGGGCGCGGCCTACGCGCTCAAGGGCCGCTTTCTCGAGGACAAGGGCCGCATCGTCCTCGCCGAGAGCGCGCTCATCGACGCCGAGGGGCGGGAGGTCGCCCGGGCGACCGGCAAGCTATTCAAGACGAAGCCGAAAGAGGATCAGCCTGGCCGCTAATCGACGCTTTTTGGCGGCAAAAACATCAAAATCTGTTTTTGTCGATTTTCTATCTGTTAGATATAAAAAGAGATAGAGAAACGCGGCTGTGGGGAGATCTTCGTAACATACTGATTAGCAATGAGAAGCTGGGGTCCGACCCCCAACTAGAAGAAGAAAAAACGGGCGGCGACGAAGACGAGGAAGACGCCGTAGAGTAATTTGACCGTGCGCGAGGGCAGGCTGATGGTGATGAGCGCCCCGAACACGGTGCCGACGAACAGCCCGCCCGCGATCCAGGCCGCGGCGGCCAGGTCGAGGTTGCCCGCGCGCTGATAATAGAGCACGCCGGGGATGCCGAACGGGAACAGGATGGCCCCGAGCGACGTGGCGATGGCCCGCTTCGGCGGATAGTGGAGCGCCAGCGTCAGGATCGGCACGATGATGTTGCCGCCGCCGATGCCGAACATCCCGGCCATGACCCCGGCCAGCAGCCCGATCCCCAGGAGCGCCCAGGCCGACGGACGGGGCGCCGCCTCGGGCTCCGGCCCGGGCTTGACCGCCAGGCCACGCCACGTCCGGAACCGCCGCACCGGGTCGATGAAGTTCCAGCCGACGTAGAGGCAGAACAGGGCGAAGAGCTTGCGCATCAGGTCGACCGGCAGCGAGTTGGCCAGCCAGGCCCCGGCGACGACCGACGTCAGCAGCCCGGCCGCGATGAGGGCCGAGGCCCGGATGTCGATGATCTTGGCCCGGGCGTAGGCGACGACACCGAGAATGCCGACCGGCAGCAGGATGGCCGCCAGCGACGTCCCGGTCGCCCGCACCAGCGGGAATCCGGCCAGCAGGATGAGCGCCGGCACGATGATGATGCCGCCGCCGATGCCGAACAGCCCGGCGAAGACGCCGGCCGCCGCGCCGATGAGGATGAGCCACGGTCCGTCCATGCCCGTGATTATAATGGATTGCCACGCCCTGTGGTATAGTTGTCGCCCGGAGGAGCCATGAAGACGAACGTCCCCCTCGTCCCTGTCGTCGTCCTGTCCGTCATCGCCGTCCTGTCCTCGGCGGGCTGCCGGGACCGCTCGGCCGACGCCCCTTCCGCCGCCGCCCCGGCCCCCGCCCTCGCCTCGGACTATCCCATCCGTCCCGTCCCCTTCACCGACGTCCGTTTCACGGACGCGTTCTGGGCGCCGCGTCTGGAGACCAACCGGACGGTCTCGGTCCCCTACGCCCTGCGCATGAACGAGGAGACCGGCCGGGTCGATAATTTCCGCAAGGCCGCCAAGCTCATGGCCGGCGCGTACAAAGGCAAGCGCTACAACGATTCGGACATCTACAAGTCCATGGAGGCGGCGGCCTACACCCTGCGCCTCCATCCGGACGCCGCCCTCGACCGGACCCTCGACGACCTCATCGCCCTCATCGCCCAGGCCCAGGAACCGGACGGCTACCTCTATACGACCCGGACCGCGGACCCGGCCAACCCGGCCCCCGGCGCCGGCCCCGAGCGCTGGTCGAACCTCCGCGTCAGCCACGAGCTCTACAACGTCGGCCACATGTACGAGGCCGCCGTGGCCCACTTCCAGGCCACCGGCAAGCGCTCCTTCCTCGCGATCGCCGAAAAGAACGCCGCCCTCCTCCTGCGCACCTTCGGCTCCGGCTCCGGCCAACGCCGCGGCTTCCCCGGCCACCAGGAGATCGAGATCGGCCTGGCCAAGCTCTACCGGGTGACCGGCGAGCGCGCCTACCTCGACCTGGCCAAGTTCTTCCTCGACGAGCGCGGCCACTATTACGGCGGGCAGACCTACGCCCCGGACGACCCCTTCGCCATCTACAATTCCGACGAATACCTCCAGAACCACAAGCCGGTCCTCGAGCAGGACCAGGTCGTCGGCCACGCCGTCCGGGCCATGTACATGTTCTCGGGCATGGCCGACGTCGCGGCGCTCGGCGGTTACCCCGAATACGCCTCGGCCATCGACCGGCTCTGGCTCGACGTCGCCGGCCGCAAGCAATACCTGACCGGGGGCGTCGGCGCCCGCAGCGGCTCCGAGGCCTTCGGCGACGCCTACGAGCTGCCCAACGCCGAGGCCTACACCGAGACCTGCGCCTCGATCGGCAACGCCCTCTGGAACTACCGCCTGTTCCTGCTCCACGGCGAGTCCAAGTCCATGGACGTCTTCGAGCGGGTCCTCTACAACGGCCTGCTCTCGGGCGTGGCCCTGTCCGGCGACCGCTTCTTCTACCAGAACCCCCTCGAGTCGGCCGGCGGCTACGCCCGCAGCCCCTGGTTCGAGGTGGCCTGCTGCCCGCCCAACATGAGCCGCTTCCTGCCTTCACTCCCCGGCTACGTCTACGCGACCAGGGACGACGTCCTCTATGTCAACCTCTTCATCGGCGGCGACGCCTCGCTCTCCCTCGGCGGCCGCCGCGTCGCGCTCACGCAGGCCACGGATTATCCTTGGGAAGGGGAGATCGCCCTGACCGTCGCCCCGGACCGCCCGGCGGCCTTCGAGCTGGCCGTGCGCATCCCCGGCTGGGCCCGCGGCGAGGCCATGCCCACGGACCTCTACCGGTTCCTCGACGGCCCCGGCGCGGCCGGTTGGGCCGTGGCCGTCAACGGCGCGTCCGTGCCCGGCGACCTGCGCGACGGCTACGTCCGTATCCGCCGGACCTGGGCGGCCGGCGACAAGGTGGCGATCTCGCTTCCCATGCCCGTCCGCCGCGTCGTCGCCAACGAGGCCGTGGCCGAGGACCGCGGCCGCGTCGCTCTGCAGCGCGGTCCGCTCGTTTACGCCATCGAAGGCGTCGACAACGGCGACCGCGTCTTCGACCTCGTCCTGCCCGACGGCGCGACCCTCTCCGCCGAGCCTCGGCCCGGACTGCTCAACGGGGTCCGGGTCCTCACGGGCCAAGCCGAAGTGGTCTCGCGTGACGCCGCCGGCCGGACGCTAGCGGTCCCGCGGCCGTTCCTGGCCGTGCCCTATTACGCCTGGGCCAACCGCGGCCCCGGCCAGATGCTGGTCTGGCTGCCGCGCACGCCGGCCGCCATCCGCCCACCGAAAAAGATCGACATGAGCGTCGATTAGACCGCGGCTCCCGGCCGATCCGGTCCGGCCCGCTATGGCCCTCGGCGTTTCCGGCGGACTTCGGTTATAATCGGCTTATGCCCCCGCAAGGAGAGAGCCCGATGACCGCCAGAAACGCCGCGCCCCGACGTTCCGCCCCGGCCCGAACGGCCTTAGCCGCTCCCGCCCTTACGGTCCTCCTGGCCCTCGCCGCCGCGCTCTTCGCGGCCGCGCCGCCGGCCGCCGCGGCCGAGACCATGGTCCTCGACAACGGCCGCGTCCGGGCCGAGTTCGACGACCGCGGGCTGGTCTCGCTCGGCTCTTCCAAGACCGGCCGGAGCCTGGCCTTCTCGGCCGATCCGTCGTCCGTCATCATCGACGGCGCCGCCCTCGACATCGGCGCCCTCGGCCCGGCCGAGATCGAGATGACCCCGGCCAAGGTCGCCTACCGCCACACGCGCGACCCGTTCACCTTCGACGTCGTCTACGAGCTCAAGCCCGCTTGGGACTTCCTGACCAAGCAGATCGTCGTCACCTCGGCCCGCGGCCGGGCTTTCCGCGTCGACGAGGTCAAGATATTCGACGCGACGCTCGGGCTCCCGGTGGCCGAGGAGCTCAAGCTCAAGGACGGCGCGTTCGGCGCCGTCTGCCGGTTCACCGGACCCGGCCCCGCGCCCTCGTCCGCGCCCGACTGGAGCGTCTTCTTCATGCTCCAGAACCCGTTCATGGCCTGGTCGCTCCGGGACCGCGCGGCCGCCGTGTCCTACCGCCCCGAGATCGAGTGGAGCCGCGACCTGGGCCCCTTCGCCGCCGACCGGCTCTGCCTGGGCTTCGTCGAGCTCGCCGGGACGCGCTTCCCGGCCAAGGCCGTGCCCGAGTGGAAATACGTTTCCGACTACGCCGGCCTCGTCGCCGCCGGCCCGGCCATCGACGCGAACGAAGTCGAGGCCCTGACCGCCTGCGTCCGGGCCTTCCTCCTCTACTATCCCGGCCGCGGCATCCGCGTCCACATCCCCTGGTGCGAGAACGACTACCAGATCGACGTCGGTACGCCCGAGGGCGTCGAGGAGTACAAGCGCATCATCGACCGGGCCGCCGAGCTCGGCCTCACCCACGTCCTCTACACCCCCGGCAACAGCTCCCTCTCCCGGCTCGAGGACAACGCCGACGACTGGGGCTGGGAGAACGTCCTCTGGTTCGGCCTCGGCCAGAAGCTCCGGAAGGGGGAGTGGGACCCGCGGCGCGACCCCGTCCCCGAGGGCCTCAAGGCCATGCTCGACTACGCCGCCGGCAAGAACGTCAAGCTCATGGCCTACGCCTACCCGTCCCTGCCATTCCCGCAAGACCCGGCTTGGACGGCCCGGGCCGGGGCCGAGGCGGCCAAGGCGCCCGCCGACACCGGCCTGCGCTCGTTCCAGGACTGGTGGCTCGACAAGCTCCTGGCCTTCATGCGGACGACGGGCGCGGCCGGCTTCTCCTTCGATCATTGGTGGATCGCCCTCGACAAGGCCTCGTCGAAGTACGCCCAATGGGCCGGCGCCCGCCGCGTCCTCGAGGGGCTGCGGCGCGAGGCCTTCGACGCCGTCGTCGACGGCCGCCAGCAGTACCAGAACTTCGGGCCCTGGACCTGGCTGGCCGGCTCCTATCCCCACCCGAGCCTGACCGACGAGCAGCCCGAGAGCTTCAAGGCCTTCCCGGACCTCCACACCGACCGGGTCTCGGCCGACCGCCAGCGCTTCGCCGCCTGGACCTACCGGGTCGAGCGCTTCGCCCCGCCCGAGATCATGCCCGGCTTCATCACCCACCAGTCGGAGCGCGTCGACGAGCAGGGCGTCATGCGCCGCGACCGCTTCCGGCCCCGGGACTGGGACGTCCTCGGCTGGAAGTATTCGCTGCTGTCCTCGATCGGCACGGCCCCCTTCCACCACGTCGTCAACTTCATCCCGGCCCGCGACACGGCCGAGTTCGCCGCCCTCGGCGAGGCGGACAAGGCCTGGTTCCGCAAGTGGCTCGACTGGGCCGACGAGAACGCCCGCTACCTCCACGCCCTGCGGCCCATCATCGGGCCGCCCATGGCCGGGCGCGTCGACGGCACGGCCGCCGTCGTCGAGGACCGCGGCCTCCTCTTCCTCTTCAATCCCAATCCCGGCCGCAAGGAGGCCCGCTTCCGGCTCGACGCCACGATCGGCCTCGCCAAGGGCGAGAGGTTCATGCTCAAGGAGCTCTACCCGGAGGAGGGCCGGCTGGTCGGCTCGCCGGACGGGCTGTGGGCCTACGGGGCCGAGGCCGTCCTGCCGCTCGCCGGGCGCGAAGCCGCCGTCTACGAGCTCTTCCCCGCGCCGGCCGCGCTCGAGGAGCCCGTCCTGTTCAACGTCCGTGGCGCCGCCGAGCTCCAGTCGAACCGGCTCGTCCTGACCGGCGTCGAGGCCGAGACCGGCACGAAGCGCGAGATCGTCGTCCTCGTCCCGGCCGGTTCCCGGGTCCGGACCCTGTCCGTCAACGGCGTCGGCCACCCGTTCAAGGCCGAAGGCGACCGCGTCACGGCAACCGTCCGGTTCGCCGGGCGGGCCTTCGGCCGGTCGCAGGCGGCCGGCGAGGTCCCGGCCGGTTTCAAGGGCGAGATGTTCAAGGCCCGCGTCACCGTGCCGGCCCGCGTTTTCACTCAGTTGGACGAGCGCAGGAAGGCCTGGCCGGTCGAGTACACCGAGGACGACCTGCGGGCGACCTGGCTCGGGTCTTGGCGCCTGCTCCTCCACATCCCCATCTTCGAGGCCACCGACGCCATGGAGGTCTCCCTCAAGATCAACGGCCAGCCCGTCCCGGTGCTCAAGGCCTACAACAGCGTCTATCCGCACGCGCCCGAGCGGACCTTCCTCGGCCACTACGCCGACCTGTCGCGCGTCCGGCCCGACGCGCCTATCGACATCGAGGTCGGGCTGCCGACGCTCGAACCGGGGCGGTTCCAGGGGGTCTTCTTCGAGAACGTCGAGCCCGAGTACACCAAGCGGATCATGGCCCCGCCCGCGGCCAAAAAGCCCGCGCCGAAGAAGTGAGCGGGTCGGCGCCTACTTCCCTTCGAGGCGCTTGATCGCGGCCGCGGCCGCCCCGCGGACCATGTGCCTGTAGGAGGGGACCGCGGCGGCCCGCCGGAGGAACGGCACGGCCGAGGGATCTCCCGCCTTCCCTATCGCCGTCAAGGCTTCGGCCCGGACCCGGTCGCTCGGGTCCGTGTTGAACCGTTCCTCGAAGAAGCCGAGCAGGGCCCGGTCCCTCAGGTCCCCCAAGGCGGCCAGGGCCGCGGCCCGGACCCGCGGGTCGGCGTCCCGGACGGCCCGCTTGAGCACAGGCATCAGGCCGCGGGGGGCCAAGCGGGCCAGGGCCTCGACCGCGATCTTGCGCACGGCCCAGAACGGGTCCGCAGCGATGCTCGCGGCGAGCGCCGCCCCCGTCCGGGGGTCGTCCTTGAACGCCGTGAGCGCCGCGGCCGCGTCCATCCGGCCGATGACGTCGTCGTTCCGGAGCTGGAACAGGAGCTCGTCGAGCCCTTTCGGGAAGCGGATCTCCTTGAGGAGGACGTTGTCCGGGTCGATGCGCACCAAGAGCGGCTTCTCCTCGAGCGGCAGATCGAACGTCTGCTCCCGCTTCTCGACCCAGATCGTGCGGATATCCGTCCGCCCGGGGGTGACCAGCTTGACGGAGACGGGCATCCGGAAGACGGGCGTGCCCTTCGAGAGGTCCTGGACCTGGGCGACGCGGAGCCGGACGGTCTTCGCCGCTAGGTCCCATTCGCTGCCGACCTCGAGGACCGGATGGCCGGGTTTGTACAGCCACTGGTCGAAGAACCAGTCGAGGTCCCGGCCGGTGACGGTCTTGACCGACCGGATGAAATCGGCCGTGTCGACCGCATCGAAGGCGTGGGCGCGGAGGAAATGGCCGAGCGTCTCGAAGAACGGCTCGTCGCCGACCAGGGTGCGCAGCATGTGCAGGACCCGCGCGCCCTTGGGGTAGGTGTGGGCGTCGAACATGTCCTCGGGCGCGTCGTAGCGGTCGGTCACGATCGGCCGGATGTAGCGCGAACGGGCCTCGCGGAGGTAGGCGTCGAGCTTCCCTTGGAGGTCGATCGCGCCCTCGTCGTCGCCTTTTTCATAGCGATGGTAGAGGTAGTCGGAGTAGGTCCCGAAGCTCTCGTTGATCCAGGTGTGGGCCCAGCTGCGGAGGGTCACCAGGTCGCCCCACCACTGGTGGGCCAGCTCGTGGGAGACGATGCCGATGGCCGGGAAGTCCGCTTCGCGCTTCGCGTCGACCATGATGGTGTGGGTCATGGCCGTGGCCGAGGTGCTCTCCATGCCGCCGCCGTTCGGGACCGAGACCTGGTCGTATTTCCGCCACGGGTAATCGTACCCGAAGGTCCGCTCGAAGAACGCGATCATCTTCGGCGTCTGGCCGTAGGTCGGGAGGGCCTTGCCCTCGTCGGCCGGATAGACCCAATAGCTCACGGGCAGGGTCTTGTAAGAGTCCCGGACGACGGCATAGGGCCCGGCGGCCAGGAACACGAGATAGGTCGAATGCGGCCGGTCCTGCGACCAGTGATAGGTCACTGTGCCCGCCGCGGCGTCCTCGACCGTGCTCACGAGGCGTCCGTTGGCGGCCACTTTGAGCCCCCGCCGGACCGTGGCGACGATCTCGCTCGTGGCCTTGTCGTTCGGGTAATCGTAGCAAGGGAACCAGTGGTGGACGTTGTCGGGCCAGGAGTCCGAGAACACGAGGGCGGGATGGTCCCCCGTCCCGGCCATGAACCGCAGCCCGGCCTTGGGGTCCCGGCCGGAGTAGAAGCAGGTGAACGACGTCTCTTCCCCGAACCGGAGCGGCCGGCTCAGCCGGACCTCGAGCGCATTGTCCGTTTGGGTGAAGGCGAGAGGGGCCCCGTCGTCGGCGAGGACGGACGTCACGGTGAACTCCTCCGCGTCCAGGGCGCAGGTCGCGAGGCTCTCCCGGAGCGAGGCCAAGGTGACCGTGGTCGAGCCGTCGAAGGCCTTGCCGTCCAGGTCGATGCGGATCTTGATCAGGTAGTGGAGCGCGTCGTAGGTCCGGTCACGTTCGGTTTGGACGGCCTTGGCCGACCAGTCCACGGTCTGGCCGGCGGCGGGCAGGCCGAGGACGACGGCCAGAATGAGCCCGAGGGCCGTTCTTTTCATTCGGTCACCTCCTGTCGGCCGTCGGCCTTCCCCCCGGTGTCCTCGGGGAGCGAGGGTCCCCGGGACCGGCCCGCGGAGAGGAACATCGCGGTCGCCGTGTAGATCAGGACGGCCAGGACGACCCATTTCAACGCGTCGAGGGGCAGGGACTTGACCACGTACGCCGCGACGGGCACGCCGAGC
>CAZFZU010000039.1:24074-29596 GCA_964523615.1 uncultured Eubacteriales bacterium | reverse complement strand
GCTGATTCGTAATCAGCAGGTCGGAGGTTCGATCCCTCTCGCTGGCTCCATCGATTCCCGCCTGATATCCCGGCTTATTACGCCTTCTCCTCTTTTTCCGCGCGGTCGAGGTTCTCGAAAATGCGGCGGAGATAGGACTCGAAGCGCTCGATCTCCCCGTCCCCGAAACCGCGATAGTACAGATCGGTCATTTCCTTGGAGACGGACTTGTAGGCGCGCTCCAGGGCGCGGTCCTTTTCCGTGCGCTCGATCAGGATCCGCCGCCGGTCGTCGGGGGAGGGCCGCCGGCGGACGAGTCCGGCCTCTTCGAGACGGTCGAGCATGCTTGTCAGGGTCGATTTCTCGAGCGACGTTCGTTCCCTGAGCGTCTGGATGGGGATGCCGTCCTGCTGCCAGAGGGCGAACAGGATCCGGCCTTGGGCGGGATTGATCTCGATGCCGGCGGCGCGCAGCCGTCCGGCGAAGACGCGGCCGGAGACCTGATGGACCTTGGCCATCAAGAATCCCCCTTGAGCGAGCTTGTTCATCGTTCCCCTCTCAAGTCGAAAGAGTAGATGACGCTGCCGTTCCAGCCCCGGGCGTAATGGGATTCGAAGCGAAGGACCGTATAGTCGGGATCCTCGGGCCCGGCCGGGTAATAGGTCTCCCAACCCGGACGCCAGAGCGCCCGGCGCAGGACCGGGTCCGCGTCGATGGCCAGCTCGCCGGCCAGCATGAGGCTGAAATAGATCTCCGGCCGGCAGAAGAGCAGGGAAGCCCGCGGCCGGGAGCGGACGTCCCCGACTTTCGACGAGGACGTATTGGTGTCCAGGTAATACCGGAACGTCCCGTCGAGGGGGCGCAGATACTCCTGAAGCTCGGGATAGCGCGGGCCGCGCAGGTTGAACATGACCCGGGCCTGGGGAAAGCCGTCGGCGCCGATGGTCGTCAGGACGACGTCGGGGCAGGAAGCGATGAGCTCCAGACAGGATCTTTTCATCGGAGGCGCGGCTGGGTGGGCGAGAAGTGGGAATGGACGAGCATCCACCGGCCGTCACGACGGGCGTAGACCTCCGTAACGTTCATCCGGAAGGTGTTTCCCGCTTCATCGTGATCGACCATGTTGTAAGAGAGGACGGCGGCTTGGCCAAGGACCTGGACCTTGGGATCGACCATATCGTACTTGGGGACCCGGAAGGTTCCCTTCAGCGGAGCGAGGAACTTCGCGAAGGCCTCGCGCCCGTCCAGGCGTTTCTCCAGGCTCGGATCGAAATAGGTGACCTCCGGGGCGGCCAATCCGAGGAAGCCGTCCGTGTCGCCGGTCCCCCAGCGGTCGAGCATGGCTTTTTCCATGGCGATGATCTCGGCCGTCGGATCGTCGGCCGGCTTGGGGGCCGGGGCCGCGGCCAGCGCCGGGATCGCCATCATCATCGACAGCGCGAACAGGGCGTATGACATGTTCTTCTCCCTAACCGTTCTATGTCGGAAAGTACTATATAGAACTAAAAAAGTTCGTTTGTCAAGTTCCTGATCAGGCTATACTGGGTCGGAGGTTCGGATCTTCCCGCCGGCTCCGCCAACCTTGCGGCGCTTCCGGACGTCACAAGCAGAGAGGGAACGCGCATGCGAACGACATCGGCCCTGTTCATGTCCTTGGTCCTGGCCGGAGCGCCGGCCGCCCACTCGGCCCCGTCTCCGGCCGGCGCCGTCCAACAGCCCCGGGCATATGTCTATCGCGAGATCGACGGGCAGAAGCTCAAGGCCTTCGTGTTCGTTCCGCCCGCGGGGATCCCCGGTGGACGGACATCGGCCGTTCTGTTGATCCACGGAGGCGCCTGGACCATGGGCAGCGCCAGCTGGACTTTCGAAGCCGCCCGCCGCTTCGCCGTGATGGGCCTGGTGGCCATCTCGGTCGACTACCGCCTCTCGCAAGGCGGCGTCACTCCGATCGAAGCCGTGGACGATGTGCGGGCCGCGTTCCGGTGGGCGCGCCGTCATGCGGCGGAATTCCGGATCGATCCGCGCCGGGTGGCCGGCTACGGCGTTTCGGCCGGCGGCCAATTGGTCACCGTGGCCGCCCAGGTCGATGTCCCCGGCGACGGGATCGACGCCGCCAGCCCCAAGCCGGACCTGCTCCTGTTATGGTCCCCGGCGGTTCACGCGCCCACGCACCTCCTCGAAGGCCGGGAGGGCGCCCCGGACCAATCGCCGATGCGGCACGCCGGCGCCGCGACGCCCCCGGCCTGCATCGTCAACGGCGACAAGGACACCGTCACGCCGCCTCAGGACGCCGGGGAATTCCGCGATCGGGTGGTCCGGGCGGGAGGCGTTTGCGAGCTGCACGTCTATCCGGGCGTGGGGCACCTTCTCACCCGCAATGTGGCGAACCAGTTGAGCGACTTCGATCCCGATCCCGAGCATCAGGCGGACGGCTTCGCGCGATTCGAGCGATTTCTGAGAGAGCGGGGCTATCTTCCCGCCAAAGAGATTTGAAACGCGCCGCCAGCCGGTGCTACAGTTACCGGTCGGAAGCCCTGACCGCCCACGTATCCGGGAGAGATCTAAATGACATCTGATCCGGCGATCCGAAAGAGGGGAGACATCCCCTTCGGTTCCTTGGCCCCGTTCCTCCTGATCGCTTTTGGCTTGGCTTGGGGAGTCCTCGCTCTCTATATCTTTCTCACGGACACCATGAGCCGAGTGTTCGGCGCCTTGACCGGGCGGCATCCGCTGTTCTATCTGGCCGTCTACGCTCCCGCGATCGCCGCGTTCGCCGTCGTCCTGGCCAAAGGCGGGCCCACGGGCTTGCGGCGCTTCCTGTCCCGGCTCCGGCTCTGGCGCTGCCCCCGCGCCTGGTATTTTATTCTGATCCTCGGCATCCCCCTCGTCTTCTACGGCGGGTCCTTTCTCAAAGGGAACCTCTTCACCGAGCCCTTCCCCTTCTCCTCGGCGCCGGCTCTCCTGGCCGCGCTGTTCCTGGCCTTGATCAAAGGTCCCGTCGAGGAGATCGGCTGGAGAGGCCTGGCCCTGCCGCTGCTGCAGCGGAAACTCGCGCCCGTCTGGGCGGGAACGATCCTCGGCCTCATCTGGGGCGTGTGGCACGTCCCGGCCTTCCTCCTCAGCGGGACTCAGCAAAGCGCCTGGTCGTTCACGCCGTTCTTCGTCGGCTCGGTCGCCATCAGCGTGATCCTGACCCCGCTGTTCAACTCGTCGCGGGGCAGCATCCTGCTCCCGGCCCTGTTCCATTTCCAGTTCATCAATCCCATCTGGCCCGACGCGCAGCCCTACGACACGTATCTGCTGGTTCCCATCGCGCTCTTGATCGTTTGGCTCAACCGCAGGACGATGTTCAGCCGCACGGACGCCGTCACGGAGGTCATCCCGGGAGCCGAAAGCCGGCGCGACGTCTGAGGGCCCGGCCGAACCCAGCGCTTGACACACCCGGGCGGCCGGACTACGGTGTGGGCCGGCTTCAAGTCCCGGGTCAGCGTCTTATCGAGGACCAATGCGCAAAGCGAAAGCCGTAATAGGCATCGGCATCGTGGCGATCGTGGCGATATCGGTCTGGATGGCCATTTCGACCAATCCCCTCAACGGGATCGCCGTCTTCTTCGTCCTGACGGGCCTGCTGTGGGCCATCGCCAAGACCAGGAACTGGATCTAGCGGCCCGGCCGAGGACGAGGTCAAGGAAGCGTCCGGAAACCGTCATCGATTTGACCGCGCGGCCCCATAACTGGTATAATATCTAATAAATAACTGCCTTGCGCGGATAAGAACCTCGTCGTCGCACCCCCCGATCTCACCTGGCTTCTTCCCCCCGAACGCAGAAATAGAGAATTTAGGAGTCTTTTATGGAATTCAGCGATCTCGATCTTCACCCCCAGGTCTCGGCCGGGGTCAAGGCCGTCGGCTACCTCAGGCCGACGACCATCCAAGAACGAGCCATCCCGCCGGCCCTCGAGGGACACGACCTCCTCGGATTGGCGCAGACCGGCACAGGCAAGACGGCGGCCTTCGTCCTGCCCATCCTCGACCGCCTGATCCAGGGACCTCGCGGCCATGTCCGCGCCCTCATCGTCGCGCCGACGCGGGAATTGGCGGAACAGATCCATGAGGTCATCGTCGGACTGGGCCGGCCGACGCGCCTTCGGAGCCTGACCATCTACGGCGGCGTGGGCCAAAGCCCGCAGGTCCGGCGCCTCCGCGGCGGCGTCGAGATCGTGGTCGCCTGCCCGGGGCGCTTGCTCGACCATATCGGCCAGGGCACGATCGATCTGTCGCGCGTGGAAGTCCTTGTCCTCGACGAAGCCGACCGGATGTTCGACATGGGCTTCCTGCCCGATATCCGGAAGATCGTCAAGCATCTGCCCGCGCGACGGCAGACGCTCCTGTTCGCGGCGACCATGCCCGACGACGTCCGCAAGCTGGCGCACGAGATCCTGCGCGCCCCGGTGACGGTGCAGGTCGATTACGCCGCGCCCGTCGGCACCGTCGCGCACGCGCTCTACCCCGTCGAGCCGCACCTGAAGACCGCGCTCCTCCTCGAGCTGCTGCGACAGGCCGATACGGGATCGGTCCTGATCTTCACGCGCACGAAACACCGGGCCAAGCGCCTGGGGCAACAACTGGAGAACGCCGGCTACCGGGCCGCATCCCTGCAGGGCAACCTGTCGCAGAACAGGCGGCAAGCGGCGCTGGACGGGTTCCGGGCCGGCTCGTACCGGGTACTCGTGGCTACGGACATCGCGGCCCGCGGCATCGATGTCTCGAGCATCTCCCACGTCATCAACTACGACATGCCCGACACCGTCGACGCGTACACGCACCGCATCGGCCGCACGGGGCGCGCCGCCAAGACCGGCGACGCCTTCACCTTCACGACCCGGGAGGACGGGGAGATGGTCCGCAGCATCGAACGCGTCCTCGGCCGTCGCGTGGAGCGCCGCACGCTGGCGGGTTTCGATTATCAAAAGCCCATGCCGGGCCGGGATACCGAATTCGCCCGCCTCCCGCGCCAGCCTCAGCCGCTCGGAAAGCGGAAGATCGCTAAGCCGTTTGGACACCCGTCCACGAAATCCGTCACCAAGAAGAATGACGGGCACGGACACGGCGGCGGGCCGAAGAACGCCTTCGGAGGCGGGAAAGCGCGTCGGCCGCTCGCCCGTCCGGGTTTTCGCGCCGGCGCCTCCTCACATTCCTTATAAGCGGCGGACGGCGCCGGCGAGATCGGGGCCCGTCAGACCGCGGGCGGCACCGTCGCGACCGGGGCCGGCTCCACGGCCACCGGTTTCGGGAAGACGTCGTAGTCCGGCCCGAACTGGGCCAGGAACTCCAGGCTGAAGGCCCGGTAAGCGTAGAGCGCCGGCAGGAGCACGACCGACGAGATGTAGGGGATGGCCAGCAGGAGGCCGCCGATGCAGCAGGTCCCCAGGACGAAGAAGATGACGGCCGCGACGAGCACGAGGACGAGCAGGAAGGTGATGAGGCCGAAGCCGATGAACGGCAGGGCGTTGGCCTTGAAGAGGGCCAGGAAGCGCCGCCA
>CAZFZU010000039.1:19708-23974 GCA_964523615.1 uncultured Eubacteriales bacterium | reverse complement strand
CGAAGCCGATGAACGGCAGGGCGTTGGCCTTGAAGAGGGCCAGGAAGCGCCGCCAGGCCTCGCCCGCCGAGAGGCGGTGCTTGAACATCAGCGCGGCCACGAACTCCTTGAGGAACAGGGCGATATAGCCCCAGACGAGCGCGAGGCCCAGCGCCACGAGGCCGAACCCGAGCAGGAAGCTCCACGGCAGGTAACGCGTCAGCCCGGTTTCATAGAGGGCGCCGCCCTGGATGAAGAAGAAGGCCAGCAGTCCGCCGAACAGGACGAACGAGAAGACGCCGAACAGGGCCCTCCAGACGAACAGGGAGTTGCCCTCGGCCTGATATTCCCGCCAGGGCTTGGCGATCTCGACCCTGTCGTGGACGACGCTCGACATGAACATGAAGATGCCCCGCGAGCTGAGCCAGGTCAAGGTCAGGATGACGGCGATGCCGACGAGGACGGCGAACAGGATGGCGAAGGCCCAGCCCGGGTGGCCGTGGAGCCAGGCCCAGGCGGTGGCCGGGAAGCGCAGGAACTCCCCGAAGTCGGCGTCCTTATGGATCTTCGAGCCGCCCGAGCCGCCGGTCCCGCTCATCAGGCCGGCCAGGAAGGCGTTGAAGCCGATGACGAACCACTTGTGGAGGTCGAACGGCTTGAACAGGGCGAAGGTCATCCGTTTCCAGGCTCGGTTGATGGGCTCAAGGAACTGAACGTTCATTTTTTCCTCCGGTCGGACGGGCTGAAGTTCGGTCATTCCCTTGGTCCATTGTACGGATTACAGGCCGCCGGGTTCAAGCCCGTTCGCGCCCCCGCGCCCCGGTTGCCAAACCGCCCCCTATCCTATAACATGGGTGCGCTTCCGGCGGGCCGGCCCGGCCGGGGAAGGACCCGAACATGCGCTCCGTCTGGAAATTCTTCTCCTCGGTCAAGCTGGCCATCGTCCTCATCATCCTCATCACCCTGGCCTCCGTCCTGGGCACGCTCATTCCCCAGGGACGGCCGGCGGCCGACTACGCCGCCCGCTACGGCGGCCTGGCCGGGCTTCTGACGACCCTCCAGCTGACGCGCCTCTACAGCTCCGTCTGGTACCTGGCTCTCCTCCTCCTCTTCGCACTGAACCTGTCCGTCTGCACGGTCGTCCGCTTCGGCCCCAAGTGGCGCCGGGCCTTCGGGCCCGCGGCGGCCGTCGACGCTAAGGCCCTGGAAGCGGCCGAGGTCAAGGGCCGCTTCCGCCTCGCTCCGCCACTCGCCGCCGCGGCCGACGCGACCGCCGCCGCCCTCCGGTCGGCCCGCTACCGCGTCACGGCCGCCGCGGACGGCGGACGGACGGTCCTGCGGGCCCGCAAGAGGCGCCTCGGCCACTTCGGCTCGGACGTCGTCCATCTCGGATTGCTGGTCATCCTGGCCGGCGGCTTCGCCAGCGGGCTCGGCGGCCGCCGGGCCGAGATCGGGCTTCTCGAGGGCGAGACGGCCGACGTCCCGGGCGCCTCCTTCCGGGTCCGCCTCGACAAGTTCGAGACCGAGTACTATCCGAAGGGCGGCGTCAAGGACTGGAAGAGCACGGTCACCGTCGTCGAGAACGGCGCCGACGTCCTGACCCGCGTCGTCGAGGTCAACCATCCGCTCGCGCACCGCGGCGTCTCTTTCTACCAGATGAGCTACGGTTGGGACTGGCAGCGCTCGACCTTCGACCTCGAGGTCCGCAGAAAGGATGACGCGTCCTTCTCCCGGGCCCTGACCGCCCGCCTGGGCCAGCGCGCCGCCGTCGACGCCCCCGGCCTAACGGCCGTTTCGGTCCGCCAGTTCGTGCCCGACTTCGTCATCGGCGATGGCGGCCGGGTCGTCAGCCGCTCGCAGGAGCCCCGCAATCCCGCCGCCTACGTCGAGGCCTGGAAAGGGGAGGAGCGGGTCTTCGGCGGCTGGGTCTTCGCCAAGTTCCCCGACTTCGGCCAGGGGCATCCGGGCGGGGAGTCGCCGTTCGCCTTCATCCTCAAGAGCTACCGCGCCGCGCCCTACTCGGTCCTCGAGGCCGCCAAGGACCCCGGCGTCGGTCTCATCTGGGCGGGCTGTCTCCTCGTCGTGGCCGGGCTGTTCCTGGCCTTCTATTGGCCGCCGCGCGACATCACCGCCGTCCTCGAGGAGTCCCAGGGCAAGGTCGAGGTCGTCGCGGCCGGCCACGCGGCCAAGGCCAAGGACGCCTTCGCCGCCGAGTTCGACGCGCTCATCGAGCGCTTCCGGAGGCCGACATGACCGAATCGACCCTGTTCACCGCCGCCTTCGTCCTCTACGTCGCGGCTCTCGTCGTCTATTCCGCCTCCCGGTTCGCCCGCCGCGACAAGGGGGCCAAGGCCGGCTTCGTCCTGGCCGTGGCCGGCTTTGCCGGGCACACGGCGGCCCTCGTCTTGAGGACGATCGCCAGCGGCCACGCCCCGTTCACGAACATGTACGAGTCGCTGTCGTTCCTGTCCTGGGCCATGGTCCTGGCCCTCATCGTCTTCAGCCGGTCCGCGCTCGCTCCGCGCCTGGCGCCCTACCTCATGCTCATCACCGTGGCCCTGGTCGCCCTGGCCTCGTCGCCGCTCATGCCCAAGGACGCGACGCCGCTCGTCCCGGCGCTCCAGAGCTATTGGCTCTGGCTCCACGTCTCCGTGACCCTGCTCGGCGAGGCCTTCTTCGCCGTGGCCTTCGTCGCCGGGCTCCTCTACCTCTTCGCCGGCGAGGGCGAGAAACGCGACCGCCTCGACGCCCTGGCCTACCGGGCCGTCGCCGTCGGCTTCCCGCTGTTCACGCTCGGCGGGCTCGTCTTCGGCATGGTCTGGGCCTACCGGGCCTGGGGGCGCTACTGGGGCTGGGACCCCAAGGAGGTCTGGAGCCTCATCACCTGGTTCGTCTTCGCCCTCTACCTCCACACCCGCATCGTCATGGGCTGGAAGGGCAAGCGCTCGGCCTGGATCGCCATCATCGGCTTCCTGGCCGCGCTCTTCACCTACTTCGGCGTCAATTACATCCTGTCCGGGCTCCACAGCTACGCCTGACGGAGGCTTCCCCGATGAAGAAAGCCGCGCTCCTCGTCGTCGTCATCGTGACGCTCGTCGCCGTCGCCCTGACGCTTCTCGCCGCGCCTAAAGAGCGGACCTACGTCGGGGCCTCGGCCTGCAAGCTCTGCCACAAGGCCGAACTCCAGGGCCGCCAGTTCGTCATCTGGGAGAAGAGCCTCCACGCCAAGTCGTTCGAGAGCCTCTCGACGCCCCGGGCCGCGGAGATCGGCAAGGAGCTCGGCGTTGCCGACCCGAAGACGAACGCCGCGTGCCTCGGCTGCCACGCCCCGCTCGCGGCCAAGGCCCCCGAGCTCAAGGAGGAGGGCGTCACCTGCGAGGTCTGCCACGGCCCGGGCAGCGCCTATAAGAAGCTCAGTATCATGCAGGACCGTGACAAGGCGGTCGCCAACGGCCTGAGCCTCTACCCGGGCCCGGGGGCCATCGAGGCCCACTGTGCCAAGTGCCATCAGAACGCCCACGGCGTGGCCTTCGACTTCGCCAAGGGCTGGGACATCGTCAAGCATCCCGTGCCGGGCAAGTAGGGGAGGCCATGGGCGGCAGGGGACGGAAGCGGCGCGTCGCCGGACTCGCGGTCGCGGTCGCCGCGTTGGCCCTGGCCCCGCTTATCGCCGGCGCCCCCGCGCCTTCCCAGGATCCCGCCGGGACCTGTTTCGTCTGCCACTCCGACGATTCGCTCGAGGCCGCGGACGGGCGCTCCGTCTACGTCGATCCCGAGGCCTTCGCGGACTCGGTCCACGCCCGGGCGGGACGCGGCTGCGTCGCGTGCCACGCCGACCTGGCCGGGTTCGACGACTTCCCGCACGCCGCCGAGCTCGCGCCGGTCTCGTGCCGGGCCTGCCATCCCGACCGCTGGAAGGACTACGCCCGGGGCTTCGTCCATGGGCTCCGGCCGCCCGGCCCGCGCTCGCCCGCCGGGATCGTCGAGATCGTTTACAGGGTCCTGACCGCTCTCGCGGCCGGGCTCTTTCTGGCCTACGTCTTCGCGGACCTCGCCCGGGCGAAGCGGAGGCGGCGGTGAGCCGGCCGCAGGCGTCCCCGCACCCGCTCGTCCCCGACGGCGAGGTCTTCGAGAGGATGGACCGGGCCGAGCGCTTGCAGCATATCCTCGTCATCCTGTCCTTCACCGCTTTGGCCGCCTCCGGTCTGCCGCTTCTGGCCCACCCGGGCGCCGCGACGGCCGCCCGCCTCGTCGCCGTCCATCACGCCTCCGCGGCGCTTTTCGTTT
>CAZFZU010000039.1:3639-19608 GCA_964523615.1 uncultured Eubacteriales bacterium | reverse complement strand
GCGACGGCCGCCCGCCTCGTCGCCGTCCATCACGCCTCCGCGGCGCTTTTCGTTTTCGCGTTGGCGTGGCACGTCCTCGGGGCCCTCCTGACGGTCCGGGGCCGGACGAACCTCCGCGAGCGTGTCCCGCGCCTGCGCGAGCTCCGCGGCCCGGCCGGCCGCTATCGCCTCGTCGACAAGCTCGACTACTGGGGCTTTCTCGCCGGGTCGGCCGTCATGATCGTCACGGGGACCCTCATGGCGGTACCCGGGCTGGCCCTGAAGCTCGTCTCCCCGGCGGTCTTCCGGGCCCTCGTCGCCGTCCACGCCGGCGAGGCCGTCCTGGCCGTCGTCGTCGTCCTGACCTGGCACGCCTACGCCGCCCACCTGCGGCCCGGCGTCTTCCCCATGAGCCGGGTCTGGCTCGACGGCCGCGTCACGGGCGCCGAGATGCGCCGCGACCATCCGGCGGAATACCTGGCCCTCGTCGAGAACCGCCGGGCCGCGGCGGACGGGACAGCCGGCCCCGAAAAGAGTATCATCGGAAGGGAATAAGTCCCGCGGCGAGGTGTATGTCCCATGGGAGCTCCGGAGAGAGCGAACGAGCGTCCGGAAGACGCCGTCCTCGTCCGGAAGGCCCAACAGGGAGACATGGACGCCTTCGAGACCCTGGTCCGGATGTACCAGCGGAGGGTGTACGCCCTCTGCCGGAGCCTGACCGGCGCGCACCAGTCGGCCGACGACCTCGCCCAGGACACCTTCATCAAGGCCTACTACGCCCTGGCCCGGTTCGACACCGCCTGGCCCCTCTACCCGTGGCTCCGGAAGATCGCCGTCAACTCGGCCCTCAACTACCTCAAGACCCGGGGCCGGGAGCGGTCGATCGAGGACGAGTCCCTCGGACCGCGGCGCGTGCCGGCGGCCGGCCCGTCCGACGACCCGGAGGAGCGCCTGGAACAGGCGGAGTTCAGGGCCCGGCTGGACCGGGCGGTGGAGACCCTGCCGCCCGACCAGAAGAGCGTCTTCGTCCTGAGGTTCCACGAGAGCCTGAGCTACGAGGAGATCTCGCGGGCGCTCGACCTGCCGCTGGGGACCGTCATGTCCCGGCTCAACCGCGCCCGGCAGAAGCTGAAGGACCTCCTGGACGGACCGCACGGCAGGGGAGCTTGAGATGAGACACCGCCAACTCCAGGAACTCATCGGGGCCTACGCCGACGGCGAGCTCCGTCCGGCCGACCGGGCCCGCGTGGAGGAGCATCTCAGGACCTGCGCCGAGTGCCGCCGCGACCTCGAGTTCCTGCGCCGGCTCGAGGCCCTGCCGCGGACCTCCCCCGACGGGCCGCGCGAAACGGACTACTGGGATTCCTTCCCCGGACGCGTCCGGGCCGGGATCGCCCGTCGCGACGCCGGAGCCCCCGCATCCCGCGACGCGGAGGTCCCCATGTTCCAGGATTCGTTCTACCGGCCGGAGCGCCGGACCCGGGCCAAGGCCGTCCTTTTCCCGGTTTCCCTCCTCGGCCACGCGGCCGTCATCGTCCTGCTCATCGTCCTGCCCCTGCTCCAGACGGGCGACTTGCCCACGGTCGAGGTCTACAGCGCCTTCCTGGCGCCGCCGCCGCCGCCCCCTCCGCCCCCGCCGCCGCCGGCCAAGCGGAAGGCCTCGACGGCGAGCGCCCGCATCAAGCGGGTCCAGGCCTCGGCGCCTATGGAAGCGGGCAAGCTCGTCGCTCCCGTCGAGATCCCCGAGCAGATCGCCGAGGAGACGCTCTCCGACATCGGCGTCGAGGGCGGGGTCGAGGGCGGCGTCGAAGGCGGCGTGGTCGGCGGCGTCCTGGGCGGCGTCGTGGGCGGCGTCCTGGGCGGCGTCGTCGGCGAGGTCGAGGCCCCGGTCCGGGCCATCGGCGACGTCAAGCCCCCCAAGCTCGTCCGCGAGGTGGCCCCGGTCTATCCCGAGATCGCCCGCCAGGCCCGCGTCGAGGGCATCGTCATCGTCGAGGCCACGACCGACGTCTACGGCCGCGTCACCGGGGTCAAGGTCCTGCGGTCCATCCCCCTGCTCGACCAGGCGGCCATCGACGCCGTCCGGCAGTGGGTCTACGAGCCGATGATCATCAACGGCCGGCCCCGGCCCGTCGTGTTCACGGTCACGGTCCGGTTCCAGCTGAAATAGGCGGCCGGTTCCCCTTTCGGGGTGAGGCCGAGACCCCCCCGGATTCATCACCGGCGAGGATTGCCCGCCCGGTCCGGCCGCCCCATACTGGCCCCTAGCAATGATGGGAAGGACCAAGACAATGTTCAGCGCGAAAATGCACCGGGCGGCGGCGGGGGCCGCGCTCGCCCTGGTCATCGCCGTCCTCGTCCCGGCCTCTCCGGCCCGGGCCGAGATCGTCGTCAGGCTGGAGGTCACCGCCGAGAGGGCGCCCGTCCATCTCGAGCCCGACGACCGCAGCCCGGTCGTCGAGACCCTGGCCCGCGGCGCCCTGCTCAAGCAGGCCAGCGCCATGAAGTTCCGCACGAGCTGGCTATACGTCGCGTTCCAGTCCACCCGCTCGGGACGGACCCTGACCGGCTACGTGCCCGAAGCCATCGTCCGCAAGCTCAACACGACCCTCAAGATCATCGACCTGACCCCGGCCGAGCCCGAGATCGAGAATCCCCGGGACTTCGATCTGGACCGGGTCACCCTGCCTCGTGTCGCCTGGGGCCAAAGCGAGGACGGCATCATGAAGGCCGAGGGCCGGCCCCTCAGCCGCGAGTCGTCCGGGGACATGGAGTTCCTGCGCTACCACCGGGAGGTCCTCGGCAAGCGCTGCCTGGTGACCTACGTCCTGGTCGACCGGCATCTGGCCTCGGTGCGTCTCCGGCTCCTCGAGCGCTACGCGGACAAGGACCGCTACGTCGCCGATTACAACCGCCTCCGGGAGTTCATGAACGCCCGGGTCGGCGAGCCCCGCTTCAACAACGTCGTTTGGAAGGACCGGGCCTACGCCGAGCGGGGAGAGAAGCTGGGCACGGCCGTCGCTTCGGGCAGCCTGGCCCTGTCGTCCGAGTGGGTCTATCAGGGCACGGGATTGAGACTGAGCCTGTCGGGCGAGAACAGCGAAGCCCTCTTCGCCGCCGAGATCAACGATCTGAAGGCCAAGAATCCGGCCTCTTTCTAACCCTCCTTTCTGTCTTCGCCCCCTTTCCCGACCCCCCGGGGAAGGGGGCCCTTTACCCGGCGAGGGGCCTCAGGCCATCTCTTTCTGGACGAAGCTCATCGAGACCCGGTTCTTGCCCAGCCACTTGCTGTGCATCATGAGCTGTTCGCCGCGCTTGACCAGGGACTCGACGGTGTCGTAGCGGAGGACGAGGCTGGCGCCCATGGAGACCGTGGCGTTGAGCATGCCGGTCTCCGTGGTGATGTAGGACTCGGCGACGAGGAGCCGGAGCTTGTTGGCCACGATGTCGAGGCGTCCCTCGTCGATGTTGAGCAGGACGATGAGGAACTCCTCGGCGCCCCAGCGGCCGACGATGTCGAAGAAGCGGACGTTCTTGTGGAGGGTCCGGGCCACGGTCCGGACGATCTTGCTGGCGTTGAAGCGGCCCTGCTTCTCGAGGATCTTGCCGTAGTTGTCGATATCGACGTAGATGAGCCCGAACGACAGGCCGTACTTCTGGAATTCCTCGAGCCGGGTGGCCAGGGTCATGTCCAGATACGGCTTGGCGGGAATGCCGCTCTCGGCGTCGACGAGGCCCATCTTATCGAGCTCGGCCAGATTGAGGGGGATGGTCACCTTGGGGGCCGTGCCCGCGAAGATCTCGACCGCCCCGACGACCTCGCCGCCGTCCTTGAACACAGGGACAATGCGCAGCGACGCCGGCGCGCGGAACCCTTCTTTGTGCTGGAGATAGACGTCCATGGACCGGGGCGCGCCGTCCTTGAGGGCCAGGGACACCGGGCACTTGTCGCGGCAGATGTCGACGCCCGCCTGGTCGGTGAACAGGACCGGCATCTCGGTGCAGGCCTGGCCCACGACGGAGGCCGCCTCCCGGCCCGTCAGGCGTTCGGCCGCCTTGTTCCAATAGACGACCTTGCGCTCGGCGTCCACCCAGACGACGGCGTCCTGGACCTGGTCGAGGACGCTGTTGCAGAGGCTCGCCGAGGCGCCTTTGAAGATCTCGAGCAGGTTGTCATCGGCCATTGCGGGTCACCCTCGTTTTTCTTCAATTCTAAGGGCGGGCTTGGATTTGTCAATCGTTATTTTAGCTCCCGCGGCCGTTGACACGCCTCTAACCCCGTGTTATCCTGGCGCCGCCGCCCAGGGGTGCGCCGCCATGGACATGCTTCTCGGGACACGTCTCAAGAGAGCCCGCGAGGAGGTCAACCTCAGCCAGGGCGCGTTCGCCAAGGCCCTCGGCCTGTCGTCGGAGTACATCTCCCTCCTCGAATCCGGCAAGCGGACCCCCAGCTTCGAGACCCTGCTCAAGGTGGCCGGCTTCCTCAACCGCAACGTCTCCTATTTCTTCGAGGACAAGCGGCCGGCCTTCGACCGCCTGTTCGACCGGGCCGATGAGGACGAGCGCGTCCGCAAGGACCTGGTCAAGTTCAAGGCCGCCTGCGACCGCTACCTCGAGCTCGAGGAGCGGACCGGCCGCCGCCTCGACCTGGCCCCGACCTACCCGCGGGTCTCGGCCGAGCGCCTGGCCGAGGAGGAGCGCCGGCGCCTGGGCCTGGGCAACGAGCCCATCCGCGACGTCCTCGGCCTGTGCGAGGCCAACGGCCTGCGCGTCGTCCGCCAGACCCTGCCCGAGGAGTCGCGCATCGCCGGCGTGTTCGTTTTCGACGAGGAGCGCAAGGCCGCCTTCGCCCTGATCAACGCCAACGAGGCCCCCGGCCTCCAGACGCTCGTGGCCGCCCACCTCTACGGCCACTACCTCATGGACCGGGCCGACAGCCCCATCGTCGACGATCCCGACGTCGTCGTCGACGAATACGTCTCCCTCTACCCGCCCCGCGAGCAGTTCGCCCAGACCTTCGCCTCGCGCTTCCTGGTGCCCCCGGCCAAGCTGCGCGAGCTCGTCGAGAAGGACTCCCGCTCGAGGAGCCTGTCCTTCGACGACGTCCTCTACTTCAAGCGCTACTTCGGCGTCAGCACGCGGGCCATGCTGCGGACCCTGCGGGGCCGGGGCATCCTGCCCGAGGCCAAGTTCGAGGAGTATTTCAAGCGCAATCCCGAGGACCGGGAGCAGGAGGTCTTCGGCTCCCTCTCCGGCCTCGAGGAACGGCGGGCGAGGACGCTGTTCCGCAAGTCGCGGACCATCCCGTCCGACCGCTACCGCCTCATCGCCGCCGAGGCCGCCGCGATGGACCGCTCCCGGAGCGAGCATCCCCCCGCCGCGCCGGGGACAGGAGACACCGATGAGTAAAGCCGTTCGCATCCTGGTCATCTTCCTGGCCTTCGACGCCCTGGCCGTGGCCGCCTACTTCGGCATCAAGGCCCTGGGCTCCGGCGGGGGAGGGGACCCGGCCAAGGGCTACGAGTGGTTCACCATGGACGCCTACTACCAGCCGGCCTCCGAGCTCGAGGAGCTCATCAAGACGAGCTACGAGGAGATGGAGCTCCTGCCCCTCCAGGTCCGCAACTTCGGCCGCGACACGGCCGTCCTCAAGAAGTTCCGCGGCGCCAAGCTGGCCGGGGCGGGCCGGTCGGTCCTGGAGATGACCTTCAAGGGCCTGGAGGACTGGGCCCTGGTCGAGGTCTGGTTCAAGGGCGAGGAGGGCCGGGAGATCCGCCGGACCATCCTCTACGTCCTGACGGCGAACGCCTGGAAGGCCGGCGACAGCGGCCGGCTGGCGGATTGACCGTGGCCGGCGGCATCCGGTCCCTCAAGGCCGACGTCCTCATCGTCGGCGCCGGCCCGGCCGGGCTGACGGCCGGGCTGTACGTGGCCCGGGCCGGCAAGAAGGCCCTCATCCTCGAGGGCCGCGGCCCGTCGCGCCTGGCCATCCCCTACACGCTCGAGAACTACCCCGGCTTCCCGTCCATCGACAGCGCCGAGCTCCTGGCCATCATCCGGCGCCAGGCGACCTCGTTCGGGGCCGAGGTCGTCGCGGGCGACGCCATCGCCTACGCCCTCGACGGCAGCCCCAAGTACGTCACGACCAAGGAGGCCGTCATCGAGGCCGGCGCGGTCGTCCTGGCCACGGGCAAGCCCGTGCCAAAGGAGCGCATGATCCCGGGCGAGGACCGCCTCGTCGGGCAGGGCGTCAGCTACTGCGCGACCTGCGACGGGCCGCTCTTCCGGGGCGCCGCGGTCGCCGCCGTCGGCCACGGCGAGGAAGCCCTGGAGGACGTCCACGCCCTGCTCTCCATGGGTTGCCGGGTCGTCTGGGTGCCGGGCAAGGCCGGCGGGGCGGCCGATACGGCGGAGGGCCGGGCCCTCGAGGAGAAGGGGGTCGTCATCCGCCGGGAGGCCAAGGTCAAGGAGATCCGAGGCGACGAGCGCGTCGCGAGCGTTCTGGTCTCGTCCGCGGCGGGCGAAGAGGACGTGCCGGTCGCGGCCGTGTTCATCTTCCGCGAGATCCCGGCCGGGCCGCTGTTCGCCAAGGCCGGCATCGCTCTCGACCACAAGCAGTGCGTCGCCGTCGACCGCTTCCAGAGGACCAATCTGCCCGGCGTCTTCGCCGCGGGCGACATCACCTGCGGCGGTCTCCAGGTCGTGGCGGCGGCCGGCGAGGGCTGCGTCGCGGCCATGCAGGCCCTCATCCACCTCCGGAAATAGCCCGCTTCTCAGGCCCGGGGCGCCCGGCGGTCGAGCCGGAAGACGATCCGCCGGGACCGGAAGATGGTCACGCGTCCCCCGACCGGCACGGCCATGCGGTTGCGCCGGATGTCGTGGCCGAAGTTCGACACCGTCAGGATCGGCAGGGGCCGGCCCTCGCGCCGGCGGTCGCGGATGACGTCGGCGAGGTAGGAGCGGACGAACCGGACGGCCTCCCGCTGCTGCTTTTTGGGGAACAGGCCCTTGCCCGGCGGGCTGAGGGTGCCGACGACCAGGCCCTTGATGCCGGCGAAGACGTCGTGGCGCCGGAGGGCGGCCAGCAGGCGGTGGAGGTCCTCGACGTCGACCTGGATGTCCTCGATGAACAGGATGTGCCGCTTCCAGCTGAACCGGGGCGGCACGCCGCGGTTGAGGAAGTTGACGAAGGTCGACAGGTTCCCCCCGATGGGGACGCCGGTCAGGCGGCGCGGCGGGGGCGGCGTCAGCCAGGCCGCGCCCTTATAGACGATCTCCTCCCCGCCGATGAGGGCCAGGAGGTTGCGGAAATCGCCCTTGCCGACCTTGAGGGACGGGAAATACACGGCCGGGACGCGGCAGGCGTGGTAGATCTCGTTGAGCAGGAAGGTGAAGTCCGAGAAGCCGACGAACAGGGGCCGGCGCTCGCGGATGACGCGCAGGTCCTTGGCGTCGATGGCCCGGACGAGGTCCTCGGCCCCGGTGCCGCCGGCGACCGAGACGATGAGGTCGAGCTCCCGGACGGCCTCCTTGAAGACCCCGGCCCGGGCTTCCAGGGGGGCGGTGACGTGGTCGATATCCGCGTCGCTCGAGAACAGGTGGGGGCTGTAATAGACCTCGAGCGGGCCAAGGGCCTCCTGGAGAAGGCGGGCCGTCCGGCGGAGGACGGGCCTCTCCTTGAGGGACAGACAGGTCGAGGGGGCGATGAAGCCGATCCGTTCGTAGGTCATGGGGCTATCCGGGGCCGAAGATGAGATAGCCTAGCAGAAAGGCCCCGGCGGTTCAAACGCCCCTGGGTCACTGGCCGGGGCCGGACCGGACGCCCGGTCAGAAGGATTTGAGCTTCTGGCCGGGGGCCGACAGCTGGAGGGCCTTGAGGGCCTTGAGCTCGATCTGGCGGATCCGCTCGCGGGTCAGCTTGAAATGCTGGCCGACCTCTTCGAGGGTGTACTCGCGCCCGTCGCCCAGGCCGTAGCGCATCCGCAGGACGAGCGTCTCCCGCTCGGGCAGGGTCCGCAGGGCGGCCTCGATCTGCTCCCGCAGGTTGATGTGGATGACCGTGTCGGGCGGCGAGGGGAAGGACTTGTCCTCGAGCAGGTCGCCGAGGGAGCCCTCGCCGTTCTCGCCGAGCGGGGTCTCGATGGAGACGGGGTCCTGGGAGCTGTAGAGCATCTCCAGGACCTTGTTGACCGGCAGGTTCATCTTGCGGGCCAGGTCCTCGGGGGAGGGCGTCTTGCCGTTCTCCTGGACGGAGGCCTGGGAGATCTTCTTGAGCCGGTGGATGGTCTCGGTCAGGTGGACGGGGATGCGGATGGTCCGGCCCTGGTCGGCGATGGCCCGGGTGATGGACTGCCGGATCCACCAGGTCGCGTAAGTGGAGAACTTGTGGCCGCGCCGGTAGTCGAACTTCTCGGCGGCGCGCATCAGGCCGATGTTGCCTTCCTGGATGAGGTCGAGCAGCTGCAGGCCCCGGCCCTGGTACTTCTTGGCGATGGACACGACCAGCCGGAGGTTGGCCGAGACGAGGTCGCTCTTGGCCCGCTCCCGGGTCCGGCGGCCGGACTGGATGCCCTGGAGGATGGCCCGGGCCTCGGCGCGGGCCGGCTTGGCGGCCTTCCTGAGGCCCTCCTTGAGACGGAGCTGGACGGCCTGGACGATGCGGTCCTGCTGCTCGGGCTTGAGCTCGAGCTCGCGGGCCAGCCGGATGACGCGCACGGCCAGGCGGCCGCGGGCGAAGCGGTTGCGGACCAGGGGCCGGATCTTGAGCAGCCGGCCGCTCACGGCCCGCAGCTTCTGGATGCGGACGAGGACGTCGCGCCGGCGGGACTCGAGGCTGTCGTCCGAGAACTCCTCTTCGGACATGTTGAACAGCTTGACGAAGGCCTCGGGGCTTTTCTTCAGCATGGCCTCGAGGGCCGTGATCTCGTCGAGGGTGATGGGCGTGCGGACCAGGGCCTTGAGGATGGCCTTCTCGCCCTTCTCCATGCGGCGGGCCAGGGCGATCTCCTGGTCGCGCGACAGGAGCAGGATGCTGCCCATCTCGCGGAGGTAGATCTTGACCAGGTCGGCCGTCTGCTCGATGTCCTCGGGCGAGTGGATGCCCTTGGCGCCGTGGCCGTTGCCCCCCAGCCGGGCGTCGAGGGACGGCGCGCCGGAGGCGGCCAAAGCCTCCTCCTCGTCGCCGAAGGCCTTGCCGCCCATCCCGACGGGCAGGAGCTGAAGGAGCTCCTCGTCGTTCTTGTACTTGTATTGGGACGCCATCTTGTTCTCCCTTAATTTACATATATGATAGGAATACTATAAAAGCGGGCTTTTCGTTGCCGGCCCGCCGCTTCTCTCTCATGATCCCGGCCTCCGCTCTCTGCTCAATGAACGGGGCCGGGGGCGGAATCGTTGCGCCCCCGATAAGGGAGCTCCTCCGAGTCGAAGCGCGGAGGATACCCCTGCGGGCCCCCGATGTCAAGAAAAAACTTTACATTTCCGGCATTTCGCTCGCCCAGGCGGGCCGATCGGGCCATTTCCCGCCTGGGGACCGGCCTGAACCGCTCGTTTTTCATCGTTTTCTCCTGGACCAGACCAAGAATACTTCAAGATTCGTGCCAGGAAGGCCCCCAGGGGGACCAGGGGAGGAGGGGGGCCGCCGAGGGCCGGAGGCGTCCCCGGCAGGGGACAGCCGGGCTCAGTAGCAGACGACGCCGTGCTTCTCGAAGTACTTCTGGTGGTAGTCCTCGGCCTTGTAGAAGGCCGAAGCGGCCGTGAGCTCGGTGGCCAGCTTCTTCTTATAGCGGCCGGAGGCGGCCAGCTCGTCCATGACCCCGCGGGCCTCGGCCCGCTGGCTCTCGTCGTGGTAGAAGATGGCCGAACGGTACTGGGTGCCGCGGTCGGGGCCCTGGCGGTCGACCTGGGTGGGATCGTGGAGGGAGAAGAACTGGCGGACGAGCTCGGCGTAGCTCAGCTTGGCCGGGTCGAAGGTCACCTGGACGGCCTCGGCGTGCCCGGTCCGGCCCGTGCAGACCTCTTCGTAGGTCGGGGCGACCGTGCGCCCGCCCGTGTAGCCGACGACGGTGGCCACGACGCCGGGCAGGCGGCCCAGCTTGTGCTCGACGCCCCAGAAGCAGCCGGCCGCGAAGGTGGCCGTCGCCGTGGGCGCCGCGGCGGCGTTCGCGGCCTTGTCGCCGGCCGGCGCGGTCGCCTCGGGCTTGAAGTCCAGCGAGGCCGAGTTGACGCAGTAGTGGAGATAGCTCGGCTCGGGCCCGTCGTCGAAGACGTGGCCGAGGTGGGCGCCGCAGCCCGCGCAGCGGACCTCGACGCGCTTCATCAGCAGGGAATAGTCGTCCCGGTACTCGAGGTTCTTCTCGTCGACCGGGGTGGTGAAGCTCGGCCAGCCGGTGCCGTGCTCGTACTTCATCTCCGAACGGAAGAGCGGCGTGCCGCAGGCGGCGCAGGCGTAGACGCCCTTGTCCCAGAAATCGTTGTACTTGCCGGTGAAGGGCCTCTCCGTGCCGCACTTCCTCATGACCTCGTACTGCTCGGGCGTGAGGACGGCCTTCCACTCCTTGTCCGTTTTCTTGACCTTGGCCGGCATGTCCTGACCTCCCTCCGCCGCGACGGCGGCCGGCAGGCGGGGCGGCCCGCCGCCGAGAAGCGCGTTCAGCCCCTTCCACCAGGCCAGGCCGAGGACGGTCGCCAGGGCCAGCACGGCGATCTTGACGCTTGGTCTCATCGGGGCTCTCCTCGTTCAATCCCTACTAATTAAGTATACATTAAGGCCCGCGAAAAGCAAGCCCGCTTGGGGGAGAAGCGCCGGAAATTTCCTAAATTGGACACTTTTCCGTTGACACGCGCCAAAAATCGGCCCTATAATGGGTGCGCTGGCTGGAGAGGGATCCTCCTTAGCCCCGCTTCCTTTTCCTTTGAAACCTTGGCGCCTCACCAGCCAGCCTTGGTTTCTTCGTTCTTCCCCCCAACGCCGCGGACGGATCCCTATCCGCGATCGGCCGCGCCGCCCGCCCCCGCCAACTCCGCGTTAGAACTGGCGCCATAATAATATTCTTCCCCCATTTCCGGGCTTCCCTCTCGAGGCGGGTGAGCGGCAGGGAGCGGAGCTTGCGAAGCGACCATCAGCAATGCCCCGGAGCGACTCGAGGGGGCGGTGCTGGGAAATATCGCAAGAAAGCGCTCTCTCCCGATATTCCGCAGGATCGGGACTCCGGGTGCTCCGTCCCGGTCCTGCCTGGTCCGCTCATCGGGATTCGCTCCCCGCTGCCAGGGGGGCCGGGGAGCCAGAGGATATCCCCGAGCTATAACCGAGAGAGGGACTAAGCGGGGCTCTTCTTGTCGGCCTTGTCGGTCCGCTCCGCCGGCTTCAGGTCCTTGGCCCGCTCCTTGAGATGGTCCTTGAGCTCGAGGTAGGGGACCCCGTCGGTGTACCAGGCCGGGGCCGGCTTGCCCATGAGGTGGTGGTCGAAGAACTCCTTCATCCGCACCGTGTAGTCCTTCTGGTTGGCCGGCTTCTGCAGCCCGTGGTTCTCGCCGACGTACTGGAGCATGAGGACCGGCTTCTTCAGCCGGCGCAGGGTGTTGTAATACTCGATGCCCTGGTTCCAATCGACGGCGCCGTCCTTGTCGTTGTGGAGGATGATGAGGGGCGTCTTGACCCGCTCGGCGTAATAGACCGGCGAGTTGCGCTGGTAGGCCTCGAGGTTGTCCCAATAGCCGCCCTCGAACCGGCCCTGGCTCGACTCGAAGATGGGCTGGTTGGCCGAGCCGGAGTTGAAGTAGATGGAGCTGTACATGCTGATCATGTTGGTCAGCGGGGCCCCGGCCACGGCCGCGGCGAAGTCGGCCTGGGTGACGAGGAAGGCCGTCTGGTAGCCGCCCCACGAATGGCCCTGGAGGCCGATCTTGGACCGGTCGACGACGCCCGCCGCGACGGCCGCGTCGACGGCCGGCAGGACGCACCAGGCCGCCGACATGCCGGGGTCGTTGATCTTGTAGGCGATGTCGGGCATGAGCACGGCGTAGCCGTTGCTGGTGTAGACGGACTTGTTGAAGCCGTTGGCCGAGGGTTGCGCGTAGCGGTTGAGCTGCTGGGACATCTTCTCGTAGTAGTAGACGATCGTCGGATAGCGCTTGCCTTTCTCGTAGTTGGCGGGCAGGAACAGGGCCGCCTGGAGCGGTTTGTCCATCCCGCTGGCCGTAGCCATTTTATAATCGAGCAGGACCGAGCCGTCCGACCACAGGAAGTCCTTCTGCTGGGGATTGGCTTCTGTCAAGCGCCGGCCGTTCTCGAGCGTCGCGCCGGCGGCGTAGTAGTCGGGGAAATCCTTGTAGGTGTCGCGGGTGTAGACGAAGACGTCGGCCTTCTTGGCCTTGGCCAGGTTCCCGAACCCGGCGTCGTCCCAGAGGAGGAGGGCCGGGGCCGGGCGTCCCGGGTCGAGACGGGCGAGGCCGGCCTTCTTGGTCCATTCGCCGTAGACGCTGAAATACTGCGGCTGGGCCAGGTCGACGGCCTTCTCCTCGGGATCGATCCGGAGGCGGCGGTAGCGGAGCTTGTCCTTGAAGCCGTTCCCGGTCAGGTTGACGGCCTTGCCGGCGCCGCCGACGGGCACGCTCCAGATGTCCCAGCCGTCCGAGAGCAGGACGGCGCGGCCGTCCTTGGTCGGGCCGACGGGGGCGTCCGGCGGCTTGACGACGTTGGTGTCGTTGTCCTCGTTGACGAACGAGGCCGGGACGTCCTCGGTGATGGCGGCCGTCCGGCCCGTGGCCATGTCGTAGGTGAGATAATGGCCGTCGTCGTAATACAGGAGATGGGCCCCGTTGAACAGGGGCCCGAAGAAATAGCGGACCTTGGTCAGGGCCGGCGTCCGTTTGCCGGTCTTCATGTCGATGACGTGGATGTCGGAATAGTTGCGGCCGTCGAGATTGCCGTCGAGCTCGTAGGCCCGGACGTCCTGGCCGACGGCGAAGCGGCCCTTGGGCGCGACCTCGACGTCGCGCACGGCGTCGTCGGCCAGGCGGATGAAGGCCTTCTCGGCCACCCGGTACTCGGCCAGGTAGCTGAAGGCCTTGTCCCGCTGCTCCTGGACCTGCTGTTCCGACTGGAGACGGCTGTCGCGGCCGTGCCAGAGGACGAGGTCGGGGATGTCCTCGTCGGCGAGCTCCTCGGCCTTGGGCGCGGCGGCGGCCGGGGCTTCGCCCGCCTTGGCTGCGTCCGCGTCCTTCTTGTCGGCGTCCTTCTTCTTCTTGGCCTCGCGGATGCCGAAGAGGAGGGCGTCGAAGTTCTCGGTCCACGCGGGGGCGCGGTCGGGGCTGACGGTCATGCCGGACGGGAAGGCCTTGTCGGCGGCCGGGTCGTAGACGACCTTGCGCGGGCCCTTGGGATCGCGGAAGCCGCTGTAGCCGACGACGCTCCAGAGCTTGTCCTCGTAGGCCTTGTCCTCTTCGCCCTTGAGGACGGCCAGGGCCTCGCCCTTCTCCGACCAGGCCAGGGACTTGTAGGAGGCCTTGGCGTCGTCGAGGGAGGCGACCGTGCCGGCGGCCAGGTCGCGCATCTGGAGGCCGTTGGCGGCCTGGCCCTGGGCGTCGATGAGATAGGCCAGGCGCGTCCCGGCCTTGTCGAAGGCGAACTCGGCGACGTTGCCGATGTTGACCGCCGTCTTGGCGGCCAGGTCGCGCAGGACGAGGTCGGAGCCCGTCCACTTGTCCTTTTCCTTCTCCTGGGCCTCGGGGGCGTAGCGGTGCATGGCCAGGAAGCGGGGGTTGTCGCCCGAGAAGGCCAGGGCCCGGACCTTGTCGAACTCGGTCTTGTCGCCCGTGGCCAGCTCGACCAGGACGGCCGACGTCTGCACACGCTTGCGGTCCTTGCGCAGGGCTTTGGCCTCCTTCGCGCCGGGATAAGAGAGGAAGGCGGCCCATTTCGAATCGGCCGAGAAGCCCGTCCGGGCCCCGCCGCCGAAGCGCGGCGCCTCGCCGATCGGGAAGCGGTATTCCTTGGTCCCGGCGACCTGCCGGACGACCATCTCGCTCTCGCCCTCGAGCGGGCTCTGGCGGTACATGAACCAGGCGCCGTCGGGGGACAGCTCGGCCGCGCCGATGGACTTCCAGGCCAGGATGTCCTGGAGGGCGATGGCGCGGGGCGCGGCCGGGGCGGCCGGCGCGGCGGCGGGCTTGTCCTGGACGGCGGCGAGGGCCGGGCCGGCCAGGAGGACGATCGCGAGGGCGATGAGGAGGGCTTTCGGCTTGGTCATGGCTGCTGTTCCTGCCTTTCTTTCTTTCGTTTCTCCTGGTACATCAGGAAATCGGCGTGGGCCAGGAAATCGTCGAGCTGCTGGTATTTCTGGGGATCGACCCGGACGGCGCCCATGCTGACCGAGATCCGCAGGCGGGGCAGGCCTTTGACGCGCTGCGCGCCGACGCCCTCCTCGATGCGGGCCATGAGGCCGCGCTCGCCCGCGCCCTTGGACCTCATGGCCAGGACGGCGAACTCGTCGCCGCCGATGCGGCCGATGACGTCGGACTCCCGGAGCGTGCCGCGGAGGACGGCGGCCACGCCCTGGAGGAGGAGGTCGCCGGCGGCGTGGCCGTGGGCGTCGTTGACCTCCTTGAGGTTGTCGATGTCCAGGAAGACGAGGTAGTTGTCCGACTTGAGCCTCTTCGCGATCTTCATCTGCTGGAGGCCGAACTGGAAGAAGCCGCGGCGGTTGAGGAGCCCGGTCAGCTCGTCCTGGGTCGACAGCTCGGCCAGCTTGGCGTTGGTCAGCAGGAGCTTGCGGTTGGCCTGCTCGTACTTGCGCTCGGCCGTCTTCATCTCGGTGATGTCGACGAGGATGCCGTCGTAGTGGGCGACGCGGCCGTCGGGGCCCTTGATGGCCCGGCAGTAGTCGCGGGCCCAGAAGCGGCGACCGCCAGCCTGACACAGCTCGAATTCCTGATAGGACGCCTTGGCGGTCAGCTTGGCCAGGTGCCGGGCCCGGTCTTCGCCGCGGACGTAGAAGTCCCGGACGTTGCGGACGAACAGGTCCTGGGGCTTGCGGCAGCCGAGCATGCGGGCCAGGGCGGCGTTGGCCTCGACGAACCGGCCGTCCGGCGTGGTCCGATAGACGCCGACGGGCAGCCGGGCGACGAGGGCCTCGAAGCGGTCCTCGCCGAGGGGCGCTCGTCCGGCCCCGGGCCTGGGGTGGGGGGCGACGGGCGGCTTGGCTTTGGCGGGCGGGTTCATGTCCGTCAAAAAATATCAAACACCCGCCCGTGTTGTCAAAATGGGGCCGTTTCTATTTGTTTTGTCCATCCCCCCTCCATCTCATGAATTTGAGATGAATAAATAAAATAGAAACGTCCCCATTATTATAGAATGGTAAACGAGCCGCCGGGGGCGGGCGTAATCTCCGTGGAAGAAGGATGAGGCCTTTCGTGGACGAACGGGACATCATCGACGGCTGCCTGCGGGAGAGCCCCGCCGCTTCCCGGGCGATGCTCGAGTCCTACGGCACCCTGGTCCTGTCCGTGGCCCTGAACGTCGTCGGCAACCGGCAGGACGCCGAGGACATCTGTCAGGAGACCTTCCTCCAGGTCTTCCGCCGCCTCGACCGGTACGACCGGGCCCGCAGCTTCAAGACCTGGCTCCTGACCATCGCCTACAGGAGATCGCTCGACATGCTCAGGAAAAAAAGGCGGTTCGCGGACTTTTCGGCCCGAGCCCGGTTCGAGCCGTCCGTCACCGGGCGCGGCGGCGATCCCGGGCCCGGCGGCCCCGAGCCCCTGCCTTCGGCCCTGCTCGGGACCCTGTCGCCGAAGGAGCGGACGGCCCTGACGCTGTGGGCCAACGAGGGCTACGCGGCCAAGGACATCGCCGAGGTCCTGGCCTGTTCCGACTCGACGGCCCGGGTCTATCTCTTCAACGCCCGGCGCAAGATCAAATCGCTCCTGGAGAAGGACCATGGCCTTTTGCAGAACGGCTGAGTTCCTCTACGACGCCCTGCCCCTGCGGAC
>CAZFZU010000039.1:0-3539 GCA_964523615.1 uncultured Eubacteriales bacterium | reverse complement strand
GGTGACCTCGTCGTACCTCAAGCACACCGTCTTCCACAATTTCGACGACGAGCGCGACCTCCAGGCCGAGAAAAAGATCCAGGACCTCTACAAGCTCGAGGCCGTCCGCCTGTTGGCCCAGGCCAAGCTCGTCTGGGACAAGGGCGGCTCGGACAAGGCCGTGTACATGTTCCGGCTGAACGGGCGGGAATATACGCTCGCCGTCACGCCCGGGCGCCTGCCGGAGCGCAACCGGTTCCGGATCGAGGTCGTCGAGAAGGGCGGCGAGAAGGCGGCCAGTCTGCTCGATACGGAGTTCTCGCTCCCCGACAAGAACCTGGCCGTGTTCGGTTTCGAGGACACCCGGCATCGGCCCTATTTCATCACCTTGAGGGTCGAGCATTGGAGCGACGACCCGTCGGTCGCCGGAGGGGGGATCCTGAGGCCCGCGGTCGTCCCCGCCGTCCAACGCACGGTCGAAGGGCCCGTCAGGGTCCAGCAACCCAAGCTCGTCCGGGAGGTTGAACCGGTCTATCCGGAAGAGGCCCGGAAAGCCGGCGTCGAGGGGACCGTCATCCTCGAAGCGACGGCGGATACCTACGGCCGGGTCGCTTCGATCAAGGTCCTGCGGGGGGTCCCGCCGCTCGATCAGGCGGCCATCGAGGCCCTCAAGCAGTGGGTCTACGAGCCCATGGTCATCGACGGTAAGCCGCATCCGGTCGTCTTCACCGTGACCATGCGCTTCCGGCTGGACGACAAGAAGAAGCCCGAGGTCAGCGGCGCCGTCGAAGGCGGCGTCGCCGGAGGCGTGGCCCGGGGTGTCCAGGGCGGAGTCCAAGGAGGCGTCGAGGGAGGCGTGGCGGGCGCGGCGGCCGACCCGGAGTTCGAGAAGGGCGCCGTCCGGGCCACAGGCGAGATCAAACCGCCCAAGGTCATCACGAAGGTCCCGCCTGTCTATCCCGAGACGGCCCGCCAGGCCCGGGTCGAGGGGGTCGTCATCCTCGAGGCCAAGGCCGACGAGAAGGGGGACGTCGTCGACGCCCGCGTCCTGCGCTCCGTCCCGGCGCTCGACCAGGCGGCGTTGGCCGCCGTCAGGAAGTGGAAATACGAGCCGATGCTCATCGACGGCAAACCGCACAAGGTCGTCTTCACCGTGACCATTCGCTTCGCGCTCGACGAGGGCAGCGCCAAGACGGCCCTGGCCAAGTTCGCCGCAGGGGCCGTCCGGGCCGAGGGCGACATCCAGCCGCCCAAGGCGGTCAAAGAGGTCGCGCCCGTCTATCCCGAAGCGGCCCGGTCGGCCGGTGTCCAAGGCACGGTCATCCTGGGGGTCAAGATCGACGGGACGGGCCGGGTCGTCGACGTCGTCGTCCTGCGCTCGGAGCCCCTGCTCGACCAGGCGGCCATCGACGCCATCCGTCAGTGGGAGTTCGAGCCCTTCGTCCAGGACGGCAAGGCCGTCCCGCTCGTCTTCACCCAGACGGTCCGCTTCGTGCTGCAGTAGCCGGGGCGGCTACTTCAGGCCGGCGATCCAGGCCTCGAGGGCCCGGATCTCCTCGGGGGCCAGGGCCCGGCCGGGCGGCATGGGCTTGCCGGCGATGCCCTCCTCCCGGCGGACCTTCTTCAACAGATAGCTCGCGTCCGGCGCTCCCGGCTCGATGAGCTTCATCGCCGGGACCTCCGCGCTCGGGGCGCCGATCGCGGACGCGATCTTGCCCGGTATGACGCTGAGGCCCTTGGGCGGCTTGGGGCCCGTATGGCAGCGGACGCAGTGCTGTTTGAAGATCTTCTGGACGTCCGCGGGGATCTCCGGGTCCGCCTGGGAAGGGACGAGCGCCAGCGCGACGGCCCCCAGCGAAGCCAGAAGCCCCAAAGCGAGGAAGGCGTTCTTCGTCAAGGCTTTCCTCCGTTCCCCAGCTTCGAATAATCGTACTGCGATCCCAGCAGGCTATGCGGGATGAGATAGACGACGAGCGTGATGAGCGAGGCCGCGACGACGAACGGCCGGGCCGGCCGTCCCTTGCGTCCCGCGGCCCAGGCCACGATCCAGGCCAGGAAGGCGATGAGGGTCTTGTTGTCCGTCAGGTCGGTGCCGAGCGGGAAACCCGCCCAAGCGACGCCGAAGGCGAACTTCTGCATGAGCGGGCCGAGGACGAAGCCGCCCAGGAACATCAGCCCGACCGTCCACAGGACGAACCGCCGCGGGTCTCTCTTCCTGTCCAGCGCGGCCAGCCCGGCGGCCGTCGAGAACAGCATGGCCGCGAAGATGACCAGGACGTGGGGGATGATGATCCAGACCGGCACGGGGTCCTTGTAGCGCAGGAGGACCGGCTCTTCGCCCGTGAGCGAGGCTTCGGCTCCGCCCGCGGTCAGGACGACCCGGTAGGCGACCTTGCCGGCCGCCGGCTGCGCGGGCAGGCGGCCGACGAGGCGGTCCCCGTCGCGCGCCAAGGGGACCCGCGTCCAAGCGTCGTCGGTGGGGTAGCGGCGCCAGACGAGCTCGCCCTCCAGGCCGGCCGCGGCGGGCACGGCGATCTCGGCGTCGGCCGTGGTCTCGGCGCTCCGCGGCAGCTCGAAGCGCACCTCCGTCCCTCCGACGGCGGCCTGGCCCTTCAGCGGGTAGGTCGGCCCGGTCATCCTCTGATAGACGGCCGAGGCCAGAGTGATGACGACGGCCAGGGTCCAGAACAGGCCTTTCTTCATACTCGGCTCCTAGTCCTTCACTTCGATGGAGCCCAGGACGGCCGAGCCCCGGATGGTCAGAGTCGCCGTCTTCCCGGTCGCCGGAACGGGCGACTTGTGGCTCTCGATGGATCCCAGGACAGGGGAGCCCTCGAGGACGACCTCCCAATCGCGGGGCACCGTGATCTCGACGCCGCCGAGGACGGCGGACACGTCCAGCGTCGCCTGGCCGCCGGCCGGTTTGGCGCCGCGCAGGTCGATCTCGGCCGAGCCGAGGACGACCTCGACCTTGCCGCCCCTGAAGGCCTGCGACTCGACGCGCCGCACGGTCCCCGACAGGACCTGGTTGACGGACAGATCGTCGCCGCCTACGACCCCTTCAGGGATTTTTTTTTTGCCGCCGCCGCCGGCCGGCCGGACCAGGATCCACAGCCCGGCCCCGATGATGGCCACGGGCCAGATATACCTGCCGATGGTGTGGATGACGTTCCACTTGACCAGCAGGAAGAAGGTCCCGAACAGGATGAAGAACACGCCCGAGCCGACGTTCTTGAAGTTGTTGCCGACCAGCATGGAGATGCCGAGGAGGATGAAGATGACCGGCCAGAACCGGCCGACGACGTGGCCGAAATTCCACCAGTCCATCTGGGCGAACAGGAAGAGGCCGCCCAGGACGACGAGGAGCAGGCCCCAGAAGATCCGGCTTTGGGTACGCGAAGCGCTCATGTTTCCCTCCGTTGCCCTTAGGATACCATAAAAGCGGGCGCCGGGTCAGAGGCGGCGGATGTTCATGCCGCCGGAGACCTCGATGACGGCGCCGGTCGAGTAGGCGAAGTCGCCGCGGACGAGCGAAGCGACGGCCCGGCCGACGTCCTCGG
>CAZFZU010000038.1:29494-31339 GCA_964523615.1 uncultured Eubacteriales bacterium | reverse complement strand
GCCCTGCCCGCCGGCTGGACCGCCTGGCACTCCCTCAAAGTCCGGACGAAGAGCGCGGAGTTCGCCGAGGCCGATTTCGTCATCGCCGATCCCTCCCGCGGCATCCTGGTCCTCGAGGTCAAGGGCGGACTGATCGCCAAGGACGAGGGCGTCTGGCGGCAGAACGGCCAGCCGATGAAGGCCTCGCCGCTCGACCAGGCCCACCGCTTCGTCCGGCTGCTCCTGGCGAAGTTCAAGGAGCGGGGACTGACCTCGCCGCCGATCGGCGTCGCCACGGCCTTCCCGGACACGGACTTCGAGCTCCCGCCGTCCCAGGGCGACCTCGAGGGCATCGTCATCGGGGCGCGAGACCTGCCGTTTCTCGGCGACGTCCTGCCGCGCGTCCTCGAAAGGGCGCTGCGGCCGATCACCTGGGGCAAGCCCTCGCCGGATTGGGTCGCCTTCGTCCACGGCTTATGGTGCGAGAGCTGGCCGAAGAGCCTGAACCTGTCCCAGGTCGTCAAGGGATTCGAGGCCAAGCGGACCCGGCTCGACGCCGAGCAATTCACGGCGCTCGAGGGCATCCTCGAGAACGACCTCGTCCTGGTCCGGGGCGGCGCGGGGACGGGCAAGACGCTCCTGGCGCAGGAGCTGGCCATCCGCGAAGCGCACGCGGGCCGCTCGTTCCTATTCCTGACCTTCACCGACGCCTTGGGACTCGAGCTGGCCGCACGGGTGGGCCTGCCCGGTTCGGTCGTTTCGCCTATCGGCCGGTTCGCCTTGGACAGGCTGCGCCAGAACGGCTTCGGCGAGCCTGAGCGGTACGAACCGGCGTTCTGGGACGAGGTGACGCGAAGCGCCGCCGAGTCCGACGCACTCTGGGATGCCTGCGGATTCGACACGGTCATCGTCGACGAGGGCCAGGACTTCGGCGCGGCGGAATGGAAGATCGTCGAGCGCTGCGCGGGCCGCGGCGGGCCGCGCCGGTTATGGATCTTCGCCGACGAGGACCAGGCCTTCTGGGACGACCGTCGCATACCGGCCGAGATCGGGGCCCGGGCGGTCAAGTTCGCCCTGAGGCGTCCCTACCGGTGCCCGCCGGCCGTCCAGGCTTTGGCCGACGCCTATGTCGACGGGGGATGGGGGGACGGCGCGGGTCGCTTCGAAGCCGCCGCCCAGGGATTAGCCGACGGGACGATCAAGGTCGTCGTCTGCGGCGACGGCGAGCCCGAGGCCCACGCCGCCGTCGGACGCGAGATCCGGGCCGCCAAGAAGCAGGGCTTCGCCGAGCGCGAGATCGCCGTCGTGTCCTTGCGGGGGATGATGCACCCGGGCAATGTCATGCACAATCCGACGCTCGGCAGGTGCGAGCTGGCCCAGGCCACGGACCTGGCGCACAGGGAACGGGTCGTCTGCGATACCTTCCTGAGGTACAAGGGACTGGAGCGCCCGATGATCATCGTCGGGGACGTGTCGCCGGATTCCTCGCGCTATCCCGTTCGGATGAATATCGCGGTCAGCCGGGCCTTCGGGGCGCTGCGGATCGTGGCCTCGAAGGGCGAGCTCGAGAAGGACCCGGTCCTGAAGCGGCTGGCTGAAATGGACGTTCCGAAGAGCTCACCGGCGGAAGAGAGAGTGAACCATGGCCCAAGTCGAGATCGATCGTAATGCCCCCGCGGTCGGGTCGGCGGAAGCCGCCGTCGGAGCGCCCGTGGAGGCCGTCTGGCGCTTGCTGAGCGACCTCGGGAAGTGGCCGTCCTGGAACGGTTCGATCACCGAGATACGCGTGAACGGCCCCGTCGAAGCCGGCACGACGTTCGGATGGAAAGCGGGGGGCATGCGGATCTCCTCCCGGCTGGAGGAAGT
>CAZFZU010000038.1:0-29394 GCA_964523615.1 uncultured Eubacteriales bacterium | reverse complement strand
TGCAGTACAAGTTCAGCTACGTCGACGGCATCAAGCGCCGCGAGGAGGGCATCGAGGCCTACCTGGGCCAGCGCTTCCACGACGCCATGGAGTGGCTCTACGGCGAGATCGCCTGCCGCGTCCCCTCGCTCGAGGACGTGTTGGCCTACTACGACAAGGATTGGACGAACCGGTGGCACCTGGAGATCAAGATCGCCAAGGCCGGCCGGACGGCCGACGACTACCGGCTCATGGGCCGCCGCTACATCGAGGCCTATTACCGGCGGCACCACCCGTTCGCCGAGGGGCAGGTGCTGGGCCTCGAGCGCTACATCCGCTTCCGGCTCGACGACGCGGGCCGGTACCGGATGAAGGGCATCATCGACCGCCTGATGAAGGCCCCGGACGGCGCTTTCGAGGTCCACGACTACAAGACCGGCTCGAAGCTCCCGGATCAGCGGGAGATCGACGCCGACCGCCAGCTGGCCCTCTACCAGATCGGGGTCGAGGAGCTCTGGCCCGAGGCCAGGGAGCGCGGCGTGCGGCTCGTTTGGCACGAGGTGGCCTTCGACATCGAGATGCGCTCGTCGAGGTCGGTCGAGGCTCTGCGGGACCTCAAGGCGCGCGTGGCCTCTCTCATCGACCGGATCGAGGCCGAGACGGAGTTCCCGCTCAAGGAGAGCGCCCTGTGCGGCTGGTGCCCGTACTGGGACCTCTGCCCGGCCAAGAAGCACCTGGTCACGGTCGGGTCGCTGCCGGAGGAGAAGTGGCGGAACGAGCCCGGGGTCGTCATCGCCGACTCGTACGCCGAGAGATGGAGGAAGAAGAGGGACCTCGAAGCCGAAGCGAAGACGCTCGAAGCCGAGATGGAGGCCCTGCGGCAGGCGGCCATCGGCTACGCCGAGAAGGAGGGCGTCCAGGTCATCGCCGGCACGGACGCCAAGCTCCGGGTGACGTCGCGGGACGCGGTCGCGTCGCCCAAGAAGGGGACGGAGGAGCGGGCCGCGCTCGAAGGAAAGCTGCGGGAGCTCGGGGTCTGGGACGAGGTGGCCGCGCTCGATCCGCACGCGCTCGAGGAGGCCGTCCTGGCGGGGAAGTGGGGCGCGGCGGCCGCGGCGGTCATCGAGCCCTACGTCCGCAGGGAGAAGCGCTGGACGCTGACGGTGAGGGAGGACGGGGAGTCCGAGGGGAACGAAGGGAAGCCCTGATGGCCTACGTCGGCGAGGACCGAGTCCGGATCGTGCGGGCCGAGGCGTTGGAACCGACGGTCGTCCTGCGCGAGGAGGACCGGGCCGACGGGTCGCGCCTCCGGCTGTGGGCTTTTCTCGATACGGCCGGGCAGCTCCACATCGACGGCCAGGAATTCGGTCCGGTCACGCGGTCGGTCAGCGCCGACGGCGAATACGAATACTTCAAGATCGTCGCGCCGGAACACGTCCCGAGGCTGCGGGAGATCCTCGGCGGGGCGCCGGGCGAACCGATCCTCGACCTGCTCGAGAGGGACTGGACGGGGGAGCGGTCGTACGCGCTGGAGGACATTCTGCGCGAGTCGGACCTTCCGGTCGTTCTGGCGGTCTGGCGCGGCTGAGCGGGCCGCGGGCCTATTTCGCCGTGACCGTCCTGGTCGCCGATCCGCCGCCCGTCGATGTGACGGTCACCGAGCCGGGGTTGGCCGAGACCTTCTTCGTCAGCGAGTAATATCCCGCGGAACTGCTGTAGGTCATGGTCCCGTAGCCGGCGACCGTCAGGGTCACGTTCGGCTGCAGCGACGAAGTGGCCCGTACGGTCAGCTGTTTGGTCTTCGTCTTGTACTCGGCCAGCGTGATGGCGACCGTCTCGGGCGCGGTCGCGTTCACCGTGATCGTGACCGTGGCCGGGGCGCTGGCCAAGGCGCCGTCGCTCGCCTGGTAGGTGAAGCTGTCGGTGCCCGAGTAGGTCCCCGTCGGCGTGTAGGTGAACGAACCGTCGGGGCTGAGGATCAGGGCCCCGTGGGCCGGCGACGAGAGGGCCGCCGCGGTGATCGGCGCGCCGTCCGGGTCGGAGTCGTTGGCCAGGATGCCGGGGGCGGCGACCGTCAGGACCGAGCCCTGGTTCACGCTGTAGGCGTCGCTGGCGGCCAGCGGCGCCCGGTTCGCGGTCGAGGCCTCCACCGTGACCGTGATGCTGTGGCTCCTGGTCGATGAGCCCACGGCCTGGACCGTCAGGGTGTGGTCGCCGGCCGCGAGCGAGGAGGCGTTCCAGACCCCCTGCCAGAGCTTGGGGTTGTCCGAGACCCTGGTCATGGCGTGCCAGGTCGTCTCGCCGTCGACTTTGAAGGCGACCGAGGTCACCGCGGCCGCGTCGAAGACGAGGGCCCGGACCGGATTGGCGCCGTCCGCGGGCACATTGTAAGCGTAGGGATTGACCGTCGCGCCGAGCTTCTTGGCGACCGGAGCCGTGACGAGCACGACCGGCCACGTCCCGATCGTCGCCGGCACGGAGGACACGCCGTTGCAGTCGACGGCGATGACGTCGTAGTTGTTGGCCGACGACTTGCCGACCGAGGCGATGTTCTCGTAGCGGACGCCGCCGTTGGCCATCGCGCCCGTATAGCTGTTGCCCATGAACTGGACGTCGCTCTGGTCGTGGGTGTGGCCGTAGCCGTAGAGGGAGGCCCGGGAGCCGTCGAGCGCGGCGACGAAGGCCTGGTGGCCGTAGTAGAGCCAGGTATCGTCGGAGGCGCCCGTGTCGGTCACCGGGTGGTGGCCGAAGACGAAGGTCAGGTCGGCCGCGGCGTTGGCCGTGAACTGGGTATCGATGAATGAGAGTTCCCCGGCATCGAGGCCCGCGTAGTCGCCGTACGGCCAGGCGATGCTGAAGGCCGCCCCGGTGTTGTCGCAGCTGTTGACGCCCAGGAAATGGTAGGTCCCGAAGGGGAACGTCCTGGTCCAGGAGATCTGGGTCGACTGGGCGGCCCGGCCCTGGACGGAGTTGGCCAGGTAGTAGGCGAAGTATTTATCGCTGTAGGCGTCGTGGTTGCCCGGGAGGTCGTAATAGAAGCTGGCGTCGACCTTGCCGGCCAGGATGTTCTTGTAGGCGTCCCATTCGGCTTGGTAGGGGCCGTTCGGGAGTCCCAGGATGTTCCCGTTGGTCGAGTCGGTCAGGTCGCCGGTCACGACCATGAACGCGGGATCGATCAGGGTCTTGCCGGTCGTGACGAGCCAGGTCAGGCGGGTCGTGTCGTTCGTGCCGCGCATGCCGATGTGGAGATCGGAGGCGTGGACGAACCAGAAGACGCGGTTCGTGTCCGGGCTGTAGACGGCGCCCGTCGGGACGCCGGCGCGGACGGGCAGGAGGACCGCGATGAGACCGAAAGCGGCGAGGGCGGCGAAAGCGGGGAGGAGCCTGTTTCTCATGGTGCCCTCCTTATCTTCCGGCCCCGGCCGTTTTTTCGGCCTCGGCGAGCTTGGTCAGGTAGCCGTCGAGAAGCGCCGTCGTGCGCGGGTCCGAGGTCCGGCCCTTGGCCCGCTCCAATTCGGTCCGGGCCTCGGCGAAGTTCCCGGCCTCGGCCAGAGCCGAGGCGGCCAGGGCATAGGCGTCGACATCGTAGGGATCGATCTCCGTCAGGCGCCGGTAATGGGCGGCCGCCCGGAGGTGGTCGTTGCGGAGAGTGTAGACGCGGCCGAGGGCGCGGTGGGCGTCCCGGTCGCCCGGATCGTCGGCGACGGCCTGCGTGAGCTCCCGGACGGCTACGGCGAAGGCGGCCTCGGCGTCCGTCCGGAGGCCCTTGGGCAGCAGCTGGTAGAAGCCCTGCTCGAAGCTGGCCAGTCCGCGCTCGCGGTGGGAGGCCTGGGCGGCCCGGTCCTTCGCGGCAGCGGTAGGATCCTTCTGGGGGGCGGCGGCGAGGGCGAGGGCGGTCGCCGCGATGGCGGAAAGGGCGATCAGGGACACAGCGATACGGGTTTTCTTAGGCACCGAATCCTCCTTGGCGCGACCGGGTCTTTCCGGCGGTCGGATCGAACTGGGCCCTGAATACTACAGGTCGGGCAGCGGCGTCAAGGGCGTGACTGAGCGGCGGGATCAGGCGATCTCGAGGATGCGGTCGAGGCGGAAGGTGCGGCTCTCGCGGCGCTTGTGGCAGTAGGCCCGCAGGCCCTCGAACGTCCGGCCCCGGTATTCCATCTGTTCGACGCACTCCGGGGTGACGCGCCGGCGGGTCTTGGTGTCGTCGGGCTTGAGGTAGACGATCTCGACCTCGCGCCCGCCGGCGATGGCCTCCTGGAGGAGGGCCCGTTTCGCGGCGGCCGGGAGGGCTTCCTCGGCCTTGCGGTACTGGAAGCGGGTCAGAAAGCGGACGATACGCCAGTCCATCAGGATATGGCCGAGGCGGATGGGCGTCCGCAGGACGAGCCCCTCGAACGCGGTGCAGCGCGAGAGGGCGACGTAGACCTGGCCGTGGGCGAAGGCGCCGCGGCCGATGTCGATGACGACCTTGTCGAAGGTCTTGCCCTGGCTCTTGTGGATGGTCACGGCCCAGGCCAGGCGCAGGGGGTACTGGGTGAAGGAGCCGACGGCCTCCGACTCGATGCGGTCGGCGTCGGCGTCGTAGCGGAAGCGGAACAGCTCCCAGGTGGCCGGCGTGACGTCGACTTCGTCGCCGTCGGGAAGCTCGACCGAGACGATGTCGTCGCCGTCGGCGTCCTCGGAGCGGCGGATGGAGGTGACGCGGGCGATCGTGCCGTTGACCCAGCGGCCGCGGCGGTCGTTGGTCAGGAGCATGACCTGGGCCCCGGCCTTGAGCTCGAGGGCCTCCTCGGTGGGCAGGGAGCGGCGGTCGAACTCGCCGTCGATGGCCCCCTCGTAGCGGCGGGAGCGGCCGCGCAGGGCGGCCAGCTTCTCGCGGTTGCGGGCGGCGGCCAGGTCGTTCGTGCTGGTCAGGGTGATGTAGAACTCGTCCTCGGGCGGGACGAACTCGGGATCGCAGCGGCCGTTGAGGTGGTCGAGCTGGATGTCGTCGACGGTGCGGTTGCGGATGGCGTTGAGGAGGGCGATGAAGGCGGAGTCGTTCTGACGGTAGACCTTCTCGAGCTCGACGAAGTCCAGGTCGAAGCCGGGCTCCTGGAAGATGCGGGCGGAAAAGAAGTAGGGCGTCTCGTAGCGGGGGACGGCGGGGCCGGAGGTGAGGGCGGAAGCGGCGGAGGCGGAGGCCGCGGGCGGGGAGGAGGGGGAACGGCCGGGACCGCGGCGGCGCAGCGAGGCTGGGTCGGGGGCGAACAGCCCGCTCTCCTGCGCGGTGACGACGGGGGGGAGCTGGTAGAGGTCGCCGATGAGGATCATCTGCAGGCCGCCGAACCACTCCTTGGGGCGGGGGCCGTTGAGGCGGAGGAACTTCTCGACGCAGTCCATGAGGTCGGCGCGGACCATGGACACCTCGTCGATGACGATGGCGTCGAGGTTGCGGTAGAGGGCGGCGCGGTCGGCGGCGGCGCCGCGGCCCTTGGGGAGCTTGCGGACGGACTCGGGGGTCGTGTCGGGCTTGAAGCCGAAGAACGAATGGACGGTCTGGCCGCGGACGTTGAGGGCGGCGACGCCGGTCGGGGCCAGCACGGCGACGCGCTTGAGGGTCTGACCGCGCCAGAGCTCGAGGAGGGTGGACTTCCCCGTGCCGGCCTTGCCGGTGATGAAGACGTGGCGGGTCGTGCCTTCCATGAGGTCGAGGGCGCGGCGGAAGCCCGGGTTGATCTCGATGGCGGGCGGACCGGCGGCGGAGGCGGCGGGCTTCTTCATGCTCAAGGCGGCATTGTCTCCGAACGGCATCGTCAATGCAAATGAAGGGACGCTCGGGCGCCGCGGATCCTCTCAGGGCACGTGAAGGGTCCAGGTCGACCGGCCCCCCGCCGGTCTCGACCGACGGACCCGGGGCGGAGCCGGCCGCCCTGTGCTATACTCGGGCGAGAGCGTCATTTCGCGGAGGCGGACATGGCCGGATCGATCATCGTCATCGGCGCGGGCATGGGCGGGCTGGCCGCGGGCATCTACGGCCGGATGAACGGCTTCGACACCAAGATCTTCGAGATGAACGCCGTGCCGGGAGGGCAGTGCTGTTCCTGGAAGCGGGCGGGCTACACGTTCGACGGATGCATCCATCACCTCTTCGGCTGCGCGCCCGGGTCGAAGATCAACGGCCTTTGGCGAGAGGTCGGGGCCATGCCGCGCCCGCTCGTCCCGATCGAGGAATGCACCAGCGTCCTCTCGCCGGACGGGCGGTTGTTCCGGGACTATTACGCGCCGGGGAAGCTCGAAGGCCATCTCAAGGAGCTGGCGCCCGGGGACGGCGCGGCCATCGGCGCCTACATCCGGGCCTGCCGGTCCTTCGCCGGAAAGGACTTCTTCGGCGACCTGATGCTCGGGACGGCCGCGGAGACGGCCAAGGCCTTCGGTGCGATGGCGGCCCGCCTCAAATGGGTCTTCCCGTCGATGGAGAAGTTCGCGAGGCGGTTCAAGGACCCCTTCCTGCGTCGGGCCTTCCCGCTCCTCGTCTATTCGGCCCCGTCGATCCCCTTGATGGTCCATCTGGCGCGTCACGCCTACGGGGAGATCGGCGATATCCAATGGCCGGCCGGCGGCGCGTTCAAGTTCGCGCTGTCGATCGAGAAACGCTACCGGGAGCTTGGAGGCGAGGTCGCCTATAACAGCCGGGTCGAGAAGATCCTGACCGATCACGGACGAGCGGTCGGGGTCCGGCTAGCCGACGGCAGCCAACATCGGGCCGATGTCGTCATCTCGGACGCCGACGGCCGGAAGACGATCATGGACCTCCTCGAGGGCCGGTTCGCCGACGCGAAAGTCCGGGAGGCCTGCGGCGATCCGCCCGATACCACGGCCTGGTCGGTCCACGTGTTCCTGGGGGTGAAGCGCGACCTCTCCGCCGAGCCGTCGTCGATGATCATGCTCCTCGACGAGCCGGTCGAGATCGCCGGGCACTCGTGCGAGAGCGTGGAGATGCAGATCTTCGGCTTCGACCGGACGATGGCCCCCGAGGGCAAGGGGGTCATCAAGGCCGAGCTGTTCTCCGATTATTCGTACTGGAAGGGCCTGGCCGGGGACCGGGCCCGCTACGAGGCCGAGAAGGCCCGGGTCGCCGACCGGACGATCGACGTTCTCGAGCGCCGGTTCCCGGGGCTGCGGGGCGACGTCGAAACCGTCGACGTGCCGACCCAGTTGACTTGGGAACGTTATATGGGCGGAACGCGCGGCTTCGCCAACATGCCGGCCAAGAAGGCCTCGTTCTGGACGGGGGTCCGCGGCGCCGGCGGCGAGATGATCCTGCCCGGGCTCGACGGGTTCTATTTCGTCGGCGTCTGGTCCAGCCTGCAGGGCTCGCTCTTCGGCAATGTTCTCTCGGGCCGCCGGGCCATCCAGGCCCTGTGCAAGCGGCTCCGCCGCCCCTTCCGCGTTCAGTAGTGCTTGTGGATGCCGCCCGTGCCGATGAGGCGGTTCGCCTTGGTCATCCTGAGGAGATGACGAAGCCGCTTGGCGAATTCCTCGGGGCGGACGCGGGCGTGGTCGACATAGGCCACGCGGATACGCTTGTAGGAGTCCGAGAAGGCCCGGAAGTTCCGCCAGGTCTCCGGATCGGACTTGAGGGCCGCCAGGATGTCGGGTGGGACCTTGACAGGTTTGGCGGTCAGGAGCCGCTCGACCCGGGCCAGGACGTCCGGCGCGACCTTGCCCTTGGCGGCCATGGCCCGCAGGCGCGCTAGGTTGGGCTCGGAATAGGGGCTGCCGGGACGGCGGGGCGTGAACCGTTGAGCGTAGCGGTCGTCGTCGAGACGGTGGACCGTGCTGTCGATCCAACCGAAGGCCAGGGCTTCTTCCACGGCGTCCCCGTAGGCGACGCGCGGGCGGCCGGTGTGCTTTTTGTGGAAGATGAGCCAGACGACCGTGTCCGTCTTGTAGTGCCGACGCAGCCAGGCCCGCCAGGCGGCGCGCGTCGAAACCTCGAGGAGAGGGGATGTCTCGAGCGTCTTTTTCAATTTTTTACGGTAAAAAATCGCGAAATTGTGCGGCCGCTTGCCTGGGGCGGGCTTCTGTGAACGTCGTATCTCCTAGATTATAAATAAAAAGCTGGGGTCTGACCCCTTACTTCAATTCCTTGAGAAGCTCGGCGACGGCGGCCTCGAGCTGCTCGTCGCGGCCGGCGACGACGGCCTCGCGGCCGAGGGCGACGCGGACGTCGGGCTCGGTCTGGTGGTTGTCGAGGTAGCCGACGCCGGGGGCCTTGACGCCCATGGGCACGACGCCCCAGACGATGCCGGTGTCGCCGAGCATCTCCCAGCCGGCGAACGAGCACGTCCCCGGCACGGGCATGCCGACGAGCTTGCCGATCTTCATGAACTGGTAGGCGAAGGCGAAGCAGTGGCCGTCGCTGTACTGGGCCTCGCCGACGACCGCGATCGAGGGCTTGGTCCAGCGGAAGTTGGGCTCGTAGCCGGAGCTGCGCTTGTCGGTCGTGTAGTCGAAGAACTTCCTGCCGCTGAGGAACATGTCGAGGTCGGCCACGAGGTCGCCGCCGCCATTGAAGCGGGTGTCGACGACGATGGCCTCTTTGTTGGCGAACTTGCCCAGGACCTCCTCGAAGGCCGAGCGGTAGGCGCTGTCGCTCATGCCCGGGATGTGGATGTAGCCGAGCCGGCCGCCGCTGAGCTTGTCGACCTCGGCTTGGTTGCGCAGGACCCAGCGGCGGTAAAGGAGGTTCGACTCCTCGCGCGGGGAGACGGGCTTGACCGTGATCTCGCGCCGGGCGGGGGAGGAGGCCGACGGCGCGGCGCCCCTGACGGCCTTGGACGCGGCGGCGGCCGGCGCGGGCGGGGCCGCCAGCGTCAGCAGGACGTTCTGTCCGGCCTTGCGGTTGAGGTAACGTTCGATGTCCCGGTCGGCGGCGACGGGCTCGCCGTCGACGGCCTCGATGACCGTGCCGGGGACGACGTCGAGGCCGGCCCGGTCGAGCGGCCCGCCGGCCATGACCTCGACGACGCGGACGCCGGGGCCGGCGTAGGCGGGGTCGTAGAAGACGCCGAGCGAGGCGGTCTCGTCGGCGTTGTCCATCGACCGGCCGTAGCGGGCCCCGCTGTGGCTGACGTTGAGCTCGCCGAGGAGCTCGGACAGGAGCTCGGTGAACTCGTAGTTGTTGCCGATGCCGGGCAGCTGTCGCATGTAGACGGGCTTGAGGGCGTTCCAGTCGGCGCCGTGGTAGCCGGCCCGGTAGAAGGTCTCCAGCGTCCGGCGCCAGACGTGCTCGAACTGGGCGGCCCGCTCGGCCGCCAGGTCGATCGTCATCTCGCCGCGGAAAGCGACGGGCTCGCGCTTGCCGGCGCCGGGATCGATCTTGGCGAGGGAGCCGTCGGAGAGCAGGAAGATCGACTTCTGCTCCTTGTCCCAGGCCAGGCGGCCGCCGTTGGCGTTGAGGGGGACGAGCATCTTGGTCTCGCGCGTCTTGAGGTTGGTCGTCCACAGGTTCAGGCCGCGCTCGAAGCGGGCCAGGTAGTAGAGCGTGTCGCCGTCCTTGTTGACCAGGGCGTCGCCGAGCGAGGAGGAGTGGATGGTCAGGCGGGCCTTGCGCAGGGCCAGGCCGTTCCAATCGATCTCGACGGGCTTGATCTCCTCCTTCTTGCCCTTGTCGGCGCCGTCTTTCTTGTCCTTGGCGGCCTCGGGTTTGGCCTTCTTGTCCTCGATGTCCTTGAGCAGAGCGGCCTCCTCCTTGGTCAGGCGGAAGCGGTCCCAGGCGTCGCGGGTGAAGAACAGGGCGTAGACGTCGTTCTGGGCGCCGCCGCTCTGGGCCGCGGACTTGAGGCCGTCGCGGTTGCTGGCCCAGATCATGGCCTGGCCGCCGAGGATCCACTTGCCCCGGCCGTCGTCGAAGCCGCTCTCGGTCAGGTTGACGGCCTTGGCCGAGCCGTCGGCCCGGACGAGGCCGACCTCGCCGGGGGCGAAGCCGGGCACGGCGTAGTCGAACAGGATCCAGCGGCCGTCGGGGCTCCACTGGAAGTACTGGCCGCCGTCGGCCGAGGGGGCCAGCTCGCGGTCGGTCAGGAGCGTGAGGACCTTCTTGGTGGCCAGGTCGAGGACCTTGAGGGTGGCCCGGTCCTCGACGAAGGCCAGCCGCTTGCCGTCGGGGGAGTAGGCCGGGGCGGCGTTCTGGCGGTCGTTGACGACGAGGGGCGTCTCTTTGAGGAGGGTCGAGGCGTAGAAGTAGGGCTCTTCGGCGCGGACGCGGCGCGTCTCGTAGATGCCCCAGCGGCCGTCGCGCTCGGAGGCGTAAAGGAGGGCGTCGCCTTCGGGCGAGAAGGACACGGCCGCCTCCTGGCCGAGGGACGAAGTGACGCGCTTGGTGACGCCGCCTTCGACGCTGGCGGCGAAGATGCCGCCGCGGGCGACGAGGGCGATCTCCTTGCCGTTCGGGGAGACGGCGAACTCGCGGGCCCCGCCGCTGACGGGCACGACGACCTCGTTGTTGGCCCGGGCGTCGACGGGGATGGTCACGGGGACGAGGCGGGGCTCGGAGGCGGGGGCGTCGGCGCGCTGGGTGTAGATGGCGCCGTCGTAGCCGAAGCAGAGCGTGCCGTCGTCGGCGAGGGACAGGAAGCGGACGGGGTGGGTCTTGAAGCGGGTGATCGGGATCGAGGGCCCGCCGCCGGTCGCCATGCGGTGGACGTTGAAGGTCCCACTCTCCTCGGAGAGGTAGTAGAAGGCCTTCTCGTCGAGGGTGTAGACGGGGGTGCGGTCCTCTCCGGCGAAGGTCGTGATCTTGTGGTGCGTGGCGGCCTGGGTATCGTAGACCCAGATGTCGCGGGCGATGGCCGAGGTGTGGTGCTTGCGCCACTCGTTCTCGCCGCCTTTTTTATCATGGTAGATGAGGAAACGGCCGTCGCGCGACGAGCGGGCGTCCTCGGCGGGGACGACGAGGAGCTGGGAGACGCGGCCGCCGGCGACGGGGACGCTGTAGAGCTCGGACTGGGACCCGGTCGGGAAGAGGCGGTTGGCCGCGGTGTCGTAGCGGGCGGCGCCGAAGAGGACGGCGCGGTCGTCGGGCGTGAAGGAGTAGGGGACCTCGGCGGTCGAGTGATAGGTCAGGCGCCGGGCCGGGCCGCCGGAGGCGGGCATGACGAAGACGTCGAAATTGCCGTAGCGCTCGCTGGCGAAGGCGATGGTCCGGCTGTCGTGGCTCCAGACAGGCTTGGTGTCGTGGGCCTCGTGCGTCGTGAGGGGGACGGCGGCGCCGCCGGCGGCGGGGACGCGGTAGATGTCGCCTTTCCAGGTGAAGGCGATAGTCTGTCCGTCGGGGGAGATGACCGGATTGCGTAGCCAGACCGGGGCGTCGGGAGGAGCGGACTGGGCGGCCAAGGGCGCCGCGGTCGGGGAGGACGCGGCCAGGGCGAAAAGGGCGGTCAGCGCGAACGCGGCGAGCAGGGCGGGACGGACTCGGCTCATCGGGGTCTCCTTTCGGACGGCGGACATGGGGCCGATAATAGCACACTTCGGGGTCAGACCCCAGCTTATACCATGAAATCAATAAGATGGCCTACCCGATCGGTCATTCCTCAGGCGGGGAACTAGTCAATTTGCCTGTTTTCGGTGGCAATATCATGAGCGTGACATCCAGATCCTGATAGATCATCTTTTAGGGGTAAAAAACCATGAAATTCTGGTCCTGAATGGATTGAATAAAGCGCGTAAATTGGCTATGTGTATGAAAAGAATAGAGGAGCTGGGGTCTGACCCCAGAATGCTCGCGGGAGATGAGACGGGGCGGGAAGAACTCACCCCTCGATTCATCGGGCGGAGGGATGCCATGAATCGTCCGGAGGGGTATCCTCGGGGTTCAGGTGACCCCGATGTTCTCTATCTTGCCATTCAAGAGCCTCAGGGCCAAGGTGGCGCTCTCCATCTTGCTGCTCGTAGCGGGGACGGTCGCCGCGGCCTATGCCATCACCCTGAGGGTCATGAACGGGAACGTCCGGGAGGAGATCGTCAAACGGGCCGCGTCCCTCAGCCGGAGCATCGCTTCGGCCGCCGGTTACAACCTCATCCTCGAGGACCTGCTGGCCCTCGACAATATGGTCTTCAAGATCAAGGGCAGCAATCCGGACATCCTGTCGATCGCCATCCTGGGACCCGACAAGAAAGCCGTCGTCCATAGCGAACCCGGCAGAGCCGGCTCGGCCCATACGCCCGCGCCGGGGCGGGTCGTCCGCCGGGCCCCGGACGGGACCTGGATCATGGAGACGGGGCCGCGCGAGGCCGCGTCGTTCTCGGTCGAGAGCCCCGTCGCTTTCATGGGCAAGGACCTGGGGTCCGTCGTCCTCGACGTCGACTGGTCGGTCCTCGCGGCGGCGCGGGCCGAGGCCAAGCGCAAGCTGGCCATCGTCTTCGGCATCATCCTCGGGCTCGGCGTCGCGACGTGCGTCTGGCTCTCATCCAGCCTGACCCGGCCGGTCCAACAGCTGACGGACGGCATCGAAGAGATGAAGAAGGGGAAACGCGGCCATCCTCTCCGCGTCTATTCGGCCGACGAGCTGGGGCGGTTGACGGCCAGCTTCAACGAGATGAGCGAGATCATCACCGGGCAGAGGGAGAAGCTGGGGCAATACGCCCGCGATCTCGAGGAGGCCTACGTCGCGACGATCCGGGTCCTGGCCGCGGCCATCGAAGCCCGCGACCGCTATACCCTGGGCCATTCGACGCGCGTGTCGGAGCTGGCCGTGGAGCTGGCCCGGGAGCTGGGGCTGAGCGAGGAACGGTTGGAGGATATCGAGATCGCCTGCCTCTTCCACGACGTCGGCAAGATCAAGATCCCGGACGCCATCCTGCATAAGAAGGGCAAGCTCGATCCCCCCCAGCTGCGCGAGATGCGGCGGCACCCGGAGTACGGGGCCGAGATCCTGAGCAAGGCCCGGTCGCTCTTCAAATACATCCCGGCCGTGCGCCACCACCACGAATGGTACGACGGCAGCGGCTATCCGGACGGCCTCAGCCGGGACATGATCCCCGAGGAGGCCGCCATCATCTCGCTGGCCGACGCGTACGACGCTATGACCTCGGACCGGCCCTACCGCGACGCGCTGAGCCGGGAGCGAGCCACGGAGATCGTCCGGACCTCGGCGGGGACACAGTTCCACCCGGCCTTCGCGCGGGTCTTCGTGGCCATCAGGGAACGGGGCGTGAAGAGACTGCCGGTCGCGGCCACAGGCGGCGGCGACCGGGCCGCGGGGGGAGCGGCGGAGACCATGGGAACAGGGAGGGTGGCGTGAGGACATCGGCGAAACGCCTCGCCGGCCGGCGGGTGGGTCCGAGGAGCGCGGTGAGGGCGGGAGCCGGGCTCATCGCGGCGGCCGCGGTCATCCTGGGCGCGTCCTGCGCCTCGGTGAACCGGACGACCGTCAAGGACAGCAAGGCCGATACCGCACGCTATCTGGCCGCTGGCGAATACGGCAAGGCTATCGAAGCCCAGAAAGCGCTGCGGCGGGCCGATCCCGATAACAAGCGGATCCTGGCGGGCTACGTCCAGACCCTGGAAACGATCAAAAAGGCGGCCGACGCCGCCCGTGGCCGGGCCGGATACGCGGAAGCGGCAGCGGGCTACGGCGCGCTCGTCGACGGGTGGGACCCTGACCCGGCCCTGGCGGCGGCGCTGTCCTTCGGCAAGAAGGACGTCGAAGCGGGGAGGCGGTCCTGTCTCGTCGCCGTGACGAACGAACAGGCCAAACGCATGCTGGATTCGGGCGACCGGGAAGGGGCGCTCGCGGTTTGGTGTAAGGCCATCGCCGCCGAGCCCGGAGAGAAAGGATTAAAGGGGCCGTACGCGGCGGCGGTCGTCGCGATCAAGACCGCGGCCGACAGGGCCTTGGCGGAACAGGACCAGACGGCGGCGGGGAAGTCGTATGCCTTGCTGCGAAAGCACGCGGGCACGTTCGCGGGATTGGAAGGATTGGGGAAGCACAGAGCGGAGCTGACCGCCGAGCGCCTGGCGGTCGCCGTCAAGGCCTGCAGCCGGGGGCTCATGGATCGCGGCTTGGCCGCTTATCGAAAAGGTGAGCTCGAAACCGCCATCGGGATCTGGCGGGGCGCCTTGGCCTTCGATCCGGAGAACGCGGAGATCGGCAAGGCCGTCGAAACCGCCACAGCCCAGCTCGGGAAGGTCAAGAAGCTAGATATTGGGGGTCGTGGGGGTCAGACCCCATCTCCTCAAAAATATTCAACAAGATAATCACCCGGAACGACCCCATTACAGAGGGGTATCCAGCGGACGTCGAACTTTTCAAGGTTAACAAACAGCCCCTTCCGTCTATCGACTCCCGAGATGTTTTTGAGGGTTAAAAGCCGAAATTCGTTAAGGGAACCCGGTGGACAATAAGCCCTCTATCGGGATATCTTATTGATTAATAATAAGAAGCTGGGGTCTGACCCCGAATGATAAGAAATAAGTTGACAAATGGCCATTATGTTATTATTATGTCTACCTATAGGGGAAAACGATGGTCGCCGATATCGCCCGTAAAGCGCCAGAGACGCCCTTCGGTGTGCGCCTGCGGGCGGCCCGCAAGATGGCCGGGATGAGCATGGAAGACCTGGCCGGAAAGCTCGGCGGTCTGGTCACGAAACAGGCGATCAGCAAGTACGAACAAGGCCGGATGCTGCCGTCGCCCGAGGTCCTCGAGCGACTGGTAGCGGTCCTCAGGGACGCCACCTGGGGCGCGTCGCCGCTGCGGCTCGAGGACGGCCTCGCGGAGCGCCAGACCGAGCTGCCCGGCGTGTTTCCCGCGGAAGCCCGCCTGTCCTCGATCTCCCCGATGGCCTTTCGCCGCCGCGGACTCCTGAGACGTCTGGCCAGCGAAGCGCGGCAAGTCCGAGACTTGCTCATCCCCGGGCCCCCGCTCCATGAGGGAAAGGAGGCACTGGCCGCCCCGAAGCTTCCAAAGGACGCGTCCATCGGACCACGCCCCTTACCGGTCATCGACGAGGTCGACTTCCTGCGTCAGAGCCCCGTGCCGGACCCGCTCGCGCCCGTCGCCGACCGGCGGGCCCGTCTGCGCGAGGGTTGGCGGACCGATGCCGGAGTCGACCAGGTCCGGTTCCGGGCCGGCGAAAAGCTTCCGGCCAAGACCGAGGCGGCGCTCAAGTACCGCGTCGCCGATCACCTCCGGAGATACGCCGAGCTCGAGTCGATGCTGGGCGCCTCGGCCGAGTTCGAGAATCCGCTCGCCGGCCGGCCCGACGTCGGAGGCGCGGAGGACGTCGAGAAAGCCGCCTCTGAGGTGCGCCTGCGTTGGGACCTCGGCGGCGGCCCCGTCGTCAACCTGCTCGCCCTTCTCGAGGACCGGGGGATCCGGGTCTATGAGACGCGCGGCCTCGAGGGATTCGAGGGATTGTCCGGGCGGTTCGGCGACCGGCCCTTCGTCGCCGTCTGCGCCGACTTCCCGGCCGACCGCGTGCGTTTCACGGCCGCCCACGAGCTCGGACACGTCCTTTGCGACTTCGCGGCCATCGAGAACCCAGAGGGGGCCTGCCACGCGTTCGGGGCGGCCTTCCTTCTGCCGCGGGCCGCGCTCGAGCGGGCGTTCGCGCCGTCCTCGCGCCGCAAGGTGACCCTGGCGGAGCTCGGCGAGATCAAGGAGGCCTACGGCGTGTCGCTGCAGGCCATCATGTACAGGGCCCACGGGCTCGGCTTCGTCACGGACCGTCAGCTGAGGGCCTTCCGCGAGACGCTCAAGGCCAGAGGGTGGACCGTCGAGGAACCCGTCGCCTACACGGGCAAGGAGCGGGCGGCGAGGTTCCGGCGCCTGCTCCACTTCGCCGTGGCCCAGGGCATCATAGATGTCGCGGTGGCCGCGGGCTTGGCGGGCATCTCGGCGGACGAGCTCGAGCGGGAGATCGGCGAGGTGTTCTAGCGCGAGCGTCCGATCGGATGGGGCGGACCAGGGACGCGACGGACGATCGAAGACCATGGGGATAATGGACGGTGCGCCGCGCGCCGGGAAAAAGGGAAAGGAAAAAGGAGGTCGATGATGGGACGCTTCGAAACCGGGCCCACCTAGCGTATTGACGCCCGAGGACGGCCGGTCGAGGACTGTCGGCCGGCCGTCCGCGCGGACGGTGGGTTTCTGAGACCGATCAAATCAATCGAAAGGACACACGAATGGACAAGTCTGTCGGATCCTGCCTTCTGGAGATGGAGCTGGGTGCCGCGCACAGCTTCGAGAACATGACCCTCTTCGAGCTTCGCCGCTCGGGCAACGGGGGGCCGGAGTACATCACGCTCAGGGAGGCCTTCGAGCGCGGCGTCTTCACGGTGACCGAGGTCAGCGAGGGCGGCTCCGTGCCCGACCTCATGGTCGCCAACAAGGGCGACGTGGCCGTGCTGCTCCTCGACGGCGAGGAGGTGCGCGGGGCCAAACAGAACCGAATCCTCAACACGACCATCCTGGTCGGACCGGGATCAACGGTCAAGGTGCCGGTCAGCTGCGTCGAGCACGGCCGGTGGCGCTACGAATCGCGCGATTTCCGGGAATCGGGCAACGTCATGCACCGGGAGATGCGGATGGCCAACGTCCGCAAGGTCAATCAAAGCCTCGAGCGGGGCGACCGGGCCTTCCGCTCCGACCAGGGCGAGATCTGGAACAAGGTGGCCGAGATGGCGTGCGACCTGAAGGTGGTCACCGGCACGGGGGCCATGCGCGATGTCTACGAGGCCAAGGGATCGGACCTCGACGGTTACCTCCGGGCGCTCCGGGCGAGCGACGCCGCCAAGGGCGTCCTCGTCTTCATCGACGGCCGGCCGGCCGGGCTGGACTTCGTTTCGAGCGGGCCCGCCTTCGCGGCGCTCTTCTCCAAGCTCGTCAAGAGCTACGCCATGGAGGCCATGCTCGTCGCCGAGAGACGGCGGCAGGGCCGGGGAAAGGGCGACGCCGCCGAGGCCGCGGCCGTCCCGGCCGAAAGCGAGGCGCGGGAGTTCTTGAAGGCGGCGGCGGCGTGCGACGAGAAGCGGTACGAGTCGGTCGGCTTGGGCTGGGCCTACCGTTACGCGGGGGCTGGGATCGTCGGGTCGGCGCTGGCCTTCAACGAAAAGGTCGTCCACATGGCCTTCTTCGCCGTTGAGGCCGAGGGCGGCGGGGGAACGCCCGATCCGGGCGGCATGGCCGGGACCCGTTCGCGCTGGTCTTTCCGCCTCTGATCCTCCGGATCCTCTGGGGTCAGACCCCAGCTTTTCTTTGTTTATCAGCGGAATAGCTCTCGCGGGCGTACCGCTATCAGGCAGAGGCCGAGAAAATATCGATCTTTTTAGCGTAAAAAAGGGGCTATGGAACTCGCAAGTAGGTCGTCGGATGAATCGTCGTTTTATCGGGCGGAAAAGCCCGATTTTTCCCTGGCCTACAGTTTAAATTTTCCAGGAAAGAATCGTAAGTCGTTACAAAATATAGAGAAGCTGGGGTCTGACCCCCATTAGTCTTTTTTTGTGAAACCCGTGCCGAACTCGAGAGAACCGGACGGGCAGCATTTGCCGACGCAGACGGTGCACGAGAAGCAATCCGGCCGGTAAGCCGAGTCCTTGAGGATCTCGGGGACCGTCGGGCAAGGGGCCCTCTTGGCGCAGGCGCCGCAGTCGTTGCACGCGGGCTTCTTCAGGACGACCCGGAAGAGCGCGAAATTCTCGACGAGATTGGTCAACAGGCCGATCGGGCACACGAGGTAGCAGAACGGCCGATAGGTGACGAAGGCGAAGGCGAGGGTCAGGACGAATGGCAGGTAGTGGAAGACGTTGTCGAGCAAGGTCGGCTGGAGACCGATCTCATAACCGTGGAACGCGTTGATGTAGTCGTAAAGCGAAAGGGCCGTGACTTGGCCGTTCTGAGCGGTCGTATGGAGGACGGCCGTCAGGCTGAGGAAGACGAACGCGAGGAGGATGGCGACGCGGACGCCCTGGGTCCAGCGGAAATTCCATTTACGGCGGCGGATGCGGAGCTTATCGGCCAGCATGGCGATGAGCTCCTGGACGGCGCCGACCGGGCAGACCCATCCGCAGAAGAGCTTCGGCCCGACGAGCGTCAGGACGAGGATGACCCCGAGGAACGCGATCATCGGCGGCCGGAATCCGTAGAGAAGGGACTTGGTCGCGGAGCAGACGGGGGAGGGGTGCATCGAGAAACCGGCGAAGAGCTTGAGCGGGAGGTTCGCCGCGATACCGTAGAGGAAGGTCGACAGGAGCAGGATCGGGACCTTGATGGAATTCCGCATCTTGCGGGTCAGGAGCAGGACTCCGGCGAGCAGGCCGATGACCAGCATCGTGACGAATTTGGGCCGGGACAGGACGGCGAGGATGCTCGCCCCCCGTCCGCCGCCGCGGCCTTGGCCCTGTTGGGCGGCCAGCCCGAGCGGGTGGGATAAGAGGGAGAAGGCTCCGAGCGCGGCCGTCGTCGCGATCCGTTTGAGTGTCGTCATCTGGTCCTCCGGGCTTCTTAGGTCCGCTCATTCTAGCCGACCCTGGGCAGGTAATCAATTTGATTTGGATGATTTGGGGTCAGACCCCAGCTTCTCCTTGTTTATCAACGTGATAGCTCTCGTGGGCTTATCGCTATCAGGCAGACTCCGAGTAAATATTGATGTTTTTGGGGTAAAAATGGGGCGGTGGAACCGGCGGCTAGATCCTTAGATGAATCAGCGTTTTTTTGGGCGAAAAAGCGCGATTCTTCCCCGGTCTACAGATTGAAATCTCCATGAGAAAATTGTAAATCGCTGCAAACATGAGAGAAGCTGGGGTCTGACCCCGAACTAAGAACCGGCGACGGTCATTTCGGCGACCTTGATCGTCGGGCCGGCGACCGGGCCGTGGAACTCGAGGTCGGTGCCGACGGCCTCGACGGACTCCAATATCCGTCCCAGGTTGCCCGAGATGGTGATCTCGCTCACGGGATAGGCGATCTCGCCGTCCTCGATCCACAGCCCGAACGCCCCGCGCGAGATGTCGCCCGTGACCGAGTTCAATCCGTGGCCGAGCGTCCGGATGAGGAGCAGCCCCCGCTTCGTCCCCGCGACGATGTCCGCCGGCGCGAGCGCCCCGCGTTTTCCCGCCCCCGGTTCGAGATAGAAATTGGCCGGCCCGACGCCGCCCCCGTCCGCGCTCCCCGTCGACGTCAAGCCCAGCTTCTTGGCCGCGTAGTGGTTGCAGAGGTAGCTCTTCAAAACGCCTTTCTCGACGACCACGGTCCGCCGCCCCGGCTGCCCGTCGGAGTCGAACGGATGCGAGCCCAGCTCGCCCGGCAGCAGGGCGTCGTCGACGACGGTGATGCGCCCGTTGCCGATCCGTCCGCCCAGCCGCCCCGCCAAGAACGTCGCCTTCTGGTAGACGGCCGTCCCGGTCACGCACCCGAACAGGAAGCCCATCAGCCAGGCCGTCTGCGTCGGCTCGAAGACGACCGGCACGGTCTGCGTCTTGATCTTTCTCGGCCCGATCTGCCGGACCGTCCGCTCGACGGCCTTCCGGGCGATCTCCTCGGGCGTCTCGAGGTCCTTGAAGTGGCGCTTCGACGACGACCACGAGTCCTCGACGCGGTCGTCCGTGTCTCCCGCCTGCAGCCCCACACCCAGGCCGCAATAGGTCTGCTCGTACTCGCCGACGAAGCCGTTCGACAGGGCCAGGACCGAGCGGATCTCCTCGGCCGCGAAGGTCGCCCCGTAGGAATTGGTGATGCGCTTGTCCCGCAGGGCCGCCCGCTCCGTCTCGGTCGCCAGCGCGATCATCCGCCGCGAGTCGAGGGCCGGGACGGCCGGATCGTACAGCCGCAGGGCCGCCGCGTCCACCGCCGTCCTCGCCCGCGGCGCCAACCCGGCGCACGCGTCCGGGCTGCCGAGCTCCGCCCGCCGCACGGCGTTGCGGGCCAGCCGCCGCAGCGTCCCCCCGTCGAGGTCCGACGAGCTGGCGTAGGCCGTCTTCATGTCCTTGACGACCTTCAGCCCCGCCGAGCGCGAGCCGGCCTCGACGAGGGTTTCGATCCGGCCCCTGCGGACGTCGACGTTGAACTCGAAGCCGTCGACGACGGATACCTCGGCCTCGTCCGCCCCGCATTTCATCGCGTAGGCCACGAGCGACTCCGCGAGGTCGCGCAGCGGCACCGTCCTCGCCGTCCTCGCCGCCGCCCCGGCCTCCCCCCGCGCCCCTCTCAAGACGTCCCCCCGACCGTCATCCCGGCGACGCGCAGCGTCGGGCATCCGTCCGTGACCGGCACGTCCTGCCCGTCCTTGCTGCACGTCCCCGTCGGGAGCCCGAAGGCCAGGTCGCCGCCGACCCGGTCGATCTTCTTGAGGATGTCGATGTTCGTGCCGATGAGCGTCGCCTGCTTGACCGGCGCCGTCAGCTTCCCGCCCTCGATGAGGTAGCCCAGGGTGACCGAAAATGTGAACTTGCCGGAGTCCTCGACCTGCCCGCCCGACAGGCTGGCGACGTAGAAGCCCTTGTCCACCGACCGGACGATGTCCTCGGGCGCGTCCTCTCCGGCGGCGATGTACGTGTTGGCCATTCTCGGGAGGGGCCAGTGGCTGTAGTCCTGGCGCCGGCCGTGCCCGGTGGGCCTCGCGCCCTTCATCAGCCTCGCCGACAGCCGGTCCTGCAGCAGCCCGCGGAGCATGCCCTTCTCGATGAGCAGCGTCCGCCGCGGCGCCGTGCCTTCGTCGTCGACGGCGTAGGAGCCGCGCAGCGACGGGATGGTCGGGTCGTCGTAGATCGTCACCAGTTCCGAGCCGACGCGCCGGCCCATCTTGTTCCAGAAGACCGATGTTCTCTTGCGGTTGAAATCGGCCTCGACGAGATGCCCGACGGCCTCGTGGATGAGCACCCCGCTGTGCCCCGGCGCCAGCACGATGGGCATCTCGCCGGCCGGCGCCGCGACCGCCTCTAAAAGCGTCAGGGCCTCCCGGGCCGCCGCCTCGCCGATCCGCCGCGGCCTCATCGTCTCGCGGAAGTACTCCAGCCCGACGCGCCCGCCGCCGCCCCAATAGCCCGACTCGCGCTGGCCGTCCTTCTCGGAGATGGCCACGCAGACGAGCTTGACCATCGGCCGGACGTCGCGCGCGAGCAGGCCTTCGGAGTTGGCCACGCACATGTGCCGCAGGGAATCGGAATAGTGGGCCTTGACCTTGGCGATGCGCGGATCGTAGGCCTTGGCCGCCTCGTACGCCTCGCGGACGAGCCGGATCTTCTCCCGCAGCCCGGCCGCGCTCGCCGGCCGCCGGGCCGGATAGAGGTCCGGGCCCGCCCGCCTCGTCCGGTCCCTCAAGACGGGCGGCCGCGCTCCGGCCGGGGCCGCGCCCCGAGCGATGGCCGCCGCCGTCAGGGCCGTCCGGCGGACCTTGTCCGGCGCGAGGTCGTTGGTGTAGCCGTACCCGGTCCGGTCGCCCCTGATGACCCGGACGCCCAGGCCCAGGCCGACCGATTCGACCGTTTCCCGGACGATGTCCTCCTCCATGGAGATGCCGTCGTAGGTCCGGTGCTCCAGGAAGACCTCGGCGAAATCGCCGCCGCTCGACAGGGCCGTCTCGAGGACCGCCCGCAGCTCGGCCGCGCTCAACCCGAAGTGGTCGACGTAGGGGAGGGGCATGTCCCGGCCATGATGGCACATTCCCGGGGTCTCCGCAAACCCCCCCTCTCCCGAACGGTTTGACGCCCCCCCGCCCAAGGCCTATAATCCTTCTCCCATGGGAACGCCCGAATTCGACCGCGCCGTGGATGCCGCCATCGACGCGGCCCTCCGCGAGGATATGCCCGAGGGGGACGTCACCTCCGACAGCATCATCCCCGCGGGCGCCCGCTCCGAGGCCTACTTCCTGGCCAAGGAGGACGGCGTCCTGGCCGGCCTGGCCGTGGCCGCCCGCGTCTTCGAGCGCATCGATCCCGCCGTCATCTTCATCGAGCGCTTCCGCGACGGTGCCTCGTTCAGCAAGTCCGACAAGCTGGCCCGGGTCAAGGGCCCGACCGCGGCCCTGCTCAAGGGAGAGCGGACGGCCCTCAACTTCCTCCAGCACCTCTGCGGCGTGGCCACGGTCACGCGCCGTTTCGTCGAGGCCGTGGCCGGCACCAAGACCCGCATCCTGGACACCCGCAAGACCGTCCCCGGCCTGCGCCTGCTCGACAAGTACGCCGTGCGCGCCGGCGGCGGGACGAACCACCGCGTCAGCCTGTCCGACATGGTCCTCATCAAGGACAACCACCTCCGCCACGTCGGCAGCGTCGCCGAGGCCGTCCGCCGGGCCCGGGGCCGCGTCCGCCCCGGCGTCCGCATCGAGGTCGAGGCGGCCAACCTCCTGCAGGTCCGCGAGGCCCTGGCCGCCGGGGCCGACATGATCATGCTCGACAACATGCCCCTCGAGACGATGCGCCAGGCCGTCGGCCTGGCCGGCGGCCGCGTCCCCCTCGAGGCCTCCGGCAACATGACCCTCGACCGCGTCCGGTCCGTGGCCGAGACGGGGGTCGACTTCATCTCCGTCGGCGCCCTGACCCATTCGGCCCGGGCCGTCGACATCAGCCTCGATTTCGTCCAATGAGGGCCACATGAGCGCGAGCGACATCCGGGCCGACGTCCTGGTCGTCGGCTGCGGCATCGCCGGCGCCACCGCAGCGCTCGAGGCGGCCGAGGCCGGCCTGCGCGTCGTCGTCCTGACCAAGGAGGCCCGGGCCGAGGAGTCCAACACCTATTACGCCCAGGGCGGCATCGTCTCGTTCGCCCCGGACGACCGTCCCGACCTGCTCAAGGAGGACGTCCTCGAGGCCGGCGACCACGCCGGCGATCCCGCCGCCGTCGACATCCTCGTCGCCGACGGGCCGCGCCTGGTCCAGGAGACGCTCATCGACCGGCTGCGGATCCCCTTCACCCGCAGTTCCCCGGACGCCCTCGACTACGCCCTCGAGGCCGGCCACTCGCGTCGCCGCATCCTCCACGTCGCCGACGCCACCGGCCGGACCATCGAGGACCGCTTCCTGCGGGCCCTGCGCCGGCACCCGCGGGTCATGCTCCTCGCCGGGCGCACGGCCGTCGACCTGCTGACGGTGCCCCACCACTCTAAGAACCCCGTCGCCTACTACCGCGAGCCGCGGGCCATCGGCGCCTACGTCCTCGACAACGCCACCGGCGAAGTCGGGCGCGTCTTCGCCCCCTTCACCGTCCTGGCCACCGGCGGCTGCGGCGCGGTCTACCTCCACACCTGCAACCCGGCCGGGGCCGACGGCTCAGGATACGCCATGGCCCTGCGGGCCGGCGCCCGCATCGGCAACATGGAGTACATCCAGTTCCATCCGACCGTCTACATGCGCGAGAACGGCGACGGCTTCCTCATCACCGAGGCCGTCCGCGGCGAGGGGGCCCGCCTCAAGACCCGCGACGGCCGGACCTTCATGGGCAAGTACTCGCCCAAGCGAGAGCTGGCCCCGCGCGACGAAGTCTCCCGGGCCATCTACGAAGAGATGATCCTGACCAACACGGACCACGTGCTGCTCGACCTGGCCTCGTACGCCCCGCCCCGGACGATCCGCGAGCGCTTCCCGACCATTCTCCGGACCTGCCTCGAGGACGGTCTCGACATCACCCGCGCACCCATCCCGGTCGTGCCGGCGGCCCACTACTGCTGCGGCGGCGTCCTGGCCGACGGCCGGGGCCGGACCTCGCTCACCGGGCTCTACGCCGTCGGCGAAGTGGCCTGCACGGGCGTCCACGGGGCCAACCGCCTGGCCTCGACCTCGCTGCTCGAGGGCCTCGTCTGGGGGACCCGGGCGGCCCGCGACATCGGGGAGAGGTTCGACGGCGCTCGGCCGTACCGGGCCTCGGACATCCACCGCTGGTACCATCCGAAGAAGGAGGAGCCGGTCGACCCGGCCCTCGTCAACCAGGACTGGCTGACCATCCGTTCGACGATGTGGAACTACGCCGGCATCATCCGGACCCGGCGCCGCCTGGAGCGGGCCAAGGCCGATCTCGACTACCTCCGCCACCGCATCGAGCAGTTCTACCAGTCGGCCCGCCTGGCGCCCGACATCGTCGGGCTGCGCCACGGCATCCTGGTGGCCCTGATGATCACCCAGGCCGCCCTGGCCAATCCCGCCTCCCGCGGCGCCCACTTCATCAAGAAGTAAATGGGGCCGTTTCTGTTTTTTCTATTCATCTTACTTTCATTTTAGATCCGCTCTCTCAGGCACTCGGCCCCAAGATGAAAAAAACAAATAGAAACGGCCCCATTTCTCCAGGTGGCGGGCGGGGCCGACTTGTCCTATAATAACCGACTGTATATCGCCGATCGGAGAACCCTATGGCCGACAAGCCCGACGTCAAGAGCACGCTCAACCTGCCCCGCACCGACTTCGCCATGAAGGCCTCCCTGGCCCAGAGGGAGCCGGAGGCCATCAAGAAGTGGGAGGCCGACCGGCTCTACGAGCGCATCCTCGAGAAGCGGGCCGCCGAGCGGCGCCACCCGTTCATCCTCCACGACGGGCCGCCCTACGCCAACGGCCACATCCACATGGGCACCGCCCTCAACAAGGTCCTCAAGGACTTCATCGTCAAGTCCCGGTCCATGCTCGGCTACTACGCCCCCTACGTCCCGGGCTGGGACTGCCACGGCCTGCCCATCGAGATCCACGTCGACAAGCAGCTCGGCGACAAGAAGAAGGACATGGACGTGACGGCGGTCCGCGAGGAGTGCCGCAAGTACGCCGAGAAGTTCATCGGCATCCAGCGCGAGGAGTTCAAACGCCTGGGCGTCCTGGGGGCCTGGGATACGCCCTACCTGACCCTGCACCCGGCCTACGAGGCCAAGGTCCTCGAATACCTGGCCGCCTTCTTCGAGCGCGGCGACGTCTACAAGGGCAAGCGCCCCGTCCACTGGTGCGTCAGCTGCCGCACGGCCCTGGCCGAGGCCGAGATCGAGTACAAGGACAAGACCTCGCCCTCGATCTACGTCCGCTTCGAGGTCGTCTCCGACCTGGGGGCCAAGTTCCCGGCCCTGGCCGGCCGCAGGGCCCACGTCCTCATCTGGACGACGACCCCCTGGACCCTGCCGGCCAACCTGGCCATCGCCTTCCACCCCGAGCACGAGTACGCCGCGGCCGAGGTCGGGCCGGACGTCTACATCCTGGCCAAGCGCCTGCTCCCGGTCGTCGCCGAGGAGCTCGGCTGGCCCGCGCCGAAGGTCCTGGCCACCTTCGCCGGGCGCGAGCTCGAGGGGCTCAAGGCCCGCCATCCCTTCGCCGGCCGCGAGTCGCTTTTCGTCCTGGCCGACTACGTCACCCTCGAGGACGGCACGGGCGCCGTCCACACGGCCCCCGGCCACGGCCACGACGACTACCTGACCGGGGTCGCCTACGGCCTCGACATCTACACGCCCGTCGACGACGGCGGGCGCTTCACGCCCGACGTGCCGCGCTACGCCGGGCTCCAGGTCTTCGAGGCCAACCCCCGCATCACCGCCGACATGGCGGCCGACGGCTCCCTTCTGAAGGAGACGGCCATCGCCCACTCCTACCCGCACTGCTGGCGCTGCAAGAAGCCGGTCATCTTCCGGGCCACCGAGCAGTGGTTCATCTCCATGGACAAAGGCGGCCTGCGCGAGAGGTCGCGCCAGGCCATCGCCAAAGTCGACTGGATCCCCGAGTGGGGCCGGGAACGGATCGACGGCATGGTCGCCGGCCGGCCCGACTGGTGCATTTCCCGCCAGCGATCCTGGGGCGTGCCCATCCCGGCCTTCAAGTGCCGCGGCTGCGGCGCCCCGCTGGCGTCGGCCGCCGTGGCCCGCCACGTCGCCTCGGTCTTCGCCGCCGAGGGCTCGAACGCCTGGTTCCTGCGCCCGGCCGCCGAGCTCGTTCCTCCCGGCGCCGCCTGCCCCTCGTGCGGCGGGACGGACTTCGAGAAGGAATACAACATCCTCGACGTCTGGTTCGAGTCGGGCGCCTCGCAGAACGTCATCGAGCGCGAGCCCGGCCACTCCTGGCCGGCCGACGTCTACATCGAGGGCCACGACCAGCACCGCGGCTGGTTCAACAGCTCGCTCCTCATCGGGGTCGGGGCCAAGGGCGGCAGCCCGTTCCGGACCTGCATCACCCACGGCTTCATCCTCGACGAGCAGGGGCGGGCCATGTCCAAGTCCCTGGGCAACGTCATCGAGCCGGGGGAGGTCATCAAGCGCAGCGGGGCCGAGATCGTCCGGCTCTGGGCGGCCATGCTCAACTACAAGGAGGACGCCCGCTTCGGGACCGAGATCGAGCAGCGCCTGGTCGAGGCCTACCGCAAGATCCGCAACACCTGGCGCTTCCTGCTCGGCAATCTCTCCGACTTCGCGCCTGAGCGCGACGCCGTGGCCGAGGCCGAGCTCCTCGACCTCGACCGCTGGATCCTCCACCGTTTCGAGGAGGTCCGGGCCCGGGTCGTCCGGTCGTACGCCGACTACGAGTTCCACCCCATCCTCCACGACGTCCTCGATTTCTTCACGGTCGACCTGAGCGCCTTCTACCTCGACGTCGTCAAGGACCGGGCCTACTGCTCGGCCAAGGGCTCGCTCGAGCGGCGCTCGGCCCAGACGGCCATGTTCACGGTCCTGCGCGATTCGCTCCTGCTCATGGCTCCGATCCTGTCGTTCACGGCCGAGGAGGCCTGGGCCTACGTCCCGGGCTTCCCGGGCAAAGACCCTTCGGTCCACCTGGGCGAGTTCCCCGGGCCGACGGATTGGCTGGCCTCGAAACCGGCTTCCTTCGTCGCCGACACGGAGCGCCTCCTGGCCGTCCGCGAGAAAGCCCTCAAGGAGCTCGAGAAGGCCCGCGAGTCGAAGCTCATCGGCAACGCCCTGGAGGCCAAGGTCACTCTGCGGGCGCCGGCCGCCGAGGCCGCTTTCCTCGAGAGCCGGCGCGACGACCTGGCGGCCCTGTTCATCGTCTCCCAGGTCGAGGTCGTCGCCGACGCCGGCCTCGCCGAGCCGGCCGTCGAGATCGCCAAGGCCGAGGGGGCCAAGTGCGAGCGCTGCTGGAACTACTCGGCCTATGTCGGGCGGAGCGCCGCGCACCCCACCTTCTGCGCCCGCTGCGAGAAGGCCGTCGAGGCGGGCCGGCCGTGAAAAGGAACCTGCCCTACCTCGTCCTCGCCGTCGTCCTGGTCGTCCTCGACCAGGTCAGCAAGAACGTCGTCGCGGCCAAGGTCGCCCTGTACGAGTCCGTCCCGGTCGTCAAGGGCTTCTTCAACATCACCCGCATCCACAACAAGGGGGCCATCTTCGGGACCTTCTCGCGCACGGACAGCGCCCTCGTCTTCGCGCTCCTGACCGCGGCCTCCCTGGCCGCGCTGGCCTTCGTCGTCTATTATTTCTTCAAGACCCCGGCCTCGGACCGCTGGATGAAGGTCGCCCTGACCCTCATCGCGGCCGGGGCCCTGGGCAACCAGTTCGACCGCCTCGTCCGGGGCTACGTCGTCGACTTCCTCGACCTCTACGTGGGCAGCGCCCATTGGCCCTTCTTCAACGTGGCCGATTCCTGCATCTCGATCGGCGCCGTGCTCATGCTCGCGACCCTGTTCAGGAGGAAACCCGCATGTTCCCCATCCTCGTGAAGATCGGCCCTCTGACCATCCACACCTACGGCTTCCTGATGGCCGTCGGGGTGGCCCTGGGGCTGTGGTTCATCTACGCCCAGGCCAAGCGGGCCGGACTGGACGCCGCGCGGATCATGGACGCCGCGTTCTACACCATCATCGTCTCGCTCGTCGGGGCCAAGCTGCTGCTGTTCGCGACGAACTTCTCGTACTACACGAGCTATCCCAAGGAGCTCTTCTCGCTGGCCCGGTCGGGCGGCGTTTTCCAGGGCGGCCTGTTCTTCGGCACGGTCTTCGCCCTGTGGTACTTCCACCGCAAGAGGATCCCGACCTGGAAGACGGCCGACCTCATCGGCCCGGCCCTCGCCCTGGGGCACGGCTTCGGGCGCATCGGCTGCTTCAGCGCCGGCTGCTGCTACGGCAGCGAATGCGCGGCCCCCTGGGCCGTGGTCTTCAAGAACGAATACGCCGCCCAGCTCACGGGCGTCCACCTCAACGAGCACATGCATCCCGTCCAGCTCTACGAGGCCGTCCTGAACTTCGTCAACTTCGGCGTCCTGTTCCTCGTTCTGAAAAAGAAGAAGTTCGACGGCCAGGTTTTCGCCCTCTACATCCTCAACTACTCGGTCATCCGCTTCTTCACCGAATATTTCCGCGGCGACCACGAGGACGCCATCTACTTCATCCGCGGCGCCTCGGCCCTGACCAGCCTGTCCTACCCCCAGCTGTTCTGCGTGCTGGGACTCGTCGCCGGGGCGGTCCTGGCCGTCGTCCTGAAGCGGCGGGCCCGTGCCCACAGCTGATCTCGTCGTCACGGCCGAGGACGGGGGAGGGGCCCGTCTCGACGTCTTCCTGGCCGACAAGCTGCCCGGCCTGAGCCGGGCCCAGGTCCGCCGGGTCATCGACGCCGGCGGCGTGCGGGTCGGATCCTACGCCCGCAAGGCCGGGTACAAGCTGAAGGCCGGCGACCGCGTCCATGCCGAGTACGAGCTCCCCGAGCCCGAGGGCCGGCTCGTGCCCCAGGTCATCCCGCTCAAGGTCATTTACGCGGACGACGACATCATCGTCATCGACAAGCAGGCCAACCTGGTCGTCCATCCCGGGCCCGGGCACCCGTCGGGGACCCTGGTCAACGCCCTCATCCACCATTTCCCGGAAGTGGCCCTCATCGGCTCGGAGGAGCGGCCGGGGATCGTCCACCGGCTCGACCAGGACACCTCGGGGGTCATGGTCGTCGCCAGGAGCGCCCGGGCCTTCGCCTCGCTCCAGGACCAGTTCCGGCGCCGCGTCGTCTGGAAGACCTACCTGGCCCTGGCCTGGGGCCGGATGTCGGAGACGGGAGGCCGCCTGAACTGGCCGCTCGGCCGCCACCCCAAGGAGGGCGCGCGCATGTCCGTGCGGACCCGCAGCCCCAAGCGGGCCGAGACCTTCTTCCAGGTCCAGCGGGCCTTCAAGGACACGACCCTCCTCGAGGTCAAGCCGGTGACCGGGCGGACCCACCAAATACGAGTCCACCTGGCCGCGGCCGGCCACCCCGTCGTCGGCGACCCCGTCTATGGACGCAAACGGGAGCCCCGGGAGTTCCCGCGCATCTTCCTCCACGCCCACACGCTCTCGTTCCTGCACCCGGGGACCGGCGAGCGCCTGACCTTCGCCTCGCCCCTGCCGCCCGACCTCGAGGCGGTCGTCGAACGGGAACTGCGGCTGAGCTGAAGCGTTTTTCGATGGGAGAGGTCGGTTTTATCTTTATCTGAGCGAGGCCAACCTCTTCTTCGCGTCCTCGACCTCGGGCAGCCCCGGGTCGGCGTCGTTCCAGAGCTCGAGGAAC
>CAZFZU010000037.1:0-32143 GCA_964523615.1 uncultured Eubacteriales bacterium | reverse complement strand
AGATTCTTGACAAAGCCTGATGCCGGGCCTATTGTGGGGATGTCGATGGCCCCCCGCTTTCCGTTCGACCCCGTTCGCCGCAAGACCCGCCTAACATCTCCCAAGGAGGATGAATGAAATTCCAGAGCCGTTCCCAGATCGAGGCCCTGGCCAAGCTCAAGGCCCAGGGCGATCTCGTCACGTCGGTCTACCTGGACACGGACAAAGGGCGGCTGAACAAGAAGGAGATCCAGCTGGCCCTGAAGAACCTGCTGGCCGAGGCCCGGACCCGGGCCTGCGGGCTCGGGGCGTCGAAGGCCCGCACGGACTCCCTGCTGGCCGATCTCGACCTCGTCGCCGACCACGGGGCCCAGGCCCTGGCCGACTCGAACGCGGCCGGCCTGGCCTTCTTCTCCCACAGCCGGGAGAAATTCTGGCACGTCCTGGAGCTGCCCCACGGGCCGCGCAACCGGATCATCTTCGACACCAGCTTCTACATCCGCCCGCTGGCCGCCATCCTGGACAAGCACAGCTCCGTCTGCGCCCTGCTCATCAGCCGCCGGGAGGCCCGCTGGTACGACGTCACGATGAACGAGATCCGCCTGCTCGACGAGCTCGAGAGCGACGTCCCCGGGCGCGTCCGCGAGGGCGGCTTCGAGGGCACGGCCGCCAAGCGCATCGAGCGCCACATCGACGCCCACCTCCAGGACCACTTCAAGCGGACGGCCCAGCGGACCTTCGACCTGAGCAAGAAGCACCCCTTCGACTGGCTCTTCGTCGGCTGCGAAGACAACCACTGCCCCGACTTCGAGCCCCACCTCCACGCCTATCTCCGCGGCCGGCTCAAGGCCCGCCTCAAGGCCCGCGTCGGCGACGCCCCGGTCAAGGTCCTCCAAGAGGTCCTGGCGGCCGAGGCCCGGCTGAAAAAGGCCGAGGAGGAGGAGACCGTCCAGAAGCTCGTGGCCGAGCTCGAGCGGGGCGGCCGGGCCGCCTCGGGCCTGCGAGACACGATCCACCGGCTCAACCAATACGAGGTCCAGACCCTCGTCGTGACGCATAACTTCTCCAAGCCGGGCCGGATCTGCCCGACCCACCGCTTCTTCTACCTGGACGACCTCAAATGTCCCGTCTGCGACAAGAAGACGGAGATCGTCCAGGACGTCGTCGACGAGGCCATCGAGACGGTACTCAGGCGCGGCGGGACGGTCCGGCACATCTCGCCGCCGTCCAAGCTCGACCGTTACGGCTCGATCGGCGCCTTCCTCAAGTACAAATCCTAGGCCGCGGCCGGCTTGCGTTCCTTGAAGCGTATCTTGTTGACCACACTGTAGATGACCGGGACGACGAAAAGCGTCAGGATGGTCGTCGCGGTCAGGCCGAAGGCGATGGCCACGCCCATCGGGGCCCGGAACTCGGAGCCCGACGACCGGGAGAAGGCCATGGGCAGGGCGCCCAGGATGGTCGTCAGGGCCGTCAGCAGGACGGCCCGGAGCCGGGTCGTGGCGCCCTGGAGGATGGCCTCCCGCTTGTCCACGCCCCGCTTGATGAGCTGGTTGATGTAATCGATCATGACGATGCCGTTGTTGACGGCGATGCCGGCCAGCATGATGACCCCGACGAGGGCGGCCATGCTGACCGTCCTCCCGGTGACGGCCAGGCCGATGATGACGCCGACGATGCCGAGAGGCACGGTGAACATGATGATGAACGGGTGGACGAAGTGCTCGAACTGGGAGGCCATGATCATGTACACCAGGAGGATGGCCAGGGCGAAAGCGCCGGCCAGGATGAGGAAGGCCTCCTGCATGTCCTCGTAGGATCCGGCGTACTCGAGGAAATAGCCCGGCGGCAGGGAGCGCTCGAAGCCGGCCAGCCGGCCCTTGATCTCGCGGACGACGCTCCCCAGGTCGCGGTCGGCGATGTTGGCCGTGACGGAGACGACCCGGGCCTGGTTCTCGCGGGAGATCTTGATCGGCCCTTCCGCGTAGGCCACGTCGGCCACCTGCTCGAGGTAGACCGTCCGGCCGGCGCCCGTGCGGAGCGGGATGCTGCGGACCTCGTCGAGGGTGTCGCGATATTCCTTCTTGAAGCGCAGCCGGACGTCGATCTCGTCGTTGCCCTCGCGGTAGCGGGTGGCCACACGGCCGAGGGTCGCCGTCTGGACGGTGTTGGCCACCTGGTACACGGACAAGCCCAGCCGGTAGACCCGCTCGCGGTCGATCTTGATCTGGACCTCGGGCTTGCCGGCGGCCAGGGTGTGGGTGACGTCGCGGATGCCCTCGACGCCGGAGATGAGCTGGACGGCCTGGTCGGCCCGGTCCTTGAGGGCGGCCATGTCCGTGCCGAAGATCTTGACCTCGACCGGGGCCGCGGCCCCGCCCAGCATCTGCTGGCTCATGTCGAGGGCCTCGAACTTGACCCCCTTGAGGTTCGGCAGCTGGCGCCGGATGCGCTCGAGGATCTGGGTGTTGGACTCCTTGCGCCGGTCGCCCTTGACCAGGCCGACCCAAAGGAGCCCCTCGTGGGTGCCGGCGTTGGCGAAGCTCGAGGCGGCGTCGCCGGCGTCCTGCTCGGCCTGGGAGCCGACCTGGGCCGAGATGGTCGTGATCTCGGGGGTTTTCAGCATGATCTGCTCGACCAGGCCGACGACCCGGTCGGTCTCCTCGAGGGAGGTGCCGACGGGCATGCGGACCTTGAGCATGAGCATGTCCATGTCTTGGGCCGGCATGAACTCGGTGCCCAGGAAGGGGACGATGGCCAGGGACAGGACGAACAGGCCGATGGCCCCGCCGAGGACCCAGCGCCGGTGGTGCAGGGCCCAGTCGAGCCGCGTCCGGTACCAGGCCTTGGCCTTGGCGAACTGGCGCTCCTCGGGGGCCTTGGCGATCGATTTGAGGCTTTTCGGGGTGCGGAAGAGGAGCGAGGTCGCGAGCGGCACGACGGTCAGGGCCACGAACAGGGAGGCCAGCAGGGAGAAGGTGATGGACAGGCCCAGGGCCTGGGTCATCTTGCCGGTGATGCCCTGGGCGAAGATCATGGGGAAGAAGACGGCGATCGTGGTCAGGGTCGAGGCCGTGATGGCCATGCCGACCTCGGTCGCGCCGCCGATGGAGGCCTCGTCGGCCCCCTCGCCCTCCTCGAGGTGTCGATAGACGTTCTCGATGACGACGATGGCGTTGTCGACGAGCATGCCCACCCCCAAGGCCAGGCCTCCGAGCGTCAGGAGATTCAGGGTGTAGCCGGCGGCGTACATGGCGATGAAGGTCGTGATGATGGACAGGGGGATGGCCAGGCTGATGACGAAGGTCGGCCGCCAGTTGCGGAGGAACAGGAAGATGAGCAGGATGGCCAGCAGGCCGCCCTGCCAGGCGTTGGTGACCGTGTTCGAGGTCACCTGCTCGATCATGTCGCCCTGGTCCATGGCGACGTGGAAAACGGGGTTGCCCGGGATGGTCCCTTCGAGCTTGGCCAGCTCCCTCTTGACGGCGGCGCTGGCCTGCTGGGTGTTGGCGCCGGAGCGCTTGCTGACGATGAGGTAGACCCCGTTCTGGTTCTGGATGCGGGAGGCGTAGCGCATCTCCTTGAGGGTGTCCTTGATCTCGGCGACGTCGGAGACGTAGACGGGCTCGCCCGCGGCGGTCATGCCGACGACGGTCCGCCGGATGTCGTCGAGGGTCTTGTACTCGCCCATGGTCCGGACGAGGATCTCGGAGTAGCGCTCGACGAGGTTGCCGGCCGGCAGGTTGATGTTCTCCGCGCCCAGGGCCAGGCGGACCTGGTCCAGGGTCAGGCCGCGGCTCTCGAGGGCGGCCCGGTCGACGTCGACGAGGATCTCGCGCTCGTCCATGGCGAAGACGCGGGCCGAGGCCACGCCGTCGATGCGCTCGAGGCGCGGGGCGATCTCGTCCTCCATGACCGTCCGCAGCTTCATGGCCGGCAGGTCGCTGGTGATGCCATAGAAGATGACCGGGAACGAGCTGAAGCTGAACTTCATGACCAGCGGATCGGCCGCCTCCTCGGGCAGGAACTGCTCGTAGAGGGCGATCTGGTCGCGGATGTCCTGGGCGGCGAAATCGAGGTTGGTGCCCCACTCGAACTCGACGCTGATGGCCGAGATGCCCTCGGAGGTCTGCGAGGTGACCTTCTTGACCCGGTTGACCGAGCTGACGAGCTGCTCCAGGGGCCGGGTCAGGACCTTCTCGATGTCCTCGGAAGAGGCCCCCGAATAGGACGTGATGACCGAGACGGTCGGGAACTCCAGGTCGGGGAAGAAGTCGAGCCCCAGCCGGGTGAACGAGATGGCGCCCAGGACGACCAGGATGGCCGCCATCATGGACGCGGTGACTTTTTTCTTGACCGAGAATTCGGGGAGCTTCACTTTTTCACCTCTTCGAGGATCTGGACCGGCGCGCCTTCCTCGAGCCCGAAATTGCCCTCGACGACGACCGCCTCGCCCTCGGCCAGGCCGGACAGGATCTCGACCATGGTCGTGTTCTGAATGCCCAGGGCGACGTCCCGGCGGACGGCCTTGCCGGCCTCGACGACGAAGACGTAGGAATCCTCGAGCACGGCCGTCTGCGGGACGACCAGGGCGTTCTCGTGCGACTGGACCTCGAAGACGAGGTCGCCGAACGTGCCCGGCCGGAGGACCGCGTCGGGATTGGGGACGTGGACCTCGACGCCGAACTTCTTGCTCTGGGGGTCGGCGGTCAGGTTGACGACGCGGACGGCGCCGCGGAACTCGCGCCCCGGCAGGGAGCCGATCCGGAGGACGGCCTCCTGGCCCTTGCGGACGCGGCCGATGTCCTCCGAGGAGACGGCCACGGCCAGCTTGATGATGGCGTAGTCGACCAGGGTCAGGACGCCCGAGGCGCCGCCGCCATAGCCGCCGCCCATCATGGGGTTGATGACGTCGCCGACCTCGGCGTTCTTGGAGGCGATGACGCCGGCGAAGGGGGCCTTCATGAGGGACTGGTCGAGGACGTGACGGGCCAGGTTGAGGGCGGCCCGGGCCTGCTCGAGCTGGGCGGCGGCCGCATCGAAGGCCAGCTGGACCTTCTCGCGCTGTTGCTCGGAGACGGCGCTCTCCTTGATCAGCCGGTCCATGCGCTCCTTGTTCTTGAGCGCGTCGGCGTAACCGGCCTCGGCCACGGCCACGCCGGCCTCGGCCTGCTTGACCTGGAGGCGGATGGATTCCGTCTCGAGCTCGGCCAGGAGCTGGCCCTTGGCCACGCGGTCGCCGGCCTCGACGTGGATGCGGGCGATCTTGCCGCCCGTCTCGGGCGTGATGTTGATCTTGTTCAGGGCCTCGAGGGTCCCCGTGTAGGTGATCTTTTCGGTGATCCGCTCGCGGGCGGCCTTGAGGACCTTGACCGGGGCGGCGCCGAAGGCCTGGTCGGCGGCGGCCGTGGCGGCCTCCTTCTTGCAAGCGGCGGCGACGACGACGGCCGCGGCGAGAGCGGCGAGGGCGAGCTTCTTGGCGATGGGCGTGGTGTTCATGGGTCCTCCGTTAGTTCGAGCGGCTCTCGGACCGGCCCCGGCCGACGGCCTTTTCGAGCTGGGCCTGGGTGATGACGCAGTCGTAGAGCGCCTGGGAATAATTGGTCCGGGCCTGGCTCAGGGCCACCTGGGCCGTGGAGACGTCCAGGTTGGTGGCCAGGCCTTCGGCGTAGTTGAGCTCCGCGATGCGGACGGCCTCGCGGGCCTGTTCGACGTTCTTCTCCTGGGAGAGCAGGGTCTCCCGGGCCTGATGCAGGTTGAGAGAGGCCTGCCGGACCTCGAAGGCCACCGCGTTCGTCAGGCCTTTGCGGGTCCATTCGATCTCGCGCAGCGCGGCCTTGGACTGGCCGATGCGGGCCTGGGACTCGAAGCCGTTGAAGATGGGCAGGGACAGCGACAGGCTGATCGTGTAGTAGTTCTGCCAGGTGCCCTTGCGGAGGTTCAGGGCGTCCGCCCAGATGTTGTACTGGCCGCCCAGGGCCAGGGTCGGCAGGACGGAGCCGCGGGCCATCTTGAGGGACTGTTCGGCCATGCCCCGCTGGTAGTCGAGCTGGCGGATCTCGGGCCGCTGCTCGAGGGCCTCGGCGACGATGTCCCGGGCCTCGGGATCGAGGGGCGGCGCGACGAGCTCGCCCTTGACCTCGATGGGGGTTTCGAGGTCGAGGCCGCAGACGGTCTTCAGCCCGAGCGCGGCCACGTCGACGGCGTTGCGGGCCCGGATGGCCTGGGGCTTGAGATTGGCCACCTGGACCTCGGACCGGAGGAGGTCGAACCGGGAGGCCATGCCGACGGCGTGGAGGTTCTTGACGTTGGCCATGAACTTCTCGGCCAGGGCCAGGCCCTCCTCGGCGGCGGCCGAGAACTCCTTGGCCAGGAGATAGCCGTAGAAGGCCCGCTTGGCCTCCAGGACGGTCTCCTGCTCGGACAGGCGGACGGATTCCTGGCTGGCCTTGAGCCCGTAGGACGCCTGCTTGTATCCGGCCGTCAGGCGCCCGCCCGCGTAGAGCGGCAGCCCGAACTGGAAGGACATCTGGTAGTCCTTGGTGAAGTCGATGGACATCCGGGTCGGCGGCTGGCCGGGGACCATGGACGGGAACTCGAGGACGAAGAGCTTCTCTTCCAGGGTATCGCTGCCGGAGGCGTTGAGCGTCGGCAGGAAGCCGGCCACGGCCTGGCGGACGCCGGCCCGGGCCTGGGCGATCTTCTCCTGGGAGGCCAGGTGGAAGGGGTTCTGGCGCAGGGCCAGGGCGATGGCGTCGTCGACGGTCAGGACGACGGTCTCTTCGGGGTCCTGGGCCCGGAGCCCGGCCGGGGCCAGGACGGCCGCGGCGAGCCCGGCGAGGATGAGAAGGAAGGGCGTCTTCCTCATGTCAGTTCTCCTTGGTGACGCGTTCGGGGTTGCGGATGCCTTCGATGACGAACCGGGTCAGATCGCCGGCGACCTTCTCCGGGTCCAGGCCGCCGCCTCTCCAGAAACGGACGTGGTTGTAGCCCTCGATGACGGCCCCGACGAACTCGGCCGCCTGGCCGGCGTCGAGCGGCCGGAACTCGCCCGAGGCCACGCCGTCGGCCAGGATGCGGGCGCCGACGGCGTTGAGGGCCTGCCTCTTCTCGGACAGGGCGCTCAGCCGCTTGCGGTCGGCGGCGGCCGCGGCCGACCCGGACTTCCCGGCCGCCGCGGCGAACAGCCGCATGAGCTTGAGCATGGACTTGTCCGTCCACAGGACGCGGTTCAGGCTGTGCTTGGACTCGGATTCGCGCAGGGCCAGCAGGATGACCGAGCGCAGGCGGTCGGAGGCCGTTCCGGGACCGGCGGCGACGGCCTCCGTCTTGGCCCGGAGATCGTCGAGATAGTGGTGGAGGATCTCGAACAGCAGGACGCCCTTGCCGGGGACGTACTTGTAGATCGTGGCCTTGGACAGCCGGGCCTCGCGGGCCACGTCGTCCATGGTCGTGGCGCTGTAACCTTTGCGGACGATGACCCGTTCGGCGGCCCGGAGGATGGCCTCGCGGTAGTAGGCGCGGCGGCGCTGCTCGCGCTCGCGCAGAAGTTCGGCGGATTTCATGGCGATGAACCTATGCGTCTGATATTTTGAACTAACCGGTTTACTTCGTGAACCTGACAGTTCCCGCCAACATACGCCTTCGCCGGCCGTTTGTCAAGGGACCGGAGCCGGGGTAGAATGGAAGGGCCATAAGGAGATACGCACGATCATGGTCAAAGGTTCGAGCCGGACGGCCCGGGCCCTCCTGGCCGGGGCGTTCCTCCTCGCGGCCCTGGCCCCGGCCCGGTCCGCCCCCGGGGCCCGGCCCGACGGGGGTCCCGCCTGGTGGAGCGTCCGCCTGACCGTCTCCATGGAGGGGGAATACCGCCTCGTGGACGGGACCGGCGCCGGAGGGAAAAAGGCCGTCACGGGGGCCTACGCGTACCGGGCCCGCTGGGAGGGCCGCCTGGAGCCGGACCAGGACGATTTCCTGCTCGTCCACCTCAAGACCGAGGTCCTCGAGTGGCGCCTGAGCGAACGGACCGGGGCCGGGGAGCACATGACGCTCGTCGAGACCACCGACATGCCGGCCCCGGACCTGCGCCTCAACTACGTCCTGAGGGACGGCAAGACGGTCGAGTTCGATTTCGAGCTCGACGGCGCCGTGGCCGTGCCTCTGCTGAACTCCGCCGCCGGAGCCCGCCTCACGCTCCCCCGCACCGCCGCGCCGCCGGATAGCTCCGGCGCCGGCTACGACGCCGGATTGACCAAGGGCTCGAACCGCGTCGTCCTCCCGGCCGATGACCTCGGCCGCCGCCGGACCGAGCGGACCTTCAGCTGGGAATGGGGGACGGCGGGTCCGCGGGGCGGAGCCCCGGGCGGGCCCTCCGAGCGCCACACGGTCAAGGCCGCGGTCGCCCTGGCCATGCGCTGACGCCCTCCTCTTTCAAGCCCGCGGATGGAACTTGTCGTAGACCCGCCGCAGCCTCTCCCGGCTGACGTGGGTGTAGATCTGGGTCGTCGTGATCTGGCTGTGGCCGAGCATGAGCTGGACCGCGCGCAGGTCGGCGCCCCGCTCGAGCAGGTGGGTCGCGAACGAGTGCCGGAGAACGTGAGGATAGACCTTCGGGGCCAGCCCGGCCCCGGCGGCGTGCTTGCGGAGGAGCTTCCAGACGCCCTGGCGAGTGAACGGGCGGCCCCGCCGCGACAGGAACAGCTCCTCCCGGCCGCCGGCGTCGACGAGCGGCCGGGCCTCGGCCAGCCAGCGCCCGACGGCCGCCGCCGCCGAGCGGCCGAGCGGCACGATCCGCTCTTTGCCCCCCTTGCCCCGGCAGACGAGAAAGCCGTCGCCGAGGTTGACCTCGGCCGCCTTGAGAGCGGCCAACTCAGAGACGCGGAGGCCGGCCCCGTAGAGGACCTCGAGCATGGCCCGGTCCCGGACGCCCGCGGGCTTGGCCGGGTCGGGCGCCCGGAGCAGGGCCTCGACCTCCTCGACGGTCAGGAACTTGGGCAGGGCCAGCCAGGTGGACGGCGTCGTCAGCCGGGCCGCGGGATCGCGCTTGACCAGGCCGCTGAGGACGAGGAAGCGGAAGAAGGACCGCAGGGCGGAGACGAGGCGGGCCTGGGAGCGGGCCGAGAGGCCGGACCGGCTCTGGCCGCGAAGGAAGCCGCCCAGAACGTCCTCGGTGACCCGGGCGAGCGGCGTCCGGTCGGCCTTCAGGCGCGCGGTGAGCTTGCGGAGGTCGCGCTCGTAGGACTGGAGCGTGTTCGGCGCGAGGCCCTTCTCGACGGCCAGGTACTCGAGGAAGAGCCGGAGGGCGTCCTCGGGCGAGGAGGCGGGCGGCTTCATGTCAGGAACGGATTGGAGAGCCGCTCCTGCTCGACCGTGGTCCGCGGCCCGTGGCCGGGCAGGACGACGGTCTCGCCGGGCAGGGACAGGATGCGCTCCCGGATGGACCGCTCGAGGTCCTTCCAGGAGCCGCCCGGCAGGTCGGTCCGGCCGACGCCGCCGCAGAAGAGCGTGTCGCCCGAGAAGAGCACCCCGCCGTGGAGGAAGCCGACGCTTCCCGGTGTGTGCCCCGGCGTGTGGACGACCCGGAGCGACGTGTTCCCGACGGCGACCTCGTCCCCGTCGGCCAGGAGCCGGTCCGGGGGCGGCGAGTCGCGGGCCCCGAGGAGCAGACTGAGCTCGATGTTGTCGCTGACCCGGAGCATGCCCGTGTCGGCGGCGTGCATGGCCAGGGGGACGCCGTACTTCCGGAGGATGTCGCCGTTCCCGCCGATGTGGTCGACGTGGCCGTGGGTGTTGAGGACGACGGCCGGCTCGAGCTCCAAGCCGGCGATGGCGGCGACGATCCGCTCGGGGTCGGCCCCGGGGTCGACGACGGCGCAGGCCCGCGTCTCCTCGCAGTAGACGAGGTAGCAGTTGGTCTCCAGGGCGCCGACGACCACGATCTCGTATTTCACCGCTGTCCCCGGCCTCATCTTATCGCCAATTCCCGCCGGGAGTCAACGGTGCTATAATCGGCCCGTGGACGCGCTCATCACGCCCGAGGCCCGGCGCGAGCTCGAGGCCTGGGCCGTGTTCCGGCCGCGGCCGGGCGCGTGGGGGGTGCTCGTCGGGCACGCGCGGGGGACCCGCTTCATCGTCGAGAAAGCCTTCCCGGCCGGATCCGCCGGCGAGACGCCCGGGCCGCGCCTTCTGGCCGGGCTCGACGGCGTCTGGCCGGACCGCACGATCGGCCTGTTCGCCTTCCGTCCGGGGGCCGCGTTCCTGGCGGCCGTCCGGGGGCCCGCCTGGTACGGCAAGCTCGTGCTCCGTTTCTCCGGCCCGGGCCGGGCGCCGGTCCTCCGCCCCTGCGTCGTCGCCTACGAGCGGCGGTTCTACCTGGCGCCGGCCGGGCTCGCGCCGGAGGCGAAGGAGGGATCCCCTTGAGCGAACCCCTGACCCGCGACGAAGAACAGGCCTGCCTGGCCCTGGCCCGCCGGGCCCTCGAACACTGGTTCCGCGACGGCGAGCGCCTCCGCCCTCCGGCCGGGGCCAAGGGCGTCCTGGCCGAGAAGCGAGGCGCCTTCGTCACCCTGACCGTCGACGGCGACCTGCGCGGCTGCGTCGGCTATCCCCTGCCGGTCAAGCGCCTCGACGAGACCGTCGTCGAGATGGCCCTGGCCGCCGCCACCCAGGACACCCGGTTCGAGCCCATCGGGGCGGACGAGCTGGGCCGCCTGCGGATCGAGATCTCCGTCCTGGGCCTGCCCGAGCCCGCGCCCGGACCGGAGGCGGTCGTCGTCGGGCGCCATGGCATCATCGTCTCGAAGGGCCTCAACAAGGGCCTGCTCCTGCCTCAGGTCCCGGTCGAGCACGGCTGGGACAGAGAGACCTTCCTGCGCCACGGATGTCTCAAAGCCGGGCTGCCGCCCGACGAGTGGAAAAAAGGGGCGAAGATCGAGGTCTTCACCGCCCAGGTCTTCTCGGAATAGCCGGCTATTTCTTCTTTTTGGCCGCCAGGGCGTCGAGCTCCGTCTTGGCCTCGGCCTTGACGACGTCGTCCTTGGAGGTCGTCTTGGGCAGGTCGAGGGCCTTCTGGAAGCTCTCGCGGGCCTCGTCGTACCGCTTGAGGGCGACGAGGGTCCGGCCGAGCTCGAGGTAATGGTTGACGTACTCGGGATGGAGCTCGACGGCCTTGCGCAGGGCCTTCTCGGACTCGGCGTAGGAGCCCTTGGGGATGGAGCCGTAGATGAGGCTGCCCAGGGCCCGCTTCATGCCGCCGATCTCGTCCATGCGCCGGTGCCAGCGGCCGAGGGCGTGCCAGGCCAGGTGGTTGGTCGCGTCGAGCTCGAGGGCCTTGTCGATCTCGGCCCGGACGGCCTTGGAAGCGTCGATCTGCTCCTTCTTGCCGAGCAGTAGCAGGCGCTTGCCGTTGGCGGCCGCGTACTGGAAATGCCCCCAAGTGTCGTTGGCGTTGACGGTGACGGCCTTCTTGGCGACGGCCGTGGCCTCGGTGTACATCTTCTTCTGCTGTTCCTCGACGCTCTTCTTGGTCGCGGGCGTCACCGGGATGACGTCGGCGATGTCGACCATGGCCCGGGAGGCCTTCCAAAGCGCCTCGTAGTTCTCGGGCTCGAGCTTGAGGGCCTCCTGGTAATGCTCCAAGGCCTTGGCGTCGTCGAGCGCGGCGTAGGCCTGATCGCCCATCTGGATGTGCTCGGCGGCCGTCTGGGCCAGAACGGGCCCGGCCAACAGAGCGGCCAATGCGATAACGAACAGTGTTTTCTTCATTTTCTCCCTCCGTGCCCCCTATTTTACCATTTCCGGGGAAAAGTCAAGCCGCGGGGGGGCCGGCCGCGGCCGGACGGCGGACAAGGCGGTCGAGGGCCAGCCCGGTCAGGAAGCCCGCAGCGCCCAGGAGGACCCCGGCGGGCAGGGACCGGGGCCAGGGCGGCATGGACAGCCCGACGAGGCCGGCCTCGGCGAGGAACGAGACCAGGGCGTGGCCGCCCCCGGCCAGGAGCGACAGGAGCCCGGCGAGAGGCGCGGGCCGTTTCAAGGCCAGGGCGGCCAAGCCGGGGAGGAGCAAGCCCTCGGCCATGACGGCCGAGGCCAGGCCGAGGGTCTTCAGGATGTCGCCCAGCCGGGCGGCCACGAGGAAGGCGGCCGCAGCCAGGGCGACGGTCGCCCCCCGGGCGACGAGAAGGGCGCGGCGCGGTTCAGCGGCGGACGAGCCCGCCGGAGCTTCCATGACCCGGCCTCGGCCCAGCAGGTCGCCGGCAAGGGTAAAGGCGCCCGTATTGAGGGCGGCGTCCATGGTCGACAGGATGGCGGCCAACACGGTGACGAAGAGGAGGGCGCCGAGCGCGCTTCCGGCTTCGAGGCCGACGAACCGTGAGACGAGCGGCAGGCCGGTCCCTCCGTCCGGGAAGAGGGGCAGCAAGAGCATGCCGGCGGCGACGATGGCCGCGTAGAAGCCGCCCAGGACGAGGGCCGCGCCCAGGGCGCCGCGGCGGGCGGAGGCCTCGCTCCGGGCGGCCTGCAACCTCTGCCAGGCGATAGGCGAAATGGTCCAGGCGAGAGCGAACGAGAGCGCGATCAGGACGTTGCGGCCGCCCCCGTGCAGGGCGTCGAAATAGCCGGCCCGGCCCGCCGCTTCGGCCGCGGCGCTGACATCGGCCCAGGAGACGCGAGAAACGAGCGAGACGATCATGCCGGCGACGCCGGCGACGAGCAGGCCGATCTGGACGACATGGGTCCGGGCCACGGCCCGCAGCCCCCCGGCGGCGGAATAGACGACGGCCAGGCCGGCGGCGATGAGGAGGCTCGGGAGAGGGCCCGTGCCCAGAAAGGCCCCGAGGAAGGGCCCCGCGGCGACCATCTGGGAGGCCGCGAGGAGGGTCATATACCAGACGACGAGGACCGTCGTGGCCGTACCGGCCGCGCGGCCGAAGCGGTCGCGGATGAGACCGGGGAGCGTCAGCCCGGTCGCGGCCCGGATGGGCCGGACCAGGCCGGCCAGGGCGAGCAGGGTGACGACGGCCGGAACACCGACGATCCAAACGGCGCCGGCCCCGGCGCGGTACGCTTCGTCTGTCGAGACGAGCAGCGAGGCGGCCCCGATCCACGAGGCGCAGAGGGTGACGGCGACGCGCCCGGCGCCAAGCCGCCGGGAGGCCAGGAAGAAGGACTCCAGCCCCGGGGCGCCGCGGCGCGTTCCGAGGGCGGCCACCGCCCAGAGGACGGCGGCGTAGACGAGGATGGCCGCCAGGAAGCCCGTTCTCATGCCCCGGGAGTATACACCAAACGAGGGGGGGACATGTACCGAAGGTCCGTGTCCTAGGGGACATGTACCGAAGGTACGTGTCCTCGGGGACATGTACCGGAGGTCCGTGTCCCCTGGGGAGAACACGCCGCCCGGTTTTCGGGTATAATGTCTCCCATGATGCGTCCGCTCCCCTTCGCCGCGACCCTGGCCGGCCTCGTCATCGCGGCCCTGGGCGCGGTCCAGGCCCCGGCTCAGACCACGTCCGGCTCCCCCGCTCCCCAGGCCGCCGCGCCCGCACAAGCTCCCGCTGCCCCGACCCTGACGGCCGGCCAGGCCGTGGGCAAGCTCCAAGCCTCCCTCAAGGCCCTGACCACCCTGCGAGCCAAATTCGAACAGCTCCACTACTCCTTGACCGTCTCGGAGCCCATCCGAGAGACCGGGGAGCTCTTCCTGAGCAAGCCCGACCGCATGCGCTGGGAGTACAAAGACCCCCAGGACAAGATCTTCCTTTACAAGGCGGGCGTCGTCGAGATGTACCTCCCCGAGGAGAAGCAGCTGACCCGCAGCCCCGTCCCCCCGGAGACCCTCAAGACCGACATCTTCGGCCTGTTCCTGGGGGTCATGCCCGTCGAGGAGGCCTACACGGTCGAGGACAGCCCCTTCCCGACCGACGCCGACCGCGTCCGCCAGATCAAGCTGACGCCCCGGGAGGAAGGGGACTTCTCGTACATCCTCCTCGAGATCGACGAAGCCGCCTGGCTCCCCCGCCGGGTCCTGTTCTACGAGTGGTCCGGGAACAAGCGCGAGTTCGTCTTCAGCCAGGTCCGGACCGGGGTCCGCATCCTCGAACGGACCTTCTCCCTCAAGGTCCCCCCGGACACCGAGATCATCGACGACACGGAGGGCGCCATCCGCTAGGCGCTGAACCTTTAGGCCGCCGGTCCGTATGAACACCCGAGGGCAGGATACTCTCTCGATGACAGACGACCGGAACCTGGTATCCCGCGCCCTCAAAGGAGACCGTAAGGCGTTCGAAATGCTGGTCCGCAAGTACGAGCAACCGCTCACGAGCTACCTCGGCCGCATGACCGGGGAGCGCGAGGCGGCCCTCGACTTCGCCCAGGAGATCTTCCTCAAGGTCTACTGCTCGCTCGACTCCTACAGCCCGGCCTACAAGTTCAGCACCTGGCTGTTCAAGATCGCCTCCAACCACATGATCGACCACTGGCGCAAGAAGAAGATCGCCACGGTCTCCCTCGACCAGCCCGTGGGCGACGAGGACGACGACCTCCTGCCCCAGGTCGCCGACCCCGGCCCGTCGGTCGTCCGCAAGTTCGAGCTGGCCGAGATCCGGCGGAAGATCGAGCGGGCCCTGGAGACCGTGCCCGAGACGCTCCGGGAGCTGTTCGTCCTCCGCCACGTCAACGAGTTCTCGTACGAGGAGATCGCCGAGATCAAGAGCCTGCCCGTCGGCACGGTCAAGAACCGCGTCTTCCAGGCCAAGGAACTGCTCCGCAAGAGGATGGAGGCCGCATGAACGCCCACCCCCGCGCCGCCGACCTCTACCTCTACCTCGAGGGCGGCCTCAATCCCTACGAGGCCCGCAAGATCGAGGAGCATGCCGAGATGTGCGCCGGCTGCCGCGAGGCCCTGGAAGAGCGCCGGCTCCTCCACGAGGCCTTCACGACCCTGCCCCCGTTCGAGGTCCCCGAGGGCTTCGCCCGCTCGGTCCTGGCCGCCCTGCCCGAGCCCGAGCCGGCCCGGGGCGGCTGGAAGGCGCCGCTTCTGGCCGGGTTGCCCGCGCTGACCCTGGCCCTGCTCGGCTTCCATGTCTTCACGGGTCACGGGCTGTCCGACCTGCTCGTCTCCCTCAACCGTTTCCTCGGTTCGTGCGCGGCCGTCTGCCTGCCCGCCGCCGTCAAACTGCTCAAGATCGCCGGCCTGCTCCTGAAGGTCGGCGCCGACCTGGCCGGCCTGGCCGTCGACGGCGCCGGCGCCATGGCCCGCTCGCTCGGCCCCGAGGGCCTGGCGGCCGCGGCCGGTTTGGCCGGGCTTCTGGCCGCCCTGGCCTGGTTCGGAACGAGACGCTATCACTCCGCTGGAGAGGGATCATGACGAAGAAAAGCCTGGCCCTGGCCCTGTTCGGGCTGTTCATGCTGGCCCCGCTGGCCGCGTCGGCCGCCCCCCGCGGCACGGTCGGCGCTCAGAAGGAGGTCCTCGTCGGCGCCGGCGAGACCCAGGACAAGATCTTCAGCCTGGGCGGCCACGTCGTCGTCGACGGCGAGGTCCGCGAGGACGTCATGGTCATCGGCGGCACGATCACGGTCAGCGGGACCGTCGGCCAATCCGTCGTCGGCATCGGCTCCCGCGTCCTGATCAAGTCGACGGCCGTGATCAAAGAGGACCTGGCCGCCCTCGGCGGGACGCTCGAGAAGGAGGCCGGCTGCTCCATCGGGGGCGACACGATCTACTTCCAAACCCGCGAGCTCGGCGACAAGCTCTTCCGGGACAACGGCTTTTTCCAGGGCCTGTTCTCGCTGTCGCTCATCCCCGTCATCGTCATCTTCAAGCTGGTCGTCATCTTCCTGTGGTTCATCGCCGCCCTGCTCGGGGCGTCGCTCTTCCCCAAGCCCCTGGCCTACGCCTCGGGGGAGATCCGCAAGCACTTCTGGCCCGTCTTCGGGACCGGACTGGTGGCCATCATGGTCTTCACCATGCTGGTCATCTTCGCCGCCCTGCTGAGCTTCATCCTCATCGGCATCCCCCTGGCCCTGGCGTTGGGGGCGGCCGGGTTCGCCGTCAAGACCTTCGGCCGCCTGGCCGTGTTCTATTTCCTGGGCACGGCGGTCCTGGGCGGCAACCGCGGGCGGACGCCGTCCGCCATGGGCGCCACGTTGATGGGCCTCGTCGTCTTCAGCGTGGCCGGGTTCGTGCCCATCCTCGGGTTCTTCTTCGGGCTGGTCATGAACGCCGTCGGCTGGGGCGTGGCCCTGCGGACGAAGTTCGGCTCCCGCGAGAACTGGTTCGTGAGATCGGCTCCCAAGCCGGGGTGTTGAGGTCGCTCGATCCGGGGCGCTTCCTTCCTCGGCGCCACCCCCGTCCGTGCTCCGGCGGGAAGCGCAGTCTTCGGAGCGGACCTGCAGAATTGGGCTGAGCGCTCGAAGCCCGATTCTGCGAAATATCTTGAGGGACCGATTATCTTCAGATATTTCCCAGATGCGCAGCTCCGAGCTGCTCCTCTGCGCATCTGGAGCTACGCTCCCGGCGGTCGCTCCGCGCCGGCCCCCGACGCCGTTGCGTCATCGCCCCTCATCGAGCACTGATCATACGCTGGGCAGGTCACGGCTTAGAGCGATCTCACAGGGGCGAGGCGGCCGGAAGAGCCGGCGATCCGAGGGGGCGAGTTATCGTTCTAAGATCTCTTTTTCCTTAGCGGCGGCCGATTCCTCGGCCTTGGCGACGGTCTCGTCGAGGAGCTTCTGGAGCTGCTCGATGCCCGAGAACTTCTCGTCCTCGGTGATCTCCTTCTCCTTCTCCAGCTCCTCGATGAACTCCTTGGCCTCCCGGCGCATGTTGCGCAGGGCCGTCTTCTCTTCCTCGAGCATCTTGCCGATCTTCTTGGCCATCTCCCGGCGGCGCTCCTCGTCGAGGGGCGGGATGGGGACGCGCAGGAGCTTGCCGTCGTTGAGGGGGTTGAGGCCGAGGTCGGCGCCGCGGATGGCCTTGTCGACGGCCTCGAGGACCGAGGGGTCGTAGGGCTGGACGACGATGAGGGTCGGCTCGGGGACCTTGAGGGTGGCCACCTGGTTGACGGGCGTCATGACGCCGTAATAGCTGACCTTGATGTCCTCGAAGATGCCGATGTTGGCCCGGCCGGTGCGGAGCATGCCGATCTCCTTGCGGAAATGGTCGGCCGAGGCCTTCATCTTCTTGGCGGTGTCGGCGAGAACGTCTTTGACCATGGTGTCCCTCTCAGTAAACGCGGGTGCCGATGGGCTCGCCGAGGACGGCCCGCTTGATGTTACCGCCCTTGCCCAGGGCGAAGACCAGGATGGGCATGCCGTTGTCCTTGCAGAGCGAGATGGCCGTGGCGTCCATGACCCGCAGGTTCTTCTTGAGGACGTCGATGTAGCGGATGGACTTGAACTTGCGGGCCGCCTTGTCCTTGACCGGGTCGGAGGAGAACACGCCGTCGACCTTGGTGGCCTTGAGGATGACGTCGGCCCCGATCTCCAGGGCCCGCTGGGCGGCCGCCGTGTCGGTCGTGAAGAAGGGGCTGCCGATGCCGGCCGAGAAGATGATGATGCGGCCCTTCTCCATGTGCCGGATGACCCGCCGCCGGATGAAGGGCTCGGCCACCGACTTGATCTCGATGGCCGAGACGTGGCGCGTGTCGGCCCCGGCCTTGTCCAGGGCGGCCTGCAGGGCGATGCCGTTGATGACCGTGGCCAGCATGCCCATCTGATCGGCCGAGCCCTGGTCGATGCCGTCCCTGATGCCCTTGGCCCCGCGGAAGAGGTTGCCGCCGCCGATCATGACGGCGACGTCCACCCCCAGCTCGTGGACCTCCTTGATCTCGCGGGCCACGCTGAGGGCCCGGTTGAAGTCGATGCCGCTGGCGACGTCGCCGAGGAAGGACTCGCCGGAGAGCTTGAGGAGGATGCGCTTGTAGACGGGTTGGGGCATGGGTGTGGGCTCCGGCGGGTATTCTATACCCGAACCGGCCGGAGTTCAATCCCGGGGGCGGCCCCGCGGGAGGGCGTCAGTCCTGCCCGATCTCGAAGCGGGCGAAGCGCCCGACCTTGATGTTCTCGCCCATCTTGGCCACGAGCTGGGTGATGAGGTCCTTGACCTTGATCTTGTCCTCGCGGATGTAGGGCTGCTCGAGGAGGCAGACCTCCTCGAAGAACTTGGCCAGCTTGCCGGTGACGATCTTCTCGAGGATCTCGGGCGGCTTCTTCATGTCGCCGAGCTGGGCCTTGATGATCTCCTTCTCCTTGGCCACGATGTCCTCGGGGACGTCGCTCGGGGCGATCCACTTCGGCTTGGCCGCCGCGATCTGCATGCCCAGCTCCTTGACCAGGCCCTGGAACTCGGCGTTGCGGGCCACGAAGTCGGACTCGCAGTTGACCTCGACGAGGACGCCGATGCGGCCGTTCATGTGGATGTAGGCGCCGACCAGGCCCTCCTTGGCCGCCCGGCTCGACTTGGCCTCGGCCCGGGCGTGGCCCTTCTTGCGCAGGACCTCGATGGCCTTGTCCATGTCGCCGCCGCACTCGGCCAGGGCGCCCTTGCACTCCATCATGCCGATGCCGGTCCGCTCGCGCAGTTCTTTGACCTTGTCCGCCGTGATGTCCATGATATCCTCAGTTCTCTTCGGGGGCGCCGCCCTCGGGGGCCTCGCCTTGGCCGGCCTCGGCCTCCTCGGCCGTCTTCTGCTCGAGGAGCTCCTTGCTGATGCGGTTCTTCTTGCCCTCGATGATGGACTCGGCCGCCTTGGAGGCGAACAGCTCGATGGCCCGGACGGCGTCGTCGTTGCCGGGGATGGGATAGTTGACGACTTCGGGATCGCCGTTGGTGTCGACGACGGCCACGATGGGGATGCCCATCTTGCGGGCCTCGGCGATGGCGATGGTCTCCTTCGAGGAGTCGATGATGAAGATGACCCCGGGCAGGCCCGACATGGTCTTCAGGCCGCCGAGGTTCTTCTGGAGCTTGCGGTAGACCTTCTCCTGCTTGGACTGGACCTTCTTGGACAGCAGCTCCCAGCGGCCGTCCTCCTTCATCTCCTCGAGCTCCTTGAGCTTGTCGACGCTGGTGCGGACGACGCCGAAGTTCGTCAGCAGCCCGCCCAGCCAGCGCTGGTTGACGTAGGCCGACTCGCACTTGGTGGCGTAGTCGCGGACGATGTCCTGGGCCTGCTTCTTGGTGCCGACGAAGAGGACCATCCGGCCGTCCTCGGCGACGCCGCGCAGGTAGTTCAGGGCCTCCTTGAAGTTCTTGATCGTCTTCTGCAGGTCGACGATGTAGATGCCGTTCCTCTGGCCGAAGATGTATTCCTTCATCTTCGGGTTCCAGCGCTTGGTCTGGTGCCCGAAATGGACGCCCGCCTCCAACAGTTCTTTCATCGTTACGGAAACCAACGGCTGCCTCCTGATTAACGCTTGTGGTACTGAGGAGCCTTGCGGGCGCCCAGCAATCCGTATTTCTTGCGCTCTTTGACCCGGGCGTCGCGCGTCAGCAGGCTGGCGGACTTGAGCACGGGCTTGAGCTCGCGGTTGAACTCGACGAGGGCCCGGGCGATGCCGAGCCGGATGGCCTCGGCCTGGCCCTTGGCGCCGCCGCCGCTGACCCGCAGGAACATGTCGAACTTGTCCTCGGTCTCGGTGAGCAGGAGCGGTTGGCGGATGATGGTCTTGTAGGCGTCGAGGCGGAAGTAGTCGCCGAAGGGGCGCGGCCTCTTATTGACGAAGAGGGTGATGTCGCCCTTGCCCGAGCGCAGGAAGACGCGGGCGATGGACGATTTCCTCTTTCCCGTCCCGTAGTACTGGATCAGACTCAAAGGGGCCTCCTAAAACTCGTATTTCTGGGGGTTCTGGGCTTCGTGGGGGTGGGAGGGTCCGCGGTAGACCTTGAGCTTCTTGTACAGGGCCCGGCCGAGCTTGCCCTTCGGGATCATGCCCCAGACGGCCTTCTTGATGACCTCTTCCGGCTTCTTGGCCAGGAGGTCCTTGAGGGTCTCCTCCTTGATGCCGCCGGGATAGAGGGAGTGGCTGTAGTACTTCTTTTGCTCGAGCTTGCGCCCGGTGACCTTGATCTTCTCCGCGTTGATGACCACGACGAAGTCGCCGGTGTCCAGGTGGCTGGTGAACTGGGGCTTCTTCTTGCCGCGGATGAGGTCGGCGATCTCGGTGGCCATGCGGCCGAGGATGCGGCCCTCGGCGTCGACGAGCCACCACTTCTGGTCGATGTCGTCCTTTTTAGGGATAAACGTCCTCATGAGCTTCTAACCTTATTCAGAGATAGAAAGACGCCCTAAAATACTAGTTTTCGGGAAGATTGTCAACATTATCCGTTAAAACCGCCGGCGGCCTCCGATAGCCCCCGCCCAGGGCCAGCCGGACCAGGACCAGGCCCGCCAGGAAGCCCCCGATGTGGGCGAACCAGGCCACCCCGCCCCCCATGCCGAGGTTGAGGACCTGCATGGCGAACCACAGGCCCAGGACGACCCCGGCCGGCACGGCCACGACGTCGATATAGAAGATGAGGAAGACGAAAACCTTGACCCGGGCCCGCGGATAGAGCAGGAAGTAGGCCCCCAGGACCCCGGCGATGGCCCCGCTGGCCCCGATCATGGGGACCCGGGAGCCGGGTTCGAACAGGATGTGGGTCAGGGCCGCCGCTACGCCCCCCCCCAGGTAGAAGAGGGCGAACCGGACGTGCCCCAGCCGGTCCTCGATGTTGTTGCCGAAGATCCACAGGTAGAGCATGTTGCCGGCCAGGTGGAAGAGGCTGGCGTGGAGGAACATGCTCGTCAGCAGGGTCAGCAGGGGCGGCACGGCGGCCGCGGCGGCGGCCCGGAAGTGGACGATGTCGTAGGGCACGGCCCCGAACCGCAGCGCCGACATCTCCATCCCATGGGGCGCGGCCGCCTGGAGCAGGAACACGGCCGTGTTGAGGACGATGAGGGCGACCGTCACGACCGGCAGGCGTGTGGTCGGGTTGTCGTCGCGGAGCGGGATGAACATGGGGCCCTAAAAGAAAAATGCGCTCCGCCCGGAGGGCGGAGCGCATGTCGTTCGCGTGGCTATGGCCTTCGGGACCGCGGCTACTTCTTGAGCTCTTCCTCGAGCTTCTTGCGCTCGGCGGCCCGCTTGCGGAGCTCCTGGAACTTCTCCAGGTAGCGGTCGCCCTCGGCGTTGTAGCGGGCTTCCTTCTCGGGCTCGAGCTTGGCCAGAACGGCCTTGTAGAGGGGGCCCATCCAGGCGTACGGCTCGGGGTAATTGGGATCGAGCTCGATGGCCTTGGAGATCGACTTGAGGGCCTCGTTGGCCATCTTCAGCCGGTCGGCCGAGGACAGGAACTGGAAGCGGAAGGACCGCGACCACTGGTTGACGCCCAGGGCCAGCCAGGCCTCGGCGGAGTCGGGCGCGAGGGAGATGCGCCGCTGCCAGAACTCGGCCGCCTTCTCGTAGGACTTCAGCAGCTCCTCGGGGCCGCCCGCGGACTCCTGGAGGTAGGTCGCCATGTAGGCGTAGCCCTGGGGGTTGTCCGGGTCGGTCTCGATGCGGCGCAGGTACATGGACTCGGCCTTCTTGGCGATGTCCTTGTTGTCGGAGGAGTAGCGCTTGTAGAACTCGGCCACGACGTAGTAGTTGCTCATGTCCTCGGGCTCGAGCTCGATGATGCGCAGGTAGAGCTTCTCGGCCTCGGGGAACTTGCGGATCTTGTCGTACATGTCGCCGAGCGAGTAGATGATGTCCTTGTTGTTGGGCTCGATCTCGAGGGCCTTGTTCAATGCGGCCAGGGTCTTGGCCTCGAGCTCCTTGTTGATGGCCGATTCCACGCCGGGCTTGTAGAGCTGCTTGTAGCTCTCGCCGAGGAACCGGTAGGCCTGGGTCATGGCCGGGTTGAACTTCAGCGTGGCCTCGTACTCGGTGATGGCCTTCCTGTACTGGTTCTCGCGGAAGTAGCTGTTGGCCTTGCCGAAATGGTAGTTGGCCGCGAGCTTGGAATAGGAGATGTTCTGGCAGGCCGCGAACGCGAAGATCACCGCGAGCGCGGCGGCCGCGAACAAGAATCTCTGGGTCGTCTTGCGGGACATCCTGACCTCCTTGACTGTCAAGCGCGAATCACAGAGAGAGACAGAAACTTATTTATAGACGAACGCACCCTCAAAGTCAAGAAAAAATGGACCGGTCCGGGGCCGGGCGGAGAGCTTTTCAGCTCGTCCGGACGACCAGCCGGAGGGGGGTCCCGTGGAAGCCGAACTCCTCCCGCAGGGACTCCAGGAAGAACTTCTCGTAGGTGGGCGACAGGGGGCCCCGGGCGCCCAGGAACAGGATGAAGGTCGGCGGGGCGACCCCCTTCTGGGTGATGTAGCGGAGCTTGGCCCGGGCCCCGTTCTTGAGGCGGGGCGGGTGCGCCTCGGTCGTCTTGGCCAGGAATTCGTTCAATTTCGAGGTCTCGACCCGGGTCGTGGCCCCCTTGTGGACCTCGGCGGCGGTATCCAGGATCTTGACGACCCGCTGGCCCGTCCGGGCGGAGACGAACAGGAGGGGGGCGTAGGAGACGAAGCCGAGCTTGCGGAAGACCCGCTCCCGGACGGCCTCGGGCCGGACGACGTCCCGGTCGACGAGGTCCCACTTGTTGAGGGCGATGATCAGGGGCCGGCCCGAGTCCAGGGCCAGCTGGGCGATGCGGGCGTCCTGGCGGGTCGGGAACTCGGCGACGTCGAGGACCAGGCAGACGACGTCGGCCCGGCGGATGTTGGCCTTGGCCCGGAGGACGCCGGCCTTCTCCCGGGTGTCCTCGGCCGCGGCCATGCGCCGGATGCCGGCCGTGTCGACCAGGCAATAGGACCGGCCGTCGCGGACGAGCAGGGTGTCGGTCGAATCCCGGGTCGTGCCGGGGATCTCGCTGACGATGAGGCGCTCCTCGCCGGCCAGCCGGTTGACCAGGGACGACTTGCCGACGTTGGTGCGGCCGACGACGGCGATGCGCAGGGGCGCCCCGGCCTCGGGGGCCGGACGGGCGGCGGCGGGCAGGGCGGCGGCGATGGCTTCCTCGAGCTGCTCGATGTTGACCTTGTGCTCGGCCGAGACGAACAGGACGGCCTTGTCGCCCAGGCGGTAATATTCGGCCGTCATCGATTCCTCTTTGGCCGGGGAATCGAACTTGTTGACGACGAGGATGATGGGCCGACCCTGGCGCTTGAGCTTGAGGTAGAGGTCCTCCTCGGCCGGGGCGACGTCGCGCATGCCGTCGAGGACGAACAGGACCAGGTCGGCCGCGGCCGTCTCCTGGAGGGCCCGGTCCCGGACCCGTTCGCTGAGCGGCTCGTCGGCCACGCCGAACAGGCCGCCCGTGTCGACCAGGGTGAAGCGGCGGTCGCCGAGGACGCACTCGGCCGACAGGCTGTCTCGGGTCATGCCCGGCTCGGAGTGGACGAGGGCCTTGCGCTGTCCGAGCAGGCGGTTGAACAGGGTCGACTTGCCGACGTTGGGGAAGCCGGCGATGACCACGCGGGGGAGCTTCGTCACGGGGGCGCTCCGGGCTATTTCGCGACGAGGGAGTAGTCGGCGAAGAAGGCCCGCGACAGGTCGACGTGGCCGCCGAGGGTGTCGCGCTCGGCGCCCTCGACCAGGATGACGACTTTCTTGACCGATCTGAAGTTGTAGACGAGGGTGTCGACGACGGCGTAGACGGCGGCCAGCTCCGAGGAGGAGCCGTAGGAGAACGTGTCGGCGATGTCCCGGCTGAAGTCGACCGTGGCCAGGCCGTCCCGGGCGATGAAGACCTGGCGGACCTTGGTCTTGGGCGGCAGGGGCGAGAGGAAGCCCTTCTCGGAGCCCCGGACGAGCTCGGCCAGGGCCCGCTCGGCCTCGTCGGCGTCGGTCGGCCCGGCGGCGATCTCGCGCGCCTCCTTGTGGAGGGCGTCGTCGTCCTCGGAGACGAAGAAGAGCGTCACGGGCTTCGTCTCGGCGGCCGGGGCGGCGGCGCCCGCTTCCGGCGGCTTGGGGACGTTGGCGTCGACGAAGCGCTTGACCTTCTCGCCGCCGCCGAAGAAGAAGAGGAAGGCCAGGACGGCCAGGACCAGGGCCAGCCCGCCGAGGACGAGGACGCGCGGCGAGACCGCGACGTTGCGTTTTTTAGCGGCCATGGGTTACTCCGGGAGCCTCAGGAAGCGGGTCAAGCCGCGGTAGACGGCCTCGGCGATCTTGGCCTGGTAGTCCTCCGAGGCCAGCTTCTGCTCCTCGTCGGGATTGGACAGGAAGGCCGCTTCGACCAGGATGGCCGGGCAGGCCACGCCGCGCAGGATCTTGAACGGGGCCTGCTTGATGCCGCGGTTGCGCAGGCCGAGCATGGCGTCGAGCTCGCTCTGGACGTACTCCGCCAGCCGGCTGCTCTCCTTGACGTAGGCGTTCTGGGCCATGTCCCAGAGGATCATCATCAGGTCGTCGTCGGAGGACGGGTCGATGTGGCTCTGGAGGTCGGAGCCGTTGTTCTCGAGGTAGGCCAGGCGGCGGGTCTCCTCGTCGGTGGCGTTGAGGCTGAGGAAGAAGGTCTCCGAGCCGGCGGCCTTCTTCTGGACGGCGCCGTTGGCGTGGAGGCTGATGAACAGGCCGGCCTTGTGGTTGTTGGCGATGGCCGAGCGGTTCTCGAGCGAGACGTCGACGTCGCGGTCGCGGGTCAGGACGACCTCGGAGCCCATGCCGCGCTCGACCAGGGCTTTGAGCTTGAGGGCGATGGCCAGGGTGATGTCCTTCTCGAGGTTGCCGAAGCGGCCCTTGGCGCCGGACTCGGTGCCGCCGTGGCCGGGGTCGATGACCACGGTCTGGATGCGGCGGCCGGACTGGGCGGACTCGGCGGGTCGGGCGGCCGCGGGGATGGCCAGGCGGAGAACGACGGCGGCCGCGAGGAGCGCGGCCGGGGCCGCGGCGCGGGCGGCCCGTCGGGTCCGTCGGCTATCGATGATCATGGTGTCAGGCGTTGGTGGAGGCGGCGGGAATCGAACCCGCGTCCGAAAGCATTTGGCATCGAGTGACTACATGCTTATCCTCTTCTTTGTTCTCGCCTCCCGTCGCCCGAAGAGGAAGGGCGTCGGTCGGCCAGCCCCGAAGGTGTTTCGCTCACCGGCCTCAGGACCGGACCGGCTCGCTATCCCGCAGAGTCGGCGCTCCGGAGGCCCCGCGGGAGAGGACCCCAGGAACGGCGTGCCTTTCTATTAGGCCGCGACTGCTAAAGGTTCGGCAGTTAAAGGTTTCCACCTGTTTAGCGAGGTGGGTGGGACCTCGACATGCCACTCGTGTCTCATTACCTCCGTCGAAACCAGTTCGCCCCCATACTCCTTTCGCCTGCCATTATACAAGAACGGGCCGGGCGGGCGCAAACGCTCTCGGATGGGGTCAAATCAGGGCAGGGACCCGGTCTTCGCGATCGGGGATCGGGGAAACGGACCAAGGGGACAGGTCCCCAGCACGGTCGGGGACATGTCCCTCTGGTACGTGTCCCCAAAGCGAAGAGCCGGCCCCTTCCCGAGGCAGCCGTCAGTTCGCCGCCGCGGCCGGCCAGATCCGGACCATGACGACGCCGTGCGACGGGACGCGGACCTCGAAGCGCTCGTCGTAGTGCTTGCCCGTGTCGCTGTGGACCCCGATGTCGGCGTGGGCCCACAAGTCGCGGACCCTGGCCGGCCCGGGCGGCAGGCCGATCTGGGCCCAGCGGACGTACTGGGCCAGCTCGCGGTCCGTGTAGTTGACGAAGGCCACGGCCTTGGAGCCGTCGGCCAGGGGCTTCATCCAGACCTGGCCGCCGTAGCCGCGCTCGATGACGACCTCGCCCTGGACGCCGAGGGGGTCCTGGTCGACGGCGATGACCTCGGCGTTGAGGAGGATGGACTTGGTCTCCTCGGTCATGGCCCGCAGGTCGTTGCCGGCCATGAGCGGGGCGGCCATGACGGCCCAGAGAGAGAAATGGGTCTTGTACTCGTCGAAGGTCATGCCGCCGTTGCCGACCTCGAGCATGTCGGGGTCGTTCCAGCCGCCGGGGCCGGCGGCCGCGGCGTGTCGGGAGTTGGCGCCGATGATGTAAACGACGCTGTCCCAGTTGTCGCCGATGTCGGCCGTCGTCCGCCAGAGCTGGCCGACGCCCTTGGCCCATTTCCAGGGATCGTTGCGGCCCCACTCACAGATGCTGAGGACGATGGGCCGGCCGGCGCGGCGCAGGGCGTCGCGGAAGCGGGCGTATTCGGAGGGAGCGTCGAGGTCGTCGCAGTGGCACCAGTCGACCTTGATGTAGTCGACGCCCCATTCGGCATAGGTCGCGGCGTCCATGTCGAAGAAACCGGCCGAGGCCGGGCGGCCGGCGCAGGTCTTGGGCCCGATGTCCGTGTAGAGGCCGAAGAGCAGGCCCTTGGAGTGGACGTAGTCGGCCAGGGCCTTCATGCCCCCGGCGAACTTCTTGGGGTCGGCGACGATCCGGCCGTCGGGGCCGCGGTCGACCTGCCAGCAGTCGTCGATGACCAGGTACTTGTAGCCGGCGTCGCGCATGCCCGTCTCGACCAGGGCGTCGGCGGTCTGGCGGATGAGGGTCTCGTCGACGTCGCAGCCGAACTTGTTCCAGGTGTTGAAGCCCATCGGCGGCGTGGCCGCGAGGAGCGGGGTGGAGGCCGCGACGGGGGCGGCCGGGGGGGTCTTGGCGCCGTCGCAGGCGGCCAGGACGGCGAGGGCCAGGGCGGCGGCCAGGGCGGTTCGCGCGAGCGGCTTGTTGGTCATCGTCTTCTCCTTGGGCGGGTATCGAGCGGACTATAAGCCGCCCCCGCCCCATAGTCAAATGGGGTCAAACCTCCTTTTTATCATTTTCCGACAATTACGTCGGACCTGGGTTAGGAAAGTGATAAAAAGGAGGTTTGACCCCATCTTAAAAGAAAGGGCGGCGGGGAGGGCCCCGCCGCCCGGGAAGAGCGAAGGGCGGATCAGCGGACGAACGTGTAGGCGATGACGCTGTAGGCGTGCCAGCTCCAAGCCGTATCGGTCTTGACCGGGCGCACCCAGATCTTGACCCTCTGGACGGCCGGCGTCAGCAGCGCTTCCCAGTCGGCCGGCAGGACCGGCAAGGTGAACGTGGTCAGGTTGGTCTGGCCGTTCCAGACGAACGAGCCGACCACGGTCTGCAGGTCGCCCGTCGTATCGAGCGCGATCGTCATGTCGACCGGGGTCGTGCGGTCCCAGCAGTCGTAGGTCGAAACGACCATCGTCCCGCCGGCCGCCGTATAGCCCGTCGTGATGCGCGTGAAGTCGTGCAGGCGCAGGGGGGCCAGGACGAGGTCCTCGACGACCCAGCGCGTGTTGGCGGCGTCCCAATAGAGGTTGGCGCAGGCGAAGAGCCACAGCCGCGCGGCCCGGGCCTGGTCGACGGCCTCGACGAGGTCGGTGACGGACGTCGAACGCCCCGACGGCAGCCCGTAGAACCACCAGCCGAAGGTGTGGTCGGCGACGGCGCTGTAGACCATGGTCCGGGTCCGGTCCCACCAACCGAAGGTGAAATTGTCGGCGGTGGCCGAGGTCACCAGCCCCTCGGCGTGGGCCGTGCGCACGTTGACCGTGGCCGCGACCTTGGGCGAGGCCCCGGGATCGGCGAAGGTCACCTCGACCCGAAAGCCCCGGGCGATGTGGGCCAGCACCGACGGACCCGTGCCCATGGTCTGGTCGTGGAAGGTCCAGACCGTGTTGGCGTCGACGAAGACCGTCTCCGAGCTCCAGTCGCAGCGGTGGTAGCGGCTGCCCGCCGACAGGGCCTCGGTCCGCTTCTTCATGACCGTGAACCAGTTGTCGCCGACCCGGCGCACCAGGCCCTCGGGGGTGAACTGGGGCAGGGTGGCCATCTCGTCCGCGTACCAGACGCGCCGGGCGTACAGGCTGCCGTCGGCGTTCATGTTCGAGGCGACCAGGGCCGAGCCCGTGCCGGCCAGGGCCCGCAGGCCCTCGAAGCTGCCGGCCGCGTTGGCGTCGGCGTCGACGTAGATGGTGTCGGCGTTGACGCCGAAGGTGATCTCGGCCCCCTGAGGCGTCTTGACCGTGAACGTCGTCAGGTCGGTCGCGGCGGCCGTGATGTCGCCGATCGTCCGGGCGAACTGGATCGAGGCCAGCCGGCGCGGCAGGAGCTTGTGCCGGACCTTGAGGCTGACGGTCACCTTGCCGTCCAAGTTGACGATGGACAGCGGATGGGCCAGGTCGAAATCGATCAGCAGATTGGTGTCCTTGCCCTCTTCGACCGTGACCCAGGGATCGAGCTCGACCGTGATCTCGCCCCGACCCGACGGATCGACGACCGTGATGTCGGCCGGATCGATGGTGGCGCCGTCGTCGGTGACGAGCGTCATCGAGGCCGGATCGGTGTCGATGACCAGGCGGAGCCGGTCGTAGGTCCCGACCGGGATGGTCGCCTTCTGCAGGATGGAGACGACCGTGCTGAGGTCGACGAGGTTGATCTTACCGGCGGCCGGGTCGGCCGGGTCGGCCTTCCAGACCTCCGTCCAGCCGTCGCCGCGCATGCTCACCGACTTCAGGACGACGACGACCTGCGACCACTCGTCGGTCGGACCGTCGGTGAGGAGCAGGTTCAGGCCGCCCGTGGCCCCGGACCCGCCGCCCCCCGCGATGTTGCAGGAGGTGACCAGGCCGAAGCCGGCCGCGGCGGCGAGCGCCAGGAAACCGAGCGTGATGCCCTTGAATAGACGGTTCAACGGATCCTCCTTATCAGGCCGGTAGAGAAAATAGCCCCTTCCATGCGTTATCATAAAGCCCCGCCCGGGCGGTGTCAAGCCGATCCCTCCCCGCCCCCGCAAGGCGTTTATCGTATTGATTTTCAGCCATTTGGATGTAAGGAAGGGGTCTGCTCACGTTCCCCAGGATATCCCGCTCCCGCTCCGGCCCCCTATCCCCGGGGAGGGGTATTTCCGGGGGCATTTCCCCGGCGATGTGGCTAATCCCCCGGCCCGCTTCGAGCGTCATCTCTTCCTCCGCCCCGTTAGACGAAGCGGGCGGCCGGACCTTTGCGCCGCCGGCCCGGCCGTGGCGCCGAGCCCGTCAGGAGGCCTGCTGGGCGAGCAGGCCGCGCCGGGCGAACATGGCCGCCTCGGGCGCGGGCAGGCCCGCCCCCGCGCCGGCCCCGGCACCCGCATCCGGGCCCTCGCCGAGCTCGCGGTAGCAAGCTTGGTAGGCCGTCAATGCCAGCTTGGCCCGGCCCTGGATGCCGCATTTGGCGTGGATGCGCTTGACGTGCGTCCGCACGGTCAGCGGCGAGATGAACAGGCTCTCGGCGATCTCCTGGTTCGTCAATCCGAGGCCGAGCAGCCGGAAGACCTTGAACTCGCTCTGGGTCAGGCCGTGGACGCAGGCCATGGCCTCTTCCCTCTGGCGGGCCTGCTCGGCCTGGCGCTTTTTGAAAGCCTCGACGTCGTCGCTGTCCCAATATTTCTGCCACAGGAAGTCGTTGACCTTGTTCTGGATGACCGAGCGCACGAAGGACCGCGGCGGCGTCCAGCCGTCGCCGAGCTTGCGCAGGGTGGTGAAGACGGCGAAATGGACCTCGGAGACGATGTCCTCGGCCCACGGGATGTTGCCCATGGCCTTGTGCACGGAGCTCCGGATCATGGCCCCGTGCTCGCGCACGATCCTTTCCATCAGGCAATTGTGCTTCTTCAGGACGTCGTTCATGGTCGCCTCCAGCGCGATCCTTCGGATTTCGCATAGCCAAGGTATCAGTCGAAGATGAACCGGATGTTAAAAGAAGATTAATTTTAGATTAAAAAACCTGTTGATAAATTCATTTTATTTTCATAATCTATTCATCATGGCCGTCGTACAATGGCCCCATTATGGCCCAACCCGCACCATCCACTCCCTTTGCCCACCCCGCCCATCCCGCCGTCGGAGACATGCCCATGCGCGTCCTGGTCGTTGAGGACTCCCGCCGCCTGGCCGGCATCATCAAGCGCGGCCTGCTCGAAGAGGGCTACACCGTCGACAACGCCTACGACGGCGAAGAGGCCCAGTACATGGCCGAATCGACGCCCTTCGACCTCATCGTCCTCGACATCATGCTGCCCAAGAAGGACGGCCTGGCCGTCTGCCGCGACCTCCGGGCCAAGAACGTCAACATCCCCATCCTCATGCTGACCGCCAAGGACAGCGTCGAGGACCGCGTCCTCGGGCTCGACACCGGGGCCGACGACTACCTCGTCAAGCCCTTCGCCTTCTCCGAGCTCCTGGCCCGCCTGCGGGCCCTGCTGCGCCGCGAGGTCCTGCCCCGGGTCCAGAAGCTCCAGGCGGGCGACCTCTCGCTCGACCCCCAGAGCCGCGAGGTCTGGCGCGACGGTTCGCGCATGGACCTGACCGCCAAGGAATACGCCATCCTCGAGTACTTCATGCGCCGTCCCAACGCCGTCGTCACCCGGACCATGCTCGGCGAGAGCGTCTGGGACTACGAGTTCGACGGACTGTCCAACATCATCGACGTCTACGTCCGGCGCCTGCGCCGCAAGATCGACCGCGAGGGCCAGGACAGCCTCATCCAGACCGTGCGCGGCTCGGGCTACCGCCTGCGGGTCCCATGAGCGTCCTCAAGAGCATCAAGTTCCGGCTGACCCTCTGGTACCTCATCGCCATCGCCGTCCTGCTGGTCCTGTTCGGCACGGTCGCCTACTACCTCCTGTCGCGCAACCTCTACAAGAACCTCGACGAGTCCCTGCGGGCCCGGGTCATCGAGCTCGAGGGCTCCATCAAGATCGAGGGCCGCCGCGTCCAGTTCGAACAGAAGGTCAACGAGCTGGTCATGATCTACGACGCCGACGGCGCCCTCATGCAGCGCCTCGGCCCCAACGTCGAGTTCGAGAACATCGACAAGACCGTCCGCGAGGCCCTGTTCGGCAAGAGCTCGTTCGTCTCGGCCTCGACGCCCGACGGCCCGGACGTGCGCCTGTACGCCTCGCCCTTCAACGTCGACTCGCAAACGCGCGTGGCCATCGTCGTGGGGCGGCTGCCCAACGACATCCTCAGCGTCCTGGCCATCTTCCGCATGGTTATCCTCAACTCCTCGCTCCTGCTCGTCGTGCTGGCCGGGGCCGGCGGCCTGTTCCTGGCCGACCGGACCCTCAAGCCCGTCGAGCGCATCACCGACATCGCCCGGGGCATCGGCGAGAGCGACCTCAGCCGGCGCATCGACGTCGAGACCGACGACGAGCTGGGCCGCCTGTCGCAGACCCTCAACGGCATGATCGGGCGCCTCGAGGAGGCTTTCACCAAGCAGCGCCGGTTCGTGGCCGACGCCTCCCACGAGCTGCGGACGCCCCTGGCCGTCATCCAGGCCGAGAGCTCGCTCGTCCTGGAGAAGCCGCGGACCGAGGCCGAGTACCGCAAGGCCCTGGAGCTCGTCTCCCAGGAGGTCGGTTTCATGTCCGACGTCGTGGCCAAGCTCCTGCTCCTGGCCCGCAGCGACGCCGGCTGCGAGCCCATGGACTACCAGAACGTCAACGTCACCGACCTGCTCTCCGAGGTGGCCCAGGACGTCGACGTCCTGGCCCAGGAGAAGGGCCTCACATTCGACCTCGGGCAGATGGACGCCCTGACCGTGCGCGGCGACCGGACCAAGCTCAAGCAGCTCTTTCTCAACATCCTCGACAACGCCGTCCGCTACACGCCCAAGGGCGGCAAGGTGGCCGCTTCGCTGGCCCGCAGCGACGGCAAGGCCGTGGCCACGATCGTCGATTCGGGCATCGGCATCCCCCCCGAGCACCTGCCGTTCATCTTCGACCGCTTCTACCGCGTCGACAAGGCCCGGACCTACGCCGAGGGCGGTACGGGGCTGGGCCTGGCCATCGCCAGTTCCATCGCCAAGATGCACGGCGGCGAGATCCGGGTCGAGAGCCAGCCCGGCGCCGGCACGACCTTCACCGTCGTCCTGCCGACGGCCGACACCCAGGCCCTGCCGTGGACGCTGCCGACGCCGAACTGGCCGAAGGACGTTTGACAACGTCCCGCGCCTGGCATACCATCTCCCGCTCATTTCGAACCAAGGAACGCGCATGTCGAAAAAAGGCTGGTTGGTCACCGCGGCCGGGCTCGGCCTCAATCTGGCCCTGGGCATCCTGTACGCCTGGAGCATGTTCAGCAAGCAGCTGACGGAACCCGTCGCGGCGGGCGG
>CAZFZU010000036.1:30420-34630 GCA_964523615.1 uncultured Eubacteriales bacterium | reverse complement strand
TTCGGGCCGGGTGTATAATAGTCGCTCTTCCCGTTTTCCCCTGGTGCCCTATCCCCGGACGGAGAACTCAAGGCCAAAGGAGACCTGTGCGTAGACAAGACATCCGCAACGTCGGCATCATCGCCCACGTCGACCACGGGAAAACGACGCTGGTCGACGCCATGATGCGGCAGTGCAAGCTGTTCCGCAATATCGACCAGATGGGCGATTGCATCCTCGATTCGGGCGATCTCGAGCGCGAGCGGGGCATCACCATCGTGGCCAAGAACATGTCGCTCGTCTGGCAGGGCGTCAAGATCAACATCGTCGATACGCCCGGCCACTCCGATTTCGGCGGCGAGGTGGAGCGCGTCCTCCGGATGGTCGACGGCGTCCTGCTCCTCATCGACGCGGCCGAAGGCCCGCTGCCGCAGACCCGCTTCGTCCTCAAGAAGGCGCTGGAGCTGGGGCTCCGGCCCATCGTCGTCATCAACAAGATCGACCGCCCGGACGCCCGCATCAAAGAGGTCCTCGACGAGACCGTCGATCTGTTCATCGAGCTCGAGGCCGACGACGAGCAATGGAACTTCCCCGTCATCTACGCCTCGGGCCGGAACGGGACCTCGACGACGAGCCTGGCCGATCCGGCCAAGGACCTGACCCCGCTCTTCCGGTCCATCCTGGACCATGTGCCGGCCCCGGAATGCGACCCCGAGAGCCCGCTCTCGGCGCTGATCACCAACATCAGTCACGACGACTATATCGGGCGCCTCGGCATCGGCCGCCTCTTGGGAGGCCGCGTCCGGACCGGCGACCCGATCGCGGTCCTGTCCGGGGACGACAAGCAGGTCCTCGGCGAGGTCCAGAAGCTGTTCGTTTTCGAGGGGCTGGAACGGACCGAGGTGCCCGCCGTCGAGGCGGGCGAGCTCTTCGCCTTCGCCGGGGTCCCGTCCGTGACCATCGGCGATTCCCTGGCCGACCCCGAGAGGCCCATCCGCCTCAACGTGCTGACCATCGAGCCGCCGACCGTGTCCATGATCTTCCTGGTCAACAACAGCCCGTTCGGAGGCCGCGAAGGCCAGCATGTCACCTCCCGCAAGCTCCGCGAGCGCGTCGAAAAAGAGCTGCGGACGAACGTGTCCATCTCCGTCGATTGGGGCAATTCCACCGACCGGTTCACGGTCGCCGGCCGCGGCGAGCTGCAGCTGGCCATCCTCATCGAACAGATGCGCCGGGAAGGCTACGAGTTCCAGGTCTCGATGCCCCAGGTCATCACCAAGACGGATGGCGACCGGGTCCTCGAGCCCTACGAGACCCTGGTCGCGGACATGCCGAAAGAGTGCTCCGGCACGGTCATCCGCATGCTGGGCGAGAAGAAGGGCGTCCTGGAAAGGATCATCGACCTGAAGGGGACCTATACCCGTCTGACCTTCACCGTTCCCATGCGGGGGCTGTTCGGATTCCGGACGGAGTTCCTGAGCCAGACCAGGGGCAACGGCGTCATGGCCCACACCTACGTCGGCTACCGGGACTGGGCCGGCAAGATCGTCGGCCGCCGCAACGGCGTGCTGGTCTCCGACCGCGGCGGGACCGTCGCCACGTACGCCGTGGCCAACATCCAGGACCGCGGCCGGCTTTTCGTGTCCGCCGGGGACTCGGTCTACGAGGGACAGATCGTCGGCGAGACCATGCAGGCCCAGGACCTGGCGGTCAATCCCACCAAGCAGAAGCACCTCACGAACATGAGGTCCTCCACGTCGGATATCGCCGCCAAGATCGACGCCCCGGCCATCCTGGCGCTCGACCAGATGATGGACTACATCAACGACGACGAATTGCTGGAGGTCACCCCCAAGTCCCTCCGCATGCGCAAGAAGATCCTGGACTCCAAGGAACGGAAGCGCGCGGCCCTGGGCCGCACCGCCCGCGTGTTCATCGACCGGTCCGGCGACATCTACTGAACGTCCGGAAGGCCTGTAACTTTTCGGCCCCGCTCGGCTATTATATCTGAAGCGGATCACCGATGACCGACCGTCACTGGCTCTACGCGAAGTACGCGGCCGACGTGTACCGCTTCGCTCTGTTCCTTTGCGGCGACGCCACGGAAGCCGAGGAGATCGCCGCCGAGACCTTCGCCCGGGCCCTGACGGGCAAGGCGCCGCTGGTGTCGGCGACGGTCAAGGGCTATCTGCTGACCATCGCCAGGAATCTCCACCTCGAGTCCCTGCGGCGGCGGAAGCGGCTCACGGAGCTCCCGCCGGAGATCACGGACCCGGAGCCGCGCCCGGAGGACATCGTCAGCCACAGGAACGAACTGGAAGCCGTCACACGGTACTTGCAGACGTTCCCCGAAGTGGACCGGGCCGCCCTGCTCCTCCGGGCCGACGGCGTGGCGTACGAGGAGATCGCGGCCGCGCTCCGCGTCTCGCTGGCGTCGGCCAAGGTGAAGGTGCACCGGCTGCGGGCGAAGCTCGCGCAATGGCGGGCCGGCCGCGAAGGGACCGAGCGTTCGCGATAACGGAGGATGACCATGGCACCCGTTCCCCGGAACGTCATTCTGGACCTCCTGCCGGCTTATCTGGCGGGCGAGGCCAGCCAAGAAACGCGCGCGCTCGTCGAGGAGTACGCCCAGGCCGATCCTGATATCGCACGGATGATCCGCGCGGGGGCGCTTGAACCCGCCATCCCCAGCCCGGCCCCGCCGCCGGACCTGGAGATGAAAGCCCTAAAGCGCGTCCGGCGCCGCATCCGCCGTCAGATCGTGTTCCTCGGTCTCGGGACCGCGGCCTTGCTCATGATCCCGCTGGCGGCCCGGTTCCCCTGGAGCCTGGGCGATTTCCTCGTCATGGGGACGCTGTTGTTCGGCACGGGCCTGGCGTACATCCTGATCTCGAGCCGCTCGGAGAGCTTCGCTTACAAGGCCGCCGTCGGCCTCGGGGCGGGAACGGCGTTCCTCCTCGTCTGGGTCAACGGGGCCGTCGGGATCATCGGCTCCGAGGACAACCCCGCCAACCTGCTCTATGCCGGCGTGCTCCTCGTCGGGCTCCTCGGCACCCTGTTCGCGCGCTTCCGGGCGCGGCCCATGTCCTATGTGCTGTACGCGGCGGCCGTCGCCCAGATGCTCGTCCCCATCGCCGCGCTCATCTTCTGGCGCTCCACCCTCGACGAGCCGCCGAGTCTCGTAGGCGTCTTCGTCCTGAACGCGTTCTTCGCCGGACTGTTCGCCCTGTCCGGAGCGCTCTTCCGGAAGGCGAGCGAAACGGCTCAGGGTCGCTGATCCCGGGGAGGCTAGGCGCGGCGGATGGCCTTGGCGATCTTCTTGGCCAGGGCCATGATGGTCAGGATGGGCGGCTTGCCCAGGGCCTCGGGCAGCAGGCTGGCGTCGGCGACGTAGAGGTTCTCCGGGAGCCGAGGGGAGCGGAGCGTCGCGGCCTCCGCGCTCGTCAGGGGCAGCATGCCTCCGGGATGCCCGGCGTTGAGCGTGCCGAAGAACATCTCGCCCTTGCCTGCGCCCATCCGGCCGAGGATGTCGGCGCATAGCGCGACGGCTTCCCCGAGCGCCTCGGTATCCTGGGGCTGAAGGTCCGTCTCGACCCTTCCGCCCCGGACGGTCCCCTCCCCCGCGTCCGCCAGCTTGATCATCAGGCTCAGGATGTTCCCCGGCCCGGGCGGCCAATCCCGGTTGAAGAAATAGCTCAGGTAGTCGAAGTAGGGCGACAGGATGAAAGGACCGCGCTCGGCGGCGAAGGGCATGGGGATGTCCCGGTCCAGGCCGGCTTTCGGCCAGGGAGCGGCGACGCACAGGACGGGATCGACGAACAGCCCCGGCTCGCAAGCGATGCCGGAGCGCTGGAGGATGTCCGGGCTGCCCAATCCGCCCGCGGCGAGGACGACGACGTCCGCCCGATAGACCCGGAGACGGCCCCACGCTCCAGCCACAACGCCCGTAGCCCGGCCGTTCTCGAAGAGGACCTCGCGTACCGGGCGCTTCGTGAGCACCCGGGCGCCGCGGGCGACGGCCGCGCTCAGGAACTCGCGGCTGTCCCACTTGGCCCCCGACGGGCAGCCCAGGACGCACCGGCCGCAGTTGCCGCACGACTCGCGGCGCCTCATCTTCGGCAGGGGCCGGGGATCGAGCCCCATGTCCCCGAAGACGTCGTAGAGCCGGCGGGTCGTGGCGTTCCAGCGCTCCCGATGGGCGGTCGAAACGGGGACCTCGCGGGCGAGCTCG
>CAZFZU010000036.1:7620-30320 GCA_964523615.1 uncultured Eubacteriales bacterium | reverse complement strand
TCGAGGACCAGGACGTCGAAATCGCCTTGGAGCTCCTTGGCCACGGTGGCCCCGCCCGCGCCGCTCCCGACGACGATGGCGGTCCGCCTCACGGCGCCTCCGGGAAGGTGAACCTGGCCCGGCAGCGGCCGGCGCCTTCGGTCAGCCGCTCGGTGAAGGCGAGCTCCCCGCCCCCGGCCAGCCCAGCCAGGATGCCGGCGTCGAGGCGCGACATCAGCCGGCAGACTTCCGCCGGATAGAGACCGTCGAAGGAGCAACGCCGGACGACGATGTTCCCTTCGGCATCCCCGGCGAGGTCGATGTCGAGTCCCCGGTAGAGGACCCGGGCCGCCGCCATGACCTCGCGGCGCGTCGAGACGCGGAGCGTGGCCCGGACGTCGCGGCCGAGACGCTCGCCGCCTTCGAACAAGCGCCGGCCGGCGGCTTCCGCGTCCTCCGGACGTCTCAAGGCCCGCTCGGCCCAAGACCTCGAGCGCTCGGCATATATAGGAAGCATTTCGGCCAAAGACCGGCCCGCCGTATCGGGTGAAGCCGCGCCGAAGGCCTCCGCCGTGAGCGCCAACAGCTCGGCGAGCTTCTTTTTCCGCAGGCCCGCGGGCAGATAGAGCCGGGCCGCGAGGAGGCGCGCGTTCACGGCGCGGCCCTCACTCCCCCGACCCGCCGCTCGGGCGCCGCCCGGCCTTTCCGCGGAGATAGACCGCCCAGACCGTAAGGCCGATGGCGCCGTCGATGACGCCGTTCACGAGCAGGATGAGCCAGCGCGCCGAAGCCGCGAAGAGGGCGAACGACAAGGCCGAGCTGGCCAGCTTGGCGAGGACGAGAAGCCCCGCGGAGGCCCGGTCCCCCGGCGAGCGGAACAGGCGCCAGGCCAGGACCGTCACGACGGCCATGTAGGCCGCGGCCAGGACGACGAAGAACGAGCCCTCGGCGGGTCCCTGGGCCATGCCTACCCGCTCAGAAAGGGAGTTGAAGAAAGCCAGTGTCCCTCCGGGCAGCAACAGGAAGATCGCCCCGACGACGGCGAAGATCACGGCCAGGGCCAGGGCGAGGGTTTTCCTACAGGCGGCCATACGATCGATCACGCGGGACCTCCTCCCCTCGCTCAGACGTTGAAGATCTTGTGGAACTCCGCCGGCGGCCCGAAGGTCACGTCGCGGAGGAGCTCCAGCGACGCCTCCCGCGACACCGGGGCGTCCCCCCGCGAGCGGGCCTGGAACTCCCGATAGTAACGGTTGACGAAGCAGTCAAGCCCCGGCTGGAACCGGGCCGCCATGTCGCCGACGATCTCCTCCACCGGCCGCTCCCGGACGTTGCCGAAGGTCATGGGCGTGAACACGCACGGGCTGACCTCGCCGAACGCGTCCACGTAGATCATCTTGCGCCCGGCGTTGCAGCCGAAGTGCTCGCGGCCCTCGAAGTGGCCAAGGTAGTTGACCGTCAAGCCCGGGCGGGCGTTCCAGCGGTCCTGGAGCCGGACGAGCGCCCGGCGGTCTTCCTCGTTGATGACGAAGCTGTCGTTCCAGAAGGCCTGCACGGACGGTTTGACCTCGCTCAGCCAGGCTTCGTGCACGCCCAAACCCTCGACGAATGACAGGAACTCCTCGGTCTGGCCGCGCCGGATCATGTCCCGCGACAGGACCGTGGACACGCCCACGTCGAGCCCGTCGACGTTCCTGAAGATGTCGATGGCCCGCAGGGCGGTCGCGAACGCGCCTTCGATCCCGCGGTTGCGGTCGTGGGCCTCGGCCGTCCAATGGTCCAGGCTGACGGAGACCGAGAACAGCCCGGCCTTCTTCAGGTCGCGGGCCAGCTCCGGGGTCAGCGTGCTGCCGGTCGTGAAGAGCTTGACGGCGCAGCCGTCCGAAGCCGCCTCCGTGAGCCGGACGATGTCCTTATTGAGAAGCGGCTCCCCGCCCGTCCAGCCCAGCCAGCGAACGCCCAGGCGCTTGAGGTCCCGGACGACCGTGGCGATCTCGGCCGAGTCGAGAATTTGTCCCCGGCGGTCGCGGTTGTAGCAATAGACGCAGCGCTGGGGACAGGCGTTGGTCAGCCCGACCTGGGCGTGCGAGGGGACCTCGCGCCTATCGACGAGCTGTTCCCGGACGAACCGGCCGTAGGCCTCCCCGTTGAGCGGCGGGAGATGGGAGTGGAGGATGAGGTGGCCGCCGACACGGCGGGCCTTGAACTTGCGCATGTACCGCAGGAAGAACAGGGCGACGGCAGGCCGGACCCTGAGCATCTGCGGATGCCGGGCCAGCACCCTCAGCGCCGGCCAGCGGACCGGGGCGGCGGCGCGAACGTTCTCCGGCATGGTGAGGTCCTCCCTCGCGGCTGTCTTTCGGGGGATTTTAGCCCTTCCGGGCGCCGAGGACAAGCCCTTCGAGGCGCCGGAGCTTGACGCGAGGCCGGGGGCGGAGGGAAAATGAGCTCGATCACCCGCCCGGAGGCCCGGCCATGAAAAAGGTCACCGCGTTCGTCGGATCCGGCCACAAGCGGCTCACCCACAACGCCGTCCGTCAGTTCCTGGACAACCTCGAGTCGTTCGGGGACGTCGAGACCGATCTCGTCACCCTCAACGACTACAGCATAGGGATATGCCGCGGCTGCCGCCTCTGTTTCGACCGGGGCGAGGAGGCCTGCCCCATGAAGGACGACCGGGACGCGCTCATCGCCAAGATGATGGCCTCCGACGGCGTCGTCCTGGGTTCGCCGAACTACTCGTTCCAGGTCTCCGGCGCGATGAAGGTCTTCCTCGACCGGCTCGGCTTCGCCTTCCACCGCCCCCGGTTCTTCGGGAAGGCCTGCACGAGCCTCGTCACCCAGGGCTTCTTCGGCGGCAAGAAGATCGTCAAATACCTGGACTTCGCCGCCGGCGCCCTGGGCTTCAACACCGTGCCGGGCAGCTGTTTCACGGCCCTGGACCCGCCGACGAGCCGGGAAACGGCCAAGCGGGACCGGGCCCTGGCGTCCCATGCCCGGCGTTTCCACGACCGTATGGACCAGACGCCCTTCCCGGCGCCGTCGCTCCTGCAACTCTGGGGCTTCCGCATGGGGCGGACCAACGTCCGGCTCGAGCTCACCGAGGCCGACTGCGACTACCGGTACTACACGGACCGGGGTTGGTTCGATTCCGATTACTTCTACCCCGTGCGCCTGAACCCGCTGAAGAAGGCCGCCGGCCGGTTCTTCGACGCCGCCCAGGCCCGCAAGACGCTCAGGAGGAAGCAGGCGGCTGGGTGATGATGACCTTGCCCCGGGCGTGCCCTTCGCCGAAATAGCGGAAGGCCTCGACGGCCTCCTCGAAAGGATACCGCCGGTCGATGACCGGGACGATCTTGCGGGCCTCCAGGAGCTTCGCGATCGCGGCGAGGTCCTCCGGGTTCGATTGGGCGACGGCGATGCGGAGCTTCTTCTTCCCGCCGATCGAGAGGATGGGCCCCAGTACGGTCCCCTGGAGGATTTGGGCCAGCTTGCCTCCGACCATGACGTAGACGCCGCCCGCGGCCAGGGCGCGTTTGTAGGCCAGGATCGGATGGTAGCCGTTGGCGGCGAAGATGAGATCGTACCGCTCCCCCGACCGCGTAAAGTCCTCCCGGGCATAGTCGATGACCCGGTCCGCGCCGAGAGAGCGGGCCAGGTCCATCTTGTCCGAACTGCAGACCGCCGTGACCTCGGCCCCGAACATCTTGGCGAACTGGACGGCGAACGTCCCCACGCCGCCGGAGGCCCCGTTGATGAGGACCTTTTGCCCGGCCTTGATCTGGCCTTTGTCGCGCAGGCCCTGGAGGGCCGTCAGGGCGGCCATCGGCGCGGCCGCCGCTTCCTCGAACGAAAGGCCGGCCGGGATCGGCGCGAGGAGCTTTTCCCGGGTCAGCGCGAACTCGGCCAGCCCGCCGCCCCCGCTCCCGGCGATGTCCCCGAACACGGCGTCGCCCGGCCGCAAGCCGGCAACATTCGGTCCCACCTCCTCGACCCGTCCGGCGATATCGCAGCCCGGCACGTTGGTCTTGGGCTTGAACAGCCCTCCGCCCATCAGCCTGACCAGGAAAAGGTCGGCCGACAGCATGTGCCAGTCGTAGGCGTTCAGGGACGTGGCCAGGACCCGGACCAGGACTTCGCCGTCCTTGGGAACGGGCCGGGCGATGTCCTTGAATCCCAAGACCTCGGGCCCGCCGTATCTCGAATACGCGATCGCTTTCATGGCCTGCTCCCCGCCTCAGATCGGCTTGACGAGCTCCAGGTAGAACCATTGCTGGGCGGCTTTCTTGGCCGCGACCTTGAAACCCGCCCTGGCCGCCAGGGCCTCGAAGTGGGCGGGGCCCTGTCCCCCGGGCACGAGGTAGGTGCTATAGCCGGCCTCGACCGTCTTGCCCGGCAGGGCGATCGTCACCGGGAAATTGGCGTAGCGCTTCTTGGGGTCCTTGAGGTCGGGAAAGACGACATCCCAGATGAGGAGCCGTCCGCCGGGCTCGGTGACGCGGTAGAGCTCGCGGACGACCTTGTCGTGGTCGGCCGGGGCCATGAACATGAAGGTGAAGAACACGGTCACCGTGGGGAACGTGTCGTCGAGGAACAGGAGCGAGCGGGCGTCCATGATGATCTTGAGGAGCGGCCCGGGCGGCGCTTCGACCAGTTCCTGAGGGCTGATGTCGATGGACACGACCTGCCGGCCCTTGAGCTGTCCGATGATCCCCCAGCCGCCCCCGCCGATGTCGAGGATGAGGCCCTTGGCCGGAAAATCGGCCAGGGGGACGTTCTGGACCGGCGCCCGCCAGACCTGCTCGACGGGAGGCGCCGGCGTGTGCTGGGCCGACGCGCCGGGCGCGAGCGCCGCCGCTACGAGTACGCTCGACAGGATCGTGAGTGCTTTCCTGTGTTCGCCCATTTGAACGCTCCTCCTCATTTCATTGGCGGCCGGCGAACGCCCGCCGTAACCGGGACTAATATATCACGGCCTATGTCATAATGGACAACCGCCGCAAGATATATCGCCTCGCACAAGATGTGGGGCATACCCGGATCGGCGGCACACGATATGGAACCTTTATTTCCATTACAAAATATTCATAATGAATGACTTGACAAATAACGGCTCTCCGTGGCATATAAAGGTCACTAAGGATAAGGACGATCAGGGCTTCGTGAAAAGGATGGACCTTTAGTGTGAACCTGGTCCTCATCGCCGGCATCTTCTCCCTCATCCCCTTCGTCTATCTCATCCGCATTCTGACCGACGCGAGACAGCTCAGGCAGCGCTTCCGGCCCCGGGCCCTCGCCTACTCGGAGAGCGCGGCAGCTCCTGACGGACGCTTCTCCGAGGTCCCCTATCTCGGCGGGAATTGGAGCGAGCGGACCGCGCGGACGCCCGCCGACGCGCTGGCTCCGAGCGACGCCGGCCGCGAAGCCGGCGGCCCGTCCCAGCCGTCCTGATATTCCGGTCGATCCGTTTTTCGGCCTCGGGCCCGCCAGCCCGACAAAACTCCCTCATGACAGCCTCCCGCCCGGGTCCGTTCCTTGATTTGCCGCCGGGCGCGTGGTATTTTGGAAACCAAGCCCTCGCTCTCGAACCATGAAAAGCAAAGCCTTGGCCGCAGCCGTCCTCGCCTGCCTGGCCCTCGGCCTCTGTCTTCTCCCGCCGCTCTCGGCCCAAGAGCAGGTCAAGGACCAAGCCGCCCACGAATATGTCGTCCGGGCCATCACCCTGGCCGTCACGGTCCAGGACGCCAAAGGCCGCTTCGTCAACAACCTGACGGAGAAGGACTTCACGATCTACGAGAACAACAAGAAGAAGGGGATCACCTACTTCCTCCACGACTTCGGGGCGCCGCTCAGCCTGACGGTCCTGCTCGACGTCAGCGGCAGCATGGCCCTGGAGAAGAAGCTCGAAGAGTGCAAAGCCGCCCTCCGCCACCTGGCGACCAAGCTCCTCCGGCCCCGCGACGAGATCGCCCTGCTCATCTTCGCCGACGGCCAGGTCGAGGTGGCCGCCAAGCACTCCATCGACAAGGGGGAGTTCCTCCGCGTGCTCGACAAGACCGAGGCCTACGGCCAGACCGCCCTCAACGACGCCGTGGCCGTCTCCCCCGAGTTCGCGACGAGGGCCCGCAACGAGAAGCGGGCCCTCCTGCTCCTGACGGACGGCATCGACAACGACAGCGCGTCCACCCCCGAGCAGGCCCTGGAGATCGCCAAGCGGGTCGACGTCCCCATCTACACCATCGGCTACAAGATCCCCCGGAGCGAGCAGATGCTCAAGGCCCACAAGCGGGCCGCCGGGCTGACCTCGACCGGCATCGTCGCCACCCTGGACAAGTTCGCCGCGGCCACGGGCGGCAAGGCCTGGTTCCTCGACGAGCCGACGGACCTGGCCTCGGTCGTCCAGGAGATCAAGAACGAGCAGAGCCATCAGTACATCATCGGCTACACGTCCTACCAGGACACCTCGGAGCTCTACCGCTGGATCCGGGTGACCACCCCCAACTACAAGCACAAGGTCCGGACCCGCCAAGGCTACTGACCCCCGGTCCGTCCCCTGTTGGGGGTATTTTGGCCGCCCGGCTTTATTTTTCGGAAAAAAACGCCTAACATAGACCCATACGGGGTCTGGGAGCGGCGTCGGGTCACCGCCGCCCGCCAAGAATCACCGACAGGAGGTTTTCATGAAGAACAGGCATCTCGTCATCCTGGCCGGATTCGTCCTGGTGGCCGCCCTGGTCACCGGCCCGGCCTGCGCCACCAAGAAGTTCGTCCGGACCGAATCGGCGACCCTCGACCAGAAGATCGCCGAGGTCTCGAGCGACGTCGAGGCCAGCCAGAAGCGGATCAAGGAGCACGACGACCAGCTGGCCACGATCGGCTCCCTCATCACCCAGCACGACGGGCAGTTCAAGGCCGTCGACGGCAAGATCGAGGAGGTCAAGACCCTCATCAAGGGCAACCTCGTCCTGACGGCCACGGTCAAGAACAGCGACGCCAAGTTCGGCTTCGACAGCGCCGCCCTCGGCCCCGAGGCCAAGAGCGTCCTCGACGCCTTCGTCCAGCGGCTCGTCTCCGAGAACAAGGGCGTCTACATCGAGATCCAGGGCCATACCGACAGCACGGGCTCGGACGACGTCAACCTCGCCCTGGGCCAGAAGCGGGCCGACGCCGTGCGCATGTACCTCTACAAGCAGCACCGCATCCCGCTCCACCGCATGTCCGCCGTCAGCATGGGCTCCTCGATGCCCATCGCCGACAACGGCACGCGCGACGGCCGCGGCGCCAATCGCCGGGTCGAGATCCTCGTCTACGAATAAGGTTCACTAGGCAAGCGCAAAACGGGGACACGTACCCCGGGTACGTGTCCCCCTCTTATCCCCTCTTATCTAAGTGTCGCCGCGGCGGCGTCGCCCTCGCGGCCGGACCCGTTCACCCCGACCACCTCGTAGGCGTAGGTGCCCGTCCGGGCCAGACCGCGGTCGAGGAACCGGTAGGTCGTGTTCGTCGAGGCCTTGGCGACTTCGCCGACGAGCGTCCGCCCTCCCCCGCTCGTCCGGTAGATCCGGTAGGCCGCGACCGTCGTGTTGCGGGCGTTGTCGGCCCAGGTCAGGACGGCCACGTATTCCCGGAGCATCAGGCTGCGGTTGACGGACCTCACGGCCCGGAGGTTGGCCGGGGCGAAGATGTTCTCGACGACGACGCCGGCCTCGTCGAAAGCCGTCGTGCCGATGGTGTCGACGGCGACGGCCCGCAGGGTGTGGCCGCCGTTCGTGAAGAGGGTCGTGTCGAGCGTGAAGCCGTAGGGGGCGGATGCGTCCGTCGCCAGGAGGGCGCCGTCGCCGTAGAGCTCGACCCGGACCACGCCCTTGTCGTCGCTCGCCGAGACCGTCGCCGGGACCTGGCCGTACACGGTCTGGCCCTCGACGGGGCTGTCGAGGGAGACGACGGGCGCCGCGTCCTCGAAGACGATGGTCAGGCCCATGGGCGTCGTCGTCCCCGTGACCGAGGTCATCAGCATGGCCGTCGGCGCTCCGCCGTAGCGCGCGGTGTTCGGCGTCGTCAGCGGGCCGAAGGACGACCCGGCCTTGTAGTAGTCCCCGGCGTCGGCGTTGGCCGACCAGGTCTCGATCTCCTCCAGCCCGTCGGCCTCCATGAGGCGCAGGAGCTTGTGGTCGGTGTAGGAGTTGTCGTAGAGGAAGTCGGTCTCCCAGCTGTTGAGCCGGGCGTCGACGTGCCAGACGACGAGGCCGTCCGAGCCCGTGAACAGCCCCGTGTCGTTGCCCGACCGGTAGCGGTTCTGGACCATGAAATATTCCTCGAAGATGCCCCCGGCGGCGCCCGGCATGAACAGGGCCGCGTCGGGATAGAGGCCGGAGGCCCGCAGGGACAGGGCCCGCGGCCCGCTCGTGACGACGGTCGGCGCGATCCAGTCCAGCATGAACTTCGAGAAGCCGTTGTGGTCGCCCGTGCCGTCCATGATGTCGAGCCCGCCGACGCCGCCGTCCGGCCCGATGGTATCGTCGTAGTCGTAGTAATCGGGGACGCCCAGGGCGTGGCCCGTCTCGTGGATGATCGTGCTCGGCGTGAAGGTGCCGCTCGGGTAGTTGTAGAGCTCCCACTGCCAGGAGTAGCTCGTCAGGCGCTTGCCGTCGAGCCGGTAAGTCGAGTCGCCGAACCAGGTGTAGTAGCCCCACCAGAACTCGGCCCAATCGCCGTGGGGGCCGGCCCAGAAGACGCAGAAGTAATCGACGGCCCCGTCGCCGTCGTTGTCGTACTGGGCGAAGTCGTGGCCCTGGGCCTCGTAATAGTTGAGGGCCTCCTTGATGAGGTTCTGGCGGCCCGCGTCGGTCTCCGCGACCTGGCTCCGGGCATAGGGGGTCTGGTACCAGCCGAGGACGTTGCCGGTGATGGTCAGCTGGTCGTAGGACGACCGCAGGTAGAAGTCCCGCAGGCTGTCGAAGGGCGGCCCGCCGACGCCGTCGCCGAAGAGGCGGTTGGTGAAATATTCGGGCGTGGTCGTCCCCGGATAATCGCTGAAGGAGATGAGCAGGGCCAGGACGCGGACGTTGCCGCTCGTCGGCATGCCCTCCCAGGCCCGGGGCGGGGCCAGGAGGCTGGCCGCCTGCGTCGGGCTGAGGGGGCCGCGGTCGACGGCCAGACGGCTGATCTTGTATTCGAGCCGGTCCTGGATGCGTTGGGGGATCTTGTGGTTGCCGTAGGTGCGGGCCCGGGCCGCCCGGGCGGCCAGCGTGCCGTCGGCCCGATAGCGGGCCAGTTGCTCCTTGGTCGGGGGCTCGAGGGCCGGCGCCGCCAGGGCGCCGAACAAGATCGCCGCGAGGGCGGCGGCCGCGACGGCGAACCTGCGCCGATGTGATGTCATGGGTCCTCCCTGAGATGAGTCGGTCAGCGGACCCCGAAATTGGTGGCCGTACGCTCCTCGTTGCGGTCTGTGGCCGGGGCCGGCTCCGGCGAGAGGGCCGAGATCTCCGCCCGGAGCGCCGGCGTCATCGGGATGTCGACCGAGGCCAGCAGGGCGGCCAGCTGTTCGGTGTTCCGGGCCCCGACCAGCGGGGCGGTGACCGCCGGATGCGAGGCCACCCAAGCCACGGCCAGGGCGGCCGGGTCGTAGCCGCGCTCGCGGGCGAAAGCGGTGAAGCGCTCGGCGACCTCGTAATTGAGGGCGTCGGCGTAGCGGGTGCCGTAGATCTTGTTGTCGACGAGGCGCCCCGCGCCGGGACGGCGCGCGACGCCGTATTTCCCGCTCAGCAAACCGCCGCCGATCGGGCTGTAGGGGAAGACGCCCAGCCCTTCGGCCTCGGCCATGGGCAGGACCTCGGCCTCGGCCTGGCGCTTGACCAGGTTGTACATCGGCTGGAGGCAGGCGAAAGCGGCCAGGCCCTCGCGGGCCGAGATGCCCAGCCCCTTCTCGACCTGCCAGGCGGCGAAGTTGCTGGCCCCCGTGTAGACGACCTTGCCCTGGCGGACGAGGTCGTCGAAAGCCCGCAGGGTCTCATCGAGCGGGGTGCGATCGTCGAAGCGGTGGATGTAGTAGATGTCGATGCGGTCGGTGCCCAGCCGGCGCAGGCTGGCCTCGACGGCGTAGAGGACGCGGCGGCGCGAGGCGCCCATGGCGTTGACGTCGGGCCCGGTCGGGAAATAGACCTTGCTGGTGACGAGGACCTCTTCCCGGCAGTCCTTGACGAGCCGGCCCAGGATCTCCTCGGCCCGGCCCTTGCCGTACATGTCCGCGCAGTCGAAAAGGTTGACCCCGGCGTCGCGGCAGGCCTTGAACAGGGCCGCCGACGTCGCCTCGTCGGCGTCGCCTCCGAAGGACATCGTCCCGTAGGCCACGGTCGAGACCTTGACCCCCGTGCGTCCCAGGAACTTGTAGGTCATGGCGTCCTCCTTTTGAGATCGAGCCCGTGCCCGACGGGATAGAGCCCGGGGATGGAGACGGGCAGCCGGCCCGACACGTCGAGCCCGCCGGCCAGGGCCCGGGCGGCCACGGCCTGGGCTTCGGCCGTGGCCCGGTAGAGGCAGACGTAGGCGTCGACTTCGGGGAAATGCCGCAGGAAATAGGGGCTGCCGAAGGACACGACGGCCACGGCCGGGCCGTTCTCGAGGGCGGCCAGGCGGCGGATGAGGTCGACGTGGGCGGGGGCCAGTCCGACCGTGCCCTTGCCGTCGGCCAGCCGGGAGAAGAGGGCCACGACCGCGACCTCGGCCGTCGCGGCCCGGGCGAAGGCCTCGTCGAGGGACTCGCGGCCTGTGTCTCCGTCGGCGTAGAAGGCGGCCGCGTCCGGGTAGGTCCGGCGCAGGGCGTTGACGAACGTCTGGCCGGCGTTATAGTCGCCGAGGTCGCTGCTGAGCGACAGGAGGACGAGCTTGGCGGGCGCCGCGGCGAGCGGCAGGACGCCGCCCTCGTTGCGGACCAGGGTGGCCGAGCTCTCGTAGGCCGCCAGGGCCTGGTCGAGGTGGGCCTTGGGCGCGACGCGGGCGGGCAGTTCGTCGAGGCGGACGAAACGGTTCCGGTCGAGGCCGAGCGAGGCCTTGGCCTCGAGGATGCGGCGGACCGAGCGATCGACCCGCGACTCGGCCAGGCGGCCGTCCCTGACGGCGGCGGCGAGATAGGCGATGACCTTCTTGGGGTCGGGCGGCAGCAGGAGCTGGTCGGCTCCGGCTTGGACGGCCATCAGGGCGGCCTCTTCCGTCGAATAGGCCTTGGTCACGCCGGCCATCTCCAGGGCGTCCGTGACGGCCAGGCCGCGGAAGCCCAGCTTCTGGCGCAGGACCCCGGTCATGATGGGCGCGGACAGCGTCGCCGGCAGTCCGGGCGTCGGGTCGAGGGCGGGGACGGCCAAGTGGGCGCTCATGACGGCCCGGACGCCGGCGTCGACGGCCTCGCGGAAGGGATAGAGCTCGACCTTCTCCAGGCGCTCGAGGCCGGCGGTGATGGTCGGCAGGAGCATGTGCGAGTCCTGCGAGGTGTCGCCGTGGCCGGGGAAGTGCTTGGCCGTGGCGATCATGCCGTTCTCCTGGACGCCGCGGATGAAGGCGTTGGCGATGCGGGCGACCAGGGCCGGGTCGGCCCCGACGGCCCGGGTGTTGATGATGGGGTTGTCGGGATCGATGTTGACGTCGACGACCGGGGCGTAGGTCATGTGGACGCCCATGGCCCGGCCCTCGAGCGCGGTGACCCGGCCCATGGCGTAGGCCAGGCGCTCCGAGCCGGCCGCGCCGAGCGACATGAGCGGCGGGAAGAGCGTCGGCCCGGTGACCCGGTTGGCCGCGCCGCGCTCGAAATCCGAGGCCACGAGCAGGGGCACCTTGGCCATCTTCTGGAAGGCGTTGACGAGGCGGGCCGTCTCGTAGACCTCGGCGGGGGCGAACAGAATGAGGCCGCCGACGCGGACCTCGGCGACGAGGGAAGCCAGCTCGGCCAGGGCCGGGTCGTCGGCGTTGCGGAACGGGGCCGTGAAGCGGACCGCGATCATCTGGGCGATCTTCTCCTCGACGGTCATCCGGTCGAGTGTCCGGGCCACCCAGCCGCCGTGGGGAGCGCCGAGGCGCGGGACGGCGCCGGGCGGCGGGAGCTTGGCGGCGGCGCAGCCGGCGGCGGCGAGGATGAGCAGCACGGCCGCCGTCGCGGCCGCGGCCCGGGAGCGGGCCCGTGAGCGGGATGGGGTCATGGTCGTTCTCCCGAAGAGGATGTTGCCCAGCCGCTCACTGAAGGACGTACCTCAGGACGAACAGGGCGGCGAAACCGTAGATCAGCCCGTGGACGCGGCGGCCTTGGCCGGCGGCGAGCTTGAGCAGGACGTAGGAGATGAAGCCGAAGGAGATGCCCTCGGTGATGCTCAGGGTCAGGGGCATGACGACGATGGCCAGGAAGGCCGGGATGGACTCGGTGAGGTCGTCCCAGTCGATGAACTTGACGCATTTCATCATCATCGAGCCGACCAGGACGAGGGCCGGGGCGATGACGGGGCGCAGGGTCAGGCCGCCGGAGACGACCTCGCCGCTGACCATGCGGGCCAACGGGCTGAAGAACAGGGCCAGCAGGAACAGGGCCGCGGTCATGACGTTGGCCAGGCCGGTCCGGGCGCCCTGGGCGATGCCGGTGACGCTCTCGACGTAGCTCGAGACGGTCGACGTACCGAGCAGGACGCCGCCGACCGTGCCCGCGGCGTCGGCCAGCATGGCCTTGTCGGCCCGGGGCAGCTTGCCGTCCTTGAGGAAGCCGCCCGTGCCGCCGACCCCGATGAGCGTGCCGATGGCGTCGAAGACGTCGAGGAGGAAGAAGACGAAGACGACGGCCACCAGGCCCGTCTCGACGGCTCCGGCGACGTCGAGCTTGAGGAAGGTCGGGGCTAGGCTCGGCACGGGAGCGAGGAGGCCGTGGTACTCGACCACGCCGAGCGGCACGCCGGCCGCGGCCGTGGCCAGGATGCCGGCCAGGATGGCGCCGGGGAAGCGGAGGACGAGGAGCACGGCCGTCAGGGCCAGCCCGAAGAGGGCCAACAGGACGGGCCGGCTGGTCAGGTCGCCGAGGGCGACGAGGGCGCCGGGACTGTCAACGACGATGCCGCCGTACTCCAGCCCGATGAGGGCGATGAGCAGGCCGATGCCGACGGCGATGCCGTACTTGAGGGAGTCGGGCACGGCGGCGACCATCTTGCCCCAGACGCCGGCCAGGGCCAGGCCGACGAAGACCAGGCCGGACAGGAAGTTGGCCCCCAGGGCGACCTGCCAGGTGTAGCCCATCGCCCCGCAGACGACGACGGCGAAGAAGATGTTGTGGCCCATGGCCGGGGCCTGGGCGATGGGGTAGTTGGCGAGCAGACCGGTCAGGAGCGTGGCCAGCGCGCTGGCCAGGCAGGTGGCGACCATGACGGCGCCCTGGTCCATGCCCGTGACGCCCAGCACGGCCGGCTGGACGAAGATGATATAGGACATGGTCATGAAGGTCGTGGCCCCGCCGAGCAGCTCGCGGCGGACGGTGGTGCCGTTCGCGGCCAGCCGGAAGGTCCGGTCGAGCCAGCTGTTCATGCCTCTCCCCTCCCCCTCGGCGGCCGGCCGCGGCGCGGCCTCAGTACCGGACGAGGGTGTGGACGTCGACGTCCGGGTGGGCCCGCCGGATGCAATCGAGCCCGCCGAGGAACGACAGCTCGACCACGGCCCCGAACCCGGCGACGTCGCCTTTGAGCATTTTGACCAGGCTGATCGCGCTGACCGAGGACGACCCGGTGGCGATGAGGTCGTCGACGATGAGGACGCGCTGGCCGGGGGCGACGCCGTCCTCGTGCATCTCGAAGTGCTCGACGGCGTACTCGTTGGGGGCGACGACGCAGGCGGCCTTGCGAGGCAGCTTGCCCTTCTTGCGGATGACGGTCATGCCCAGCCCGAGCTCGCGGGCCAGGGCGGCGCCGAAGAGGAAGCCGCGCGACTCGATGCCGGCGACGATCTCCGGCCGGCGGCCGCGGGCCCAGGCGGCCAGCTCGTCCACGGCGAAGCGGAAGGCCTGGGCGCTCTGGACGACGGGCGTGATGTCCTTGAAGACGATGCCCGGCTTGGGGAAGTCCGGGACGTCGACGATGAACTGTTTGAGGTCGATGCTCATGGGGCCCTACTTTATCAGAAGGAACCTGGTCTTCGCAATCGCGCTTTGGGGACACGTCCCTTGGGTACGTGTCCCCTTCTTTTTTGCTATACTGGTCGCGATGGCCATCGACTGGTCCCTCTATCTCGTCGCCGACGCCGGGTACGCCGAAGGTCGCGACCTCCCGGCCCTCGTCGAGGCCGCCGTCCGCGGCGGCGCGACCGTCGTCCAGCTGCGGGCTAAAGACCTCCCCGCCCGGGATTTCGCCGCCCTGGCCTCCGAAACAGCCCGCCGGCTCGCGCCGACCGGTGTCCCCTTGCTCATCAACGACCGCGTCGACATCGCCCTGGCCTGCGGCGCGGCCGGCGTCCACCTCGGCCAGGACGACTTGTCCGCCGCCGACGCCCGGCGGGTCCTCGGGCCGGGCGCCGTCATCGGCGTCTCGGTCAACACGCCCGAAGAAGCCCGGCGGGCCGCCGCCGAGGGCGCCGATTACGTCGGCGCCGGACCGGCCTTCGCCACTTCGACCAAGGACACCCCGCTCGCCGTCCTCGGCCCCGACGGCGTCGCCCGGATCAAACGGGCCGCCGGCGTCCCGGTCGTGGCCATCGGCGGCATCACCGCCGCCAACGCCGCCTCGCTCGCGGCCGCCGGGGCCGACGGCGTCGCCGTCGTCTCGACCGTCCTCGGCGCGCCCGACGCCGAGAGAGCGGCCGCGGACCTGGCCCGGGCCTTCGGACGCCGGAACTCGAAAGGAGTACGCCCATGAAGATCCGCCTGATCGCCGCCGCGCTGGCCGTCGCCCTCCTCGCCGCCGGCCCCGTCCCGGCCCGCGCCGCCGACCCTCACAAGAAGATCGACGACGCCGTCCGCGTCCTCGAGGAGATGATGAAGGAGTCCGACAAGAGCATCCCGGCCGGCCTCATCGCCGAGTGCGCCGCGATCGCCGTCATCCCCGACGTCATCAAGGCCGGTTTCATCATCGGCGGCCGCCACGGCAAGGGCGTCCTTCTCGTGCGGACCCCGTCCGGCGGCTGGGGCGACCCGGCCTTCATCGACCTCAAGGGCGGCAGCCTGGGCTGGCAGGCCGGCGTCCAGTCGGCCGACATCGTCCTCGTCTTCCGGACGCCGCGCGGCGTCGAGAACATCGCCGAGGGCAAGTTCACCCTGGGCGCCGACGCCGGCATCGCCGCCGGTCCGCTCGGCCGCCAGGCCGAGGCCAGCACGGACAGCGCCTTCAAGGCCGAGATCCTGTCCTATTCGCGCAGCCGCGGCCTCTACGCCGGCCTGAGCCTGCAGGGCTCGTCCCTGCAGGAGGACCGCAAGGCCAACAAGGAGTTCTACGGGGGCGCGACGACGATGAAGGACATCCTGGCCGGACGGGCCGGCACGGCGCCCGCGGCCGCCAAGCTCAAGGCCGCCCTCGTCGCCGCCGCCGCCGCGAAAGACTAAGTCCTTCTTTTTTCCCGGGATGTCCCTCTCTCGGGCTTTTGCTCGGGGATATCCTCTGGCTCCCCGGCCCCCCTGGGAACGGGAAGCGAATCCCGGTGAGCGGACCAGGCAGGATCGGGACGGAGATCCCGGAGTCCCGATCCTGCGAAATATCGGGAAATAGCGCTTTCTTAGGATATCTCCCAGCAATGCCCCTTCGAGTCACTCCGGGGCGTTGCTGATGGTCGCTCCGCTAGCTCCGCTCCCTGCCGGTCCCCTCCTCCAGCAACGGGGACCTGCGAGGACAATCCCCTTCGCCGCCTCGAGAGGGTATCCGGGAGTTGAGAAAAGAACGAGTAACTCGGGCTTAACCGATCGTGATGCGGCGGGCGTCGTCGCCGGCCGGCTCGATGCGCACGTCCAGGCCCTCGACCGCGAACGGCAGCTTCTCGGCCCACTCGACGAGGAGGATGCCCGCCCCGATCATGTCCTCCCAGCCGAGGTCGAGGATGTCCTGGGCCCTATCGAGGCGGTAGAGATCGACGTGGAAGACCCGGTGCCGCCCCTCGTAGATGTTGACCAGGGTGAAGGACGGGCTCGACACCCGCGACGTGTCCGCGACGCCGGCCCCGGCCGCGACGCCTTTGGCGAAGACGGTCTTGCCGGCCCCGAGCTCGCCCGTGAGCAGGACGACCTCGTCGCCCGCGAACCCGGCCGCCAGCCGGCGGGCCAGCGCGAAGGTCTCCTCCTCGGAACGCGTCGTGTGGACGCCCTTCACGGCCGCCCTCCGGCCAGCGCCTTGAGCGCCGGCGGCAGGTAGCGGATGAGGTCGCCCGCGACCAGGGCCTTCTCCCCCAGCCGGTCGGCGGCCACGTCGCCGGCCAGCCCGTGGGCGAAGACGGCCGACAGCACGGCCCCGAGCGCGTCCTTCTCCTGGGCCAGCTGCGAGGCGATCATGCCCCCGAGGACGTCTCCGGTCCCACCCGTGGCCATGCCGGGATTGCCGGTCGGATTGACGAACACCCGCCCGTCCGGAGCGGCCACGAGCGTTCGATGGCCCTTGAGAACGACCGTGACCTTGTTCCGGACCGCGAACTCCGGGGCCAGCTCCAGCCGGTGGCGCAGGACCTCCTCGGTCGACCGTTCCGTGAGCCGGGCGAACTCGCCCGGGTGCGGCGTCAGCACGACGGGCCCCGTCATCGGCTTTAAAACATCGAGCCGTCCGGACACGATGTTGAGCCCGTCGGCGTCGACGACGCAGGGGACCTTGATCTTCGGCAGCAGGCCGAGGACGTACTCCGCCGTCGACGGGTGGGTCGACAGCCCCGGCCCGACGAGCACGGCGCTCTTGCCCTTGAGGAGGGCCGCGGCCCGTCCGAGGGCCGCCGCGGCGACCGTTCGCTCCGGCGTCTCGGCCAGCGGCTCGGTCATGAGCTCGGCCATGGACCGGGCCACCGACGGCAGGACCCCGGCCGCCGTGGCCACCGTGACCAGCCCCGCCCCCATCCGCAGGGCCGCCCTTCCCGCCAAAGCCGCCGCGCCCGACTTGCCGGCCGAGCCCGCGACGACGAGCAGGTGACCATAGGTCCCCTTGTGCGTGTCGCGCCGGCGCGGGGCGAAAAACGGCCGCAGGCGCTCCTCCTCCACGAGTTCGAGCGCCAGGTCGGGCCGGTCGAAGAGCGCGGGCGGGATGCCGATCGGCGCGACGACGAGCTCGCCGACGCGGTCTGCCGCGGGCGAAAAGACGTGGGCGATCTTCGGCGCCGCCAGTGTCACGGTCAGGTCGGCCTCGACCGACGGCCCGATCGTCTCGAACGTGTCGCTCGACAGTCCCGAGGGGATGTCGACGGACAGCTTGAAGGCCGCCGAACGGTTGATGTCGGCCACGGCCGCCGCGTAGAAGCCCTCGAGCGGCTTGACGAGGCCGGTCCCGAACAGAGCGTCGACGACGACCGTGGCCCGCGCCACCTTGGCCCGGGCCTTGGCCCAACCGGCCGCGTCGGGCGCCTCGGTCACGGGCACGCCCATCGCCCGGATGACCGCCAGGTTGACGGCGGCGTCGCCGCCGACCTCGCCCGCCCTCGCCAGCAACACGACCTCCGGTCTCCCCCCCGAATTGAACAAGTGGCGGGCGACGACGAACCCGTCCCCGCCGTTGTTGCCCTTGCCGGCGGCGACGACGACGCGCTCGCCCTCGAGACACGGGAACTTCGCCCGCAGGGCCCGGACCACGCGCAGGCCGGCGTTCTCCATCAGGACGACGCCGGGGATGCCGAGTCCCTCGATGGCGCGCCGGTCGATGTCCCGCATCTGCCGCGAGGTCAGGATCTTCATGGGGGCCTCCGCTGCCGAGGCGATTTTAACACAATTCGACCGCTCCGGCACGTCCGCCCGCGGCCCACTATCGGTGGCGCACGGGACCGGCCCTAACGCAATATATTGACACATGCCCGGCCCCTGTGTTACGAAGTACGCTCAGAAGGGCGAACCGCACATCGACAACCGTTGACCGGAGGGTTGAGACGTGAACGAACTCCAGAAACCCCGTCCCCTGTCCCGCAAGGTCCCTTGGCAGCTCGTGGCCGTGTTCGTGCTCCTGAGCGCCGGTCTCTTCGCTTTGTCCCGCTACTTCTATGCCGTGCAGGTCCGCCACGCCCGGTCTTTCAAAGAGAGCGAGCTGGCCACCCTGGCCGCCGTCAAATGCGGACGGATCTCCGAGTGGCGCGCGGACCAACTGAACTTCGCCGCCGCCATCATCGATAATCGCGTCAACGCCGTCCGGGCCAAGGCCCTGGCCGCGGACCCGGCGGCCGAGCCCGAGCGGACCGATTTCCTGCGCGGATTCGAAGGCCTCCGCAGGATCCTCCCCTTCGCCCAGGCCTCTCTCCTCGTTCCGGGCGGCCGGGAGATCCTGAACGTCCCCGAGGGAGCGGTCCTGCCGTCCACGCCCGCGACCGCCCGCTCGGGACACGAGGCCTGGCAGAACATGAAGCCTCTCCTGGGCACGGTCGAGCCCGGGGCCGATCCCTCTTCCCGGTCCCTGGACCTGTTCATCCCTCTCCTCGAAGAGGGCCCGGACGGGAACCGGCCCGTCGCGCTCCTCCGGCTGTCCTTCGACGCGGCCGAGACCCTCGATCCCCTCCTGGGCGGGACGCCGGAGCTCGGCGGGACCGAGGAGGCCGTCCTGTTCGAAAGGCGCGAGGACGACTTGGTCCCTCTCACGCGGCCGCGCCTCTATTCCGGGCCGGGCCTGCCGCCGCCCGCGCCGATCGCCGGCTTCCGGCGGCCGGCGTCCCGGGCGTCCCTCGGCGAAGCCGGCCTCGTCGAAGGCCGGGACCATCGCGGGCGGGACATCCTCATGTATCTCTGTCCGGTCGCCGATTCGTCCTGGATCGTCGGCGTCAAGGTCGACCGCGACGAGCTGACCTCGGGCATGACCGGGGCCTTCACAACCCTGTCGGGCATCTCGGCGGTCCTGGTGGCCCTCTGCGGCGCTCTCCTCTACGTTTTCTGGCGGCGCAGCCTGGCCGCCCAGGAAGCCGCCGAGCGCTCGAAATGGGACGACGCCAACCGGAACATGGACGAGCTGATGCGCCAGATCATCAGCGTCATGCCCAACCCGGCCTTCATCAAGGACGTCGAAGGCCGCTACCAGGGCACCAATCCGGCCTTCGAGAAGCTCCTCGGCCTGTCCGGCAAGGAGCTCTCCGGCAAGACGCTGGCCGACGTCGCCCCCGACCAGCTCGTCCAGCTCCACTCCGCGCACGATCAGACCCTTCTCGCCAACCCCGGCCACACGGTCTACGAGGCCCCTCTCCAGGCCCCCGACGGCGAGCACCACGTCATCTTCATCAAGATGACCTACCGCCGGCCCGACGGAACGACCGGCGGCATCGTCGGCATCCTCAAGGACATCACCCAGCGCCTGCGGGCCGAAGAGGAGCTCGACCACCTGCGCAAGTTCAGCGACAGCACCGTCCAGACCATGACCGAAGGCCTGGTCCTGACCGATTCGGACGGCAGATTCACCTTCGTCAATCCGGCCGCCGCCCGGATGCTCGGCTACCACCCCGACGAGATGGTCGACCGCGAAGTGGCTTCCTTCCTGCCCAAAGACCAGCACGCCAAGCTCCGGCGCGTCGACGAGGAGCGCAGCAAGGGCGTGTCCGGGCGCTACGAGCTCTCGTTCCTGCACAAGGACGGCAGCCGGCGCGTTTTCCTCGTCAGCGGCGGACCGCGGGTCCAGGGCGCCGAGTACGGCGGCACCCTGGCCGTCCTGACCGACATCACCGAGCGCAAGGCCCTGGAGGAGGAGATCAAGGCGCTGTCGCTCCACGACGAGCTGACCACCCTCCTCAACCGGCGCGGCTTCCTGACCCTGGCCGAGCAGCAGATCAAGACGGCCAGCCGCCTCAAGAAGCGCGTCGCCCTCCTCTACCTCGACGTCGACGACCTCAAGCGCATCAACGACACCGGCGGGCACAAGCTCGGCGACCGGGCCCTGGCCGAGCTGGCCTTCAACCTCAAGAAGAGCTTCCGCGAGTCCGACATCGTCGGGCGCCTCGGCGGCGACGAGTTCTCCGTCCTGGCCATGGAGTCGACCCGCATGGACGCCGACACCCTGGTCCGGCGGCTCGAGGAGAAGTTGGCCCTGTTCAACGACCGCTCTTCCGCCGAAGCCGGCTTCCGGCTGGCCGTCAGCATCGGGGTCTACACGCGCGAGCCGGAGGAGCCGGCGACCGTCGAGGAGATGCTCAGCCGGGCCGATCAGCTCATGTACGAGCGGAAGCGGGCCCGCAAGGGCGGCTCGGCCAAGCCGCCGGGCCCCTCGAAATAGGCGCCGCCGGCCCCCCGCCGCCCGGCCTCGGCTTGTCAACCGCCGCCGTTTGTGTTATTTTTTGCTGTCCGCAATCTGATCGTCTCGGAGGACTGAACCATGGCTATCCGTATCGGTATCAACGGCTTCGGACGCATCGGCCGCAACATGCTCCGGGCCTCCTGGAACGACCCCGCCATCGAGTACGTCGCCGTCAACGACATCACCGACGCCAAGACCTTGGCTCACCTGCTCAAGTACGACTCCGTCCTCGGCACCTTCCCGGAGAAGGTCGAGGCCGCCGACGGCGCCATCCTCGTCAACGGCCGCCCCGTCCGCGTCCTGGCCGAGAAGGAGGTCGCCAAGCTCCCCTGGAAGGACCTGGGCGTCTCCGTCGTCGTCGAGTCGACCGGCAAGTTCACCAAGCGGCCCGACGTCGTCCAGCACATCGAGAAGGGCGGCGCCGCCAAGGTCATCGTCTCGGCCCCGGCCACCGACCCCGACGCGACCCTGGTCCTGGGCGTCAACGAGAAGACCTACGACCCGGCCAAGCACCACGTCATCTCCAACGCCTCCTGCACGACCAACTGCCTGGCCCCCGTGGTCAAGGTCCTCCACGAGGCCTTCGGCCTCGAGAAGGGCTTCATGACCACCGTCCACTCCTATACCAACGACCAGAAGATCCTCGACGCCCCCCACAAGGACCTGCGCCGGGCCCGGGCCGCCGCGGTCTCCCAGATCCCGACGACGACCGGCGCGGCCAAGGCCGTCGGCCTGGTCATGCCCGAGCTCAAGGGCAAGATCGACGGCTTCTCCGTCCGCGTCCCGACCCCCAACGTCTCCCTGGTCGACTTCGTCGCCGTCCTCGGCAAGTCGGCCACGGCCGAGGAGGTCAACGCCGCCTTCCAGGCCGCCGCGGCCGGGCCGCTCCAGGGCATCCTGGGCGTCACCGACGAGCCCCTCGTCTCCTGCGACTTCATGGGCGACCGCCGCTCGGGCATCGTCGACCTGCTCTCGACCAAGGTCATCGGCGGCAACCTGGTCAAGGTCATCGCCTGGTACGACAACGAATGGGGCTACTCCTGCCGCCTCGTCGACCTGGCCAAGTACATCGTCAAGTGAGCCGTCCATGAACTTCGTCACCGACCTCGACGTCAAGGGCAAGCTCGTTTTCCTGCGCGTCGACTTCAACGTCCCCCTGGACGAGGCCGGCGCTATCCGCGACGACAACCGCATCAAGGCCTCCCTGCCCACCCTCAAGTGGCTCCTCGAGCACGGCGCCCGGCTCGTCGTGGCCTCCCACCTCGGCCGGCCCAAGGGCAAGTTCGAGCCCAAGATGAGCCTGGCCCCGGCCGCCAAGCGCCTGGCCGAGCTCATCCCCAACAAGGTCGTCATGGCCCCCGGCGTCGTCGGCGACGAGGTCTCGCGGCTCAAGCGCGGCCTCGGCGAGGGCGAGGTCCTGCTCCTCGAGAACGTCCGCTTCTACAAGGAAGAGGAGAAGAACGACGGCGCCTTCGCGGCCCAATTGGCCGAAGGCATCGACATCTTCGTCAACGACGCCTTCGGCTCGAGCCACCGGGCCCACGCCTCGGTCGTCGGCATCGCCGACCACGTCCCGGTCACGGCCGCCGGCTACCTGATGAAGAAAGAGGTCGACTACCTCAAGAAGGCCGTCCACACGCCGGTCAAGCCTTATGTCGCCATCCTCGGCGGGGCCAAGGTCTCCGACAAGATCGAGATCATCGAGAGCCTGCTCGGCAAGGCCGACCAGATCCTCATCGGCGGGGCCATGGCCTACACCTTCCTCAAGGCCCAGGGCCTCGGCGTCGGCAAGTCGCTCGTCGAGGACGACCAGAGCGAGGTCGCCCTGGTCATCCTGGAGAAGGCCCGGACTAAGAGCGTCGGGTTCCACCTGCCCCAGGACCACGTCCTGGCGCGGGCGCCGGAAGCCGGGGCGGAGACGCGCGTCGTCGAGTCCCTGCCCTTCCCCGACGACATGATGGGCGTCGATATCGGGCCGAAGACCGTGGCCGCCTACGCGACGGTCATCGCGGCGGCCAAGACCATTTTCTGGAACGGCCCCATGGGCATCTTCGAGATCGAGCCCTTCTCCAAGGGCACGATCGGGGTGGCCCAGGCCGTGGCCGCTTCCGACGCCGTGTCCATCGTCGGCGGCGGCGACTCCGCGGCGGCCGTCAAGAAGGCCGGCGTGCGCGACCGCATCAGCCACATCTCGACGGGCGGCGGGGCCTCCCTCGAGTACATCGCCTACGAGACCCTGCCGGGCATCACGGCCCTGGAGAAGTAGATGGCCGGGAAGGCGCGCGGCCCGCTCGTCGCGGGCAACTGGAAGATGAACCTGACCCTGGCCGAGTC
>CAZFZU010000036.1:0-7520 GCA_964523615.1 uncultured Eubacteriales bacterium | reverse complement strand
AGGGACGCCGGGCGGGCCCTCGAGCGGATCGACGCCCAGCTCGCCGGCGGGCTGGCCGGCCTCACGCGCGAAGATATGGGCAAGGTCGTCCTGGCCTACGAGCCGGTCTGGGCCATCGGCACGGGCCGGACGGCCTCCCCCGCCCAGGCGGAGGAGGTCCACGCCCACATCAGGGGGCGGATCGCGGAAACCTATGGAAATCCGGCCGCGGAGTGTGCTATAATCCTCTACGGCGGTTCCGTCAAACCGGCCAACGCGTATCCGCTTTTCGAGCAGGCGGATATCGACGGATTCTTGGTCGGAGGCGCGTCCCTCGAGGCCGACGGTTTCATCGGCATCGCGAAGGAGGCCCTCCGGTCCTACAGGAAAGAAGAGAAGTGAGCGCTTTAATCATCGTCCTGCACGTCATCGTTTGCCTGATCCTGATCTTCGCGGTCCTGCTCCAGTCTGGCAAGGCCGCGGACCTGGCCGGCGCCTTCGGCGGCGGCGGCAGCCAGACCGCCTTCGGCGGCCGCGGCAGCGCCACCCTGCTGTCCAAGGTGACGACGGCGGCGGCGATCATCTTCATGCTGACCTCGCTCGGGCTGTGGGTCCTGTCCGGCCGCGACGCCTCGTCCGTCGTCGGCGGCGAGAAGGCCCCCGCCCCGGCGGCCCAGACGACGGCCGTGCCGCAGCCCGCCGGGACGCCCGAGGACAAGACGGCCGCCGCTCCGCCGGCCGCGGCGCCCGAACAGAAGACCGAAACTCCGGCGACGCCCCCCGCGGGCGAGACGCCGGTCAAGAAATAGTCTTTTTTGCCGAAGTGGTGGAATTGGCAGACACGCTAGCTTGAGGGGTTAGTGGCCGCAAGGCTGTGGGGGTTCGAGTCCCCCCTTCGGCATTCCCTTTTCCTCGAGAAATCGACTGAATTAAAAGGATTCGTTAGCCAGGTAGGGGGCGAGCTTCATCTGGAAGCCCATCAGGAACGATGTGATCTCGTCGGGCTGCAGGGTCGCACATGGCAAAACGAACAGGACCCTGCCCTTTGAGCTCGTCCCGATGATCGAGGGGTTGATGAGCGGCTTGTATCTTCGGTATTTTTTAACGTTATGGATCGGAAACTTGATTTGATACTGCTCCTTGATCTGCTCGACTTGCGCCGCCTCCCCTTGAGGCACGATGCCTATGACTTGGAAATCCCCGGGGAGCCGATTCAGGACGCCGATCAGCTCGCCGCAGGGCATACATGAATCGGTCGAGAAGAAACCAAAGAGATAGAGGACCGGCTCCCTTGCTCGGCTCGGGCTCGGCTCATAGAATCCGAGGAGGGCGTTCAGTCGGCTCTGCTTGTAGAGCATACTGACAGCGACCATAAGGCAGAGGGCGAGGACGACAACTAGGTATCTTTTCATCGGAGCTTATACCCCAGAATCCGGTAATCGTCCGTCGTATCGTCGCCGTATTTCTCGGTCATGACAAACAGGACGCCGCTACCCCTCTGATAATAGTAGCTGAAGAGGTTGCCATAGTTGGCCGCGTCGCGCAGAAGTGTCTCCGAGACGAACTTGCCAGCCTTGTCATAACGCTGCAGATAGAGTCTCCACGAACCTGAGGGGGTGTCGAAGTTGGAGAAGAGCACCCCGACCAGGTCCTCGTCTGCCAGTATGCCTGTGATGTAGGAGACCTTGTTTCGTTCTTTTAATATCGCGTCTTCGCCGCCAGCCTTAGCGAAGCCGTTTCGAATCGTCTGATTGATCCTCGGTTCACGGTAGTTCGGCGACGTGGAGCCAAACGTGGCGATCTCCGAGCCGTCGAGATTAACCCCGGTCACAAGAGGCCGCACGTCGAAGATAAAAAAAACCCTATTCCCGAGGACGGACAAGAAGCCCCGCTGCGCGGTCAGCATGGACAAGTCCGAGTAGATGGCCTTGTATGCGCGTTCTGAATCGTAGCCATACCTCCTCTCAATGGGAAGAAGGTGCTTTATGAAGTCACCCGGGAAAGCTCTCAGCGTTAGGAAAAACCTCCTCCCGTTATCGTGGGCGACCGCATCGATAAGGACCCCTTTACCTGAGAGGATAACGTCCGAGGTGCACATCATACAAGAGATCTCAGCGACCTTGGCCAGGTCGGCCTTCCCCTTCCGCTCGTAGACATGGACCTTGAACTTCGGACTATCGAGCACCGATAGGAACGGGGCCTGGTAATCACAGAAGGAGGGCCCCAAGAATTCCTCGGGGCCGGGGCCGCGCCGGCCGATGACCTTGAGGAGTACACCGTCCGGATCGTAGCACTTGATATTCCCATCCTTGGCGTCCGTGACAAAGAAGACGCCGTCCTCCGCTACCGCGAAGTCTGCCCCCCAAAGGATAGGTGCATTCGTTTGGGAGATCCGGGTCGCGGTGGACGGAGCGAGTTCCAGGGTCTGGGCCGGCAGGATGGAGGCCAATAACTGTAATACCAGGAAAACCGATAGGGCCTTTCCTCCCATCATTGGCTAGATTGGCGGCTCCCAGACCACCGAGCAGTTCGATTCTTCATACAGGCAGTAGGTGTGCCCGTAGAGCTTGAAGATATCGTTGATGGGCGGTAAACCGCCCGGGACGTAGGTCACGGTCCCGTAGATGACCCCCGCCTGGGCCGGGGGGACGATGTTGGAGACGGAGAAGATCAAGGCGGCGATGGCAAAAAGGACGAAAAACGCGACAGCGAGTTTGTTTTTCATTTCAACCTCCCGTTTCTATCTATATATGTTCAGTAATGTGAAAGTCAAGCATTGTTGCGGGACACTAATCCGGCGAGTGACTTCCCCCTCCGCTCACTCCGTTCGCTACGCGTTACGTCCGGCTGGCGGCCCAGAGGGCGAAGCTGCTCTCGTCCGTGGCCCCGGCCGTCCGGGCCCGTTCCGTCCCCTTGTGGACGATGACGAAGGTCGGCACGCCCCGGACGCCGAACTCCCGGGCCAGCTCCTGGTTGTACTCGACGTTGATCCGGATGACCACGATCTCGCCGGCCCGCCGCGCGGCCAAGCGCTCGAGGATCGGATGCATCATGTGGCACGGGCCGCAGGTCGTCGAGTAGAAATCGGCCAGCACGGGCAGGCTCGAGACCCGGAAGAGGGCGTCGATGCCCTCGAGCGAGGGCTCGAGGACCGTGCCCGGCTCGGGCAGGGGGGACTTGCACTTGCCGCAGACGACGATCTTGCCCTTCGAGGCGACCGGGAAATTGTTGGTCGTCCCGCACACGCCGCAGCCGACCTTGATCTTCTCGGCGTCCATGGCTCCTCCTACTTTTTGATCGGGAAGGGCGGCACGGGCGGCACCTCGCGGCCCTTGGTCTTGAGCTCTTCGAGGGCCACTTCGATGCCCTTGTCGAGCTGGTCGTCGATGCCGGCGAACTCCCGGCCGGGGTCGTTGTCGACGACGATGTCGGGCTCGACGCCGACGCCCTCGATGAGCCAGCCCTTGCCGTCGGGGCTGTAGGGGGCGAATTCGGGCTTGTTCAGCGCGCCGCCGTCGAGGAGCGGCAGGGTGCCGCGGATGCCGACGACTCCGCCCCAGGTCCGCTTGCCGATGAGCTTGCCGAGCTTGAGGGTCTTGAAGCGGAACGGGAAGATGTCGCCGTCGGAAGCCGAGAACTCGTCGCACAGGCAGACCTTGGGCCCCAGGAAAGCCGCGCCGGGATCGGGTACGCCGCCCTGGTTGCGGGCCATCTCGACCATGACCATCTCCCGGACCAGGCGGTCGATGACCATGGGCGAGACGTTGCCGCCGCCGTTGCCGCGGACGTCGACGATGAGGGCCTTCTTGCGCAGCTGGGGATAGAAGCGGCGGACGAACTCGTTGAGGCCGTCGACGCCCATGTTGGGGATGTGGACGTAGCCGACGCGGCCGCCGGTGGCCTTGTCGACCTTGGCGATGTTCCCCTCGACCCAGTCGTTGTAGTACAGGGCGTTCTCCGTCTCGACCGGCACGACGACGACCTCGCGGGCGCTCTTGCCGTCGGCCGCGGCGGCCACCTTGAGCGCGACCTGGCGGCCGGCCTTGTTGTAGAGCTCGCGGCCGATGTCCGTGGCCGGGTCGAGCGGTCGCCCGTCCACGGCCGTGATGTACTCCCCTTCCTTGACGTCGACGCCGACGGCGGCCAGGGGCGAGCGGACGGCCGGGTCCCAGGCCAGGCCCTTGAGGATGCGGGCGATGCGGTAAGCGCCGGTCTTGGCGTCGCGCTCGAAACGGGCCCCGAGCATGCCGACCTTGACCTTGGCCGGCGCGGGCAGGTCGCCGCCGCCGACGTAGGTGTGCCCGGCGCTGAGCTCGCCGATGAGCTCGCCGATGACATAGGTCAGGTCGGCCCGGTGCTCGGCGGCCGCGGCCAGGGGCTTGTAGCGAAGGCGCAGGGCCTCCCAGTCGACGCCGTGCATGTTGGGGGCGTAGAAGAACTGCCTCATCTGCCGGGCGCTCTCCTCGTAGATCTGGTCCCATTCCTGGCGCCGGTCGAGGACGACCTGCAGGCCCGACAGGTCGAGCTTCGCGTCGAGGGCGACGGGGCCCTTGGGCAGGTCGACGATGCCGTAGGCGCCGTCCTTGGCCACGAGCATCTTCTTGCCGTCGGCCGAGATCTCGTAGCCGCCGACCGGGCCGAGGTCCTTCTCCTTGAGCTCGGCCAGGTCGTAGAGCATCAGGGAGACGCCGCGCTCGAGGTTCTTGTGGCGGAAGTAGTAGACGGAGTCGCCGATAGCGTTGATCGAGCCGTAATCGGCGGTTTCGACGGGCAGGGCGATGATCCGGTCGGCCAGGCCGTCGAGGTCGACCTTGACGGGCGGGACGGCCGGGGCGTCCTTGGCCGCCGCCTTTTTATCGGCGGGAGCGGCCTTCCCGGCCGGCGCGGCGGGCGCGGGCTTGTCGGGCTTGACCGCCACCTCGTCGCTCTTGGGGCGGAAAGGCGAAGGCGTGTCCTTGGCCAGGGTCACGAAAAAGACGCGGGACATGGCCAGGTAGGCGTGGTTCCACTCAGTCGCGCTGTAGACGGGGTTGAAGTCCCGGTCGGAGACGAAGAACAGGTACTTGCCGTCCCGGCTGAAGGACGGGTCGTTCGAGTTGTACCAGCCGTCCGTGACCGGAACGGTCCGGCCCGTGTCGAGCGAGTAGAGATGGACCCGGGTCATGCCCTCTGTCTCGGGCCGGCCGTAGGCGATCCAGCGGCTGTCGGGCGACCAGGCGAAGAGGTTGATCTCGCCGGCCTGGGCCGTGGCCGCGACGGTGACGGCCTTGGTGGCCACGTCGACGAACGAGAGCCGGAGCATCTTGTCGTTCCAGAGGAGCTTGGTCCCGTCGGGCGACCAGCGCAGCTCGTATTTGTAGGTGTCGCCGCCCGAGGTGACTTGGCGGGGCTCGCCGCCGGCCTGGTCGACGAGCCAGATCTCGTCGGTGCCGCTCCGGTCGGAGATGAAAGCGATGGTCCGGCCGTCGGGCGACCACTTGGAGCCGCGCTCGTGGACGCCGGGCGTCGCCGTCAGGTTGCGGGTGTTGCCGTACTTGGCGGGGACCGTGAAGACGTCGCCGCGGGCGCCGAACAGGGCCCGCTGGCCGTCGGGGGCGATCTCGTAGTTGGTGACGCGGCGGTCGACGCGGACGACGCCGCCGCGGCCCGAGACGCGGTCGTCGGCGACGACGATGGGCACGCGCTCGGCCTTCTCCGCGGCCAGGTCGAACGCGTAGATCCAGCCGCCGTTCTCGAAGACGATGTGTTTCGGGCCAAGGGAGGGGAATTTGATGTCGAAGTCGGCGAAGGAGGTCAGCTGCCGGGTCGCCTTCGTCGCCAGGTCGTAGACGTAGAGGTTCATCCGCTTGTTCGCGTCGCGGTCGGACAGGAAGTAGACGCGGTCCCCGCTCCACATGGGGATGATGTCCAGGGCCGGGTCGTTGGTGATGTTCTCGACCGCCTTCGAGGCGAAGTCGTAGATCCAGATGTCGTCGGCCATGCCGCCGCGGTAGCGCTTCCAGGTCCGGAACTCGCGGAAGACGCGGTTGTAGGCCAGCCGGCGGCCGTCGGGCGAGAACGAGCAGAAGCCGCCGCGGGGCAGGGGCAGCCGCTCGGGCGTGCCGCCGTCCTTCGAAGCCAGGTAGAGCTGGCCGTTGAAGTCGTTCCACTCGGCCATGCGGGAACGGAAGACGATCTTGGCCCCGTCGGGGGTCCAGCCCATGACCAGGTTGTTCGGGCCCATGCGGTCGGAGATGTCGTCGCGGACGAGCGAGGGGGTGTAGGTCAGGCGCTGCGGCGCGCCGCCCGCCGACGGCATGAGGTAGACCTCGCGGTTGCCGTCGTACTCCCCGGTGAAGGCGATGGAGGCGCCGTCGGGCGAGAACCTGGCGAAGGCCTCGTAGCCCTCGGGGTGGGAGGTCAGCTTGCGGGCCACGCCGCCGGCCAGGGGCACGGTGTAGATGTCGCCGGCGTAGCTGAAGGCGATCTGGTCGCCCGAGACGGCCGGGAAGCGCAGCAGCCGCGTCTCGGAAGGGGCGAAGGATGGTGTCGCCAAGGCCAGGACGAGGGCGGCGAGGGCGAGGGCGCGGACGGCTTTCATGGGACCTCCTCTATTTCGTCTCGACGAGGATCGCCTTCCGCCGGGCCGGCGGGAAGCGCTCGATGGCGTAGCGCAGGGTCGTGCGCGGGATGGCCGGGCCGTGGGCGCGCAGGAATGCCTCCAGCCGGTCCGGATCGGTCTTGCCGGCCTCCCGCAGGAGCCAGCCGGCCGCCTTTTCGACGAGGTCGTCGTCGACCGGGAAGACCGCGGCGGCGACGCCGTAGGCCTGGTCGAGGAACCGGCCCCGGCGGGCGTGGGGGATGAAGGAGACCAGGGCGGCCCGCTTGACCCAACGATTGGGATGGCGGGTCCAGGCCCGGAGCTTGTCGGCGTAGGCCGGGTTACGGCCGAGGAAGCCCGACACGGCGTCGGTGCAGAAGACATCGACCGAGGCCCAGTTGTCGAGCCGGTCCGCGGCGAGCCAAGTCTTGACCTTGGCGAGGAACGACGGCGGGTAGTCTTCCTTATAGCGGGACAGGATGAGGCCGCCGATGGCTTTGGCCTCGAGCTCGGCGTCGGCGAAGAGGATGTCGCAGAGGGCGACGGCCTCGGCGTAGGACCAAGAGCCCTTGACCCGGGCGTAGAATGCGGCGCCCAGGTCGCGGACGTCGCGAGAGGGGACGCCGAAGCTCTTGATGGCGTCCTTGAAGTAGCGCTCGGCGCCGCGGGCCCGGACAGGGTCGAATTTGGCCCGCAACGCGGCCCGGGCCTCGCGGGCGATCTGTGCGGGGGTCGGTTTCGGTGCGGCCACGGCCTTCATTTTTCCTCGGGGATCACCCCCGATTGTAGACCCGCCGATAGCGAAAATCAATCGGCCGCCGCCCAGAAAAATGGGGCCGTTTCTATTTTTTTTATTCATCTGAGATTCATCAAATGAAAAAATAAAATAGAAACGGCCCCATTTAAAGGAAACGGGATAGGATGGCGTTGGAGACGAGCAGCTTGTCGGGCGGGATCCAGA
>CAZFZU010000035.1:0-34936 GCA_964523615.1 uncultured Eubacteriales bacterium | reverse complement strand
TCATGCGCGTTCCCCTAGACACTACCCGAAGACCCGAAGACCTGTCAACCGCGCGGGGCCGCGTGGAGAACGGGGACATGTCCCTGAGGGACGTGTCCCCGATCCCCGGCGATTGTCTCGGACCGGGCGAGGTGATAAGATAAGGGCTGAAATGAGACAGAAGGAGCGTGCCATGAGCGAAGTCGTATATACGTGCTCGGTGTGCGGCAAGCAGGCCAAGGCCGAGAAGGGGAAACCCGTCCCCCTGTGCTGCACCAAGGAGATGGAGCCGTTGCCGTTCTGCACGGCGGCGCCCCACCCGGAGATGGCCCGCAATTACGACGAGGACGCGCCCTGCGACGACGGCACGGGGGCCAAGAAGAAATAGGCCGGCCTAGGCCTTCTTCCCCTTGACGACGACCCGGTCGTAGACCCACAGCCCGACGACCGAGAGGACGCCGATCCCGACGATGATGAGCCACATGGTCACGGTGTCGGCCGGGCGGCCCGCCTTGACCGGCGCGTCGATGTAGCGCGAGAACAGCCGGCCGCCGATGGGCCCGCCGACGATGCTGGCCAAGGCGATGGGCAGGCTCTGGTAGCCGAGGTAGAGCCCCTCCTGCCCCTTGGGCGCGATGGCCCCGATGTACTCGTAGATCCGCGGCGAGGCCATCATCTCGCCCACGGCCATCGAGGCGATGGACACGATCATGAACACGCCGGCGATGGGCAGGCTCAGGCCGAAGAGCGGCGTCTTGGCGTTGGGATCGGCGAACAGCAGGGCGGGCAGGACGTTGACCAGCATCCCCAGGGTCACGACGATGGCCCCCAGCATGATGGTCCTGACCGGCAGCCAACGCTTGACCAGCCGGGTGATGAGGAGCTGGAAGGCGACGATCATGATGGGATTGGCCAGAGTGTAGAGCTCCATGGGCGCGTCGGGGTCGACGTAGCGCATGAACAGGGGCATCAGGTTGTAGAGCTGGATGTAGAGGAACCAGAACAGGCCCAGGACGAGGATGAGGAAGACGAATCGGACGTTGCCCAGGACGACGACGATGCCGGCCAGGGCCTGGCCGAGGGTCCGCTTCTTGACGACCTGCCCGTCCTTGATCCCGTCGCTGACGTACTGGGGCTCGCGGTAGACGAACAGGGTCACGAGGAGGCCGATCAGGGCGAAGGAGGTCGCGGCGTAGGCGAAGATGGCCGGGATGCCCCAGGTCGTGCGGATGAAATAGGACACGCTCCGGCCGGTGATGGAGCCGATGTTGATGACCATGTAGAAGATGCCGAAGGCCAGGGTGGCCCGCGTCCCGGCCGTCTTCTGGACGGTGCCGGCGATGCAGGGCTTGACGATGGATCCGCCCAGGCCGATGAGGACGATGCCCAGGACGACGGGCACGGTGAAGTCGACGGCCTCGGCGGCGCCGCGGCCGATGATCCCGGGCCACAGGCGCTGGACGTTGCCCATGACGAAATAACCGATCGAGATGAGGACGAAGGACACGGACAACGAGCGCCGGTAGCCGAACTTGTCGGCCAGCGTCCCCGACAGGATGGGCATGAAGTAGATGATGCCCCAGAGCAGGGAGCCGTTGAGGAAGGTGGCGAACTCCGGGCTCATGCCCAGGGACTCCTTGAGGTAGATGACCATGAAGGAGGCCATGGAGTAGTAGGCGGCGCGCTCGAAGAGCTCGATGGTGTTGGCCGTCCAGAAGGTGGCCGGGAACTTCGGCTTGGCGGTCGGGGCGGTTCTGGTCATGGGGGCTCCTCTCCGGGGGCGTTGCGGGCGCGGCTAAGATAATCCGGGTCGCGGCCCGGAATCAAGGGCTTTCGCGCGACGGCGGCTTCAGCGGCCGAAGCCGGTTGCCCGCTCCTCGAGCCGCCCCAGGAGGGCCTCGCACGTCTCGCGGTCTGGCGCCTCCAGGACGACGACGAGGACCCGGCCCGTCCGCGCGGCGGCGGCCCAGTCGCCGGTCTCCAGCCGGGCCAAGTGGCGGGCGGCGTCCGGGTCGAACTCGCCGGGGAAGAAATCGAGCCCGAAGCGGGCGAAGACGCGCGCCGCGAGGGCCTCGTCGGGGTAGGCGGCGGCGAGGACGAGGGCTTCGCCGTCCCAGGCCTCGTAGGCGGCGAAGACGGCCTCGGCTTCGCCCTCGAGGCCCAGGACCGACTCGTCGGCCAGGTAGTACAGCGTATCGAGATCGGCTTGATCGCGGATGACGGCGACGCTGCCGGGGACGAGCCCTTCGGGCGGCAGGACCTCTCGCAGGGAGGCGGCCTGCGGCGGCCCCGCAGTCGAGGCGGCCGGCGCCGCTGCGCAGGCCAGGACGGCGGCCAGGGCGATCCCGCAGGCGATTCTCAACATATTCTATATCAGATATTTACCGATGATCCGGACGATGGCGTAGGCGAGCCCGGCCGTCAGGGCGGCGCCGGGGATGGTGAAGATCCAGGCCCAGACGATCTTGAGCGTGACCCCCCAGCGGACGGCCGAGAACCGCTTGGCCGCGCCGACGCCGGAGATGGCGCCGGTGATGACGTGGGTCGTGCTGACGGGGACGCCGGCGTGGGTGGCGAAGAAGATGCTGATGGCGCTGGCCGTCTCGGCGCAGAAGCCGTCGATGGGCCGGAGCTTGGTGATCTTCTGGCCCATGGTCTTGACGATGCGCCAGCCTCCGGACAGCGTGCCCAGGGCGATCGCGCCGTGACAGGACAGGACGATCCACAGGGGGATCGAGAAGACCTTGTTCGGGTCGGGACTGGAGACGTAGATGAGGCCGGCGATGATGCCCATGGTCTTCTGGGCGTCGTTGCCGCCGTGGCCCAGGCTGTAGAGCGCGGCCGAGAGGAGCTGGAGCCGGCGGGCCCATTTGTTGATCCGGGCCGGCTGGCCCTTGTGGACGATCCAGGACGTCGCCGTGATGAACAGGACGCCGAGGGCCATGCCGAGCAGGGGGGCGACGAAGATGAACAGCAGGGTCTTGAACCAGCCGTGGGCGATGAGGACGCCCGGCCCGGCCTTGACGATGGCCGCCCCGGCGTAGCCGCCGATGAGGGCGTGGGAGGAGCTCGTCGGCAGGCCCATGTACCAGGTGAACAGGTTCCAGCCGATGGCCCCGAGCAGGGCGGCGAAGATGACCGTGGGCGTCACGACGGAGATGTCGATCATGCCGGCCCCGATGGTGTGGGCGACGCCGGTGTGGAAGATGAGGAAGGCGACGAAATTGAAGAAGGCGGCCCAGATGACGGCCAGGCGGGGCGACAGGACCCGGGTCGAGACGACCGTGGCGATGGAATTGGCCGCGTCGTGCATGCCGTTCGTGTAGTCGAAGGCCAGCGCGACGAGGATGATGAAGACGACGAAGAGGACGCCGGCGTCGGGCATGAGGCTTAATTGGATTTGAGGATGATCTCTTCGATGACGTTGGCCACGTCCTCGCAGCGGTCGGCGGCGACCTCGAGCCGGGTGTAGATCTCCTTGAACTTGATGAGGTCCTTGATCTCGGCCGGGGTCTCGGCTTTCCGGAACAGCTCGGCGATGGCCTCCCGGCAGATGACGTCGGCCTCGTACTCGAGGATGTTGATCTGCTTGCAGAAGGCGTGGACGTGGGCCAGCGACTCGAGGTGGTCGATGGCCTCGGCGATCTGGTCGACGGCCTTGACGATGATGTCGACGAGCTTCTTGAGCTCGGGGGTCGGGCGCTCGATCTGGAACGTCCACAGCCGGCTGGCCACGCCCTCGACGCAGTCGAGGACGTCGTCGATGCCGCTGGCCAGGGCGTGGATGTCCTCGCGCTCGAGCGGGGTGATGAAGGTGTCCCGGAGCTTGGTGAAGAGCTCGTGGGTGATGTTGTCGCCCTGGTGCTCGATCCTCTTGATGCGCTCGTACTTCTTCTCGACGTCCTCGAAGTGGTCGACGAGCTCCTGCAGGGCCAGGGCGCCCTCCTTGAGGTTGGCCGCGTCCTGGCGGAAGAGATCGAAGAACTTGTGGTCCTTGGGGAACAGGCGCAGTTTCATGGGGTGTGTCCGTTTTCCGAGAGGCCCATACTAACGGAGGGAAGGGGCGATGTCAAATGGGGGAGATAGGGCCGGCGAAAAAGGAAAAGCCCGCCCCGGCCGGAGCCGGGGCGGGCTTTCGTGCGTGTGCTGCTGTGGCTGCTGGTGCTGGTGCTTTAGAACTCGAACCGGGCCCCGAATCTCCAGATGCGGGGGTTCAGGATCTCGTTGATGAAGCCGTTGTTGGCGTAGACCCAGCTGATGTCGCCGGGAGCGCCTTCCCACTGGACGCCGCCGTCCGTGTAGACGTCGCCGTAGTACTTCTCGTAGGACCGGTTCTCGATGGCCGAGTTGAAGATGTTGAAGCAGTCGGCCATCAGGTAGAGCCGTCCCTGCCCGATGTTGATCTTCTTCTCGATGCGCATCGTGACGTTCCAGAACATGGGCAGCTTGTCCTCGAGGTAGCCGATGGGATAGACGTCCACCCACTGGTCGGCGACGGGGTTCGGAGCCGTATCGTCGTAGAGCCAGTAGTAATTGGGGATGCGCCAGCCTTCGCGGGCGTTGAAGGTCCCGGAGATGTCGAAGCCGAGGGGCAGCTGGTAGAGGCCGCTGATCTTGGCCATCCACCGGGTGTACATCAGGACGGCCAGCTTGCCGCTGGCGCCGCCGCCCCAGTCTCCGTAGGGCTTGCCGTTGAAGACGTCGAAGTTGGTCGGGTCGAAGTAGTCGCTGCCCCAATAGCTCTTCTGGGCCTGCCAGGTGAAGGAGGCGTTGGCGAACCACTTGTTGGACAGTCTCTTGTTCAGGACCAGGTCGACGCCCATGTAGGTCTTGTACTGGTCGGATTTCCGGTAGAGCGTGTAGTTGGTGGCGTCGGTGGGGACGTTCGGTCCGGCCATGTAGTAGGGCTGGCCGGCCGCCTGGCCCGAGCTGTAGGTGACGCCGCCGATCTCGACGGTGTCGGGGATGACGCCGGCCTGGACGTACCAGCCGCCCGCCGGGGGAGTCCGCGGATCGACGATCCGGGGCCCGGTGTAATCGGGATAGAACTCTTCGGGGTAGTACGTCATGCCGTAGTCGAACCGGTCGTAGCGGCGATAGGTCCCGCTGACCTGGACGGACAGGTCGGGGATGATCTCGCGCTCGAGGGTCATCAGGACCTCGCGGGTCCGGGTGGAAGCCTGGTCCTTGCGGCTCAGGAAGTAGTCGGTGATGCCGCTCTCGTAGTCCAGGCTGATGGGATTGTAGTAGTCGAAGCTGTAGTACATGCCGGCCCGATAGGCGTCGCTGCCGTAGGCGCCCGCCAGCGCGGCTTCGGCCGCGGCGGTCAGGGAGCCGTCGCCGTTGAACACCTGGTAGGTGCCGTAGCTCGAGCCGATCGTGGAGCCGTTCCGGTAGCTCCACCAGAGCTCCGTGAGCTGGGCCTTCGTGTCGGCGTTGGCGTCGTTCCACCAATAGCGCAGGCCGCCGCCCGAGCCGAGCGGGGCGCTGGCCCACCAGCCGACGCCCATGACGTCGCCGTATTGCGACACGGCCAGCTTGGCCACGGTCTTGCCGTCGCCGTTGATGTCCCAGGTGAGGCCCAGGCGCGGCGACCAGGTCGACCAGGAATAAGCGTGGGGGGGGCCGTTGACGATCTTGTTGGTGCCGCCGACCGGGTCGGTCGAGACGTCGGGCAGGATGCCGTCCAGGACGCTCGTCGTGGCGGGATCGAAGACCATGTCCCAAGCGGCCTGGCCGCCGTAGACGGCGGAGCGGGTGAAGGAGCCGGCGCTGGGCTTCTGGAGGTCGTAGCGCAGGCCGAGGGTCGCGGTGAAGTTGCCCTTGGTGACCGTGTCCTGGATGTAGGCCGCGTACTGGTCGGCCACGTCCGCGCCTTCGTTGGAGCGGTACAGGGCGATGCGCTGCCAGCCGGCCATCTCACCGGTCGTCCGCACGCCGTCGTTGTTGGTGTCGACGACGAGGGAGCTGTAGTTCCGGTTGACGTCGAAACCCTGCAGGTTGCCGGTGTGGTAGGTCTGCTTCTTGTTGGAGTATTCCGCGCCGACCTTGATCTCGTGCGACATGTTGAGGAACGTGTCGTTGAAGTAGCTGGCGTTCAGCTGGAAATTGTTGCGGGGGCGGGCGACGCCGTAGGAGCCCCAGCTCGTCTTGGCGCCGGACTTGAAGGGGACATACTTCAGCGCCGTGTTGTCGTAGACGATGGGGTTCTCGACGCCCTCGTCCGGGATGGGCCGCCAGCCGAAGCCGGCGTCGTTGAAGGAGTACTTCAGGGACAGGTAGAGGTTGTTGCCGAAGACGTGCTCGTCCTGCAGCTTGACGATCGGGCTGCCCCAGTGGTACAGGCCGGTCTGGTGGTCGCCTTCGGGCTTGGCCAGACTGGAGTTGCGGCCGAACTTCTCCTTCGCGCCGGAGGTGACCAGGGCCTCGAAGCGGTTGTTGGCCAGGATCTGGGCGTTCAGCTTGATGTTGTAGTTGTTGAGGAGCGACTGGTCCTTGTTCCCGGTGATGGTGTAGACGAAGATGTCCTGGACGCCGTAGGCGCCCCACCACCACAGCTTGTCCTTGATGATCGGGCCGCCGGCGTTGAAGCCGAAGTCCTTGATCTGCTGGATCTTGTTGATGTTGAGGACGCCCTTCGCCCGGAGCTCGTCCGTGAGGTTGTTGCTCTGGAAGAAGTTGTCCGTCAGGTAGAACCGGCCGGCCAGGCTCATCCGGTTGCCGCCGCGGCGGGTGACCATGTTCAGGGCGATGCCGCCCGTCTGAACGGAGACGTCGGCCGCGCCGCCCGTCGTCACGTTCAGCTCTTCGAACATGTCGAAGTCGTAGTACAGGGCCGAGCCGCCGAGGGCCGCCGGGTCGGTGATGTCGATGCCGTCGACCGACCAGATGTTGTTGGCGCCCTGGTTGCGGCCCATGCCGCCCGTGGCGTCGCCCTTGGCCACGAAGCCCGACTGCTGGCCGGACTCGTTGCCGCCGACGTTCTCGCGGTCGACCATGATCGAGGGAGCCAGCTGCAGGACGACCCAGGGATCGCGGGCCGTCGGCAGGGACTGCATGGCTTCCTTGTCGATGTTCTGCCCGACCGCCGTCTTCTTGACGTCGACGACGGGGGTCTGAGCGACGACCGTGACTTGCTCTTCGAGGGTCCCGACCTCGAGGATCAGGTTGATCTCGACGTTGGAGCCGATGTTGACGACGATGCCCGTCTGGGACGAGGGCTTGAATCCCGTCAGCTCGGCCCTGACCTCATAAGTGGCGGGAGAGAGCGACACGAAGCGGAAGATGCCCGTCTCGCCGCTGACCGTCGTCAGGGACGCCATCTGCGTGCCCTTGAGGCTGACGCTCACGCCGGGGAGGGGGTTCCCTTCCGTGTCGGTGATCTTGCCGTAGATGTTTCCCGTTCTGACCTGCGCCGAGACCGTGACGGCCATCAGCAGCACGGAGAGAACGACAAGAAACTTCCTCATGAATGATACCTCCTGTCGATATTCCACTTCCTCCGTTCGAGTGGGCGGCCACTCCCTCCATTCCCGATACAGGGGGCCCCTAGATCATTACCACCTCCGATCTTTTGTGAGATGATGGTCTTGGTCGTCATAGAGATCATCGCTGTTACCGCGATTTCTTTAGCAAAAGGTGTGCCAACGCGCCCGTCGCGGCGATCGGCTATCAAAGTGTTAAAAGAAAAGGGTTTAGATCAGAGGATGGGAAGAAAGAACGGCCGCCGGCCTACGATTATTTGAATAATGTTCAAAAAATTGGATAAAATCCGGCTCAGCGTTTAAGGTCCTCGACCGCCTTGACGACATCGGGTTGCTCGGGATTGAGCCGCAGGGAGGCGGAGAAGGCGTCGAGGGCCTCGGCTTTCCGGCCCAGTTTGAGATAGCACCGGCCCATGGCGTTCAGGACGACCGTCTCGCTGTTGTAGAGCTTGTTGGCCTGGAGGAGCTCGGCCAGGGCCTCCTCGTACCGCTCCAGACCCAGCAGGGCCTGGCCGCGCACGGCCCGCAGGACGAACTGGCGCTTCTCGTCCTTGCGCAGGGACTCGGCGATCTCGAGGGCCCGGGCGTAGGCCCCGGTCCCGAGGAGGAAGTTCGCGTAGCGGACGACCCCGTCGGCGTATTCGGGCCGGAGGCGGTAGCCCTCCTCGTACAGCGCCGCGGCGGCCTCCGGCCGGCCGGTCTTCTCGAACTGCTCGGCGACCATGTAGCGGAACAGGAACTGGTTGGCCAGCGGGATGCCCTTGGCGTTGGCGATGGGGTGGCCGACGACCGCGGCCGGCGAGACCGTGATCTGGTCGGTCTTCTGGTCGAGGACCTGGCCGCCGGGCCCGGCCAGGACGACGGTGACCTCGTAATAGTCCGGCTCCAGCTCGCCCGCCGGGATGGTGTAGGGGATGCTCAGGACCCGCCCCGCGACGGGAGCGTCGAGCTTGATGGTGTAGGTCTTACGGATGGGCGCCGCCTGGCGGAAGCCCTTCACGACGATCCGGGCCTCGCCGTCGCGGACGAGCTCCGGCGTGGGGGCCAGGACGTTGAAGAGGACGGCGATGGCGTCGCCCGCGGCGAAGGTCTTCTTGGGATCGACGACGAGCTTCTTGTCCAGGACCTTGAACGGGATGTGGACGTCGCGGGGATAGGCTTCGTACTTGTAGCCGATGAACGGCCCCTCGAGCGCCGGGCCGGTCTTGGCCGGCGGGACCTCGAGGACCTGTTCGAGGAGGCTGAACTGCTTGCCGACCGTGTTGGTCAACAGGATGTTCAGGTCGTAGCGGCCCTCGGCGACCGGGAAGGACTCCTCGACGGCCAGGCCGCTGGCCTTGACCCGGTCCCAGGCGTCCTCGGGGAAGTAGAGGGGGAACTCCCGGTTGTACTGGAAGACGATGGCGTCGCCCTTGCGCAGGCTGACGTTGACCTGGAAGTTGCAGTAGAACTGGCTCTTGGGCTCGTAGAGGTCGACGTTGACGTCGACGGGGACCATGGAGAAGTGCAGGAAGCGCTGGCCCGTGGCCGGGTCGTCGATGAGGGCCGTCGTCGTGTAGCTCTCGACGTAGTTGGTCAGGTATTCGGTCGAGACCAGGCCCTTGTAATTGAGGAAATGGGTCGCGTAGGAGGGGTTGACGTCCTTCTTCGGCGATTCCATGATGTCGGCGAGCAGCATGGCGTTGCGGGGCGAGGGCGACAGGTCGTAGTTGTACTCGCCGGGGATGCGGGTGATGGCGATCTCGGCCAGGGTCGGGGCCAGGTCGCGGATCATCTCGTAGAGGGCCGAGTAGTCGAAGGGGTCCTCGATCTTCTTCTGGTCGAGGATGAGCCGCGTCGGGCCGTCGGTGACGGGATCGTAGAGCTTGTACTCGCCGACGCCGCCGCGCTGGTAGAACAGGAGGTAGAACTGCGGCGGCAGGTCCCGGCGGGCGTCGCCGTAGTAGCTCCAGGAGTAGCAGGGGACCAGCCCGATGCTGGCCTCGAAGTGCTCGACGCTGGCCGGCGGGCCGAGGACCATGTGGATGCGGCCCATGTCGGTCTTCCAGCCTTCCCGGGTCGTGCCCCGGCCGTAGAATTCGTTGCAGTACTTGAAGCGCTTCTCGATCTCGGCCTTGTATTCGTTGTCGGGCGTCCCCGGCGTCGGATCGCGCTGCTTCCAGAAGGTGTCCACGAAGATGTCGCGGTCCCGGTCGTTCGTCAGCTTGAGGAAGACGTCCTTCTCGACGGGCTGGATGTGGTAGGCGACGAGGTCCAGCCACTGCTGGAAGCGCGGGGCCAGGTCCTTGACGGCCGTCTTCTGCCCCGCGGCGGGGAGCGCCGCGGCGAGGGCCATGGCCAGGACGAGGGCGAGGTGTCGGCGCATGGGCGCGGCTCCTTGGGTCATGTTCGCGGGCGCGGGACCTTGATCTCGAACATCTGGCGGATCTTGCCCCGGGTCCCTTCCGGGCCCTGGATGATGACGTCGACGAAGTTCGTCCCGGGCTTGAGGGGGCGGGCGAAGACGTATTCGGCCGTCTTCAGGGCGTCGAGCTCGGCCAGGGGCAGTACGGTCGAACGGGCCTCGAGGAAGGTCTCCTTGGCGGCCCCTTCGTCGCCGTAGATGTAGATCCGGAAACGCAGGTCGACCTGGAAGGCGCCGGCGTCGTTCTCCTTGAACATCAGTGACTTGGCCGGGATGCGGACCGTGAGCTCCTGGCGGCCGGCGTCGTAGGCCGTCTCGAACTTGAAGAACTTCTTGCTGAAGACGTCGTCGACGCGGACGTAGCGGCCCAGCTTCATGAGGTCCATGGCCTCGAAGAAGTCGCCCGAGTAGTCCGTGATGCGGAACCGGCCCGAGCCCTTCTCGTCGGTGAATTCGATGGCCAGCCGGTCGTCGTAATAGCTCCACCAGTAGGTGAAGCCCAGGGCGGACGACCGGGTCTGGGGCGGGAACTCCTCGATCTTGTTCGGCGGCCCCATGAAGATGTAGACGCGGCCCCGGTCCGTGTTGTAGCCCGGGCCGCCCTCCTTGTTGAAGCGCTTGGCGACGAACTCGACCCGGGCCTCGAACTCCTGCCGGTATTCGTTGACGGCCGTGTCGGGGTCGGGATCGCGCTTGAGCCAGAAGTCGGCGATGAACTCCCGCCGGCCGGCGGCGTCGGGGATGCGCTTGAAGATGCGGTCCTCCTCCTTGGTCATGATGAGGCGGGCCGTCCGGTAGAACGTCTCGCTCTCCGGATCGAGCTTCTTGGCCGCGGCGGCGGGGCCGGCGGCGGCGAGGACCGTCAGGACCGCGAGGCCCGCGAGGATCGCGGGGCGCGCGTACGGGGGCTTCGTCATGGCGTCCCTCCCCGGGTCTCCGGCGCGGAGACTATTTCTTTTTCAGGTAGTCGAGGAATCCCTTGACCTGGGCGGCCTTCTCGGACTCGGGGTCGATCTTGAGGCAGCGCTCGAAGGCGTCGATGGCCTCGGCGTTCTTCTGCAGGTTGAGGTAGGTCAGCCCGAGCTGGTAGAGGGCGTCCATGGAGTCCGGCTGCTTCTCGGCCGCCTTCTGGTAGAATTTCAGGGCGTCCTCGAACTTGGCGTTGTTGTAGTAGATCGTGCCCAGGTTGTAGAGGACCGTCGGGTCGTCGAGCTTCTCGAACTCGACCTTGGCGTACCACTCCTGGGCCTTGGCCGAGTCGCCGCGGTTGGCGTAGCAGTTGCCGACGGCGATGAGGGCGTTGACGCTCTTGGGGTCCTTCTCGAGGAGCCGGAGGTAGCTCTGCTCGGCCAGGTCGTACTTCTCCTGGGCGAAGTGGCAGTTGCCGATGTTCATGTGGATGGGGTAGGCGTCGGGGTACTTGGCCAGGATGTCCTCGTACACGGCCAGGGCCCCGGCGAAGTCGTTCTTGTCGAACAGCTCGTTGCCCTTGGTCAGGAGGTCCTTGATCTCGTCGGTCAGGACCAGGCCCTCGATCTTCTCCAGGCGGATCTCGACGTCGGGGTTCTTCTTGTTCTCGGAGATCTCGACGACGATCTTCTTGGGCGCGTAGCCGACCTTCTCGAAGTCGATGTTCCAGCCGCCGCTGCGGATCCAGGCGGCCATCCAGCGGCCGGACTTGTCGGTCTTGGCCTCGGTCCCTTCCTGGGCCTTGAGCGAGAACAGCTTGATGCGGACCCCCTCGATGGGGGCGCCGGACTGGTCGAGGACGAGACCGCCGAGGCGGCCCTTGCCCTTCCAGTCCTGGGCCGCGGCGAACGAGGAGATGGCGAGGATCGCCAGGATCGCGCCGACGAGGGCTCTCTTCTTCATCGTGACCTCCTGCGCCCGTCCCCGGCCGTCCGGCCGGGCGCGAACGGGCACGCGTATTTTACCACTAAGCCCCAAGGAATGGAAAGGACCTTGACATTCGCCGGACCGTCCGGCGCGGCCCGTCCCCTGTTCACCGCTGGCATGGTTCTTGCTGCGAAGGTCTGTGGTAGAATACGGGCGAGCAGTCCTTTTGGGATGGGATCGAGGAGAAGGGCATGAGAACACGCTTACCGGTCGTCTTGGCCATCGCCTTGGCCCTCGGGAGTCTCGCGGCCGAGGCCCAGGATGCCCCTCCGGCGCGGGACCCGGAAGTCCGGGTCCGCGTCACTTCCGCCGGCCGTTCGGTCACCGACCTCAGGCTGGCCGACTTCACCGTCCTCGAGGACGGCCGGGCCCTGCCCGTCGGGGCCCTGACGTCCGTCCAGGCCGGGCGCGTCGTCTTCCGCGAGGGCGAAGGGGCCCTGCCCGTCAGTCTGGACCGGTCCTACACCCTGCTCTTCCAGATCATGGATTGGGACCCCGTCCTGTCCGAAGCCGTCGATCACCTGTTCGCCGCGGTCCTCCAGCCGGGCGACGCCGTCTCGCTGGTCACGCCCTTCCAGTCCTACCACCTCCAGCGCGACGCCCTGGCCGGGCGGCCCAAGGCCGAGCTCCAGAAGAGCATGACGGACGTCCTGCGGAAGGACATCCTGCGCGGCAGCGGCGAGTACCGCGGCCTCATCAACGAGCTCAAGCGGCTGACCAAGTCGATCGGCGGCAGCACGACGACGTTCGACGAGGACCTGGGGACGGACCCGACGATGGAGTCCTCCGGCGGTTTCGGCCTGGAGATGCAGATCGACCGCTACCGGCAGGCGCTCATGGCCATGGAGGGCATCCGGCTCGTCGACGAGGCCAAGCTCCTGGCCTTCGCCGGCTCGCTCCGGCCCGTGCGGGGCCAGAAAACGGTCATCATGTTCTACCAGCGCGAGTACCGCCCCGAGATCAGCCCGGCGACCATGAACCGGCTGATGAGCCTGTACCAGGACAATCCCGACATCCTCGGGAACCTCATGGACCTGTTCCAGTTCTACAAGCGGGAGAAGACCTTCGACGCCGGCCGGGTCAAGAAGGCCTTCGCCGACGCGGGCATCGACTTCCATTTCATCTTCGTCGAGAAGAAGACCCAGCGGGTCTTCGGGGCCACGATGCGCGAGCAGTCGGAGGACACCTACCCCGGATTCGTCGAGATCGCCCAGGCCACCGGCGGCACGGCGGCCAGCTCCCTCAACCCGTCCGCGGCCTTCAAACACGCCGCCGCCGTCTCCTCGGACTATTACATCCTGTCCTTCCGCCCCGGCGAGGTCCCCGCCGACGGCGCCTTCCGGACCTACGACGTCCGCGTCGCCCGGCCCGGATGCAAGACGGTCTTCCCCCTCGGCTTTTACGCTCGGTAGGCCGTTCCGCCGGTCCGGTCAGAGCCTCAGGAGGAGGCCGGCCCGGGTCAGGACCGCCGTCAGCAGCAGCACGACCCCGGTCATGACGGCCGCGTTGAGCATTCCCGGCAGCCCCCCGGTCCCGGCCAGCGGCCACAGGACGCGGCCGAGGTCGAAGGACAGCAGCCCGCCCAGCAGGGCCGCGGCGTTGGCGATGAGACCCGGCAGGAGATAGGCCAGCAGAGGGTTGCGGCCGGCCGGGGCCAGGAAGGCCGCCGCCCGTTTCCCCTTCCAGACGTCGAGGAGGATATAAAAGAGGAGGAAGGCCAGGGCGCACAGCCCGGCCGTGGCCAGGGTATAAGATTCCGTGCCCCGGATCTTGCTGAAGCCGTGGAGGGGCCGGAGCAGGAAGCCCGCGAGGAGCAGGGCCGTCCCGAGGACGGCCAGGGACCGGATCCGACGGCCCGGGCCGGCCGCCTCCGTCCCCGGCAGGAAGAGGGTTCCCGCCAGCATGCCGGCCGTGACGACGGCGGCGTGCGAGCCGAACAGGCTGCCGACGTCGAGGAACCCGTTGACGGGGCCCAAAAAGCCCAACGCGCCGTGCCGGCTGCCGATGTAGAGCGCCGTCATCGCCCCGACGGCCCCGGCCAGGACGGTCCGGTCGCCGCGGCAGGCCAGGAAGAGCAGGCTGGCCGCGAGATAGCACCAGCCGATCATCCCCAGGATGCCCCACCAGGACGTTCGCAGCCAGGTCGTCGCGCCGTCCGGGCCCTGGCCCCGGAACAAGGCGACGAGGACGAGGAGGAGGACCGCCGCGCCGCCCTTCAAGCCGGCCAGGACGCGCTTCTTGCGGGCCGGGGCGCCTTTGGGGACGACGGCCCAGAGAGCGAAGATGGCCAGCGTGGCCAGGAAATACCACAGGTCCCGGCCCAGTCCGGAGGCCGCGGCCGAGAAGCGGTCCTCGTTGACGAGCAGCACGCCGAGGGCCAACAGGGCCGCGGTGCGCGCGAGAACGTGGCCGACGAGGGCCGGCAGAGGCCGTCCGTCCCGCAGGCGCTTCGTCAGGGCCAGGGGGATGGACACGCCGACGATGAACAGGAAGCCGGGGAAGACGACGTCGGTCAGGGTGAAGACGTCCTGTTCGGCGGCGGCGTGCCTGAGGAAGAAGGGGATGGCCGTCATCCCGGCGATGTAATTGACGAAGACCATGGTCAGGATGTCGAAGCCGCGGAAGGCGTCGAGGCTGGCCAGCCGTTCGGGGGCCGTCATGGCTTCTCTCTCCCGTTCCGGGTCCGCCGGCTTCCGCCCGCGTCGCCCGCCCGCGCGGCGAGAACGCCCCGGACGTAGCCTACGGACTCGGCCAGCCCCGGCAGCGGGTCCCGGCCGTCCTTTTCGTATTCGAAGGCCGCCGTCCCCCTGTAGCCAAGGGCGGACAGGGTCCGGAGGAAGCGGGGCATGTCGACGGCGCCCCGGCCGGCCTCGACCGCGGCGCCGGCCTCGGTCGGGGCGGTCACGTCCTTGAGGTGGACGTCGTGCAGGCGCGGGCCGCAGGCCGCGGCTTCCTCGGCCGGATCGAGGCCGGAGCGGCGGCAGTGCCCGACGTCGAGGCAGACCCCGACGCGGGGATCGAGCCCGGCGACCCGGTCGAGTACGGAGCGCGGCGTCGGATAGCGCGCGTCGCCCGGGCCGTGGTTGTGGACGGCCAGCCGGATGCCCGTCTCCCGGACGCGGGCCTCGGCCCGGCCGAGAAGGCCGTGCTCGGGGACGCCGACGACGATCTCCATGCCGGCCGCCCGGGCGTAGGCGAAGGCCCGGTCGACCTCCTCTTCGCTCGCCATGTAGACGACGCCGCAGCCGTAGGGAACGAAGCCGAAGGCCCGGATACGGGCGACGGCTCGGCGGACGGCGTCCTCGGGGCTGTCGAGTGGCAGGTGCACGTCCTTCAGGCAGACGCGGCGGAGACCGACGCGCCCGGCCATGGCCAGGGCGGCGTCGAGGTCGAACTCGCGGCAGGTGTAGGAGGCCAGGCCGAGCTCGAAGGGGACGGGCGGGAACGGGAGCATCGCCGACAGGGCGGACCCCCGGGCGGCCCGGCCCAGGGCGAGCGCGGCGGCGCCCGCCGAGGCGCCGAAGAAGGCCCGGCGCGTCATGCCTGTCATCGCGGCCTACTATAGCGGGTTCGTCTCGTCCGGGTCAATCCGCCTTCCACCGAGTTCCTTGACAGGCCCTTCGCCCGTGCATTAGCATCGGCACGGCCGCCGCCGGCGAGACGACGCGGCGGCGACGACGGGACGATGCGAGGAGGCCCCATGAAGACACCGAACGATCCGAAGGCGACCTGCGCCGGATGTCCGCTCAGCCGCCGCCGCTTCCTGTCCACCGCTTCGGCCGGGGCGCTGGGCGCGCTGGCCGCGGGCTCCCTCCTGCCGGCTTGCGGGACGGCGCCGAAGCCGCGCGTCCGCGTCATCTACGCCCTCCACGATGTCGTCCAACCCGGCCCCGACTGGCCCAACGTCGGCTTCGACTTCGGCCCGGTCATGGAGCGGACGACCGCCGTCGTCGGCCGGGCCCTGGCGGGAGGGGAGGTCCTGACCTCCATGGCCAAGGGCGAGGAAGAAGCCAAGAAGATCCTGGCCGAGGACGCCGCCGCCCCCGTCGACGGGTATGTCGTCGTCCAGCTCAATTGCTGGAACCGCGTCGCGCAGACGGTCGCGGCGTCCGGCAAGCCCACGCTCTACGTCGATTTCCCCTACGGCGGGAGCGGCGGTTTCCTCGTCTACACGGCCGCCTTCCTCCGCAAAAGGACCCCCAATCTCGGCTTCGTCGCCTCCTCCCGGCCGGAGGACCTCGCGGCCGCCTGCCGGGCTTTCGCCCAGGTCAAGAGAAGCGGCGAGGCGAACGAGTTCGGGAGCCTCGTCGCGGCCGTCCGGCGCGCGGCGACGCCCGGGCCGGGCGACCTCTCCGTCGCGGACGACGGCCTCGTCTGCCTGTCCGCGGGGGATTGTCTGAAGGCCATGAAGGCGTCGAAGATCCTGGCCGTCGGCGGCAGCTGGCCCGGCATCGCCCCGGCCATCCGCGAACAGATGGGCATCGAGGTCGTCGATGTCCCCTTCGCCGTGGTCAACGACGCATGGGCCGCGGCCGACAAGGACGAGGCCTCGGCCGTCGCCGACCGCTGGGCCGCCGCGGCCGCCCGGGTCGAAGGCGTGGACCGGGCCACGCTCCTGACCTCGGCGGCCATGTATCTCGGCCAAAAAGCGGTCCTGGCGAAGTACGGCGCCAACGCCATCACCATCAACTGCCTGGGCGGCTTCTACGGCGGCCACATCCACGCCTACCCCTGCCTCGGTTTCCACGAGCTCCTCAACGAGGGCCTCGTCGGAGCCTGCGAGTGCGACGTCCGTTCGACGGCGACCATGGTGGCCCTGACGGCGCTGACCCAAGGCCGGCCCGGCTACATCTCCGACCCGGTCGTCGACACCGCCGAGCGCCGGATCATCTACGCCCACTGCGTGGCCTCGAACCGGGCCTTCGGCCCGGCCGGGCCGGCCAATCCCTACGAGATCCTGACCCACTCGGAGGACCGCCAGGGGGCGTCCGTCCGGTCCCTGCTGCCCGCCGGTGCGATGACGACGACGGTCGAGGTCTCGCCCGAGCGCAAGCTCATCCTCTTCCACCGGGCCAAGGCCGTCGGCAACTCGCCGGACGACCGGGCCTGCCGGACCAAGCTCGTGGCCGAGCCCGTCGGGGACATCGAGAAGCTCTTCGGCGAGTGGGACGAATGGGGCTGGCACCGGGTCACCGTCTACGGCGACCTCAAGGAGCCCGTTTACGCCCTGGCCGACGCCCTCGGCTGGAAGGTCCTGGAAGAGGCCTGAACGGCATCTTCCCCCGTCCGTTTGTGCGGCCTTCCGAATTCGGTTAATATAAGGCGGGAATCGAGCTCCCGAGAAAGGACATCACCATGGCCGAGCCGTTCATCGAACAAAAGACGCGCAAGGTGGCCCTGCTCATCGACGGCGACAACGCCCAGCCCTCGCTCATCGGGCAGATCCTGGCCGAGGCCGGCAAGTACGGCCTGGTGACCATCCGCCGCATCTACGGCGACTGGACCACGGTCAACATGTCGGGCTGGAAGAACGCCCTCCACGACAGCGCCATCCAGCCCATCCAGCAGTTCCGCTACACGATCGGCAAGAACGCCACCGACAGCGCCATGATCATCGACGCCATGGACATCCTCCACGGCCACCTCGTCGACGGCTTCTGCATCGTCTCGAGCGACAGCGACTACACCCGCCTGGCCACCCGCATCCGGGAGATGGGCTTCTTCGTCATGGGCATCGGCAAGCGCTCGACGCCCAAGGCCTTCGTCAACGGCTGCAACATCTTCATCTACACCGAGAACCTCGTCCCCCGCGGCCGGGAGTCCCGGGACCAGCGCGAGCCCCGGCGCCGCGAGCGCGGCGGCTCGGGACGCAAGGGCGGCGCGAAGGAGACCCGGGAGCCCAAGGCCGAGGCCGAGGAGCGCGCCGAGGACAAGCCCGACGCCTCCGGCAAGTACGACCCTGTGCCCCTGCTCAAGGGCGCCTTCGACATGGCCGTCCACGAGGACGGCTGGTCCAACCTGGGTGAGATCGGCTTCTACCTGCGCCAGCTCGACCCCGGCTTCGACCCCCGGACCTACGGCTTCAAGCAGCTGTCCCAGCTCATCAAGAGCCAGCAGGCGCTGTTCGAGATCCAATCGAGGGGCGACGAGGCCGGCGGCGCGGCCATCTACATCCGCCTGCGCGAAGGCCGCGACTAGCGGCCGGCCCGTTCCTCCCGCAGCACGAGGCCGCGTCCGATCAGCCCGAACGCGACCAAGACCGCTGCGGCGGCCCAGGCGCCGGCGCTGAACGATCCCGGAGCGAGGACGGCCGCGCCGACGCCCGCCGCGATCATCAGGCCGGCCAGGACCCCGAACATCGGCATGCCGTAGAGGAAGACGAATGGCAGGTAATGGGCGCCGACCAGGACCATGGCCGCCGGGAAGAACCAATTCGGCCGCGGACCGCTGGCCGCGGCCACGAGAAGGAAGCCGATCGGGACGGTGAACGCGACCTGGGCCCCGAGCTGCCCCAGCGTGTTGCCGGGCGACAGCCGGGCCGGCCGGCCGATGAGACGCAGCAGCACCGTCGTCATCGGGAACAGGACCATCGAACACAGGAACAGGAAGAGCATGGCCGACCGGGGCCGGGACCAGGTGCCTAGGGCCGCCGCCCCGGCCCAGATCAGGCCCGCCAGCAGCTGGCCAGCGAAACCGCCCAGAAAGGCCGAACGCATCTCCCTTTGGGCGTCTTTGATGTCCACGATCCGCCCCCGTCAGGCCTTGTCCCTCTTGAGAAGGGCGGCCGTCAGGAAGCCGCCCCCGACCGCCAGCATCAGCAGGCCCCAGACGAGGTTCAAGTTGATGCCGAGCGAGATGGCGTACATCGCCTTCGGCGTCAGCAGGCCGTAGACGGTCAGCAGGGCGCCGTAGCCGCCGATGAGCCCTCCGATGGGCAGCTTGAGATCGAGGGCGTGGCCCTGCGTCATGCCCGTTCCCTGGTCCTTGGTCTCGCGCGTTTCGGTCATGATGGCTCTCCTTGTCTCGCGGGCCCGATCACCAGAAGATGACGTTCAGGACGATGGCCACGATGACGGCCAGGGTCCCCCAAACGGCCGGCCGGGCGTACCAGCGGGCCTCGGCCTTGGGCTTCGGGGTCAGGCCGAAAACTAGGCCGACGAGTTCCTTGGGATCGCGCTTGGCCGTGAACAGGCTGACCCCGATGGTGACCAGGAAATCGGCCGACCAGGCCCAGATGGCCTGGTAGAAGTTGGCGGCCATGTCGGAGTGGTAGTTCAGGAGTCCGGCCTTATAGAGGATGTAATGGCCGGCCGCCGTCAGGATGCCGACGAGCAGGCCCCAGAAGCCGCCCCACGGGGTGGCCCCCTTCCAGAACATGCCCAGGAGGAAGGTGGCGAAGAGCGGGGCGTTGAAGAACGAGAAGATGAGCTGCATGTAGTCCATGAGGTTGGGGAAGGACTGGACGATGTAGGCCGTGCCGACGCTGATGGCGATGCCGATGACCGTGGTGTACTTGCCGACCTTGAGGTAGTGGGCGTCGGGCCGGCCCTTGCGGATGTAGGTCCCGTAGATGTCGTAGGTCCAGATGGTGTTGAAGGCGGTGACGTTGCCGGCCATGCCCGACATGAAGCTGGCCAGCAGGGCCGTGATGGCCAGGCCCAGGATGCCGTTGGGCAGGTAGTGCTTCATGAGCAGGATGAGGGCCGAATTGTAATCGGCCGTGGGCAGGGCGGCCGGGGCGAACTCGGGCAGGACGAGCAGGGCGACCAGGCCCGGGATGACGACGATGATGGGGACGAGCATCTTGGGGAAGGCGGCGATGATGGGCGTCATCCGGGCGGCGTTGAGGTTCTTGGAGGCCAGGGCCCGCTGGACGACCAGGAAGTCGGTCGTCCAGTAGCCGAACGACAGGACGAAGCCCAGGCCCATGACCACGCCGAACCAGTCGACGCCGAGGGGGTTATTGCTCGTGCCGAGATACTTGATGGAGTGGAGGAGGGTCTCCTGGACCCGGGCCCCCAGGCCGGCGAAGCCGCCGACCTGCTTCAGCCCCAGGAAGACGACGGGCAGGAGGCCGAGCCAGATCAGGAAGAACTGGATGACCTCGTTGTAGATCGACGAGGACAACCCGCCCCAGAAGACGTACAGGAGGACGACCACGGCGGCGAACAGGATGCTCTGGGTCAGCGGCCAGCCGAGCATGAGCTTGAACAGCAGGGCCATGGCGTAGAGGCTGATGCCGCTCATGAGCACGGTCATGATGGCGAAGGAGATGGCGTTGAGGCCGCGGGTGGCCTCGTTGTAGCGCAGCTTGAGGTACTCGGGCACGGTCCGGACCCGGCTGCCGTAGTAGAACGGCATCATGAAGATGCCCAGGAAGACCATGGCCGGGATGGCCCCCACCCAGTAGAAGTGGACCGTGGCGATGCCGTATTTGGCCGAATTGGCGACCATGCCGATGATCTCCAGGGCGCCCAGGTTGGCCGACAGGAAGGCCAGGCCGGTGATCCACGGGGGCAGGGAGCGGCCCGAGAGGAAGAAGTCCTCGCCCGTCTTCATGTACTTCTTGAGGGAATAGCCGACCAGGACCATGACCAGGATATAGCCGGCGATGATGGCGTAGTCGACGAGGTTCAGGCTGATGACGGGGGCCATCGCGCTCTCCTTTCGGGCGGGACGAAGGGCGTCCTCTGTGACCGCCGGGGAGCATAATGCACCCCCCCGGAGATGTCAACGCCGGGTGGGACCGCATTGCCGTCCCGAAGGGGACATGTACGCCACGTACGTGTCCCCGTTCGGCTCCGTACGTGTCCCACTTCCGGATTTGTTGTATATTGAGCCCTCACGGAATCCGGGACTTCCGGACAGGGGAGAGGCCATGAGCAGGAACAGCCGATCGTCGACGAAAGCCCTCTGGCCGGCCGCGGCCGTCGCCCTCGTCCTGGCGGTCCTCGCCTCTTGCGCGAGGCCGGCGGCGCCGCCCGCCCTCGGGCCCGTCGCCATCGGACCGGACGACATGCCGGCGGAGCTCGAGGCCGGGGCCGCCCGGGTCGTGCCGCATCCGCGCCAGCTCCGCTGGCAGGCGCTCGAGTTCCAGGCCTTCGTGCACTTCGGCATGAACACCTTCACCGACCGGGAGTGGGGCGAGGGGACGGAAGACCCGAAGCTGTTCGACCCGACGGACTTCGACGCCGACCAGTGGGTCGAAGCGGTCAAGACAGCCGGCATCCGCGGCCTCATCGTCACGGCCAAGCACCACGACGGCTTCTGCCTCTGGCCGAGCGCGCTCACGGAGCATTCGGTCAAGAACTCGCCCTGGAAGGACGGCCAGGGCGACGTCGTGGGGGAGGTCGCCGAGGCCTGTCGCAAAGGGGGGCTCGCGTTCGGCGTCTATCTTTCGCCCTGGGACCGCCACGAGCCGAGCTACGGGGACTCGCCGCGATACAACGAGCACTTCAAGGGCCAGCTGCGCGAGCTCCTGACGCGGTACGGCGAGATCTCCGAGGTCTGGTTCGACGGCGCCTGCGCCGAGGGGCCGAACGGCAAGCGCCAGGTCTACGATTGGGCCGGCTATTTCGCGCTCATCCGGGAGCTCCAGCCGAATGCCGTCATCTCCATCTTGGGCCCGGACGCCCGCTGGATCGGGAACGAGGCGGGGGTGACCCGCGAGAGCGAATGGAGCGTCATCCCGGTCGTCGGCGAGGACGACGCGCCCTCCGCGACGAATCCCGGCGGCATCGCCGGGCTCGACGCCCAGGCCAAGGACCTCGGCTCGATGGAGCGGATCGCCGAGGTCGCCAAACGGGGCGGGCGGCTGCTCTGGTACCCTGGCCAGGTCGACGTCTCCATCCGGCCCGGCTGGTTCTACCACGCGGCCGAGGACGATCAGGTCAAGTCTCTCGACCACCTGCTCGACATCTATTACACCTCGGTCGGCGGCAACGCTCAGCTTCTTCTGAATATCCCGCCGGACAAGCGGGGGAGGATCCACGAGAACGACGCGAAGAGGCTCAAGGAGCTGGGAGAGAGGCTCAAATCGACCTTCGCTATCGATCTGACGGAAGGCGCTAAGAAAGAGACGAGGAGGATCACGCTCGTCGACGGGATCGACAGTCTTGGACGCCCGACCGGGTATTCAGTGCAGGGGCCGGAGGTCTTCTCTTGTGTCCTCGGCGAGGAGAGAACCTTCAATACCGCTCTGCTCATGGAGGATATCCGCCATGGGCAGCATATCGAAGCGTTCTCCTTCGAAGTCTGGGAGGGGCCCGGCCCGGCGACCGGCCGCGACTTTTTCGGGACGATGGGTTGGCGGGAGATCGCTAAGGGCACGACCATTGGCTGGAAGAAGCTTCTCCGCTTCCCGACGGTCACCGCGAAGTGGATCCGCGTACGGGTTCTGAAGTCCCGTAGCGATTTGAAGTGGGTTCGCTTGCGGGCTCGCAAGTCCCGTAGCGATGCGACGAACTCTTTTCCGAAGACCTTCGGTCTCTATCTCGATCCCGGACGTTAGGCGGCAGAGAAGGACGATCCCAAAAAGCGCGGGGACAGGGTATCATGTCCCCCATTAACGGGAGTTGCTGACGAAGGCGACGCGCTTCCCGTCGGGCGACCAGGAGGGGACGTTGATCGTGCCCTGGCCGCCGTAGACGTAGGCGACGACGCGGGGCGGGGCGGAGCCGTCGGCCGGCATCATCCGGATGGAAACCGGCTTGTAGAAAGGATGGTCGTCCGCCGCGACATCCTTTTGGAACGACAGGAAGACGATGCGGCTCCCGTCCGGGGAGATATGGGGGAACCAGTCGTGGAACTCCCCCGAGGTGACCGGCTCCTGGCCGCTCCCGTCCGGCCGCATCCGCCAGACGCGCATGTCGCCCGTCCGGGCCGAGTTGAAATAGATGAAGCGTCCGTCAGGGGAGTATTCCGGGCCGTCGTCGAGCGCGGGCGCGTCGGTCAGGCGGACCTCGTCGCCGCCCTCGACCGGGACCCGGTAGATGTCGTAGTTCCCGTCCCGTCCGCCCGTGTAGACGAGAGACCGGCCGTCCGGCGACCAGCCGTGGAGGTAGGACGGCGCGCGCGCGGTGACGCGTTTCGGCGTGCCGCCCCCGGCCGGGAGGACGTAGACGACCGATTCGCCGCCGTCCTCGGCGCTGTGGTGGCTGATGCCGAGCCGCTTGCCGTCGAAGGACAGGACGTGGTCGTTGTTGTTGGCCGCGGCGAAGCCGGTATCGAGCGGTGTGACCTTTCCCGTCGCCAGCTCGAGCCGGTCGATCCGGCCGTCGACGTTGTAGAGCAGGAAGCGCCCGTCCTTGGTCCAGTTGGGCGCCTGGATGGGGCGGTCCGAACGGAAAACGGTCGTGCGCCGGCCGGTGTCGACCTCCAGGAGCTCGATCGCGCCGCCGAGATAGTCCCGGTAGGGGACGAGGCCGGCCGGGGCGGGGAGGGTGACGCGGACGTTCGAGAACCGCGCCTTCTCTGAGACGCCGGAGTTGTGCGAACAGACGAAGAGCCCGACCAGGACCTCGTCGCCGAACCCGAGGTCGACGCTCACCGGCTCGCCGTACGGTTCCCCGAACCGGGCCGCCGACATGATGAACACGTCGCCGCGCCGCTCGAGCCGGACCTGGTCAGCCCCCGTAACGGCGAGCTTCGCTTCTTCCGTGTCCTTCCCGGCCTCTCTCCGGAACTGGAGCGAGGTCAGGCCGTCGCCGTGGACGACCGCGCTGGCGTGGGCGGCGTTCCCGTCCATCGACGCCCTGGCCATCCAGCCCGACTTGCGGTGGGCCTCGACGCCGGTCCCGACGAACGACATCCGGGCCTCGACGATGAAGTCGCCCGTCAGCCGTTTCCACAGGAAATGGCCCTCGTCGGCGCCGAACCACATATTGGTCCCGGACCCCTCGATGACCAGGCTCCCTGACCCCGGTTCCCCGACGACCGTGCCCGGCCGGGCGACCGGCCCGATGTCGCCGTGGCCGTCGAACAGGGCCAAAGGCCTCTCGAGGTCGGGGCCGGGCAGGGGCGGCGCCGGCGACGGGCGGCACCCCCAGAGGACCGCCAGGGCCATCGCCGGAGCGACGATCCGGAACCGGGAGAGGCCGGAATGGGGAGAAGGGGGTCTCATGAGCGCATCATAGGCGGGCCATCCGGCGGGGTCAAGCGGTCCGGACGACCCGGCGCCTCCCGCCTTGTCCTGAACCGCCGCCGCGGTTTGTCGTATAATACAGCGGGCTGGCGCACGCGCGCGGCCCCGATCTTCCCGTTCTCTCGGAAGGAGGCCGGCATGCTCCGGGACATCATCAAAAAAGAGATCCTCGACAACATCACCAGCCCGAAGTTCGTCTTCACCTTCCTTCTCTGCACGGTCCTCATCCTGCTCTCCGTCTACACGGGGGTCACGAACTACCGGGCCGAGAAGAAGGAGTACACGGCTTCGCTGGCCCTCAACAAGAAGAACATGGAGAACCAGCCGAACTACCAGTCCCTGGCCGGCATCGGCATCAAGATCAGCAAGCCGCCCCAGGTCCTGGGGACGGTCGTGACCGGCATCGAGGAGGCCGTGGGCCGGGTCGCCCCGGTCAACATCGCCGCCGACCCCAACCTCGTCGACTCCAAGTACAGCAGCAACCCCGTCTTCGCCGTCTTCGGCTCGCTCGACCTGATGTTCATCGTCAAGATCGTCCTGAGCCTGTTCGCCATCCTCTTCACCTACGACGCCATCGTCGGCGAGAAGGAGAAGGGGACGCTCAAGCTGGCCCTGTCGAACGAGGTCCCCCGCGACCGGCTCATCCTGGGCAAGGCCATCGGCGGCTACATCAGCCTGCTCCTGCCCCTGCTCGTCCCCCTCGTCCTGAGCCTGCTCGTCCTGCTCATCATGCCCGACATCTCGCTCGGCGGGCAGGACTGGGCCCGCCTGCTGCTCGTCTTCCTGATGTTCTTCCTCTACCTCTCGGTCTTCTTCAGCCTGGGGCTGTTCGTCTCGGCCCGGACCCAGCGCTCGTCGACCTCGTTCCTGGTCCTGCTGTTCGTCTGGGTCGTCTTCGTCATGGTCATCCCCAAGGCCGCGGTCATCACGGCCGGGCAGCTCAAGCCCATCCCTTCGGTCCACGAGATCACGGCCAAGAAGGACGCCTTCCTCCAGCAGATCCAGAGCGAGGGCCAGAAGGGGGCCCTGGAGTGGGTCCAGAAGAACCAGGCCGACGCCCAGAAGGACCCCAAGGCCTACCAGGACAAGTTCCGCCAGTTCATCCAGGACTACCAGCAGGAGCTGACCACCAAGATCGACGAGAACAACGCCGCCCTCGAGCGCGACTACCAGCAGAAGAAGCGGGCCCAGCAGGAGCTGGCCGTCAACCTGTCGCGCGTCTCCCCGGCCTCGGCCCTGACCTTCGGCTCGATGACCCTGGCCCGGACGGGCGTCGACGAGTACGACCGGTTCCTGGCCTCGGTCCGGGCCTACAAGCCCATCTACACGAAGTGGATCAACTCCAAGATCGGCGAGAGCATCAATTTCCAGACCGGCCAGTCGACGAACATCAAGATCGAGGACATGCCCCAGCACGTCTACCAGGCCGAGTGGCTGAGCCGGTCCCTCGTCCGGACCATCCCGGACTTCGCCCTGCTGACCGTCATGATCATCGTCTTTTTCGTCGGCGCGTACGTCTCGTTCCTGCGCTACGACGTCCGCTGAGGAGGCCCCCATGTTGGAAGCCATCGAACTGACCAAGCGTTACGAGGACGGCGAGCTGGCCCTCGACGCCCTGACCCTCAAGGTCGAGCCCGGGGAGATCTTCTGCATGTTCGGCGCCAACGGCGCCGGCAAGACCACGACCATCAACCTGTTCCTCGGGTTCCTGCCCCCGACCTCGGGCGCGGCCCTCATCGAGGGCGTCGACGTGGCCAAGGACCCGCTGCGGGCCAAGCGCCACGTCTCCTTCGTCTCCGAGAACGTCATGCTCTACGGCAATTTCACGGCCGTCCAGAACCTGGACTACTTCAGCAAGCTGGCCGGCAAGCGCGGCCTGGCCAAGAAGGACTACACCGACGTCCTGGCCCGGGTCGGCCTCCAGAAGGAGGCCTTCGACCGCCGGGTCAAGAACTTCTCCAAGGGCATGCGCCAGAAGCTCGGCATCGCCATCGCCGTGGTCAAGGACGCCGCCAACGTCCTGCTCGACGAGCCGACCTCGGGCCTCGACCCCCAGTCGGGCCGCGAGTTCCTGGAGATCCTCGTCCAGATGCGCGACCAGGGCAAGTCCGTGTTCATGTCGACCCACGACATCTTCCGGGCCAAGCTCATCGCCGACCGCATCGGCTTCATGCGCAAGGGCCGGCTGGTCATGCTCAAGACGGCCAAGGAGCTGGCCCACGAGGACCTGACCGACCTCTACGTCCAGTACATGGAGCAGCAGCCCGGCGAGCTGACCGTACCGCCGACCGTGCCGACGGTCTAGCCGGCGGACGCCGCCTCCGGCACCGGCCCGGGCCGGTCACAGGCGGACGGCGGCCGCGGCGAAGCCCGTCGGCCGGACGACCTCGACGAGGACCGTGGCCGCGTTCTTTTCCATCGGGGAGAAGCGGACCTCGGCGGTCTGGCCGGGGGCCAGGTCGGGCAGAGAGGTTTCCCCCCGTTCGAGCGGGATGGCCCCGGTCCCGCAGACGGTCCAGCGCAGCCGGTAGCCCCGGAGCGTGTAGGCCGGCAGGTCCTTCCGGGTCCGGACGACGGCCGCGACGCTCCCGCCCTCCCGGCGGGCCTCGATCGCCGCGACCGGGCTCGATCCCTCCCTCAGGACGCCGAAGGACGGTTTGCGGGCGCCGAAGACGTCGACGACCCCGTGGACCCGCTGCTTGAAGGGGCCGCGGCCCTTGTCCCCGATGTGGGTCCGGTAGTCGTTGTAGTCGAAAAAGATCGTCCCGGCGACCCAGGGGAACTCGCGGAAGACGGCGTTGTGGGTCTCGAGGATCTCGGCCCGTCGGGCGTCGTCCTCGGGCCGGTCGGCCGTGCAGGCGCAGTACCCGTACTCCGAGATGACGACGGGCTTGTCGGGGAAGGCCCGGTGGATGGCTTCCAGGTTCTCCCGCAGCCGCCCCGGATCGCCGCCGTACCAGCTCTCGTAGTATTCGTTCCACTCGATGAAGTCCATCTCCCCGGCCACATCGCGCTCGGGCGTCGCCTGGAGCGAGTTCGAGGCGTAGGAGCACAGGCGCGTCGGGTCGAGGCGCTTGGCCTCGCGGAGCATCCGCCGCACGAACTCCCGCGCGACCGGGTTCTGGCCGTCGACCTCGTTGCAGAGACCCCAGGAGAAAACGCAGGGGTGGTTGCGGTCGCGGGCGATCATCTCGCGGAGCTGCTCGAGGCCGTTCGCCGTGACCCTCTCGCGGAGGTCCCCGTCGAGCTTCTGGAACGTTCCGGGCCCCCAGGTCGGCACTTCGAGCTGGATGAGGATGCCCTTGCGGTCGCAGTAGTCCAGGACCCGGCGGTCCTGCTGCCAGTGGACGCGGGTGAGGACGCAGTTGAGCTCCTTGAGGTCGGCGTGGTCGTGCTCGATCCAGGCCGACGGCTCGGCCATGCCGAAGTCCGGGTGGCTCCCGGCCATGCGCTCGACCCCGGCCAGCCGGACCGGCTCGCCGTTGAGAAAGAATCCCGTCCCGCGGACCTCGATCTTGCGGATGCCGAAGGTCGCCTCGGCCCGGTGGAGGACCCGGCCCTTCCGCTCGACGGCGGCCTCGAGCCTGTAGAGGTGCGGATGGTCGAAATGCCAGAGCTTGACCGGGCCGCGGATCTCGGCGGAGAACCGGACGTCCCGCGCCGTGCCCGCCGGTATCACCTCGCCGACGGACGACGAACCGGCCAGGAGAGGAGCGCCGCCGTCCTTTTCCCCGAGAACGAAGGCCAGGTCGTCGATCCGGGCCGCTTGGACCGAGGCGTTGCGGACGACGGCCGTGACGTCGAGGACGGCCCGGCCCGTGGCGAGATCGGGGACGGCGTCGACCCAGAGGCGCTCGATGAAGACCGGCGGCGTCGCGATGAGCCGGACCGGGCGGGTGATGCCGCCGTCCGGCGTCCAATCGTAGGAGTCGCCTCGCGGCAGCATGTCCGGGGCGAAGGCGTTCTCGACCCGGACGGCGATCGTGTTCGGACCGCCGAAATCGACCAGGCCGCCGATGTCGAGCGTGAAGGCGGTATAGCCCTTACCGACGTGTTCGCCGGCCCATTCCCCGTTGACGAAGACCGCGGCCGTGTGGAAGACGGCCTCGAACTCGACCCGGACGGCCTTCCCCTTCCAGGCGCGAGGGACGGCGAACTCCCTCCGGTACCAGGCCGGACCCATGTAACCGGCGGTCGCCTCGGCGACCTGCCAGGTGGACGGCACGGCGACCTCGTCCCAGCCGTCCTTGGCCGCCCCGGGCGCGGTCCAGCCGTCGTCATGGCCCCGATCCTCGGGGTCGGTCCGGAAGAGCCAGGTCCCGTCGAGGGACACGACGGCCGGGCCGCGGTCGGCGAGGCCGTCCTCCCCGTCCGCGCCCTCAGGGCGGCCCAGACCGCACGAGGCCCCCGTCACCGCCGCCGTCGCCGCCGCCGCGGCCGTCCGGGCCGTGCCCGCCAGGAAATCGCGTCGCGTCCATCGTGCCATCGCGTCCTCCTCGGGGGGGAGTATGGAACGATGGTCCTCGAAAATCAATCGGCCGTCTCAGGCCTCCTTGGCGGCCGGGCGGTCGAGCAGGCCCATCTTCTTGAGGGCCATGTCGCCGCGGCTCATCTCCGGCCCCTCGCCGGGGAGATAGAGCATGACCCCGCCCTTGACCGGACGGAGCCCGATCTTGCCCTGCTGGGCCAGGGCGTCGGTCGCTTCGATGGGGTTGGCGCCGTCGAAATAGGCCTTGAAGGCCTCGTTGAACCCGCTGTAGACCGAGTGGATGCCTTTGTAATTCTCGAGCCGCAGGCGGGTGACGGCCAGCTTGATGAATTCCTCCGGGCTGAGCTTGTTCTTCATCGGACCTCCTGTCGGGAATGGGTCGTCGTTACACCCTTATGGACGTTCGCCGCCGCGCGTCTGTCTCATGAGGAAGGCATCCCCCGATAGGGCGGGGCTTCCGCGACAGGGGGATGAGCCCTATAATGGGGGCATGAAAAAGGTCAAGGACGTGACGGCCAAGGTCGTCAGTGTAACGGGGACCTGCGAACAGGGCCACCGGGTCGGGGACACGGTCCGGTTCACCGAGCACGGCGTCGAGGGCCGCGTCTGCATCCACGCCCTCTACAGTCTGATGCCCAAGGTCTTCGCGATGATGTACAACGCGGAGTTCCCCTGGGCCGTGGACCACCCCGATACGCTGACCCACCCCTGCCCGGACGCGGCCAATCCGGTCGTCTTCGAGCTCAGCCGGGCCCGCGAGGACTGACCGCCCGGCCCTATCGCTTCGTCACGTCCGGGACGAGCCGGACCGTCTCGACGGAGTGATGGCCGACGGGCAGGACGAGCCGTCCCTTCATCGGCTTGAGGGGGGCGCCCGGCTCCTCGATGAGGCTGGCCCGCACGGCTTCCTTGACCGCGACCGGCAGCCGGATCTCCGTCTCCCCGTCCTTCCCCTCGATGTCGTAGACGCGGACGACGACGGCGTCGTCGGTCTCCGCCTTCTTCATGGCCGCCAGCGCGAGGTTCGGGGCCGTGAACGGCAGGAAGCTCCCGGTGTCCGGAAGGCGGCCGGCCTTCGGCCCGGGTTCCCAGGCGACGGCGAGGAGCGGGCTGTTGGCCGCGATTCCGGCCCGGTATCCGTTCCGCCAGCCCGCCGCGTGGCTCGTCAGCGAGAAGCGGTAACGATGGTCGCCTTCCTGGAGGTACCAATTGCCCTCGCCGTGACAGCTCCGCCGTGACGCGAGGAGAATAGGCTGCAGAACGGGATAGGGGACCGGGTCGTCCGTCGGGTCCTTGTAGTCGTTGACGGCGACCGAGGTCGAGAAGGTCACGCCGAAGTCCGAGCCGCCGGCGTAGAGGAAATTCTGGACCTCGCGCGGCCGGATGTCCTTCATCTCCTCGTCGTAGTCGAGGTTACCGTAGGCCGGGCCGCCCGTGCCCTTGGCCTCGCCCTTGCCGACCTCGAGGACGCCGAAGGGGACCTCGTAGGCCACCTCCCCGCCGGCAGCGGCCACGGGCACGGCCAGCCGGTACTCGCGGTAGGGGTTGCCGTCGAAGCCGATGAGCTCGACCTCGCAGTCGATGCGCTTGACCCCGTTGTAGAGGATGAGCTTCTGGCGGACCGTGCAATCCGGCATCTGCTGCTCGAGCGCCAGGACGGTCTTGACCGGCCCGGAGTCCTCCTCGACGAAGTGCCAGACCGGCTGGTGACGGCCGAGCGCATCGAAGCCCTCCATGGTCGGCTGCTGGACCCGGCCGAACTCGCCGGCGCCGTTGCCGACCGAGCGCATGGTGAAGACCTCGAAGCCGAGGAACTTGCGGGTGTCGAGGACCTCGCGGCCGAGCTCTTTGTCGAAGAGACCGGCCAGCCCGCCCGGGGCGAGCCGAAGGCGGTACCAGCCGTTCTCGATAACCTCGGGCGCCCGTCCGGTCCGCGGCTCCCAATCCCGCCCCTCGTCCTCGACCATAAAGAACGTCTTATAGCCGAGCGCCGGCACGTCGTCGGCCATGAACTCGTATTCCGGAAGGGAGCCGGTTCCCGAGGCCCCGCGAGGCAGGCGCTGGAAAGGCCGCTTCTCGCCCTCGGCGTCCATGATCTTATAACGTTGGGAGGGAATGACGATGGGTTGTCCGGCACTATCTCGATACCGGGGGAACGGGACGACGACGGGCGCCGTGACCGGCCACGAGAGGCCGTTGAAGACGACTACGGGGAAGACGAGTTTGGGCCGACCCTTGGGCGACCTGGGGGCTACGCGGGAGGCGAGTTCCTTGATAGCATCGCCCACGACGGCCCGGCCTTCGTCCCGGGCGAACTCGTATTTCTTGCGGAAGAGGCGATCGGTGACCTGGCCCTCCTTGCCGCCCCAGCCGTGATCCGGGTAAATGGCGGCCTCCCACGCGGCGGACAGGCGCGCGGCGGGGTATTTCGCGAAGCTCCCGTCGAGCAGGGCCAAGACCGTGCCGAAGGCCTCGGCCGCGGGCAGGAGCCGGGCCGCCTCGCGGGCCGCGCTGACGGCCCAGTGGTGCGTGGGACCGTGAATGTAGAGCCACAGGCCCGGCCGCTCGCCGGTCACGGTGTCGAGCTTGGCCGTCCGGACGTCGAGCGACTCGAAGAATTTGCGAGCCGTCGAGTAATGCATGACCGGCCGGGTCCGGTCGGCGGCGCCCGGCCCGCCCCCGTTCCAATGGGCGATGAGCGGCCCGAAGTCCGTCGGCTGGGAGAAATCGACGGAATTGAGCAGGGGATATTCGGCCGGCAGGCCGCGCGGCGCGTAATAGGCGGCCAGCTTGGCGACCTTGTCCTCGATGGCCTTGGCTCCCTCTGCGGGCGGGGCGTTGAGATAGGCCGCGGCGTTGCCGTAGTGCCCGGGCGAGTAGGCCAGGACGGACGAGCCGTCGGGGGAAGCCCAGCGGTAGAAACCCTCGTGGTAGCGGCTCATGATCATGTAGGGGATGCCGGCCTTGGCCAGGATCTGGGGCATCTGGGCGGCCCGGCCCGGGACGTCGGGATTGAAATAGACCTTGGCGTCGGCGCCCGGGAAGGTCCGCTTCAGCCACAGGCGCCCGAAATAGGCCTGGCGCGCGAGCTGCTCGCCCGACAGGAGCGACTCGTAAGGTTGGTTGTAGGTCGCGCCCCATTCCATCCGCCCCTCGCGGGTCAGCCGGGCGATCTCCTCGCGGCGCTCCGGGTGCCGCTCGAGGTACTCGGCCAGGTTGAGCATGTTCTCCATCGTGAAGGAGTAAGCGGGGTCCTTGGCCATCATGGCCAGGGCTGGGGTGATGCAGTTCGCGTCGCGGAAGACGATGCACTTCTCCGGCGAGTCCATCCAAGCGATGTCCTGGTGGCTCGAGGAGATGATATGGAGCCGGGCTCGCTGAGGCGGGGCGGCGGCGAGGGCGAGGGACAGTGCGGACAGGGCGGCTAGGGCGCCTGCGGCGACGGCGGCGAGGAGTGGGGCGCGCATGATCATGACGGGGCTCCTTATTTGTCGCTGCCGAGGATGGACAGGTCGGGCCGCAGCAGGCGGGCGACGGCCGGCTCGGCCATGTTCTGGCGCGTGGCCAGGACGACGGCGGTGGCGACGTTCGTTTCGTAGGGCTCGCCGCGCAGGACGGCCACGGCGGTCCGCAGGCTCCGCTCGCCCATGGCGAAGGGGTCCTGGAGGACGAGCCCGGCGAGCTCGCCTTTGTCCAGGGCCTCGATGAGCATCTCGGAGGCGTCGAAGCCGACGTGGACGACGCGCCCGGCCAGCCCGTGGTCCTGGTGGGCCCGGAGACAGCCGAAGGTCGTCGACTCGTTGGGCGTGAACAGGGCGTCGACCGCGCCGAAGCGGGCCAGCAGGCTCTCCATGGTCTGGTAGGCCGTCTCGGTCGAGGTCCCGCCGTACTGGTTCTCCGAGACGACTTCGACGGCCGGGAACTCCGCCCGCAGCGCGGCCAGGAAGCCTTCCTCGCGCCGGGCCGTGCCTTCGACGCCGGCCTTGACCCGGACCATGATCAGCCGGCCGCGGCCTCCCAGGAGCCGCCCGACGGCCCGCGCGGCCAGGGCTCCGCCGAGGGCGTTGTCCGTCGAGACGAACGCCGCGTGCTCTCCGCCCTGGAGCGCCGAGTTGAAGACGACCGTCGGGATGCCGGCCCGGCGGGCCTCGGCCACGGGCCGGACGAGGGCCCGGTCGTCGAGCGGCGAGAGGACCAGGGCGTCGATCCCCGAGCCGGCCAGCGTCTCGACGATCTGGACCTGTTCGTTGCGGTCGTCCTCCCGGAGCGGTCCCTTCCAAACGATCTCCACCCCAAGCTCCCGGGCGGCCGTCAGGGCCCCGGCGTGGACGGACTTCCAGAACTCGTGGGTCGTGCCCATGGGGACGACGGCGATCCGCGGCGGGCGGGAGCGGGGCGCGTCCCCGGAACGGGAGGAGCGGCAGCCCGGCGCGGCCAGAAGGGCGAGGGCGGCGGCGAGGACGACGGGGGAGAGGAGGGCGGGGCGGCGCGGCGCCATCGGAGCTACTTGATCTCGGCCAGCTCGCGGTCGAGATCGAGGGGCGGCTTGGCCCGGAAGTACTCGCTCGCTTCCCAGAGCGTCAGTGCCCGCGTCCCTGTCCGGACGTACCGGCCCTTAGAGAAAGCATAACGGTAGACGATGGACATGTCGCCGCCCTGCTTCCAATACGTCTCCAGACGGGGCAGGCCGCCATCGGTCTCTCGGCCGACGAAGACGATGGCCCCGGCCACGACGCCCCGGGCGGCGTCGCGGGCGGGGTCGTAGACGAGCCACTGGTAGGCGCCGGACTCGGTCTGGACGCCGCACAGGACGAACTTCTCGTCCTTGCCGTCGCCGTCGAGGTCGACGGCGACCGACCGCAGGGGACTGCCGTCGTCCTTCTCGAACTGCTCCCGCCAGACGTCCGGGACGGTGTCGTCCGGCCGGGCCGAGCGCACCGAGAAGAACGTCCGCAGGGGGAGGTCCCCGGCCGGGGCGGGATATTGGGCGCCCGAGGGGAAGCCGGCCGGCGAGAAGGCTAGGACGGCCGACGCGAGCGTGAGAAGGGCTTTCCGGACCATCGTCAGCCAGTATAGCCCGGGGTGGGGAAATGTCAAACCCGGCCCAGGGAGGGCCCGGCCGATTGACAACGGCGGGGTTCCCTATACAATGGTTTGCGGTCCGGCCGGGCCCGCGGACCGCCGCGCCCCACCGCCGGGAAGGAGGGACGATGGACAGGAGCGTTCTGCGGGCCGCATTCGCCGCCTTGGCCGTCGCCGGGCTGGCCGCGCTGGCCGCTGCCGGCGCCCCGCCCAAGCTCACGCCCCTCGAAGAGCTCGGCAAGAGGCTCTTCTTCGACAAGGACCTCTCCCGCCCCAAAGGACAGGACTGCGCTGCATGCCATGGACCCGAGGTCGGTTTCACCGGACCGAGCGAGCACGCCAACCTGGGAGCCGGGGTTTACGAGGGGGCCTACACGGGGCGGTTCGGCAACCGCAAGCCGCCGGCCGCATCCTACGCGGGTGGGACGCCCAAGCTCCACCGCGACCCATCCGGCGAGTTCGTCGGCGGGCTGTTCTGGGACGGCCGGGCCACCGGCGGCGTCCTGGGGGACCCCCTGGCCGAGCAGGCCATGGGGCCGTTCCTCAATCCCCTCGAACAGAACCTGGCCGATGCCGAGGCCCTGGTCCTGGCCGTCAAGGCCTCCTCGTATGCCGGCCTTTTCGAACGGGTCTTCGGCCCCGGTTCTTTGGACGCCGGAAAGGGCGCGGACGAAGCCTACGCCCGGATCGGCCGGGCCATCGCCGCCTATGAGCGCTCGGCCGAGGTCAATCCGTACAGCTCCCGGTTCGACGACTTCTGGCGGGCCGCCCGGGCCAAGGGCCTCGAGGTCGAGTCCATCGGCGAGTCCAACGCCCGTGCGTTCGCAGGCCTGGGCCTGGCCGAGGAGGAGCTCCGCGGACTGGTCCTTTTCAATTCCAAGGGCCTGTGCGCCGTCTGCCACCTCCTGACCCCGGACGGGGACAAGCCTCCCCTGTTCGCCGACTTCAAGTACGACAACCTCGGCGTCCCCCGCAACCCCGCCAATCCCTTCTACGGCCAGGACAAGGCCTTCAATCCGGACGGCAAGGACTGGGTCGATCCCGGGCTCGGCGGTTTCCTCGAGAGCGTCCCCGGGTACAGGCCCTTCGCGGCCGCCAACCTCGGCAAACACCGCACGCCGACGCTGCGGAACGTGGACAAGCGGCCCCATCCGAAATTCGTCAAGGCCTACATGCACAACGGCTACTTCAAGACCCTCGAAGAGGTCGTCCGTTTCTACAACACCCGCGATGTCGCCGGCGCCGGCTGGCCGGCCCCCGAGGTCGCGGCCAACGTCAACACGACCGAATTGGGCGACCTCGGACTTTCGCGGTCCGAGGAGGAGGCCATCGTCGCCTTCATGCGCGCCCTGAGCGACAAATAACCCATTCGACGGAGGAGAGAATGACGGAAAAGAGACAAGCCCTCGGCAGACGGTCCTTCCTGAAGACGAGCCTGACCGGCCTGGCGGCCGTCGGCG
>CAZFZU010000034.1:21953-34977 GCA_964523615.1 uncultured Eubacteriales bacterium | reverse complement strand
ATCACTTGAACAGAGGGTCGGGGCTCACCTTCATGGTCTTGGTGACCACGTCCTTGTCGTCGACGACGAGCGTCACCTTGTAGACTCCGTAGTCCACCAGGTTGGCGCCGCGGCCGCGCATGCCGCCGCCGGGCGGAGGCGTCGCCTGCCCGGCCGGCTGCCGCCGCGTCAGGCTCCAGGAAGCCTTCTGCAGGCCTTTCTTGGCCGTGCCGCTCAGCTCCTGGACGAGGTTGCCCTCGAGGTCCTTGACGACGATCTTGACCGACTTGGGATCGGCCTTGAGGCGGTAGTAGATCGTCGCCGCGACGGGCGGGTTGTCGACCTTGGCGAACTCGCCGTACTGCTCGCCCCGGCGCTCGAGGCGGTTCCAACGCACGACCTCCTCGACGTCGAAGAGGTAGGCGTCCTTGGCCAGGTTCTCGGCCGTCATCTCCTTGAGCGGGGCGATATCGGCGATGTAGATGCCCCGGCCGTAGGTCCCGATGACCAGGTCGCGATCGCGCTTCTGGACGGCCATGTCGCGGATGATGACGTTGGGGGCCGAGGTCGAGAAGGCCGTCCAGGTCTTGCCCCGGTCGATGGTGACGTAGACGCCGTAGTCGGTCCCGGCGTAGAGGACGTCGGCGTTGTCGGGGTCCTCCTCGAGGTCCCAGACGGGGTTCGTCATGCCGCCCGAGATGTCCTCCCAGGTCTGCCCGAGATCGCGGGTGACGTAGATCCAGGTCTTATCCTCGTTGTGGGTCCGGTAGCCGTTGAAGGCCACGTAGCAGACGTTCTCGTCGAACCGCGACGGCACGACCCGCTTGACCCAGCGGTCGAACGGGATGAGCGCGCCCTTGACGCCGGGCTTGGCCTTGCCCGTCTTCATGTCGTAGAAGCGGGCCGTGATGTTGGTCCAGCTGACGCCGCCGTCGGGCGACATCTGGACGTTGCCGTCGTCGGTGCCGGCCCAGTACAGGCCGGGCTTCTTGGCCGACTCGGCGAAGCTGTAGATCGTGGCGTACTGGAGGTTGGTCTTCTTCGACTCCTCGAGGCGCCCCTTGTCGGCCCGCGACAGGTCGGGGCTGACGGTCACCCAGGTGCCCGGCTCGCCGCGCGTTAAAGAGCGGTGGACGAACTGGGAGCAGACGTAGACGATGCCGGGATTGTGGGGCGACAGGACGATGGGCGCGTTCCACTGGTAGCGCTGGGGCGGCACGCCCTTGGCCGCCTCCTCCGGGGTCGTCCGCTTGGCCAGCGGCGAGATCTGCCCGGTGGCCAGGTCGATGCGGCTCGAGGCCCCGAACTGGCTCTCGTAATACATGAAGTTGGGGTTCCACCAGTCGCGCAGGACGTAATAGGCGTCGCCGGTCGGCAGGTAGTTCCAGTCGGCGGCGAAGACGCCCCAGGAGTTGCGGTTCTGGGAGGGGCCCCACCAGGCGCCGTTGTCCTGGGTGCCGCCCATGACGTTGTAAGGCTGCTCGTTGTCGGCGGCGACGTCATAGAACTGCTGGGCGCTGATGGTCGACTTCTGGTGCCAGTGCTTGCCGCCGTCCCAGGTCTCCCCCGCCCCGCCGTCGTTGCCGCTCAGGATGTGGTTGGGGTTGGCGGGGTCGAGCCACAGGGCGCGGTGGTCGACGTGGAGCTTGTAGGCGCCCGAGTCCCAACCGGTGACCTTGAAGGTCTTGCCGCCGTCGTTGGAGACGGTCGTGTTCGTGTCGACGGCGTAGAGGACCTGGTCGTTCTGGGCGTCGACGTAGAGCCGGGCGTAGTAGCCGGCCTCGGTCTGGTTGACCAGGCCGCTGCCGCCGGAGTGCTTGTACTCGGTCATCTTGGCCCAGGTCTCGCCGAGGTCGGCCGACCGGTAGACGACGCCGGAGCGCTTGACGGGCTGCTGGTTGAGCAGGAGGCCGCCGTAGAGCATCTCCAGGACGTGGCGGTTGGTGACTTGGGAGCGGCCCTTGGCCTCGGCCGAGTCGGCCTTGGGGGCCTCGCGCTTGTGGAGCTTCTCGATCTCGTCGACGGCCGCCAGGAGGTCCTTGTTCTTGGCGTGGACCAGGCGGGCCGCGGCGTTGAACTTGGCCAGGTCGATGCCCGACTTGGCCAGGAAGTCCTTGTCGGCCACGAATTCGTTGAGCTTCTTGACCAGCTCGGCTTCGTCGGCGGCCGTGGGCGCCGCGAACTTGGGGGCCTGTTTGGCCAGCCGCGGATCGATCTTGAAGGTCTTCCAGGTCTCGAAGGTCTTGTCCTCGGCGAACGTCCCGCCGCGGCCGAAACCGCCGGCGGCCCGGAAGTTGGCCACGCCGTCGCGCTCGGCCAGCCCGAGGTTGACCTCCTCGTCGATGCGGGCGTAGACGATGTCGGGATTCTTCAGGAAGATGGCCAGGCCGGCCCGGCCGACCTCGAGCTGGTTGGGCAGGCCGCCCTCGAGCTTCTTCCAGGTCTTGCCGCCGTCGGTCGTCTTGTAGAGGTTGTTGCCGGGCTGGCGGTCGATGTAGGTCCAGGTCCGGCGGTAGGTCTTGTAGGCCTGGGCGATGACGACGTTGAAGTCGCGCGGGTCGACGACGAAGTCGCCGACGCCGCGGTCGGCCAGGGGCCAGCGCCGCTCCCAGGTCTTGCCGCCGTCGGCGGTGACGTAGAAGCCGCGCTCGCAGTCCATCTCGTTGTCGTAGAGCTTGCCCTCGGCGGCGACGTAGACGACGTCGGGGTTCTTGGGATGGACCTGGACCTTGTTGATGAAATAGCTCTTGGCCAGGCCGACGCTCGTCCAGGTCTTCCCGGCGTCGGTCGATTTCCAGACGCCGTTGCCGTGGGAGCTCGAGCGGGCGTGCATGGGTTCGCCCGTCCCCAGGTAGAGGACCTTGGGATCGGACGCGGCCACGGCCAGGGAGCCCATGCTCATGTTGCCGTACTTGTCGAAGATGGGCTCGAAATGGATGCCGGCGTCCTCGGTCTTCCAGACCCCGCCGCTGGCGGCCAGGACGTAATAGGTCGTGGTTTGCCCCGGGGGCACGGCGAACTCGGAGATGCGGCCCGAGAAATTGACGGGCCCGACCCAGCGCCAGGTCAGCAGATTGAGGTCGTCGGCCGTGACCTGCGCTTGGGCCACGGCGGCCCCTCCGGCGCCCAGGACGAAGCCCAGGGCCAGGAGAAGGACCAGCGAACGGGACAGACGGGTAGACATCGGGATCCCTCCTGAGGATTTATTGACAGACGGATTCGGCACGTCGTAGTTTGGACGAGCGACGGCCGGAGTTTCTTCCATATCCCGGGAACGCCCGAGATTTATCATAAAAATGGGGGACATGATACCTATTTCCTATTTTTTCCCTGGAGACCAGCGCCCCGTCCGGGTCCTAACGCCTTACTTCACGGGGCTAGAGGATCAAACCTCAAGAGGGAAAAAAATAGGAAATAGGTATCATGTCCCCCTATTTCTGCTTATTTCTGTCTGCGGGCGACCAGATGGACCAGGCGGGAGCCCGGCCCGCCCCAGTCCCCCGTCCCGGTCAGCTCCTCGTAGGCGACGATCTCGAAACCGGCGAAGGCCTCCCGGGTGGCGCCGGGCGGCAGGGCCCGGACCATAGGCGCGTGCTGACGCTCGGGCGTGTTGACGAAGTTCTCGAAGACGACCACTCCACCCGGCCTGAGGGCGGCCCGGACGCGCTCGACGAAGGCGGGCTCGTCGATGGGGGCCCAGGCAAAGATCATGACTACCAGGTCCCACGTCTCGCGCCCGAGGTCGAACGAGGCGTAGTCCGTCTTGATGCCGTCGAGGGCCACTCCCGCCGCGGCCGCGTTGCGCCTGGCGGCGGCGATGGCCTCGCCCGAGACGTCGACCCCGGTCACGGCCCAGCCGGCCTTTGCCAGAGCCACGGCGTTGCGCCCCTGGCCCATGCCCAGGTCGAGGGCCCGGCCCGGAGGGACGCCTTTGATGGCCCCGACCAGGAATTCGCTCGGGACGCTGGCGAAGCCGTCCTCCTCGGGACGTCCGGTCAAGGCGGGCCGGCTGAAGGTCTTGTCGTAAAAGACCTCGGCCCCTTCGGGCCGGGTCGCGAACAGGCGCATGATGACCCCGAAGCGCCGCTGGATCTCCTCTTTGGGCACGCTCCGGCGGGTCAATTCGGCGGCATAGGCCCCGAGAGCGTTAGGGTCGGGCGGGGCGGCCCGGAACCAATCGATGAACTCCCGCCAGACCTGGTCGTCGGAGACGGTCCCCGCCGTTTGGGCAGGGGCTTGGACCTGGGCTCGAGCCTGGGCGGTCGGCTGCGCTTGATCCTCGTGCGGGGCCTGGGCCCCGAACGAACCGGCCAAGACGAACCCGGCGGCCGCGGCCGCCAGGATCACGGCGAATGCCAGCCAAGTGCCGGCGGGGAACTTGGAAGACGGGTTCACGCGCATGGAGTTCCTCCTCGATCGCTCATAGAGGATACGCCCGGACGGGCCATTCCGTTTGTCCCGGAGCCTCGCGCTCCCCATCAGAAGACGTGCCCGAAGTTGAAATAGAGCCCCATGCCCTCCCGGCTCCAGGCGGCGTCGACCCGGACCACGAAATCGGGCATGTAGAAGCGAAGGCCGATCCCGGCGTCGACGGCGGTCTCGCCGAGATCGATCGTCCGCAGCGAGTGCCAGACCGTGCCCGCGTCGGTGAAGACGTTGCCGCCGAGCCGCCAGAACAGCGGGAAGCGGTATTCGGCGTTGACCAGGAACTTGCCCCGGTCGAGGAAACGGTTGAGCGGGAAGCCGCGCATGGCCGTCAGGACGTTGCCGCCCCCGAGAGAGGCGCGGTCGAAAACGGGGACCGCTTCTCCCCCGACGTACTGGGCCAGGGCCCGGACGGCGAAGACGTCCTTCTCGCCGAAGACGCGCAGGTACTTGCGCGCGTCGACCGTCAGGCGGCTGAACGAGGCCTCCCGGCTGCCCATGAAGCTTCCGGCCAGGTCCTCCTGGACGATGATGCGGGCGCCGCGCGTCGGGTGGATCTGGCTGTCGGAGGTGTCGTATTTGAGGGCGAAGGTCAGATACGGGGCGAACAGCCGCCCCTCCCCTGTGAGCGCGGCCAGCTCGTCGACGAGCGGTCCGTCCCTGAGGTCCGTGTATCGCAGCCAGCGCACGACGTAGCCCGCCTCGGCCACGAGGCGGGGCGTGAAGCCTCGGCTGAAGGTGAAGGCCAGGCTCGTCGTCGTGTGGGTCAGGACCGTCTCGTTCTCCTCGGGGGTCGCCGCGCCGAAGCCGTAGAAGCTGTAATTGAGGAACTTGTCGTATTCGGCCTTGAGGTCGAAGGCCAGCCCGTAGCGCGTCCCCTGCCGGATCTCGGGGTCGGCCATCGAGAAAGTGAAGACGTACCAGCGCTCGCCCTTGGTCGAGTTGAAGAGGATGAGGTCGAAAGATTCCCTCCGGGCCAGGAAGTCGACGATCTTGATGCGCCCGCCGTAGCCGAAACCGATGTCCGTATCGTACATGACGATCGGGAACGGGCTGATCGAGCGGCGGGAGACCGGCTCGCCGGCCGCCGGCGCGCTGAGGTCGAAGACCCAGCGGGAGGGCGGGCTCATCGCGGCGTCGTCCCCGGCGCGGGCGGCCGGCCTGGCCGCCGGCGCGAGGACCGCGGCCATCGCCAGGCCGACGACGAGACGGGCGAATGCCGAACGGACGAGACCGGGACGGTTGTCGATCATTGTGCTCCCCCGGTGGCGGAATGCCTTTGATATTCTTATAAGCCCAAAGCCGGGGGGATTTCAAGCGGCCGGGCGCAGGCGCTTGCGGAACCAGGGCTGGAGGGCCTTCATCTTGGCGACCTGGGAGGCCGGGGCCCGGCGCCGGGCCGTGGCCAGCTCGGCGCTCCCGGCTGGCGCGCCCCAGCGGATCTCGACGCTGTCGTTGGGATTGTAGCCCGTTTCGAAAGCCGCGGCCCGGCGGAAGATCTCGGCCACGGTCAGCGTGCGCGGCGAGCCGTCCGAGCCGGTGTAAGTGATCGTCAGTTCGCCGGCCTTCTTGCGGAGCCGGGCTTCCAGCCGCGTCCGGATCTCGTCTCCCGTCCCCTTCCCGTCCATCTCGAAGGCGGCGGGATTGGCGGCGACCTTGTCGGGGAACTCGAGCACGGTGTCGATGGCGATGAGCAGGCGCAGGTCGCGGTTGGGCGTCGAGTAGTCCTCCCACTGGCCGAGGGTCTGGAAGACGGCCTTGCCCGAGGGCATGGGGATGACGGCGCCGGGATGGGCCATCATGTAGGCCTCGCCGTTGGCCACCGAATCGACCCGCACGAGGAGCTGCTCGTGGAGAGCCCGGAAGAGGTCCTCGAGGGCGGCCGCGGCGTCGAGGGGCTCGGGGTTGATGAGCCGGTCCATGGCCGCGTAGAAATCCCCCATCGGCAGGCGCTCCTGCGCCAGGGAGTAGTCGCCGTATCCGGGGTCGCGGGCGATCTCCGCGTTGGTCAGGAGGCGCGGCCGGCCGGATTCGACGACGATGGGCCGAAAGGCCTTGAACCCGGGCTCGCCGATGACGTCCTCGGTCGTGAACAGGAAGTTGCCTTTCCAGAACCGTTTGACCCCGATGGTCCCGTCGGGCTGGGCGTCGACGCCGAGGAGCAGGCCGGGGGACTTGCGGGTCTGCGGCACCCAGCGGACGAGGGTGTAGGTGTGGCCGTAGGGATCGGCGTAGACCGTGCCCGGGCGCAGGGCCCGGCGGGCGAGCGGCAGCGGATAGTAGTCGGTCCCGTCGGCCCGCAGCGCGGTCCGGCCGTTGCCGGCGTGGACGGAGTTCTTGACGCGGTTGAGGAATCGCTCCATGGCCGCGACCGGCGCGGCGGCGCCGCCGGGGGACGGATCGCCCAGATCGGCCGCGACGAAGCGCCCGGCCCGCGGCGGGGACTCGAGCGTGCCCCAGTCGGTCTCGTGGAAGCCGAAGGGCAGGCCGGTCTTCCAGGCGAAGTAGGCCCGCAGGAAGTAGGGATTGTCGGCGCAGTCGGGGGTCATCGCGAGCGGGCGGGCGCCCGACGGGGCGGGCGCGCCGGCCGCGTCGTCCTCGCCGAACCCGAGGTGATCGTGGAGGAGATTGCGGGCCCGGTCCCGGGTGACCTCGTGCAGGGCCTTCCAGGACGAGCGCTCGTCGGCGCCGGCGAAGAGGGCCTCGATCCAGGCCGAATAGAGGAGCTCGGCCGGCCGCGACCAGCCGCCGGCGGGATCGAGGTGCGCGTCCGGCCCGAGCGAGGCGGCGGCGCGGCCCGCGCGCAGCAGCAGGACGGGCTCGGCGGAAGGCGCGGCCTCGAACTCCGCGGCGATCCAGTAGGGCGGTCCCCCGCCCCGGAGCACGCGGCCGGGATCGACGATGGCGCCGGACGGTCCGCGCGTGGCGAGCGCGGCTTTGCCGGGATCCTCCTCGAACGCGGCCAGGACGCGGAAGGGACGGCCCGTAGCCGGCACCCGGGGCGAGATGAGGACGGCAGGAACGGAAGCGGCGGAGGAAACGGCGGCGGCCGGGGCCGCGGCCGTGAGGGCATCGCCGGTCCGCCCGGCCCGCTCGCCCCGTTCGGACCGGCAGGCCGCGCCAAAGGACAGGGCAACGGCCAGGACGAGGACGAGGCCCCTCCCCCGGCACTTAATGGGGGACATGATACCTATTTCCTATTTATCCATGTGAGGCGAGCGAGGTCGAGGGCAAAGAAATAGGAAATAGGTATCATGTCCCCCTATTCGGCGGACGGACCTATCAGAAATAGTAGCGGAAGCCAACCGCTCCGGCCATGGCCACGTCGGTGGCCGGGATGAGGTCGAGCATCGGCACGACCTCGAGGAAGAGCTCCACGGGGGTCCTCTCGAACTCGTAGGACAGCCCGATCGGGACGCGCAGGCTGAGGATGGTGTCGGTGGCGAACCAGATCCGGGCGCCGACGCCGTAATAGAGGGCCATGCGGCCGGTCTCGACCCGGAACAGGTTGAAGTTGTGGAGCAGCAGGTCGCCGTGGATCTGGAAATGCTTCTGGTCGACGATGGACCAGGCCGCGCCGGCGTCGAAGGCCACCGTCTGGCGGTTCCAGATCTTGAAGCTGATGCCGGTCGGCTCGCCGAGGATGACGCCGAGGCCGAGATTGTGGTTCGACTGGGCGTAGGTCAATCCCGCGAGGCTGCCGAGGAGAATGAGGAAAAAGGCGGCTTTTTTCATCGTTTGTGACTCCTTGTTCCCGGTACTGGAGAAAAAACGATACCACCAATGCCGCCCCCGGTCAACAAATGGGGCCGTTTCTGTTTTTTTTATTCATCTTGCGTTCATCGAATGAATAGAATAAATAGAAACGGCCCCATTTCCGGAGGGAAGATGACGCTGAGGGAAGCGCTGAGGAAGCACCGGCCGCGGCTCGAGGCCCCGGCCTTCCTGCGCTACATCGGGCCGGGCCTATTGGTCACGGTCGGCTTCATCGATCCCGGCAATTGGGCCTCGAACATCGCCGCAGGCGCCTCGCACGGCTACGCCCTCCTGTGGATGGTCACTCTGGCCACGGTCATGCTGATCGTCCTCCAGCACAACGTCGCCCACCTCGGCATCGCCACGGGCCTGTGCCTGTCCGAGGCGGCCACGGCCCACATGCGCCCGGCGGCCTCGCGGGCCGTGCTGGGGACCGCCGTGCTGGCCGCCGTGTCGACGGCCATGGCCGAGATCCTGGGCGCGGCCATCGGCCTGCGCATGCTCTTCCCCTGGCTGCCCCTGCGGCTCGGGGCCGTCCTCGTCCTCGGCGTCGTGCTGGCCCTGCTTTTCTCGAGCTCCTACCCGCGGCTCGAAAAGTGGATCGTGGCCTTCGTCTCGCTCATCGGCCTGGCCTTCCTGGTCGAGCTGGCCCTCGTCGACGTCTCGTGGGGCAAGGCCGCGGCGGCCTGGGTCGTGCCCTCGCTTCCGGCCGGGTCCCTGCCCATCGTCATGGCCGTCCTAGGAGCGGTGGTCATGCCCCACAACATCTTCCTCCACTCCGAAGTCATCCAGAGCCGGCGCTGGGACCTCGAGAACGAGGCCGTCATCCGCCGCCAGCTCAAGTACGAGTTCGCCGACACGCTCGTCTCCATGCTCGTCGGCTGGGGCATCAACAGCGCCATGATCCTGGTCGCGGCGGCGGCCTTCTTCGGCCTGGCCCCGGTGACCGAGCTCGACCAGGCCCAGAAAATGCTCGGCCCGCTCGTCGGGCCGGCCGCGGCCCTGGTCTTCGCTTTGGCCCTGCTGCTCTCGGGATTGTCGTCGTCGATCACGGCCGGCATGGCCGGGGCGACCATCTTCGCCGGCATCTTCGGCGAGTCCTACGACATCAAGGACCTCCACTCGCGCGTCGGCGCGGCCGGCACGCTCGTGGTCGCGACCGCGGTCATCTTCCTCATCGGCGACCCGTTCCGCGGCCTGGTCGTCTCTCAGATGCTCCTCAGCGTCCAGTTGCCTTTCACCATCATCACCCAGATCCGCCTGACCTCGTCGCCCAAAGTCATGGGCAAGTACGCCAACGGCCCCGCCCTCAAAGTCCTGCTGTGGGCCGTCGCGGCGGTCGTCATCGGCCTCAACCTGGCCCTCCTCAAAGCTCTCCTATTCAACTAGCCCGTTCTCTTTGAAGTCCGGAGCGAGGCTGCGAAGGAATTGTCCTCGAAGATCCCCGTTGCTGGAAGAGGGGACCCGCGGAGCGGGGGGGAACCGTGCAAACTGGTTCCCCGGGGGGCCGGGGAGCTAGAGGACATTCCCGGGCAAAGCCGCGCGGAGGACTTCTCCGTCAGGGCTTGTCGAGGGTGACGGCACGGGGCGACACGGCCAGCTTGATCCCTTCGCGGCGGAACCGCTCGTGGAGCCGCTTGTAGAGGTCGTGGCGCAGCCGGTAGAGCTCCTGGTACTCCTTGACCCGCAGGCCGACCGACATGCGGACGCCGACGTCGGTGAAGGCGTTGAAGCGCACGGCCGGCTCGTAGCCGGGGATGGCCCGCTCCGGCGCCGACATGACCTCGCGAACGACCTCGAGCGTCACCCGCTCGACCTGGGCCAGGTCGCTGTCGAAGGATACGACGACCGGCAGGAAGAGCCCCATCTCCTTCTCGGGTAGGTGGGTGTTGGTGTAGATGGCCGCGGCCAGCTTGGCGTTGGGGACGACGACCATGTTGTCCTCGGGGGCCCGGATGGTCGTGTTGCGCCAGGTGATGTCGCAGACCTCGCCCTCCTCCCCCGTCTCGAGGCGGATGTAGTCGCCCGGCCGGATCTTGCGGGTCATCAGGATGTTGAGGCCGGCGAACAGGTTCGACAGCGTGTCCTGCAGGGCCAGGGCCACGGCCAGGCCGCTGACGCCGAGGGCCGTGAGGAGCGGGGCGATGGACACGCCGAGGTAGTCGAGGACGAACAGGAAGCCTACGGCGTAGATGAGGACGGTGGCGAAGTTCTTGAAGATGGACGAAGGCACCTCGACCCGGCGGTCGATGAAGACGTAGATGGCCTTGCGGGCCATCCGGGTGAAGAAGACGACGGCCGACAGGATGCCCAGGACGCCGACGGCCCGGCGCACGATCAAGGCGATCTCGGGCCGGAGCGGCACGACGCGCAGGACGACGGCCAGGCCGACGAGCAGGAACCAGACCACGACCAGGCCCTTCATGGAATCGGCGACGATGTCGTCCCATTCGGAGGCCGAGCGTTTGGCCCAGGCGTGGAGGGTCACGGCGAAGACCTTGCGGGCGATGATCCCCAGGACGACGGCCGCGGCCAGGATGCCGGCCGCGAGAAGCAGGTGGAAGAGCTCGAGGCCGGGGGCGGCCGCGATCTCGGTCACGGGGACGGGCGCGGCGGCGTTCATGCGCACTTGCTCCAGCCGCAGTTGATGCAGACGGGGCACTTCTCGTCGGGCAGGAGGGCCCCGCAGATCTTGCAGCGGACGGTGTAGAAGTCCTTGGCGTTGTGCTTGACCTCGCCGAAGTGCTTCTCCAGGACCTTGGCGATGGCGTCGGGAATGCTCTGGATGAGGCCGCCCTCGGTGAAGATGGGCTCCGAGCCGCCGATGCCCTTGAGCTGGGCGATGACCTCGTCGGCCTCGACGCCGCTGCGCAGGGCCGTCGAGATGAGCCGGCCCAGGGCCTCCGCGTCGGCCATGGTCGAGTAGCCGCTCTTGCCGATCGAGGCGAAGACCTCGAACGGCTTCTGGTTGTGGAAGGAGATGGTCACGTAGAGGTTGCCGAAGCCGGTCTTGATCTTGTCGGTGACCGAGGGCAGGGAGTCGGGCCGGCCCTCGGGGTGCTTGATCTCCGTGCCGTTCTTGTAGAGGACCTGGCTCTCGCGGCAGCCGTCGCGGTAGATGGTGATGCCCTTGGTGCCCAGGTCCCAGGCCAGCCGATAGGCCTTCTCGACGTCCTCGACCGAGGCCTCGTGGGGGAAGTTGATGGTCTTGGAAACGGAGTTGTCGACGTGCTTCTGGAAGGCCGCCTGGGTCTTGATGTGCCAGTCCGGCGCGATCTCGTGGGCCGCCCGGAACCATTCGGGCAGCGGCTTGTCGGGGTTCTTGGCCTTCCAGTCGGCGTAGATGGGGTGGACGTCCTTGAGCTCGGAGTCGATGATCTTGGAGGTGACCTCGAAGGCGAAGACGGGCTCGATCGAGGACGAGCAGCCGGCGATGCGAGAGATCGTCCCGGTCGGGGCGATGGTGAAGACCGTGGCGTTGCGCATCTTGCCGCCCTTGTAGACGGACTGGGCGATGGCCGGGAAGGAGCCGCGCTCGCCGGCCAGGTCGCGCGAGGCGGCCGTGGCCTCGGCTCGCAGGAAGCCGGCGACCTTGTCGGCCAGGGCCAGGGCCTTGGGCGAGTCGTAACGGACCTTCATCAGCAGGAGCAGGTCGGCCCAGCCCATGACGCCGAGCCCGATGCGGCGCGAGGCCCGGGTCGTCCGGTCGATCTCGGGCAGCGGGTAGCGGTTGACGTCGATGACGTCGTCGAGGAAGCGGACGCCGAGGCGGACGATCTGGCGGAAGCGGTCCCAGTCGAAGTGGTCCTTGGCCTTGGGGGCGTGGAAGTTGGCCAGATTGATCGAGCCGAGGTTGCAGGACTCGTAGTCGTGGAGGGGCTGCTCGCCGCAGGGGTTGGTGGCCCGGATAGGGCCGAGGCCGACGGTCGGGTTGCCGGCGTTGACGCGGTCGATGAAGATGAGGCCGGGGTCGCCGATGGCCCAGGCCGAATCGACGATGAGCTGCCAGACCTTGCGGGCGTCCTTCTTGCCGACGGGGGTGCCGAGGTGGGGCTCGACGAGGTCGTAGCTGGCGCCGGCCGCCAGCGCGGCCATGAAGGCGTCGGTGACGGCGACGGAGATGTTGAAGTTCGAGACGGAGGCGCCGTCGAGCTTCATCTGGATGAACTCCTCGATGTCGGGGTGGTCGACGCGGAGGATGCCCATGTTGGCGCCGCGGCGCGTGCCGCCCTGCTTGACGGCCTCGGTGGCGGCGTCGATGACCTTGAGGAAGGACACCGGGCCGGAGGCCACGCCCTGGGTCTTGCGCACGAAGCTGCCCTTGGGACGGAGGCGGGAGAAGTCGAAGCCGGTGCCGCCGCCCTCCTTGTGGACCAAGGCGGCGTTCTTGACCGTCTCGAAGATGGACTCGAGGGAGTCCTCGATGGGCAGGACGAAGCAGGCCGACAGGCACATGCCGCGGCCGGCGCCGGTCAGGGTCGGGCTGTTGGGCAGGAAGTCGCGGGCGTTCATGGCCGCCAGGAAGCGGTCGGCCCAGGTCTTGCGGTCGGCCTTGCTCTTCTCGGCCGTGGCGACATAGGCGGCGACGCGGCGGAAGAGGTCCTCGGGCGACTTGTCGACGAGCTCGCCCTTCTCGTTCTTCAGGAAGTAGCGGGCCTTGAGGATCTTCAAGGCATTGTCGTTGAAACCGGCGGATGCGGACACGGAAGCCTCCCGATATCGCGTATTTCCCACCCCAGGAAAATTAATCCTAGTGGAATGCTAGGATTATAAGCGGGCGCCGCGCCGAATGCAAGCGAAAAAAAGGAAAAAATGGGGGAAAAATGGGGGACATGATACCTATTTCCTATTTTTCGCTACTTGA
>CAZFZU010000034.1:19042-21853 GCA_964523615.1 uncultured Eubacteriales bacterium | reverse complement strand
AAAATGGGGGAAAAATGGGGGACATGATACCTATTTCCTATTTTTCGCTACTTGAGATCAATTGGGAAATAGGTATCATGTCCCCGATTCTCTCCGATTTTCTCCCGTTTCTGGTACAATCGTGGTCTTCGCAAGGAGCGTGAAGATGAGCGAATACGGCGTCGTCGACAAGCTGGGGAAGCCGGCCGTCGACGAGGGCGCCTGGGTGGCCCCCGGGGCGGTCCTCGTCGGCGACATCACCGTCTGCCGGGGCGCCAGCGTCTGGTACGGCTGCGTCCTGCGCTCGGACATGGCCGGGGCCTCGATCGAGATCGGCGAGGACTCCAACATCCAGGACGGCACGGTCGTCCACGTCGACGAGAACCTGCCCTGCCTGGTCGGGGCCCGCGTGACCGTCGGCCACGGCGCCGTTCTCCACGCCTGTGTCGTCGAGGACGACGCCCTGGTCGCCATGGGCGCCACGGTCCTGTCGGGGGCCCGCATCGGGCGGGGCTCCGTCGTCGCCGCCGGGGCCGTCGTCGCCGAGGGCTTCCAGGTCCCTCCCGGCGTCATCGTCGCCGGCGTCCCGGCCAAGGTCCGCCGCGAGACGACCGCCGAAGACCGGGCCCGCCTCGAGCACGGCTGGCGCGCCTACGCCGCCCTCCGCGACCTCCACAAATGGGGGACATGATACCTATTTCCCATTTTCTTACGAAGGGACGAGAGGAAGGACCTTGTGAAGCAAGTTCTGGATGGAAAGAATAAATAGGAAATAGGTATCATGTCCCCCATTTTAGCGGTGATCTTCGACCTGGACGGGACGCTGCTCGACACCATCGTCGACATCACCGCGGCGTCGAACCGCGTCTACGAGCCGCGCGGCTTGGGCATCTTCACCGACGACGAGATGAAGACGCTCGTCGGCGACGGCGCCGAAGAGCTCATCCGCCGCGTCTTCGCCTGGCGCGGCAAGCCCTCCCCCTCCGACGCCGTCGTCACCGAGATCCTCGACGACTACCGCCGCGCCTACCAGGCCTGCTGGCACGAGCACAGCCGCCCCTACGACGGCGTCCCCGAGCTCCTGTCCGCCCTGGCCGGACGCGGCCTGCGCACGGCCGTCCTATCGAACAAATCCGACATCTACACCGGCCGCATGACCGACGCCCTGCTCGCCTCCCATCGCTTCGACATCGTTCGCGGCGCCCGGCCCGGCGTGCCCCTCAAGCCCGACCCCGCTCCGGCCCTGGCCCTGGCCGCCGACCTCGGCGTGCCGCCCGCGGCCTGCGCCTTCGTCGGCGACACCAACGTCGACATGGCCACGGCCCGCGGCGCCGGGATGTTCGCCGTCGGCGCGCTCTGGGGCTTCCGCACGGCCGCCGAGCTTCTGGCCCACGGCGCCCACGTCCTCATCGAAGCCCCCGGGGACCTCCTCGCCCATCTCGGATAGAGCCGTCCCCCCCTCCCGCCCCGAACCCGCGCCCTTCCCCTCGCTCCAGGGGGCCATCGCGCCCGGGGTCACGGGGGGTGAGGGACATTCCCCCCCCCTTTCACCCCCAGCGGCTATGGACGCCCCGCGCCGCCGGCTTAAAATCGGTGCGTTGAATGCGATAGCCCCGCCCCATCGGGCGCCTGTCGCGTCGTGAAAGGAACCGAAAGAGGCGCGGGATGCGCGAGAACAGGAAAGACAAGCGGATCGCCGAGGAGAACCGGGTCGTCATCGAGCTGCCCGGCCCCTCGCCCACCGACGATCCCCGCCTCGTCAGCGCCCTGACCAAGGACATCTCCCTGGGCGGCGCCCGCGTCGTCACCGACCACCTGTTCGAGGTCGGCGCTTCGCTCCGGATGACCCTCTATCTCTCGAAATCCAAGCAGATCGTCAAGGCCCGGGGCGACGTCCGCTGGAACCGCATGATCGAGCCCGGCCTCTACGAGATGGGGGTCGAGTTCGAGCACGGCATCCCCACCGGCGTCCTGGTCCTCATCAACCATCTCTACGGCAAGGGCCAGGGCGCGCCGACGCCCGTCCAAATGTGAAGGAGGTCCCATGAACCCGAACACCGAACACGCCCTCGACCCCGCGACCTTCCTCGACGACATCGAGAAGCGCGTCGGCGAGATCTTCGAGTCCCAGAAGAGCGAGGTCGAGCAGACCCTCATCGAGAAGATCAACCGCGAGAAGGAAGAGGCCCAGAAGCGCATCGAGGCCGTCAACCGGGAGTTCGCCCAGGTCCGGGGCTTCCTCGACGAGCACAAGCAGGCCATGGCCGCCCTCCAGTCGACCGAGACCTACCTCCGCGGCGAGATCCGCGGCCACTTCGACCGGGCCGTCAACTACCAGAAGATGATGGAGAACGCCGCGGCCCTGGCCGGCGACGAACTCGAGAAGATCGGCGGCCTCAACGCCGAGCTTGAGAGGGTCCGGGTCAAGGCCGAGGAGGAATACGCCCACCTCAAGAAGAGCCTCGGCGGGTACGCCGGCATCATGGCCCAGATCCCCGCCCCCGCGCCCGCGGCCGCCGGCGAGGGCGACGTCGATTGGAACGAGGAGATGGGCAAGCTGCGCAAGGTCCGCGACCTCCTGGCCACCCTGCGCCAGCCCGAGCCCTCCCCCGCGGGCGCCGGCGGCGACGGCGAAACGACGACCGCCGCCCCCGCGCACGAGGCCGAAGAGCTGGCCGCGTCCCTGGGGCTGATCGGGCCCGAGGAGGATTCCGTCCGCGACGACGCCGAGTTCGTCCTTGGCGCCCAGGCGCCCGATCCCGACCGCGCCCCCGCGGCCGCCGCCTCCCCCGCCGCGCTCGACCCGACGGCCGCCGAGGCCTTCCCCGAGCT
>CAZFZU010000034.1:10581-18942 GCA_964523615.1 uncultured Eubacteriales bacterium | reverse complement strand
CCGCCGCCTCCCCCGCCGCGCTCGACCCGACGGCCGCCGAGGCCTTCCCCGAGCTGGCCGACCTCGCGGCCGAGATCGAGCCCGAGCCCGCCGCGGCCGAGGCCGAGCCCGCGTCCGCGCCGGATCCCGAACTCGCCGCGGCCCTGTCCGATCCCGCCCTCGAGGCCCTGGCCCGCTACCGCCGGACCGAGCCGGTCAACAACGGCATCGAGATCGGCTTCTACGCGGGCCCGGACGCCGCCGTCCTCGACGTCGAGGCCTTCATGTCGGCCGTCGGCAAGATCGTCGAGAACGCCGTCCAGCTCCACGCCCAGCTCTCGCAAACGGCCTCGGTCAAGGACCTGTTCCTGCTCAAGCAGGAGATCCTCAACCAGCAGGAGGTCCTGCGCAAGCTCTTCTTCCGCGCCGTCCGCTTCTGCGACAAGGAGAACGGCCGCCTGCCCGAGACGCTCGGCGAGTTCTTCGGCTCCCAGGGCATGAAGGACCTCATCGAGCGGCTGACGATGGCCAACTGGAGCGATCCCTCGGACTTCAAGCCCTTCGAGAACGAGCTCAAGGCCCTCAAGCGGGCCTTCGCCACCCGCGCCGCGGCCAACCCGCGCTACCTGCAGTCGGTCCTCGACCAGGTCGAGGGCCGCGAGAACTGACGGACCGGCCCCCGGCCGTCAGATGATCTCCAAGTCGTCCTTGTCGGGGAGCTTGGGGAACTTGGCGTGGGGCTCGGTCTGATACCAGAACGCCACCGACGCCATGTCGTCCTGCAGCGGCAGATAGCGCCCGCCCGTCCGCCAGCCCAGCGCCTGGATGGTCACCTTGAAGTCCTTCTCGAACCGGACCGGGTCCATGATGTGCCAGCGGTACAGCCCGAACCGCTGCATGACCTGGTAGTGGCCGTCGCCGCGGATGACCTGCGGCAGGCCCGCGTACGGCGTCGTGAACTCCCGGTACTGGATGGTGCCGTCCGGGGCCTTGGCGTCGAAATCGTAGGAGCCGCAGAAGTAGTCCTCGGTGCCCGTGTAGGCGATGGAGGGGAACTTCGAGTCGCCGTCCATGTAGAACTTGAGCTCGCCCTCGCCCCACCAGCCGTTGTTGTGGACGCCCCAGGCCATGTAGGTGCCGACGTAGTGGCCCTGGCCCTTGACGCCGTCGAGGATGGTGTAGACATCCTTGTACGGCAGCGGGTTGACGCGCCGGAACTGGGCGTGGAAATAGGCCGCGTCGTCGGGCACGTCGGTCAGGGTGTAGTTGACCTGGTAATAGACGGTGAACTGGTTCGTCGTCGGGGCCTCGTTCGGACGGGGCTTGGCGGCGATGTTCTCCAAGGTCATCTTGAAGCCCTTGCGGAAGGGCATCTCCCAGTAGCAGTTGAAGGCGCTGCCGGGATTGACGCAGACGGGCAGGGACGAGATCTGGGCGTACTGGCCCCAGCCGCAGGCGAAGAAGTCGCCGACGGGGCACTCCACGGAGGGCTCGGTCTCGCCGTCCCAATAGATGCGCAGGATGGCGTGGCGCCAGCTGCCGGCGGGCGTCAGCCAGATCTGCTGGATGGCGCCCTCGCCCTTGACGTCGGCCATGACGAAGGTCTCGCCGGCCGGGACGCGGACGTAGGGGGAGACCTTCCAGCCCTGGCCGAGGTCGCGGGCCGCGCTCATGGCCGGCCCGTCGGTCGACATGGCCGCTTTGCCCTTCTCGCCGGTGAAGTTCTCCGGGCTGATGGACCGGGTCTGGGCCTTGGACAGGCGCGACAGGTTGCCGAGGCCCATGCCCAGGCCGTTGAAAGCCTTGTCCTTGTCGCTCTGCGGGGCCGCGGCCGCCGCGAAGGCCGCGAACGCCAGCACGGCCAGCCCGCCCTTGATCAGGATCGCTTTGTTCATTCGTGCCCTCCTGTGGAATTCGCGCCCATTCTATAAAAAAAATGGGGGACATGATACCTATTTCCCAATTTTCAAGAACGGAACAGGTCCGGTGACTGTGCCCCCGATTTCCGGTATCATGAGAGATCGACGGAGGGAATATTCCGGCTCGCCGGATGGTATCCCTTACACTACGGGAGGAACGCATGACCAGCCAGACGCCCCAGAACGGACAGCCCCTCGCCGGCCGGCCCGCGCCGCGCCCCCCCGCCCCGAAAGGCCCGTCGTTCGCCGTCGTGGCCGTGCTCCTGGCGGTCGTCGGCGCCGGCGCCTACGCCGTCGTCGCCCGCAATGCCTGTCCGTTGACCGCGGGCCCGGCCGCCCTGGCCGCGATCGCCGATCCCCTTCCCATGGAGGTATCGCCCATGGCCGATCCGTCCCAGACGTCCGCCAAGGCCGCCCGCGAGGCCGTCGACAAGCTCGTCGCCGAGCAGAAGTTCGAGGCCGCCGCCTCCGAATGCGCCCGCGTCCGCGAGGCCGCCCGCAAAGCGAACGACGCCCCCCTCTGGACCTGGGCCCTGATCAAGGAGAGCCAGCTGCGCACGGGCCTCCACGGCTACGAGACGACCGTCCGCTTCCTCAAGGACCAGCCCTGGCCCGATGCCCCCGTCGAGCGCGACATGCTCGAGCTCTTCTACGCCCAGTCGCTCCTGACCTACTACCGCGCTTACTCCTGGGAGATCAACGAGCGCGAGTCGGTCGAGGCCGCCGGCCCCGTCGACCTCAAGTCCTGGACCCGCGACCGGATCTTCGGCGAGGCCTGGCAGTCCCTCCTGCGCGTCTGGCAGGACCGCGACCGCCTGGCCACCCGCAAGGCCGCCGAGTTCCCCGACTTCTGGAGCCCCGGCGACTATCCCGCCGGCGTCCGCGACAACCTGCGCGACGCCGTCGTCTATCTCCTTGCCGAGGTCCTCTCCGACACCTCGTTCTGGACGCCGCGCCAGTCGAACGAGACTTGGCTCGTCGACCTGGCCAAGCTCCTGGCCGCCGCGAACAAGCCGGTCTCCCCCGCCGCCTCGGCCGCCGCCCTGGCCGATGCCGCGGGCCACCCCGTCGCCAAGCTCGCCGCTCTCCTCGGCGAGCACGAGACCTGGAGCCGCCGCAACGCCCGCCCGGCCGCCGCCCTCGAGGCCCGCTTCGAGCTCGTCCGGGCCCTCCACGAGGCCTTCACGGAGGCCGGCGACCGCGCCCTCCTTCGCGCCCACCTGTCCCGCTTCCTTTCCGCCAACCGCAAGCCCAGCTGGTGGGCCGTCGGCCAGGCCCTCCTGGCCGAGCACACCCGCGAGGAGGACGCTCCCGACGCCCTCGTCCGGGCCCGCAAGATCGCCCTCGAGGGCGTCGAGCGCTTCCCCGGCACGCCCGGCGGCGACCGCTGCCGCCACATCGTGGCCTCGATCGAGGCCCCCGGCTACGCCCTCGAGGCCATGCGTCTCGACGCCGCCGCGCGCCGCTCCATCCGTCTCACGCACCGCAACCTCGACCGCGTCTATCTCCGGGCCTACGCCATCGACCTCGAAGCGGAGGTCAAGTCGGCCAAGGACTACTGGCTCTTCCCCCAGGGCGACGAGGCCCGGCGGCTCGTCGCCGAGCGCGAGCCCGACGCCGCCTGGCATGCGGACCTGCCCAAGACGGCGGACTACAGCGACCACAAGACGTACGCCGCCCTCCCGGCCGGCCTGGCGCCCTCGCTCTACCTCGTCGTCGCCTCGGCCCGCTCGGACTTCTCGGACGCGGACAACCAGGTCATCGGGGTCGGCGTCCTCGTCGGCGACCTGGTCCTGGCCAAGCGCCTGGACTACGGGGCCGCCGCCGGGGCCGAGGCCATGGTCGTCTCCGGCGCCACGGGGCGGCCCGTCGCCGGCGCCACGGTCGACCTCTACGCCTACAACTGGCGCCGCGGCCACACCAAGGCCGAGTCCTGGACGACCGACGCCGAGGGCCGGGTCCGATTCGCCCCGCGCCGCGACGGCGGGTCGCACTTCCTCATCGCCAAGAAGGGCCGCGACATCGTCATCGACCTCGACAACTTCTCTGTCGGCCGGTCCTCCGAGCCCTCCGACCGGCAGGCCGCTCTCGTCTATACGGACCGCTCCGTCTACCGCCCCGGGCAGAAGCTCTATTGGAAGGTCCTGGCCTACAAGGGCCGCCCCGAACTCGGCCGGCTGGCCCCCGACGCCAACCGCCCGGTCTCCGTCAAGCTCGAGGACATCAACGGCGAGCCCGCGGCCGGGACGGTCGAAACGACCAACGCCTTCGGCACGGCCAGCGGCGAGTTCGTCATCCCGGCCGGCCGGCCCCTCGGGGACTGGACGCTGGCCGTCTATCCCGAAGGCCGGGCCTCCGTCCGCGTCGAGGAGTACAAGCGGCCGACCTTCGAGGTCGCGGTCAAGGACCCGGTCAAGCCCCTGCGCCTGAACAAACCCGCGTCCCTCACGGGCGAGGCCCGCTACTACTTCGGCCTCCCGGTCACGGGCGGCGAAGCCGTTTGGCAGGTCGAGCGCGAGCCGGTCTACCCGAGATGGTGGTGGTGGTGGTGGGGCGGCGGCGGGCGCGGCTCTCAGAGCCAGAAGATCGCCGGCGGCCGGTCCGCGATCGGCGCCGATGGCGCCTTCACCGTCGCCTTCACCCCGCTCGCCGACGAGCGCGAGGGCGGCGCCTCCTCGGGCCTCAGCTACCGCTACACCCTATCGGTCGACGTCACCGACGAGGGCGGCGAGACGCGCTCGGCCTCTCGCACGTTCCGTCTCGGCTTCGTCAGCGTCGAGGCCCGGACGGCGGCGGAGACGGAGTTCCTGACGGCCGGCGCGCCGGGCCGGTTCACGGTCCGGCGGACCGACCTCGACGGCACGCCCAAGGCCGGAAAGGGCACGTGGCGCGTCGTCCGTCTCATTCAACCCGAAGCGACCCTGACGCCGGCCGACCAGCCGCTGCCGGCCGCTCCTCCCGGCTCCGGCGACGCCGCCTTCCCGCCGACCGCAGGCGACCTCCTCCGGCCCCGCTGGGAGACGGTCGAACCGGAGACCGTCGTCCGGATGTGGAAGGAAGGCCCGGAGGCCGCCAAAGGCGCGGTCGAGCACGACGCCAAGGGCGCCGCGAATATCGTCACCCCCGCGCTCGAGGCCGGGGCCTACCGCCTGCTCTACGAGACCAAGGACGAGTTCGGCGCCGTCTGCAAGGACAGCCTCGACTTCCTGGTCGCCGGCGCGGCCAAGCCCGCCTTCAAGGTGCCCCTCCTGCTCAAGGCCGAGCGGGGCGTTGTTCCCGTCGGCGGCAAAGCCCGTTTCCTCCTCGACAGCGGCTGGAGCGGCCAGCCCGTCCTCTACGAGACGTTCAAGGGCGGCGCCCTCTGGGAGCGGCGCTGGCTCGAGGCCGGCCGCGACGGCGGCGTCGTCGAGATCCCCGTCGGCGAGGACCTGCGCGGCGGCTTCGGCGTCCGGGTCACGGCCGTTCGCGATCACCAGATCATGAGCGAAGAGGCCTCGGTCTTCGTCCCCTGGGACAACAAGGAGCTGGGGCTGTCGTTCGCCACCTTCCGCGACAAGTTGGCCCCCGGCGGGCGCGAGACCTGGCGGGTCACGGTCAAGACCCCGGACGGCAAGCCCGCCGAGAAGGGCGCGGCCGAGATCCTGGCCTACATGTACGACCGCAGCCTCGACCTGTTCGCCCCGCACCGGCCGCCGCGCGTCTCGGGGCTCTACCCCTACCGGGCGGGCACGCAAGGCTGGGATGCCGTCCTGGGCACGGCCATGCACATGCTGTCGTTCGGCGATGGCTGGCACCGTGTCCCGGGCTATAAGGCCTTCCGGGCCGACACGCTCCTCTCGCTCGGCGGCTACGGCATCGGCGGGCCCGGGCGCCGCTACAAGGGCGGCGTCGTGGGCGGGGTGCTCGGCGGAGCGGACGAGATGCTCGCCCCAATGGCGGCTCCGAGCGAGATCGCGCTGGGCCAGGCGAGGGCCACGTCGCTGGAAAAGGACAAGGCGCCCGGGCGGCAGTCCGTCAGCGAGGAAATGACCATCGTGGCGGACGGCCAGGGCCCGGCCCTGCGCTCGAACTTCGCCGAGACCGCCTTCTGGCAGCCCCACCTCCTGACGGGCGCCGACGGCACGGCCGCAGTCGAGTTCACCGTGCCCGACAGCGTCACGGGCTGGCGCGTTTTCGTCCACGGCGTCACCCGCGACCTGGCCGGCGGCACGCTCGAGACGGAAGCCAAGACCGTCAAGGACCTCATGGTCCGGCCCTACCTGCCGCGCTTCTTCCGCGAGGGCGACCGGGCCGAGCTCAAGGTCGTCGTCAACAACGCCGGCGAGAAGGAGGCCTCGGGCGAAGTGACGCTCGAGATCACCGACCCCGCCACGGGCGAGAACCTGGCCCCGGCCTTCGGCCTGCCGCAGGCGGTGCCGCCGCGCGCCTTCACGGTCGCGGCGGGGGGCGGTTCGACCGTGTCCTTCGCGCTGGCCGCGCCGGCCCGCGTCGGCACGGTCGCCTTCAAGGTCGTGGCCAAGGCCGGGGCCGTGTCGGACGGCGAGCTGAGGCCGCTCCCGGTCCTGCCGGGCCGCATGCATCTCGTCCAGTCGCGATTCGTCACGCTCAAGGGAGACAAGCCGCGCGAGCTGCGCTTCGAGGACATGGCCAAGACGGACGACCCGACGCGGCTCCACGAGCAGCTCGTCGTCACCGTCGACGCCCAGCTCTTCTACGGGCTGCTCGACGCCCTGCCCTACCTCGTCAACTACCCGTACGAGTGCACCGAGCAGACCCTCAACCGGTTCCTGGCCACGGGCATCCTGACGAGCCTGTACACGAAGTACCCGGCCGTCGGCCGCATGGCCCAGGAGATGAGCAAGCGCGAGACGGTCTACGAGTCGTTCGACGCGGCCGATCCGAACCGCAAGATGGCCCTCGAAGAGACGCCCTGGCTGCGCGAGGCGCGGGGCGGCGACGCGGAGGTCTCGGACGTGGCCAAGGTCCTCGACCCGCGGGTGGCCAAGGCGCAGAGAGAAGCGTCGCTGGCCAAGCTGCTCGAGGCCCAGACCTCGCTCGGCGCTTTCCCCTGGTGGGCCGGCGGGCCGCCGTCGCCCTACATGACGCTCTACATCGTCAGCGGCTTCTCCAAGGCCGTCGAGTTCGGCGTCGACGTGCCGAAGGACGCCGTGGTCGAGGCCTTCGATTACTTGCATCGCCACTACCTCGACGAGATCGTGGCCGAGATGATGGCCCACGACGCCGGCTGGGAGTTCGTCACCTTCCTCAACTACACCCTGGGCAACTTCCCCGACGAGTCGTGGACGGGCGGCGTCTTCACGCCCGAGGAGCGCAAGCGGATGCTCGACTTCTCCTTCAAGCACTGGAAGCTCCACGCCCCGTACCTCAAGGGCTATCTGGCCCTGACGCTCAAGCGGGCGGGCCGGGCCAAGGACGCGGACCTCGTCTGGGCCAGCGTCATGGACAGCGCCAAGACGACGGAGGACGGCGGCACGAGCTGGGCGCCCGAGGACCGGGGCTGGCTGTGGTACAACGACACCATCGAGACGCACGCCTTCGCCCTGCGGACGCTCATGGAGCTCGAGCCGGCCGACAAGCGGAGCGAGGGGCTGGTGCAGTGGCTGTTCCTCAACAAGAAGCTCAACCACTGGAAGTCGACCCGGGCCACGTCCGAGGTCCTCTACTCGGTGGCCTGGTACCTGAACAAGACGGCGGCGCTCGGCGCGCGCGAGACGGTCACGGCCGAGACGTGCGGGCAGAAGACGACGTTCACGTTCGAGCCCGACAAGTACACGGGCAAGAAGAACCAGATGGTCGTGCCGGGCGCGAAGCTCGGGCCGGAGTGCGCCGCGGTCAAGGTGGCCAAGGGCGGCAAGGGGCTGGCCTTCGCCGGCGCGACCTGGCACTTCTCGACCGACCGCATGCCCGAGAAAGGCGACGGCGACCTGTTCGCCGTCGAGCGGACCTACTTCAAGCGTGAAAAGCGGGGCGAAGAGGTCGTGTTGCGGCCGCTGGCGGAGGGCGCGGCGCTCGCCGTCGGCGACGAGATCGAGGTCCAGCTCTCCATCCGGGCCAAGCACCAGGCCGAGTACGTCCACCTGAGGGACCCGCGGCCGTCGGGGTGCGAGCCGGTGGCGCTCAATTCCGGCTACAAGTGGGACCTGGGGCTGGGGCGCTACGAGGAGATCCGCGACAGCGGCACGAACTTCTTCATGGAGTGGCTGCCCGAGGGGCAGTACACGCTGAAGCACAGGCTGCGCTGCGCCATGGCCGGGACGTTCAAGGCCGCGCCGGCGACGCTGCAGTCGATGTACGCGCCGGAGTTCGCGGCCTACTCGGCGGGATCGTTGATCACGATCAAGTGACCGAATACCGGGAGAGTGGGCGGGAGAACGGGGACACGGACCTTCGGTACATGTCCCCGATCGAGGGGGGACATGTACGCCTCGTACGTGTCCCCATT
>CAZFZU010000034.1:8619-10481 GCA_964523615.1 uncultured Eubacteriales bacterium | reverse complement strand
TCGGTACATGTCCCCGATCGAGGGGGGACATGTACGCCTCGTACGTGTCCCCATTCCCGATCGAGGGGGGACATGTACGCCTCGTACGTGTCCCCATTTTCGGGGAACGGCAAATTGGGGGCCGGCAAATGGGGGACATGACCTATTTCTCCTGAAATGGGATCGTGTCCCCGTGTCCCCGTTTTGCGGGTCGTGTCGTCGATTTCCATTTGCCTGAGTGGGAAAATAGGAAATAGGTATCATGTCCCCCATTTTAGATTGACAGCGGCGCGGCCGCGATCTACCATCCCATCACCATGAAAAAAACAACTGCCCTTGTCGCGCTCGCTATTACGATGATCCTCGCCGGCGCGGCGTCCTCGTACGCCGTTCCGGCCAAGCCCGCCACCGTGCTGCCGCCCGGCTTCGACGCCCTCGTCGCCAAGTCGCTCAAGACCTTCGGCGTCCCGGGCATGGGCATCGCCGTGGTCAAGGACGGCCGGGTCGTCCTGGCCAAGGGCTACGGCGTCCGCAAGCTCGGCGAGCCGGCGCCCGTCGACGCCCGGACGCTCTTCGGCATCGCCTCGAACACCAAGGTCTTCACGGCCACGGCCCTGGCCCTGCTCGTCGAGGAGGGCAAGCTCGAGTGGGACGCCCCGGTCACGCGCTACCTGCGCTGGTTCCAGCTCTCCGACCCCTACGTCACGCGCGAGCTGACCGTGCGCGACCTCCTCGTCCACCGGAGCGGGCTCGGCCTCGGGGCCGGGGACCTGCTCCTCTTCCCCGAGACGACCTACGGGCGCCGCGAGATCGTCGAGCGTCTCCGCGAGGTCCCCCTGGCGACGAGCTTCCGCAGCGCCTACGCCTACGACAACGTCCTCTACGTGGCGGCGGGCGAGCTCATCGAGGCCGTCAGCGGCCGGACCTGGGAGGACTTCGTGGCCGAGCGCATCCTGAAGCGGGTCGGCATGGCCTCGAGCCGGACGCGCCACACGAGCGACGTCGCCGGGCTCAACGTGGCCATCCCCCACGCCTACCTCGACGCGGTCGCCATGCCCCAGCCCATCGACGAGAACGACAACATGAACGCCGCCGGCGGCATCCTGTCGTGCGCCGAGGACATGGCCAAGTGGATGCTCGTCCACCTCGAGGAGGGCAAGCTGGCCGACGGGACCCGGCTGGTCTCGGAGCGGACCGTGCGCGAGCTGGCGACCATCGTCACGCCCATCCCCATCGGGACGCCCGCGCCGGAGCTGGCCGCCCAGCGCATGAACTTCAACGGCTACGCGTTGGGCCTGCGCATCAACGACTACCGCGGCAAGAAGATCGTCAACCACACCGGCGGGCTGACGGGCTACGTCTCGCGCGTGCTCATGGTGCCCGAGCTCGAGCTGGGCATCGCCGTGCTCACGAACCAGGAGTCGGGCGACGCCTACAACTCGCTCATCTACGCCGTCGTCGACCAGGCCATGGGCCTGCCGCCGACCGATTGGATGGCCGCCTACCTCAAGGTCCATGAGCGCGGCCAGGCTTCGGTGGACGAAGCGCTGAAGAAGGCGGCCGCGAAGCGCGACGCCTCGCTCGAGCCGTCGCTGCCGCTCGAGGCCTACGCCCGGACCTACACGGACGCCTGGTACGGCCCTATCGTCGTCAGCCTGGAGGGCGGGCGGCTGGTCATGAGCTTCGCCAAGACGCCGGGCATGGTCGGCGACATGGAGCACTGGAGCCGCGAGACCTTCGTCGTCAAGTGGCGCGACCGGGAGCTCCGGGCCGACGCCTACGTCACGTTCGCCTTGGACCCCGACGGCGAGATCGTCGAAGCCCGCATGAAGGCCGTCTCGCCGGCGACCGACTTCAGCTACGACTTCCACGACCTCCGGCTG
>CAZFZU010000034.1:7281-8519 GCA_964523615.1 uncultured Eubacteriales bacterium | reverse complement strand
GGGCCTTCGACGCGGGGCTCCGGGAGCTCACGGGCGAGCGGACCCTCGCGGGGGCCTGGTCGTCGCTCGTCCGGCCCGACGACGTCGTCGGCATCAAGATCAACTGCATCGGCGCGCCGCGCGTCTCGTCGTCGCTGGCGTCGATCAACGAAACGATCGCCGGCCTGAAGAGCGCCGGCGTCAAAGAGAACGCCATCGTCGTCTGGGACCGGATGGACCGGGACTTCCGGCGGACGGGCCTGGCCATCAATAGGGGCCCGGAGGGCGTCCGGGTCATGGGCTGCTCGACCGAGTGGGAGGGCGTCGTGCCCTGGGTGGCCGGGTACGATCCCAAGGTCTACGTGTCGTTCGAGGACGGCACGCTGCGGAAGTTCCGCGAGCTCGTCGGTCGCGGCTTCACGGCCGAGGGCTCGCACCGCGAGATCTTCAATTCCGTCTCGTGGCTCTGGACGCTGGCCCAGCAGGGCGACGCCCGGGCCCGCAAGTACGAGGCCGAGCTGCGGCGGCTGTACACGGACTACGACGACCGCGAGGGCATCAAGAGGATCGCCGAGGAGGTGGCCGACGCGTTCGACGGGGTCGCCATCGAGAACGAGGACCGCTCCTGCTTCGCCGACATCGTGACCAAGGACATCACCAAGCTCGTCAACATCGCCGTCCTCAAGCACAACGAGGACAGCGGCGTGACCTGGGCGGCCAAGAACATCGCCCTCGGGGTGACGACCAACAAGGTCCGCTTCCACATCGACTACTGCGCCAAGGCCATCCCGGAGATCATGGCCGCGCCGTGCATCCGGGACAAGACCGTGCTCCACATCGGCGAGGCGGCCAAGATCTCGACGGTCAGCGTGGCCGGGGCCCAGATCGCGCGCGACGAGCGCCTCTTCTTCAGCCGCGACCCCGTGGCCATGGACCGCATCGGGCTCGATATCCTCGAGGAGAAACGGGCCGCCCAGGGGCTCGAGTCGATCCGGGGCATCGCGACGCACGTCGCGGCCTGCGCGAGGAAAGGGCTGGGGACGGACGACCTGAAGCGGATCGATCTGCGCGAATTGCGGGCCTAGGCGGCGCTCATCCCTATCGGCCTGGGTTTGTTGACACGGGTCCTTGCGCGGACTACCATCGATCCGCCGGAGGGAGGGCAGAATGAACAAAACCGGTCTTTCGGTCTCAGCGCTGGCCGCGGCGCTTCTGCTCGCGGCCGTCTCCGCGACTCCGGGCGCGGCCCCGTCCTCGCC
>CAZFZU010000034.1:4866-7181 GCA_964523615.1 uncultured Eubacteriales bacterium | reverse complement strand
GCCGCCTTTCTCGTCCTGGCCATGGCCACGAAGGACATGGACGACGATCTCCGCATGATCATGGCCGAGATCAAGGCCGCCAACGCCGCCAAGAAGAAGCTCCGCGACCTGATCGAGGACCTCAACGATTGGATCTCGGAAGCTATGGCCAAGGCCGGCGGGCACGCGAAGTCCTCCGATATCGAAAATAGCAAGGTCTCCGAGAGGCCACCGGCCACGGCGGGGAGGACTCAGCCCGCGAAAGTCGCGCCTTTCCGCTCCGTCTCCCTCCAGAAGGCCTCTTCCCCTGTCATCCACCTTGAATACGTTTTGGCCCCCACGATCCGGCCGCTTCCACCCAGGAATTCGGACGTTTCCGTGTCGACGCTGAAGTCCCTTCTCGACGAGAACAAGGACCGGCTCGACAGCCTGAACGAGCTCTCCGAGATGACCGCGCTGCGGCTCCAGATGACCATGGACCGGCGCTCGAAGTTCGTAGAGACCCTCTCCCAGATGATGAAGAAATCGAGCACGACGCAGGATATCCTGATCCAGAACATCAAGTGAGCCGGTAGCGCCGCCCCTTCCACGGTCGCGGCGGAGACACGGCAGGCGGGCTACTGAAGGGGCGGGAGCGCGGCCAGGACGGCGTCGAGCTGTTCGGCCGAGCCGGCGCTCTGGGCCCAGCGGGCCCGGAGCTTGGCGGGGAAAGCGGGGTCGCGGCGGGCGGCGGCGCGGTAGAGGCCGGCGGCGTAGGCGGCCTCGGCGTCTTCGAGGGTCGGCCACCACGAGAAATAGAGAAAGACGACGGTGAGGTTCATCGTCTCGTCGGCCGGCTTGAGGGCGAGGGCCTGGCGGAAGCTGGCCTTGGCCCGGTCCTGGAAGGTCATCAGGGGGTAGTTGATGAGGAGATACGCCATTCCCGTTTCGTAATGGACGGCGGCGTCGATGGGATTGGCGGCGACGGCCCGGGCATAGCGGGCGATGGCCCGGTCGCAGAGGGTGTCGCGTTCCTCGTCGCGGCCGGCGGCGTTGGCGACGCGGGCCATTTCCATGGTGAGGCGGGCCGACTCGGCTTCGAAAACGGCCCGGGGCGAGGCGGCGGCGGCGCGGGCGAGGCGGGCCTCGAGGGCCGGGAAGGCGCTCTCGACGCTGCGGGCCTGGGCGCGGGCGGCGCGGTAGGCGGCGAGATGCCGGAAAGCGGCGAAATCGCGGACGGCGGGGACGAAGAGGACGACGGCGAGGGCGGGCGCGAGGACGAAGGATAGGACGCGGCGGAGGGGGCGGGAGAGCGGGGCGCGGGAGGCGCGCGCGAGGGACTCGGCGGTGTCGCGCAGGCGCGCGTCGCCGCGCTTGACGAGGACGGCGGCGGCCAGCGTGGCCATGGCCACGAAGTGGACGGCGTTGGCCGGGATCTGGAGGTTGAAATCGGTCAGGCCGTGGACGAGGAGGGCGAAGACGGCCAGGCCGGCGCCGAGCCCGATGCCCTTGGCGAAGGGATCGCGGCGGCGGCGCCACAGGGAGGCGAGCCAGACGAGAAGGCCGAGGCCGGCGAGTGTGAGGGCGGCGCCGGCGACGACGCCGTTCTCGGCCGCGTATTCGAGATAATCGTTGTGGGCGAAGGAGAGGCGCAGGCGGTCGTCGACCTTCTCGTAGATGGGATAGGCGTTGACGTAGGTGCCCTTGCCCGTCCCGGCCAGGGGGAAATCGCCGATGAGCTCGAGGGTGTTGCGGTAGAACGTACGGCGGGCTTCGGAGCTGACGTCGACTTCGGAGAAGCGGGCGATCACGGGACCGATCCCGAGCCAAACGGCGGCGGCCAGGACGACGGCGGCGACGGCGCGGACGATGGCGCCGAAGCGGCGGCGGCCGCTCCCCTTCCCATTCGCGGCGTCCCCCTCGGAGAATTCGCGCCAGGACGAGGCCGCGGCGGCGGCCAGGACGGTGGTCAGGGCCAGGACGAGGATGCCCGAGCGCGATTTGGAGAAGACGATGCCGAGGGCGATGAAGACCGGGACGAGGCCGAGCAGGAGCGTCCACTGCAGGCTCTCCTGGCCGAACCAGACGATCTTGCGTCGCAGCGACAGCCCCTTCTCCATGGCGAAGTAACGGGCCTTGACCAGGAGGTAGCCGAGGGCGAGCGGGAAGGCCATCTCCAGGAAACCGGCGAGGTGGTTGCGGTTGACGTAGGTCCCGGTGACGGAGCCGAGGTTGTAACGCTTGGGGCGGCCGAGGAGGTGCTCGTGGCCGCTGAAGACCTCGACCATGCCGAAGAGGGCCTGGAAAAGGGCCGAGGCGAGGACGACGAGGACGAGGATCTCGGCCCGGCGGCGGGT
>CAZFZU010000034.1:0-4766 GCA_964523615.1 uncultured Eubacteriales bacterium | reverse complement strand
AGCGCGGCCGGCGACGTGGAGCAGGAACAGGCCGAGGGTCGCGGCCTCGAAGACGAAGATGGCCCATTCCTCGACCGAGCCGATGGGCAGGGGCAGGAAGACGAGGGTGGCGCAAAGGCCCCAAAAGACGATGGCGTCGATCACGTCATGCCCTCCCGCTCATTCTACAGAAGGGACCTGGTCTTCACAAACGCCATTTTCTCCCTGGCGGGGTAAAGACCTGACCCCCAACAAGACGGGACCTGGTCTTTGCAGGCGCCAGTTTCCCCCTGTTGATTCGAAGGCAAGGTCCCTTCGGGGATTTTGACCTTTTTGGGGGCAAAAACATCGAAATTGCCGCGGGCCCCGCCTGGACCGCGCGGCAAGAAAACAGCTATCTTGTTGATTATGTTCGAGAAGCTGGGGTCTGACCCCCGGTCGATCAATCGATGATCGGGGAGGTCTCGTTCTCGAGAAGGACGATGGCGAACAGCGTGGCCTCGACGACGCTCAGCAGGGTCACGATGCCGGCCGGAGACTTGAAGAACTCGCCGAGCGACGATTTCTTCTTCTCGGCGAAGCCCGACTGCAGCATGACCGGGGCCTCCCCCGGCTTCATGGCCACCGAGAGCTTGGCCAGCGCGTCCGACTTGATGAGGATGCTGTAGTGGAAGTTGTAGGCGCCGCTCGGAGCCTGGACGCCCATGACGTAGCGCCCCTCCTCGATCCCGGGGATGTTGTACATCCCCTCGGGGTCGGTCGGTTCGCTCCAATACTCCTTGAGCGTCTCGATGTTGCGCAGCTTGACCACGGCGTTGCGGATCGGCGTGCGCATGTCCTCGTTGTAGATGTGTCCCACCAGCGCCCCGTTCCCCTTGGGCGCCGCGGCGGCGAGCTCCCCGACGGGCAGGAGGAGAAGGACGAAGGCCCCCGTCAGGAAAACCGCGACAAACTGTCTCATGATGCGCCTCCCACCCAGGCTTTGTCTAATGATGGTATTATCAGCGGGTTATGTCAAGCGCTTTTTTAGCGGATGGGCGAGGCTTCCTCTTCCTTCTTGGTCAGCTCGTAGATGCCGAACCCCGCGCCCCCCACCAGGGCCACGATGACCAGGATCCCGCCGGGCGTGGAGAAGAAGCCCTTGCCGCTCCCGCCGCCGGACGAGCCCTTGCCTTCGAGCATGCCCCCCGGCATCATCTCGACCGACAGCTTGGCCGTCTCGCCGGCCTTGATGTAGACGCCGTAGTTGAGGTTGAAGTCGCCCGCCGCCGTCGACACGCCCAGCGTGTACCAGCCCTCCTCGATCATGAGGACCTTGTAGTTGCCCTTGGCGTCGGTCGGCGCGCTGACATATTCTTTCTGGTTGTTGAGGTTCCGGATCTTGACGATGGCGTTGGCGACCCGGGCCTTCATGCCCTCGGAATAGACCGTGCCCTGGAGCGTCCCCTGCCGGCCGGCGGCCGGCGCCTGGGTCTGGGCGGCAGCCGGCATCGGCACCGTCAGCCACAGGATCGCGGCGACGAGCCCTCCGGCCAAGGCCCTCGATCTGAACGCGCGTGTTCTGAACATGGGAAGCTCCTTCGCCATTTATGATAATCCTTTGTCCCGGCAAGTCAACGCTTATTTGATCTTCAGGACGGTCGTGGGACTAGCCTTCGGGCGCCGCCCGCCCCCGCCCCTGGCGGCTCCTCCCCCGCCGTCCGCGCCGCCCTTGGCGGGCCGCCGCGGCATCCCCAGGAGCCTCTGGGTCCAGGTCTTCTGCCTGAGGGGATTCTCGGGCTCCCCCCAATCCGGCAGGGCCTTGTTGTCGAGGATGGCCCTCGGCACCTCCGTGACCATGGCCCGGGCCTTGCTCTCGCCCACGATCTTGGCCGCCGCCTCGACCGCCCGGCTGAGGCCCGGCGGCCGCCCGATCGTCCGGTGGGCGTCGCTGGCGATGATGTGGACGAGGTTGTGGGTCATGAACAGCCCGGCCGTGGCCCGGACCTCCTTGCCCAGCTCGCCCGTCAGGCTGGCCGCCGTGACCTGGGCCGCGCAGCCCATGGCCACGAACTCGTAGAGCAGCTCGGGCCGGGCGGCGAAACCCCGGTTCCGCTCCGGGTGGCTGATGATGGGCACGAAGCCCTTGCCCAGGAGCTGGGACAGGACGTTGGCCGCGCCGACCGGCACGCCCTCCCCGGCGAACTCCAGGAAGACGTAGCTCGTCTGGTCCACCGTGAAGCGGAACTTCTCCACGGCCCTCACGACCTCGGGGTGGACGAAGACCTCGGCCCCGTAGTGGAATTCGAGGGGGATCTCGGCCGCGCGCATCTCGGCGGCGAACTCGCTCATCCGCCGCCGCAGGACGTCGAGGTCGTCCTTGTGACGGGTCATCCGGAAGACGTGGGGCGTCAGGCAGACGGCCTTCGTGCCGTCCTTCTCGGCCAGCCGGCACATGGCCCGGGACTGGTACAGGTCGTCCGGCCCGTCGTCCCAGTCCCAGAGGATGTGCGTGTGCAGGTCGATCATCGCTCAGGACTTGGGGTAGCCGTGATAGTAGTCTTTGTAGTAGTAGGCCCCGTGGCGCGGCACGGCGACGTTGTTGATGACGACGCCGATCGTCCGCACCTTGAGCAGGTCCAGCCGCTCGCGGGCCTTTCTCAGCGCCTCGCGCGAAGTCTTGTCGCCGTGGACGACGAGGACCATGCCGTCGACCTTGGCCCCCAGCACGAGCGCGTCGGAGATCTCCAGCATGGGCGGCAGGTCGAACAGGATGTGGTCGGTCTCCTCGCTCATCATCCGGATGAAGCGGGCCATCTTGTCCGATCCGAGCAGCTCGGCCGGGTTGGGCGGCACGGGCCCGGCGTTGATGAGGTAGAGGTTGGGGATCTCGGTGGATTTGACGACGTCCTTGATCCCGACGGAGTCGGTCAGGTAGGTCGTCAGCCCGAAGGTGTTCTTGACCTTGAAGATGCGGTGCTGGCGGGGCCGCCTCAGGTCGGCGTCGACGATGAGCACGGTCTTGCCCGACTGGGCCAGGGTGACGGCCAGGTTGGCGGCCGTGACGGTCTTGCCCTCCCCGGGCATGGCCGAGGTCACGGCCACGGTCTTGATCGGGCTGTCGGCCGACGACAGCAGCAGGGCCGTGCGGATGGACCGGTAGCTCTCGGCCAGCCGCGAGTTCGGGAAGAAATGCGGGACGAGCTCGATGCTCCCCGGCCGCTCGGCCTTCTCGACCTCGGCCACGAACGGCGCGGCGGCCGCCGCGACGGCCGGCGCCTCACTCCCTCCGGCCGCCCGGGCCGCCTCGAGGCGGGCCGGCTCCTTGCCGCCCTTGAGCCGCCGCCCGTAGTTGTAGGCCTTGCTGGCCCCGTCCAGCGTGAACTTGGGCACGACCCCGAGCGTCGGCAGGCCGGCGTAACGCTCGACGTCCTCGCTCGTCTTGACGCTGTTGTCGAGGAAGTCGAACAGGAAGGCCAGCCCGACGCCCCCGCCGAGGCCCAGCAGCAGCGCCAAAATGAGGTTGCGCTTCTTGTTGGGGCTCGACGGCCGCACCGGCACCCGGGCCCGGTCGACGACGCGGATGTTCGAGGTCCGCAGGCCCTTGAGCCGGGCCTCGACGCCGGTCTCGCTCTCCCGCCGCAGCAGGGAATCGAGGAGCGTCTTCTTGTTCTGGATCTCGACCTTGAGCCCGTTGTAGAGCACGGCGCTCGAGTTCATCTTGAAGGCCGCGCCCTTCTGCTCGTTGAACTCGGCCTCGAGCGACCGCTCCCGGCTGAGGGCCGTCTGGTACTCCGAGTAGGCCCCCTTGACCAGGTTCTGGGTCTCGTCCGCGAGGGACCGGCGGGCCGACTCGAGCTCGACCTTCATCCGCTGCAGCTCGGGGTAATCGGGCTGGAAGCGCTCCTCCATCTTCTGGGTCTCGCGCTTGAGCCGGACGTAGTCCTCGCGCAGGCGCTGGATGAGGGGGTTGGCGATGGCCTCCGGGACGTAGTCCGGGCTGACGTCCTTGAGCCCGTTCCAGGTCGCTTCCTTCTGGGAGCGCTCGATCTGGGCCTCGGTCAGGGCCTTGTTGAGCTGGCTCAGGCGGTCGATGACCGTCGTCTCGTTGTCGCTCAGGGCGACGATGTTGGCGTCGGCCTCGAGGCCCTGGAGCTGGCGCTCCTTCTGCTCGATCTCGGTCTGCAGGCCCTTGATCTGCTCCGACAGGAAGGTCGTGGCCTGCTCGGTCGCGGCGTACTTCATGTTGATGTTGAGGTCGATGAAGGCCGCCGCCAGCTCGTTGACGACGTCGGCCGCGAGCTTGGGGTCGCGGGCCGAGAAGGTGGCCTCGACCAGGCGCGTCAGCCGGACCGGCCGGACCGAGAGCCGTTCCAGGAACTCGTCGATGAGCCCCTCGCGGAAGACGTGGTCGGCCGGGTCGACGGGCTTCTTCCGCTTCTCGGGCCGCCCGACGAACTCCGGGTTCTCGTAGAGCTTGAGCCGCTCGACGACCGTGTCGGCCAGCCCCCGGCCGCTGAGCAGCCGGTACTGGGTCTGGTAGAAGTCGTCGCGCATGGACTCGATCTGGAAGACCTGCTCGAAGGACAGGATGTTGGGCTCCTTCTCGACCAGGAGCTGGGCCTTGGCCGTGTAGACGGGCTTCTGGATGAAGGTCCAGAAGGCGCCCAGGAGGAAGACGCCGAGCGCGACCGATAGGACGGTCCCCCGTCTCCGGACGAGCCGGCCCCAATAGTCGCGGAGGTCGATCTCCTGGGGCTCCGCGACCTCGTAGTCCGCCAGCTGGATCTCGTTGCCGTTCTTCATGT
>CAZFZU010000033.1:0-35569 GCA_964523615.1 uncultured Eubacteriales bacterium | reverse complement strand
CGTATACATAGGGTAGAATAGACGGATAGGACTATGGCCAAACTGCAGTTCAAAGAATCCTTCACCATGGCCGTGGTGTCCCTGCGGGGCAACAAGCTGCGCACCTTCCTGACCCTGCTCGGCATCATCATCGGCGTCCTGACCATCATCGCCGTGGTCTCGGTCATCCAGGGCCTCAACAACTACGTCTACACCAAGATGGCCTTCTACGGGGCCAACGACTTCTCGGTCCAGAAGTTCTCCATGATCGGGACCTCGCTCAAGGACTTCCGGGAGCAGCTCAAGCGCAAGGACCTGACCCTGGTCGAGCGCGACCTCATCCGGGCCAACTGCCCGTCGTGCGACCTCGTCGGGGCCAGCACCTCGACCAACGAAACGGTCAAGTACGGCAGCCGGTCGCTCAAGGACTCCGAGGTCCGCGGCGTGACCCACATCGACCACGAGATCGGCTCGGTCGTCGAGCTCACGGCCGGCCGCCACATCCAGAGCATGGACGAGACCAATTCGCGGCCGGTCTGCGTCATCGGCTCCGACATCGCCGAGAACGTCTTCGGCGGCCTCGACCCCGTCGGGCGCTGGCTCAAGGTCGGCGGCCGCAACTTCCAGATCGTCGGCGTCGGCAAGGCCAAGGGCAAGATCCTGGGCTTCAGCCAGGACAACTACGTCCGCATCCCCATCACGACCTTCATGAAGGCCTACGGCTCGCGGCGGAGCATCAGCATCAACATCCACACGGCCTCCCAGGAGGACATGGCCCGGGCCCAGGAAGAGGTCCGGACCGTGCTGCGGTCCTGGCGGAAGCGGACCTACGCCATGCCCGACGACTTCTCCTTCGCCACCTCGGAGACGTTCATCCAGTTCTACAAGACGGCCACCTCGGGCATCTACTTCGCCATGATCGCCGTGTCCTCGATCGCCCTGCTCGTCGGCGGCATCGTCATCATGAACATCATGTTCGTGTCCGTGTCCGAGCGGCGCAAGGAGATCGGCATCCGCATGGCCGTCGGGGCCCGCCGCCGCGACATCCTGTTCCAGTTCCTCATCGAGTCGGCCGTCATCTCGGGGCTGGGCGGCTTCATCGGCATCGTCCTCGGCTTCCTGGTCGCCCGGCTCGTCTCGGCCGCGACCTCGATGCCTTCGAGCGTCGAGCCGGCCTCGGTCGTCCTGGCCATGGTCATGTCCTGGACGATCGGCCTGTTCTTCGGAATCTATCCGGCCAACCGGGCGGCCAAGCTCGACCCGGTCGAGGCCCTGCGGGCGGAACTATGAGGCTCCAGATCGTCCGTGAGATCTTCCGCATGGCCATCGACTCCCTGCGGTCGCACAAGCTGCGGTCCTTCCTGACCGTCCTGGGCATCGTCATCGGGGTCATGACCGTCATCGGCATGGTCTCCATCATCCAGGGGCTCAACAAGAGCTTCCTGTCCGAGCTCCAGGCGGCCGGCTCCGACATGATCATCGTCCGCAAGAACGAGGCCATCCAGATGGGCCGCATGACGGACGAGGAGCGGACCCGCAAGGACCTGACCTTCGAGGACGCCCAGGCCATCGAGCGCGGCGCTCCCCTGGTCAAGGCCGTCGCCGTCAGCATCTACGTCAGCCCCTTCGACCAGGTCGAGGTCAAGTACCAGGGCGCCAAGAACGACACGGCCATGGTCATCGGCATGAACGAGAAGTGGCCCGTGGTCATGTCGCTCTACCTGCCGCGCCTGGGCCGGTTCATCACCGAGAGCGAGGTCTCCCGCAGCGCCCGGGTGGCCGTGCTCGGCTCCGAGACGGCCGACGCCCTGTTCCCGACGACCAATCCGCTGGGCAAGGAGATCCGCGTCGGCCCCGAGGCCTTCACCGTCGTCGGCGTCCTGGCCAAGCGCGGCCAGATGTTCGGGCAGAGCCGGGACAATTTCGTCGGCCTGCCCATCACGACGCTGATGAAGTACTTCCGCTACGAGAAGGACGGCCTGGAGATCATGGCCGTGCCGCGGCGGTCCGACACGCTCGGCGAGACGATCGAGCAGATCACCGGCGTGATGCGCCAGCGCCGCAAGGTCCCCTACGGCAAGCCGAACGATTTCTCCATCATGACCCAGGACACCATGGTCGACCTCTACAACCAGCTCACGGGCGCCGCCTACCTGGTCATGATGGTCATCTCCTCGATCGGCCTGCTCGTCGGCGGCATCGGGGTCATGAACATCATGCTCGTCTCGGTCAAGGAGCGGACCCGCGAGATCGGCATCCGCAAGGCCATCGGGGCCCGGGGCGGCGACATCCTCAAGCAGTTCCTCATCGAGGCCATGTTCCTGACCGGCCTCGGGGGGATCATCGGCGTGCTGGCCGGCTTCGCCATCGCCCTCATCGTCAACGCCGCGACGCCGCTGCCGGCGGCCGTCACGCCCTGGTCGGTCGTCGTCGGCCTGACGGTCTCGGCCGCCATCGGCCTGTTCTTCGGCATCTTCCCGGCCCAGAAAGCCGCGCGGATGGACCCCATCGTCTCCCTCCGCTACGAGTAGATCTCGGGGACGCGGCCCCTTTGGTTTGCGTCTTCCTACTTGTCGACGATCGTCGCGAACCCGCCGTAAGCCATGCGCTTCATGTCGAACGGCATCGGCATTCCTTCCATCGTCCCCCCCGCCTCCCTCATGACGTTGGCATTGACGCGGTCGCGGTGGGCGCGGGACTTGAACACGATCCAGGAGAAGACGACCGTCTCGCCCCGCTTGAGCTTCAGCAGACGCGGAAAGGGAAGCGCCCAGGGCGCCCGCAGATCTTCGGCGACGCATTCCCTGTACTCGAGGGCTCCGTGCTTCTTCCAGAGCTCTCCCCCCTGCCGGGCCATGCGGCGGTAGGCTGACAGGTTCTTCTTGAGGATCGGGATGACAAAGCCGTCGACATATTTCATGAGAGCCTCCTTCTTGTGCAAAACACGCCTCTCGGGTCAAGGCGATTTTCGTGCGAGATGGGAACAAGCGGAAGGTGACGGATCGCTATGGAGAATTCCCGCCGAACGGGACGGCCAGGATATCGCTCCAAGCTCTCTGGCCTAACCTGCACCTAAACTCCTTCTCCCCTCGGCCCTCGCCTCCGTGAACCCCCTGGATCCGCGGACAATCCAGGCTATTCGAGCAGGTCGAGGATCTCCTCGCGGGTCGGCGCCGAGGGCTGGGCGCCGGGGCGGGTGACGGAGATGGCCGCGGCGGCCTGGGCGAAGCGCAGGGCATCCGGGAGCGGGCGCCTCTCGGCCAGGGCCACGGCCAGGGCGCCGTTGAAGACGTCGCCGGCGGCGGTCGTGTCCACGGGGTCGACGCGGAATGGGGGGACGCCGCCCTCGAACGCGTCCGAGCTCGCGTAGACTCCCCGCTCGCCGAGGGTGACGACGACGGTCGCGGGACCGCGGGCCCGCAGGCGCCGGGCCGCCTCGCGGGCGCCGGCCTCGTCGCGGACCGCGACGCCGGTCAGGAGCTCCGCCTCGTGCTCGTTCGGCGTCAAAACGCTCACAAGGGAGAGCAGGCCGTCGCCGAGCTCCCGGGCCGGGGCCGGATTGAGGACGACGGGCACTCCTCTCCCCTTCGCCGCGCGGGCCGCCGCCTCGACCGTCCCGAGGGGCGACTCGAGCTGGAGGAGGACGATGTCGGCCGCGCCGAAGGCCTCGGCCGCGGCTTCGATGTCCGCCGCGGCGAGAAGCGCGTTGGCGCCCGAGGCGACCGAGATGCTGTTCTCGCCCCGCTCGTCCACGGTGATGAGGGCGATGCCCGTGGCGGCGCCGGGCGTCGCCCGGACGAACCGGGTCTCGATGCCGTCGCGGGCGAATCCATCCAAAGCCTGCCGGCCGAAGAGGTCGTCGCCGACCCGGGCGACGAACGTCACCCGCGCCCCGGCCCGGGCCGCGGCCACGGCCTGGTTGGCGCCCTTGCCGCCGGCGGCCATGGCGAAGGCGCCGCCGAGGACCGTCTCGCCCGGCCGCGGGATGCGCGGCACGCGGACGACCATGTCCGTGTTGGCGCTGCCCGCGACCAGGACGCGGGTCATGCGTTCTCTTTCAGCCAGGCGACGGCCGCATCGACGGCCTCCGCCAGCCTCGCTCTTTCGGATGTGACCAGCTCGACCAGGGTCGGTCCTCCCCCGCCCTTGACCGGGACGACGGCGCCGACGACCGCGGCGAGCCGCCGCAAGTCGGTCTCGAGGGACGCCGACCTCGCCGCGATCACGTGGCCCTGGCTCTCGGACGAGGCGCCGTAGACGACCGTGAACTCCCCGCCCTTGACGACGTTGAGGGCCAGGAAGCGGGCCTCTTCGGGGGTCTTGTCCGCGAGCAGGCCGAAGACGAGAGGCCCCGTCGCGGCGCGAACGACGGCCTCGGCCTCGAAGGCGGCCAGCCGCTCCTCGAGCCCGCGGGCCCGCTTCTTGAGGGCCTTGTGGTCCGCGGCCAGGCGCTCGACGTGCCCGGCGACGTCGCCCGGCGCGCACGAGAAGGCCCCGGCCAGGCGGCGCGCGGTCCGGTCTTTGGCCCGGTAGTCCCCGAGGGCCCTCCCGCCGCACAGGAACTCGAAGCGGAGGTTGCCGCGGATCTTCTCGGCCGGCCCGAGCCGGATGAGCCCGATCTCGCCGGTCCGCCGGACGTGCGTCCCGCCGCAGGCCGAGAAATCGAAGCCGTCGACCTCGATGACGCGCAGGAGCCCCGATTTCTTCGGCGGCCGACGCAGCGGCACCTCGCCGATCCTGTCCTCGGGAACGAAGGAGATCTTGACCTCGCGGTCCTCCCAGACGACGGCGTTGGCCCGGTCCTCGACCCGGTCGAGGTCGGCGTCCGCGGCCGCGGCGAGGCCGATCTCGAGCGTCGAGACCTGGGGCCCGAGGTGGAACGAGCGCGTCTCGCCCTTGAGGACCTCGAAGAAGGCCTGCGACAGGACGTGCTGGCCGGTGTGCTGCTGCATGTGGTCGAAGCGCGCGCCGCGGTCGACCGAGCCGTGGACGCGGTCCCCGGGGGCCGCTCCGGAGAGCACGTGGAGGATCGCGCCGTCCTCGCGCTCGACGACCGCCAGGACCTCCGCCCCGCCGAGCGTGCCTTTGTCCCAGGGCTGGCCGCCCGATTCCGGATAGAAGGCCGTTTGGTCGAGGACGACCGCGGGTTTCCCGTCGTGCTGCGTCCGCTCGACGACCTCGGCGTCGAACTCGGTGAGATAGGCGTCCTCGTAATAGAGCCGCTTCGTCCCGCCCATGACATCCCTCCTATGCCTTGACGGCCACGGCCAGCATCTCGAAATCGTCCGGCGTCAGGGCCCGGGACCGGCTGAAGGCGCCCAGCTCGGCGCCGAAGATCTCGACGGCGCCGAACCCGGCCTGCTTGAGCAGCCAGGCGAGCTCGGGGGGGATGTACCAGCGTTCGTCGCAGTCGGCTTCGATCGGACGGCCCTCGCGGTCGTGGGTCTTGATCCGCGAACGCATCCGGAAGGTCATCAGGTCGAAGTCGTGGCCTTCGGTGGACGCCTCGACGCCCCCCTCGTTCTCGACCTCGCCGACGGAGCGGCGCAGGGGGAAGAGGCCGTTGAGCGTGGTCATGACGAGCTTGCCGCCGGGGCGGAGGGCCCGGGCCGCGCCGCGGAGGATCTCGAAGTTCATCTCGTCGGTCTCCATGAGCGCGAAGCCGCCCTCGCAGAGCATGACGGCCAGGCCGAACTCGCCCTGGAAGGGCAGGGCCCGGGCGTCGCCGACGCGGAAGTCGACGGCGACTCCCGCGGCCTCGGCTTTGGCTCGGGCCCGCTCGATCTGCGAGGGCGACAGGTCGATCCCCGTCACCCGGTAGCCGCGCCGGGCCAGCTCGATCGCGTGCCGGCCCGTGCCGCAGCCGATGTCCAGGATGGGGACGGACCTGTCGCCGCCGATCTCGGACTCGATGAAATCGCACTCCCCTAGCGTGCCCTGGGTGAAGACCTGTTTGTCGTAGATCTCGGCGTAGTCGGTGAACAGCGCTTCGTACCACTTCTTGGCCATGGGGCGAGGATAGTCCGGCCGCGAGCGGGAGTCAACCCCGCCCGCGCGGCCCGCGCCCGGACGGGAATTCGTTTTGACGGCGCGCGCCGGCCCGGATAGAATCCCGGTGAATCGCGCCAGGAGGTCCCCATGACGTCGCTTCGCAGATCCGGCCGCGCGCCGCTCACCGGCATCGCCCTCGTCCTTGTGCTGGCCCTGACCGGACCGGCCCTTCTCGCCCAGGCCAAGAAGGCCCTGACGTTCACCGACATGATGAAGTTCCGCCACCTTCGGAACCCCGTTATCTCGGAGGACGGCCAGTGGGTGGCCTTCGCTTCCCAGCCCGACCGGGGGGACGGCGAAGGCATGGCCGTCCACGTCCGGACGGGCCGGACCCACGCCGTCCCGCGCGGCTCGCGGCCCGTCCTCTCGGCCGACGGCCGCTGGGCGGCCTTCACCGTCCTGCCCAAGGCCGAGGAGGCCGAGAAGGCCGCCAAAGACAGGCCCAAGCCGGGGCTGGCCTTGGTCGACCTCGAGTCGGGGAAAGTCCACGAGACGGCCGGCGTCGACCGCTTCGCCTTCTCCGAGGACGGGGTTTGGCTGGCCGTCCTGATGGCCAAAGAAGACAAGAAGGAAGCCAAGCCCGAAACGAAGCCCGAAGCCAAGGCCGCCGCGCTGGAGACCGGCGCCGACCTCGTGCTCCGGCGACTGGCCACGGGCGAAGAGGCCCGGACGGCCCTCGTGACGTCGTTCGCCTTCGATAAGGCCTCCTCGCACTTGGCCTACGCGGCCGCCCATCCCGACGGAAAGGCCAACGGCGTCTTCCTCCGCGACCTGGGCAAGCCCGGGCAGCCCGAGACCTCCCTCCATCGGGCCGAGCGTGGGTCCTACCGGAACCTGTCCTGGTCGGAGACGGGCGCCCGCCTGGCCTTCGTCGCCGGCCTCCAGGACGACAAGGCCCGGGTCCGGTCGTGCTCGCTGTGGCGCTGGGACGCGGCGGCGGGCCGGGCCTTCGAGGCCGTGGGCGCCGGCGCGCCTCCCAAGGGATGGATCATCCCGGCCAAGAACGAGCTCACTTGGAGCAAAGACGGCAAGCGCCTGTTCTTCGGCCTGAAACCGGCGGAGATGGAGGACCCGGCCGAGCCGGAGAAGACGGAGGGCCAGCCCGCCCCCGTCGACCTCTACGACCGGGACGCCATCCTGGCCAAGCGCGAGGTCGACGTCTGGCACTGGAACGATCCGTTCATCAACTCGCATCAGAAGAAGATCTGGAGCCGCCTCAAGGACCAGACCTACGCGGCCGTCCTCCACGCCGACACCGGCCGCTTCGTCGCCCTGGCCGACGGCGACCTTCCCCAGGTCGAGACGGGCGACCAGGCCCGTCATGTCCTCGGAACCTCCGATGTCCCCTACCGCAAGGAGGTCACCTGGGACGGCGACTACCGGGACGTCTATCTCGTCGACCTGGCCGACGGCGCCCGCAAGAAGATCATCGCCCGGCACGCCGGACGGCCCAGCCTGTCCCCCGGGGGCAAGGCCGTCGTTTTTTACGAGCGGGGGGATTGGCACCTCTGGGACGTGGCCGGCGGCAAGAGCCGGAACCTGACGGCCGGGCTCGGCGTCCCCTTCGCCGACGAGGACCACGACACGCCGGACGAGCCCGCCGGATACGGCGTCGCCGGGTGGCTGGCCGACGACTCGGCCGTCCTCGTCTACGACAAGTTCGACGTCTGGCGGTTCGAGGTCCCTTCGGGCCGGGCCGTCAACTTGACCAAGGGCGAGGGCCGCGCGGCGCGGACCCGGTTCCGGGTCGTCCGTCTCGATCCCGACGCGCCCGGCTTCGCCAGGAACGAACGGCTCTTGCTGAGCGCTTCCGACGAGCGCGACAAGAGCGAGGGTTTCTGGACCGCCCGCGCCGGGACCCCGGGAGTCACGGCGCTCCTCGAGGAACCGCGCAAGTTCACCGTCGTGGCCAAGGCCAAGAGAAGCGACACTCTCCTCTACACCCGCGAGAGCTACGAGGAGTTCCCCGACCTCTGGGCCGCCGGGACCGACCTCGGCTCGCCCCGCAAGCTCACCGGCCTCAATCCCCAGATCGAGGACTTCGCCTGGGGGACGGCCGAGCTCGTCGAATGGACGAGCGCCGGCGGGGTCCCGCTCCAGGGCGTGCTCATCAAGCCCGGCAACTACGAGCCGGGCCGGCGCTATCCCGTCATCGTCTATTTCTACGAGCTGTTCTCCCAGCGCCTGCACGAGTTCAACCAAGTCGTCGTCAACCACCGGCCCTGCTTCCCGTTCTACGCCAGCAACGGCTACGCCGTCTTCCTGCCCGACGTCCGCTTCGAGGTCGGGCTCCCGGGGCCATCCGAGGTCAAGTGCCTCGTCCCCGGCGCTCAGAAGCTCGTCGACATGGGCGTCGCCGATCCGGCGCGGATCGGCCTCCACGGCCATTCCTGGAGCGGCTACGGGACGGCCTACGTCGTCACCCAGACCGACTTCTTCGCCTGCGCCATCGCCGGCGCGGCCGTGGGCAATATGACCAGCGCCTACAGCGGCATCCGCTACGAGTCCGGCGTGGCCCGGCAGATGCAGTACGAGAAACAGCAGAGCCGCATCGGCGGCAGCCTGTGGGAGAGGCCTGCGCTCTTCTGGGAGAATTCCCCGGTCTTCTTCGCCGACCGCGTCCGGACCCCCCTGCTCCTCATGCACGGCGACGAGGACGGGGCCGTGCCCTGGACCCAGAGCGTCGAGCTCTACCTGGCCATGCGGCGGCTGGGCAAGGACTGCGTCTTCCTCCAGTACCGCGGCGAGCCCCACCATCCCCAGAAGTACGCCAACAAGCTCGACTACTCCATCAAGATGAAGGAATATTTCGACCACTACCTCAAGGGCGCGCCGGCCCCGGAGTGGCTGAGCAAGGGCGTCCTTTACAACGGCAAGTGAACGGTCAAAGGACGCGGAAGAGGATCAGCTCGAGGAGGGCGAAGGCGAACACCGCGGCCACCGGGCCGACGAGGATGCGGTAGACCGCGCGCAGGTCGGCCCTGAAGTACTCGGCCGTCAGGGCCAGGCAGAGGTGGGCCGGCGACAGGAGGATGCCGGCGAAGCCGCTGACGAAGGCGAAGGTCAGCAGGACCATGTCCGGCGCCCCGGACCCGACGATGGGCACGAGGAGCGGGAAGGCGATGGCCACGTAGGCCTGATTGACGCCCGTCAGCAGCCCGACCAGGAACGGCGCCGCGAAGAGGAGGGCGTAGGCCGACGCGCCGTGAGGCGGGACGGCCCTGACGACGGCCTCGAGCGCCCCGGAGTCCTCCAGGACGCGCTTGAAGATCATGACCGCCACGGTCAGCCAGACCGTCCGGGCCGAAAAGCCCCGGGCCACGACGGCCCAGCGCCCCTTGAGGTCCAGCCGCGCCGCGACCTGCGTCAGCGCCGCCGCGACGGCCAGGGCGATGAGCATGTTCAGCCGGAAGGCGAAGATGAGGACGATGGTCAGGACGATGGGCCAGATGCTGAGCACGACCCGGGCGGCGTCCCGCCACGTGCCGTTCCCCTCCCGCTCGCGCGGCAGGCGCGGCAGCTTGCGGAACAGGAGGACGAGCCCCGCCCCGATGGCGACCAGGCTGTAGAACCCCTGGTAGAGACCGATCTTCCAGACCGGCACACGAAAGATGGCCGAGGCCATGATGACGCTCAGGTAGAGGGGCCAGCCGTATTCCCAGACGTGGCGGAACCAGTAGTTGTAGAAGGTCTTCCAATCGGCCGGCACGTTCCAGCGCCGGGCCGCCTCGTCGACGATGGGCGCCCCCATCATGGCCCCGCCCATCATCGGCAGCAGCCCGATGAAGGCCGAAGGGATGGCCAGGATGAGCCGGTCGTCGCGGACGAGGTTCTTCAGCGCGTCGACCATGCTCCGGAAGGCCCCGCTCGACTGCAGGAACTCGCCGAGGTAGAGGACCAGGACCACGATGGCCGCCAGCTCGAAGGTCGGCCACGAGACCGCCCCGCCCCACACGGCCCGCCCGAAGGCGGCCGGCCCCATGCCGAACAGCACGGCCGCCAGCGCCGAGTCGAGGAACAGGACCAGGCCCAAGTCCCATTTGAGACGGATGAGGACGAGCAGGAGGGCCAGGACGAGCCCGATCTTGGCCAGGACGACCATGTCAGACGAGCCGGCTCACCCCGGCCGCGGCCAGGACCCGCACGGTCGTCTTGAAGTGGGTCTTGGCCACCCGCTCCAAGATGTCCGGCCCTTTCGCTTTCACCAGCTTGACGGCCGCCGCCTCGACCAGGTCCGAAGCGCCCTTGGGCAGGTCCGCGCCGACCTCCCGCGCGAGGGCCCGCAGCCGCGTCAGGAACTCGGCCCGGGCCAGGATGGAGGCCGCGGCCACGGCCGGGTCCTCTTCGGCCCGCGGCATCTGGACGAGCTCGATCTCCCGGCCCTTCTGGAGCAGGGCGCTGCGGACGAACTTCTCGTCGCCGAACTGGTCCGTCACGGCCTTCCCGGCCGGGACCCGCTCGAGGACGTTCTCGATGGCCCGGGCGTGCCCCCAGGCCAGCAGCCGGTTGAGATTGCGGAGCTTCGCCCACAGCTCGTTGTACTTCTCCGGTCCGACGGTCACGACCGAGTGATAGGGGTAGCCGCGCTTGAGGGTCGCGGCGAGCTCGAGGCAGCGGGCGTCCGAGGTCCGCTTGGAGTCCTTGACCCCGAGCTCGGCCAGCACGCGCTCCTGCCCCTCGGGCATGAAGAAGGCGGCGATGACGAGCGGCCCGAAGAAGTCGCCCTTGCCCGACTCGTCCGTGCCGATGCGGCCCGGCTCGGCCGGGAACAGGGCCACGCTCACCGGTCCTTCCCGAAGACGACGCGGCCGTCGAAGACGGTCAGCCGGACCCGGGCGTCGCCGATCTTTTCCGGCGGGACGGCGAAAATGTCCCGGTCGAGGACGACCAGGTCGGCCAGCTTGCCCGGCGCGATCGTCCCTTTGTCGGCCTCGGCGAACTCGACCCAGGCCCCGTTGACGGTATAGGCCCGGACGGCCTCCTCGAGCGGGACCTTCTCGGACGGCACCCAGCCGCCGGGGTTCTTCCCGTCGAGCGTCCGCCGCGTCACGGCGGCGTAGATGCCCAGGATGGGCTCGAGCGGCCCGACCGTCCAGTCCGAGCCGAAGGCCAGCACCGCGCCCGCCCGCCGCAGCGACTCGAAGGCGTACGTCGTCCTGACCCGCTCGGGCCCGATCTTGGTCTCGGCCCAGCGGCCGTCGTCGATGGCGTGATAAGGTTGGACCGCGGCGACCGATCCCAGTTTCCCGAATCGGGCGATGTCGGCCGGCCGCATGTGCTGGGCGTGCTCGACGCGCCAGCGCCGGTCGCGCGGCCCGTTCTCCCGGACCGCCTTCTCGAAGATATCGAGGAGCAGGCTGTTCGCCCGGTCGCCGATGGCGTGGATGGCCACCTGCAGCCCGGCCCGGTCGGCGGCGAGGATGCGTTCCTCCATGATCCCCGCGGGGAACATGTGGCCGTTGAGGAGGCCGGCGTTCCCCGGTTCGTCCGTGTAGGGCTCGAAGAAGAAGGCCGTGCCCGAGCCGAGCGAGCCGTCGACGAAGCCCTTGAGCCCGGCCAGCTTGAGGACCGGACCGCCGAACGGCGACTTGAGCCGGAGCGCCGCCAGCGTCCCCACCTCGGTGATCGGAACGTAGAGGTTGACCCGCGTCGTCAGCCGGCCCCGCCGCAGGAGCTCCTGGAAGACCTCGAAGCTGGACGCGTCGGCCATCTCGGAGACCGAGGTGACGCCGTTCTCGGCCGCGTGACGGACCGAAGCCTCGGCCGCCTCGAGCTTCTCGGTGAACGACGGCTCGGGGACCTTGGCCAGAACGAGGTCGATGGCCGTGTCCTTGAGGATGCCGGTCGGCTCGCCCGTGACGGCGTCCTTCTCGATCTCGCCGCCCGGCGGCACCGGCGTGTCTTTGGTGATGCCGGCCAGCTTGAGCGCCAAGCTGTTGGCCACGACCATGTGCCCGTCGAAGCGATTGACGCAGACGGGATTTTCGGGCGTCACGGCGTCGATCCAGTCCCGCCGCGGCAGCTCGACCGGGTCGAACTGCTGGTGGTCCCAGTCGCCGGTCAGGATCCAGCGGCCCGGGCCGAGCTCGCGGGCCTTGGCCGCGACGCGGGCGACGAACTCCGCCCGGCTCGCGACATCCCGGAGCTGGATGCTCTTCAGGGCGAAGCCGCCGGCCAGGAAGTGGGTGTGGCTGTCGATGAAGCCCGGCAGCGCGAGGGCGCCGCCGAGGTCGACGAGCGCGGTCCCCGGTCCCGTCAGGGCGCGGACCTCGGCCGTCGTCCCGACGGCGCAGATCCGGTCCCCGCGGGCGGCCACGGCCTCGGCCCACGGCTGGGCCGCGTCGCCCGTCCAGACCTTTCCGTTCACCAGCGCCAGATCGACCATGCTCCCCTCCGTCCGCCGCTGACAGCCGGCCGCGGCCGTCAACGCCAGCGTTATCACCATCGCTCGGCTCACACGCATCATGTTCGTTCTCGTTCTTTCATGACCTTATATAAAAGAAACAGAATCTGAAAGCAACTTGGGTAATGGGCTTTGATAATCTAAACACAAGGGCATCGATCTCTTCGTCGGCCGCAGAAAGGGGACGAGGAGGTCGCCGGAGCGAGCATCAGGGCTGATCTAGCCGTTCCGGAGAGGGGTGAGGGCAGTTTCCCTGGAAACCGACAAAACGTGTTTGAGCGAGGCTGAGCGCAAGCCGAGCGAGTTGTTTTGTCGCCGAACCCGTCGAACGGAACGGCGTGAAAGATCAGCCCAGCGAGAGGAGGCGATCTCCGAGCCCCCCAGCGGCCTGCGGCGCGGTCCGATGCGAGGCTTTGACGAGTGTGGTAAAATAGGCGGCTTGACGGACGCCTGCCGGCGCCCGACCCCTCGGAGGCCCCAATGATCGACGCGACCCAGATCCGCAAAGGCATGATCATCATCATGGACGGCGCCCTGTGGCGGGTGATGGAGATGCAGCTCATCACGCCCGGCCGCTGGAAGGCCATGGTCCAGACCAAGCTCCGCAACATCCAGAACGGCTCCCAGACCGAACACCGCTTCCGCTCCGAGGAGCGCCTCGAGCAGGCCCGCCTCGACGAGATCGAGATGGAATTCCTCTACGAGCAGGGCGGCGATTACGTCTTCATGAACCTCGAGAACTACGAGCAGGTCACCCTGACGGCCGAGGCCATCGGCGACAGCGTCAAGTACCTCAAGCCCAACACGGTCATCGAGGTCGAGATGTTCGACGGCAGCCCCGTCGGCGTCAACCTGCCCAGCACCATGGAGTTCAAGGTCACCAGCACGGAGCCGCGGCTCCAGGGCGCCACCAAGACCGCCCTCTATAAGCCCGCCGTCCTCGAGACCGGCGCGACCGTGCAGGTGCCGGAGTTCATCAAGGAAGGGGACACCATCCGCGTCGACACGCGCGACGACAAGTACCTCGGCCGGTCCTAGGCCCGTCCCCGCCTCAGAAATTCTGGCGGAAGACCCCGACGTTCCCGAAGCTGTCCCGGACCCGGACTGTGACCTGGTTCTCCGCCCCGGCCGGGATCTTGAGCGAGAACTTGTACGACTCCGTCCGGGAATCGGCGATGCCGTCGGACGGGAAGACGACCCGCCACTCCCCCGGGCGGACCAGGACCTGGGCCTCCTCGATGGACGAGTAGGCGTCCTCGGCCTGGAAGGCGACGTCGAGGGCCGCCCCGTTGCGGGCGGCCGTGAAGCCCTTGACGGCGGGCAGGGAGTTGTCGATGACCAGGGCCGGCAGGGTCTTGTCCGACGCGAGCTCCAGCCCGGGCGGGTTCGACGGCGCGTCGCTGGCCGTCAGCCGCAGCGCGTACGTGCCGTCGGGGAACGACAGGGTGTCGAAGGCGTAGAGCGGCTCGGTCCAATCGGTTTCGAGCGCCCGCCATTCCGCCTCGCCCTCCTTCCGAATGGCCAGGGCGTACTTCAGCGTGTCGCCGTTCTCGTCGGCCGCGTCCCAGACCAAGGTCTGGAAGCCCTTGCGCTCGGACTTGCGGTAGGCCAGCCCCATGCGCGCGTCGTCCTTCTTGGCCGGCGCCAGCGGGGCGCGCCGCTCGGCGCCCAGGATGACGTCCTCCTGGTCGGGGAGCTTCAGGTAGACCTCGTTCGGACGCAGGGGCTCGAGCCGCGTGACGGCCGGCGCGACGTTGGCCTGCAGGTAGAAGACCGTCAGGCGGTCGAAGACCGGCGAGGTCTTGCCGGTCTGGGTCCGCAGCAGGACCTTGACCTGGAGGTAGCGGGAGCGGGGGCTAAGAACGGGCTCTTCCGCCTTGACGTAGAGCGGGGACCAGTCGCTCCAGGTCGCGTTGGGCTCGCCGGTGTTGCCGCTCCGGCTCTGGAGCTGGACCGAGGCCCCGGCGGCCACCGCGGCCTGCCATGTCAGGCGGCCCCACGAGGCCAGCGTCCGGGCGTCGAGGACGGGCGTGACGTACTCGCCGCTGAAGCGCTGTTCCGGCTGCAGCAGGCCGAGGTAGCAGGGATTGTTGGACAGGACGTAGATCCGGCCGTCGAGCGGCACCAGCTGATAGACCTGCTCGGAGCTCTGCTGCAGGAGCAGGGACACCCGCTCCTCCCGGTCGACGGCGTAGATCCGGCCCTGCCCGCCGGTCCCGAACAGGACCTGGCCCTCGGCCTCCCGCCAGAGCAGGGTATAGACCATCTCGTCCTCCGAGCTCCACAGCCGCTTGGCCAGACCCTCGGGCGTGATCCGGAAGAGGGCCCCGCCGTCCCGGGCCGCGGCCGCTCCCGCGCCGGCCGGGCCGGCCGCGGTCGACGGCCGGCTGGCGCCGCCCGTGGCGCTGACCGTGAGGACGACTTCGGCGTCGAGCCGTACGGGCTCGTCGGCCCGCTCGTCCTTCCGGACCCGGGTCGGCGTGCCCGAGGCCGCGGCGTAGACGCGGCCGTCGCGGTCGAGGGCCAGGCCCCGGACCTCCTCGTAGGGCGTCTCGTAGAGGACCGCGGCCCGGCCGTCCGCGCCGACGCGGTAGACGACGCCGTTGCCGCCGCTGCCCGCGACGACATCGCCGGCGGCCGTCCGCTCGAGACAGAGGACGTGGTTCTCGGCGGCCTTGAAGAACATCCGGCCCTCGCCGAGCGGCGAGACCCGGTAGATGCCGCCGCTCTCCCCCACCGCGGCCCACAGCTCGCCCGAGTCCATGAACAGGAGGTCCCAGACGTACTTCTCGGCCGGGTCGAAGAACGGCTCGCCCTTGCCCTTGTCCGTGATCTTGTAGATGCGGCCGTTCGGCGAGGTCGCGGCGTAGAGGACCCCTTTGCGGTCCTGGACGAGGCTGGTGACGTCCATCTCGGCGGCCTGGAACCACAGCTCGGCCTTGCCGTCCTTGGCGACGCGGTAGACCTTGCCGCCGTGGCCCGTGCCGAGGAAGACGGCGCCGTCGGCCGCCGGGAGGGCGGACATGTAGAACTCCTCCTGTGGCGCCGCGATCCGCTCCTCCTTGGGAGCCAGGGACAGCGTGCCCTCGGACGAGACGGAGACGCCGTCGAACTTGCCCCTCAGGAAGTCCTCGCGGGTCCTCAGCTCCCATTTCTGGGGCACGACGGCCCCGAGCGAGGAGGCCAGGACGAGAAGCGCGGCGGCGGCCGCGAACGGGGTGGTCGGGCGCATGGAGGTCCTCCTACTTGCGGATCCGGACGGGAATGGCCGCCCCGCCCTTGAAGGCGTAGGCGACGGGCAGCTGGTACTCGGCCAGGGTCGAGCGGGTCATCTCGGTCGGCCCGGCGGCCGAGGCCCGCGGCGAGGCGAACATCGACTTCAGCGTCGGCGGCAGGTTGGGCAGCTCCTCGCCTTTCAGGAACAGGCCCGGCTTGGGGGCCATGAGCCGGAAATAGATGCGGTTGTTCTTGCGCAGGTTGCTCAGGAGCCGGACGAGCTGCTCCAGGCCGCGCGGCACGAGTTCCTGGACCCGGTACTGGGCCCGCTCGACCTGCTGCATCGAGGCCGCGTCGCCGACGAGGAGCTGGAACTCGGTCCCGGCCGGCAGGGCCGGGGCCAGGACCGTCACCTCCTCCATCAGGCCCTCCTGCTTCGGCGTCCGGTAGAACGCCTGCAGGCGGATGGGCTCGCCCGGCGAGACCTCGTATTTGTCGAGCAGGACCCTCTCGAGCGTCGCCGTCCGGGCCTCCTCGACGGCCCGGACGTTGAGGTCGATGCGGAAGACGCCGACGTCCTTGAACTCGTTGTTCATCAGGTAGTGGACGACGGCGGCCAGGAGCCCCGACAGGCTGACGGGCGGGTTGTCGTAGCTACCCGTGAACAGGTCCTCGAGGTGGACGCTCAGGCCGCCCTTGTCGAGGAAGACGTCGGCGTCGAACTCGAGGGAGATGTCGCCGAGGCTGCGCTGCTCGCTCGTGACCAGGCTCGAGACGGCGATGTTGACCAGGGCCGGGGTCAGGAAGCGGTCGGCGGCCAGGCGGAGCTTGAAGTCCTGGCGGACGCCGGGCGCTGTCTGCAGGGAGATATTGAGCGGGATGGTCTTGGGCAGGACGCCGACCTCGCCGAGGGCCCCCGCCGTCCGGTCCTGGGTGAACCGGCCGATGACCGGGCCGGGCGAGGCCAGCTTGAAGGAGCTTTCGAGGCTGGGCATGACCGCGATGACCTCGGCCTGGGTCAGCCCGTATTCGACGGCGCCGAGGTTGTAGAGGGGATGCCCGAAGGCCAGGACCTTGCGGCCGTCCACATAGGTCGCCGTGCCTACGGCCGAGATGTCGAGGTCGCCGCCGACGAGCTGGATGCCGACGGCGTCGCCCTCGCGGACCGACGGCCCGGCCGGGGCCGGCGCGAGCGGGAGCTGTCCGGACGTCCCGGCCCGGACGGCCCGGAAGCCCAGGGAGGCGAACAGGGACCGGGCCCGCTCCAGGGCGCCGGCCGAGAGGCCGCTGACGACCAGGGGCATCTCGAGCGGGGCCAGGCCCGCGGCCCAGGCGTCTCCGGCGGGACGGGCGGCCAACGCGGCCCGGAAATCGACCGAGAGCTCCTCCTGGCCGAGGCCGTCGCGCAGGGCCGGCGCGGTGACGGGGGCCGTCCGGGGCGCGGCCGGGGCCCGGTCGACGGCCAGCATCTCCTCGATCGGCGTGATGCCCGCGATGGGCTCCTTGGAGAAGCTGAAGCCGTAGGCGACGGCGCCGATGAGCTTGCCTTCGACGTAGACGGGGCTGCCGCTCATGCCCTGGATGATGCCGGTCGACTCCAGGCCTCTGCCTTTGAGCCGGGCCAGGATGACGCTCCGCTTGGGGGCGTTGTTGACGAGCACGCCCAGGATCTCGGCCTCGAACTCCTCGATGGCCCGGCCCTGGAAGACGCTCTTGCCGCGGCCCTTCATGCCGGGCTTGACCTGGGACAGGGGCATGGTCATGGTGACCGCCTCGGCCGCGGCGGCGGCCGCGAGGAGGAGCAGGGCGGCGAGGGCGATGCGGCGCCCCTTGTCGCGAATGTCCACGCGCGTCTCCTTTGCCCCCGGGGCGGGCGGCCGCGGCGGCCTCATTGACCCCCGGGTCCGAATCTCATACAATCCCGGGCATGAAAATCCTCGTCACCGGAGGAACGGGGTTCCTCGGGAGCCACCTCGTCGAGCGGCTCGTCGAGGCCGGCGGGGCCGAGGTCTACGCGCTGGTCCGCGACCCGTCGCGCCTCCGCTGGCTCGAGGGTGTGGAGGGCGTCCGGCCCCTCGCCGGGGACCTCGGCGACATCCCCGCCCTGCCTTCCGGCCTGACTTGCGTCTATCACCTGGCCGGACTGACCAAAACGCATAAACCGGACGAATATTATACTGTAAACCGCGACGGCACGGCAAATCTCCTCCGGGCCCTCGAGGGCCAGGCCGGGCCTCTGAGGTTCGTCCACTTGAGCAGCCTGGCCGCCGCGGGGCCGTCCGAGGGCATCGGCGGAGTTCGGGAGGACGACCCGCCCCGCCCGGTCTCCGAATACGGCGAGAGCAAACTCCAGGCCGAGGCCGAGGTCCTCAAATACAGGGACCGCTACTCCGTGGTCCTGCTGCGCGCGGGCGCGGTCTACGGCCCCCGCGACGAGGATTTCCTGGAATTCTTCCGCTGGATCAAGCGGGGCGTCCAGCCCATCCTCGGCAGCCGCAAGGCCCTGAGCCTCGTCTACGCCCGGGACGCCGTCCGGGCCGCCGTCCTGGCCGGCGACCCCCGGCGGCCGAGCGGGGAGATCTTCAACGTCGCCGACGGCCGCCCTTGCGGCTGGGAGGACATCGGCCGCATCGCGGCCGGGCTTCTGGGGAAACGGACGGTCCGCGTCCGCCTGCCCCTGTGGACGGCCTATCTGGCCTCGGCCGCCTCCGAGGGCCTCGGCCGGGCCTTCGGAACAGGCAGCGCTCTCTATAACGTCAGCAAATTCAAGCAGATGAAGCCCAACGCCTGGGTCGCCGACGTCTCCAAGGCCCGCCGTGAGCTGGACTTCGAGACCCGGTTCACCCTGGAGCAGGGGCTGGGCGAGACCATCGCCTGGTATCTCTGGAAGGGCCTGCTGTGATGCGGGCGGCGACGCCCGCCATTTCAAATTCCGGGAGGGTTCCTCTATAATGAGTACAGACATGCCCGTTCGAACTGTCGTCACCGGCACCGGACACTACGTCCCCCCGCGCGTCGTTACCAACAAGGACCTCGAGAAGCTCATGGACACCTCCGACGAGTGGATCCGCGAGCGCAGCGGCATCCTCGAGCGGCACCACGTCGACGCGGGGGTCGGCACCTCCGACCTGGCCGCCGAGGCCGCCCGGAGGGCCATCGCCGACGCCGGCGTCGACCCGTCGACCATCGACTTCATCGTCGCCGCCACGCTGTCGCCCGACCACTACTTCCCGGGCATCGGCGTCCTCGTCCAGGCCAAGCTCGGCCTCGGCCCGATCGGCGCCCTGGACGTCCGCGACCAGTGCAGCGGCTTCCTCTACGCCCTGTCCGCGGCCGACCAGTACATCAAGGCCGGCACGTACAAGCGCATCCTCCTCGTGGCCGCCGAGGTCCAGTCGACCAATCTCGACTTCTCCGACCGGGGCCGGGACATGTCCGTGCTCTTCGGCGACGGGGCCGGGGCCGTCATCCTGGAGCCCCACGCCGCGGACGACGGCCGGGGCGTCCTGTCGACCCACCTCTACGCCGACGGGAACTTCGTCTCCCAGCTGTGGATGGAGAAGCCCAGCTCCAAGGACTCGCCGACCTTCCAGCCGCCCTTCTTCGAGGAGGGCCGGTTCTTCCCCAAGATGGACGGCCGGACCGTCTTCGTCAACGCCTGCCAGCGCATGCCCGAGGCCGTCCGGGCCGCCCTCGCGGCCAACGGCCTGACCATCGACGCCGTCGACCACCTCATCCCCCACCAGGCCAACGACCGCATCTCCCTGATGGTGGCCAAGGGGCTCAAGATCCCGGTCGAGAAGGTCATCCGCAACATCGACCGGTTGGGCAACACGACGGCCGCTTCCATCCCCATCGCGCTCGACGAGGCCGTCAAGGCCGGCCGGATCAAGCGCGGCGACCTGGTCGCCCTGACCGCTTTCGGGTCGGGCTTCACCTGGGCTTCGGCCCTGGTCCGGTGGTGAGAACGCTCATCCCGCTTCATATACAAGAGGGTCGAAAAAGGGTTTGTCAGGGACGGAAGTTGTATGCTAGGATTTGCGAGATGTTCGTGAGGAGGAACCCATGAAAAAGACAGCCATCGCCCTGGCCGCGCTGCTCGTGCTGGCCTGCGGCGCCGGCGCCCTCCTGGCCCAGAGCCCCGAGGACGCCAAATTCAAGAAGTTCCAGGACACCTTCTGGGACGCCTACTTCAAGTTCTTCCCGACGGCCGGGACGGTCCAGGGCTTCACCAAGTACAACGACAAGCTCGAGGACCCGTCCGAAGGCGCCCTGGACAAGTTCAACGAGGTCCTGGACGGCTTCAATCAGGAGCTGGTCTCCAAGATCGACAAGACCAAGCTCTCGGCCGACATGCAGCTCGAGCACGAGATGTACCTCGACTTCCTCGACCTCGAGTTCCTCAAGCTCCAGTACATCCTCCCCTGGGAGGACAACCCGCTCATGTACAACGAGCTGTTCGTCCAGTCGCTGCGCAGCCTGCTCGTCAAGAACGGGGCCGCCGGCGTCGCCTCGGCCACGGCCCGGGCCAAGCTCATCCCCGGCCTGGTCAAGCGGGCCAAGGACAACCTCAAGACGCCGCCCCAGGAGTACACCCAGGCGGCCATCGACCAGATGCCCGCCATCCTCGATTTCTACCGGGTCGAGGTCCCCAAGCTCTCCGGCGGCGCCCCGGCCCTCCAGGCCGAGCTGGCCAAGGCCGTCACGGCCCTCGAGGACTGGCAGCGCTACCTCAAGGGCGACCTGCTGGCCAAGTCCACGGGCAACTTCCGCATGCCCGAGGCCCATCTGCGGACGCTGCGGATGAAGACCCAGGGCAACCTGCCCATCCTCGAGGAGGTCGTCCAGCGCTCGCTGGCCGACTTCAACAACATCCGCCGCGAGATGTTCCTCGTCTGCATCCCGTTCTACAAGATCATGTACCCCCACATCGACATCGAGCAGCTGGGGCGGACCAAAGGCGAGGAGCAGACCCGCAATATCGTCATCCAGGGCGTGCTCGACAAGATCAAGGGCGACCACGTCGCCAAGGACGGCTTCATCGACCGCATCAAAACGGCCGCCGCCAACCTCAAGGGCTTCATCCAGCAGCAGGGCCTGATGAACCTGCCCGACGCCGACCTGGCCATCGAGCCTATGCCCGCCTTCTGCGCCGACGGCAGCTGGACCCGCCTGATGACCCCCGGCGCCTTCGAGGCCTCCGGCCCCTACACCTTGTTCGTCAAGCCCATCCCCGACGGCTGGTCGGCCGAGGACACGGCCTCCTTCCTCGAGGAATACAACAACTATTACATGGACTTCATGGCCGTCCAGAAGATCTTCCCCGGGCCCTTCGCGGCCGCCTTCTTCACCCACAAGGACCCCTCGATCATCAAGCGCATGGCCGCCAACCAGGGGCTCCTGAACGGCTGGCCCATCTTCCTCGAGGACACCCTCATGGAGAGCGGCTACGGCAACTACGACCTGCGCATGCGCCTCAACCAGCTCAAGCTCATGCTCAAGACGGTCATCGACTTCCAGATGGACATCAACGTCCACGAGGGCACCTGGACCAAGGACAAGGTCCTCGAGTACATGACCGTCCGCGGCTTCATGACCAAGGCCGAGGCCGAGTACCGCTGGAACCAGATCGTCCTCAACCCCGGCCGCGGCGCCATGCCCTACATCGGCTACCAGGAGATCCTGGACATGGAGAAGGACTACCGCAAGCTCAAGGGCGAGGCCTTCTCGGTCAAGGATTTCCTCCAGAAGCTCGTCGGCTACGGCGCCATCCCGCTCCGTTCGCTGAAGCCCCGCATGGCCCAGTGATCTCCCGGGGGGCGCGCGCCGCGGCGGCGCGCGCCCCCCTTTTTTTCCCCATGGCACCTTCGCCCCTCCGCCTGGTCGATTCCCACGCCCATCTCGACGCCCCCGAGTTCGACGCCGACCGGGCCGGCGCGGTCCGCCGGGCCGAGGCCGCCGGGGTCGTCGCGGTCCTCTGCCCGACCGACCTGACCCGGCCGGCGAGCTTCGCCGCCGTCGCCGGCCTCCAGTCCGAGTTCCCGGCGGTCCTGGCCGCGGCCGGAGTCCACCCCCATCAGGCCAAGGACCTGGCCGAAGCCCACATCGGCGAGCTCGGGGCCCTGGCCGCCCGCGGCGCCATCCGGGCCGTGGGCGAGATCGGGCTCGATTACCACTACGATTTTTCCTCCCCCGAAAGCCAGCGCGAGGCCTTCCGCCGCCAACTGGCCTTCGCCGGCGGGGCCGGCCTGCCGGCCATCGTCCACAGCCGCCTGGCCGGGGCCGACGTCGTCGCCGCCATCGACGGGGAGCGCTTCGGGCGCGGCGGCGTCCTCCACTGCTTCACCGAGGACTGGGACGTGGCCTCGGCCGTCCTCGACCGCGGCTTCCTGGTCTCGTTCTCCGGCATCCTGACCTTCCCCAAGGCCGGCGCCCTGCGGGAAGTGGCCGCCCGCGTGCCCCTCGACCGCCTGCTCGTCGAGACCGATTCGCCCTACCTCGCCCCCGTCCCCTACCGGGGCGCGGGCCGGCGCAACGAGCCGGCCTTCGTCGTCGAGACGGCCAAGGTCCTGGCCGGCCTGAAGGGCCTCGCCCTCGAGGCCCTGGCCGAGGCCACGACGGCCAACTTCGCCCGCCTGTTCCCGTTTGAAAAACCGGCCGCCCGATGATAAGATGCCGGCGATGATCTCCCCGACGCCGCTCGTCGACCGCTGGTCGTCGGTCCCCAAGTGGAAGGACATGTCCTCCCTCTACCGGGAGATCCGGACCGACCTCGACCGGGTCGAGGACCGCCTCGAGTCCTGGTGCCGGTCGGCCAACCCCCTGACGGCCGAGATCAGCCGCTACGTCCTGCGCAAGAAGGGCAAACGGCTCCGGCCGGCCCTGGTCCTCCTGACCTCGCGGCTGTTCAGCCCGGGCAGCGAGGAATCGGTCTTCCTGGCTTCGCTCGTCGAGCTCCTGCACACGGCCAGCCTCATCCACGACGACATCGTCGACAACGCCGGGGTCCGCCGGGGCCGGGAGACGGTCCACGCCAAGTGGGGGCCGAACATCACGGTCCTGCTCGGCGACTACCTCTATATCAAGTCCATCGGGCTGTCCCTGCAGTCGCGCCACGACCGCGTCATCCGGCTCCTGGCCGACGTCTCGGCCCGCATGATCGAGGGCGAGCTCGACGAGTACGCCCTGGCCGGCGACGTCCGCATCACCGAAGCGCAGTACCTGGCCATCGTCGAGGCCAAGACGGCCGTCCTGTTCGGCGCCTGCTGCCGGATCGGGGCCATCCTGGGCCTGGCCTCCCCCGAGGAGGAGGAGGCCGTGGCCGCCTACGCCCTCAACCTGGGCCTGACCTTCCAGATCGTCGACGACCTGCTCGACTACACCGGGGACCCCAGGACCCTGGGCAAGCCCGTGCTGTCCGACTTGGCCGAGGGAAGGATCACCCTGCCCCTCATCCACGCCCTGAAGAAGGCCGACCGGGCGGGGCGGGCCCGGCTGCGGTCCTTCATCGGCCGCAAGGAGATCGCCGCCGCCGAGCGCCGGGAGGTCCTGGGCCTCCTGACGGATTGCGGCGCCCTCGACCACGCCGCGGCCAAGGCCCGGGAGTTCACCGAGCGGGCCCTCGAGCGGATCGAGCCCTTCCCCGATTCGCCGCCCCGGGAGACGCTCATCCGGCTGACGCTCTACGGGCTGACGCGGAGCCGCTGAGGGAGAGGGGGACGGGCATGACGGAGATCGAGGTCAAGATCCGGATCGGGGAACCCAAGGCCATGAAGGAGCGGCTCCTCGGCCTGGGGGCGAAGGTATCCCGGGAGCGCCACCTCGAGCGCGACGTCCTCTACGATTTCGACTCGGGCGCCCTGACGGCCGCGCGCCGGGCCCTTCGTCTGCGCTCGGCCGGCAAGCGGGCCACCTTGACCTTCAAGGGCGAGCCGCGGAAGTCCCGCTCGTTCCATGTCCGGGAGGAGTTCGAGACCCAGGTCCGCGACCCGCGGGGGACGCGGCTCATCCTCAAAGCGTTGGGCCTCAAGGAGACGTTCGCCTACGCCAAGCACCGCACGGTCCTGCGGAAGAACCGGCTGACCATCTGCCTCGACGAGACGGCGGCCGGCAATTTCCTGGAGCTGGAGGGGGAAAGGCACGAGATCGTCAAGTTCGCCCGGGCCCTCAAGGTCCGGCGGGCGGACTTCGTCACCGAGAGCTACGTCGACCTCATTCGTCCTTGTCGTCCTTGACCTCGTCCTCGTCCTCGGCCTCTTCGTCCTCGGCCTCTTCGTCCTCGGTCTCGTCGTCGACGACGGCGTCGGGCTCGTCGGCCAGGACGCCGCCAGCCAGGCTGTCGCCGTCGCCGGCCTCGTCGCCGATGCCCCCGCCCACGAAGACGCGGTCCTCGCGCTCGGGGATGTCGTCCATGCGGGTCGGGATGATCTCGTACTCGACGAGCCCCTCACGGACCTCGGCCTGGGCGATGCGGATGAGGCTCTTGGAGCGGGACTGGATCTTGGGCTTGGCCCCCTTGAGCAGCTGCTTGGCCCGCTTGGAGGCCAGGATGATGAAGCGGTACTTGCTGTCGATCTTACCGAATTGGTCCACGGGCGTCGTCTCCTCGCGGTGAATTCCTCGGGTTGGCGTCTTAAAATAGCAGAAAACGGGCCGGAAAGCAAGCCGCCCGAGGGCTTTGACAGGGGGGAGCGGCTGTGATATCTAAAGGGCCGGCTTTTTTCGAGGAGGTCCCATGACGCAAGGCATGACCGGCAACGGATGGCTGTTCCTGGCGCTCGGTTGGGGTTTCATCCTGGCCCTCGTCGTCTACTGCTTCCGGCGCGTCCTGTTCGGCAAGAAACCCGAGATCGTCGTCGAGGCCGGCGGCCGCGAGCAGTGGGGCTCCCGCATCGGCCTCATCCTGGCCGTGGCCGGCAACGCCATCGGCCTGGGCAACTTCCTGCGCTTCCCCGTCCAGGCCGCCTCCAACGGCGGCGGGGCCTTCATGATCCCCTACTTCGTGGCCTTCCTGCTCCTCGGCATCCCCATGATGTGGGTCGAGTGGACGATCGGCCGCATGGGCGGGGCCCACGGCCACGGCACGACGCCGGGCATGCTCAACCTGCTCTGGAAGAAGGCCCCGTCGAAGTACCTCGGCGCCCTGGGCATCGTCATCCCCTTCCTCATCGTCATCTACTACAACTTCATCGAGTCGTGGTGCCTGGGCTTCTCCTGGTTCTCGATCACCGGCAAGTACTTCGGACACGCCAACCGCGAGGCCATGGGCCACTTCCTCCACGGCTTCCAGGGATTGGAATCGAACGAGTTCTTCTCCTCGATGGTGCCCATCCTCGTCTTCTGGGCCATCACCGTCGGCCTGAACTACTTCTTCCTCTACAAGGGCATCTCCAAGGGCATCGAGGTCCTGGCCAAGTACGGCATGCCGCTCCTGTTCATCTTCGGCATCGTCCTCGTCGTCCGGGTCCTGACCTTGGGCACGCCCGACCCCACGGCGCCCGAGCTCAACATCTCCACCGGCCTGGGCTTCATCTGGAACCCCGATTTCAGCCGCCTGGGGTCGGCCACCGTCTGGCTGGCGGCCGCCGGGCAGATCTTCTTCACCCTGAGCCTGGGCCAGGGCATCATCAACACCTACGCCTCCTACGTCCGCGAGAAGCAGGACATCACCCTGAACGGCCTCTCGACGGCCTCCACGAACGAGTTCGCCGAGGTCATCCTGGGCGGCACCATCGCCATCCCGGCCGCGGTCATCTTCTTCGGCGCGGCCGAGACCCAGGCCATCGCCCAGGGCGGCGCCTTCAACCTGGGCTTCCAGGCCCTGCCGGTCATCTTCCAGAAGATCCCCCTGGGCCAGATCTTCGGCGGCATGTTCTTCTTCCTTCTCTTCATCGCCGGCATCACCTCGTCGGTGGCCATGACCCAGCCGGCCATCGCCTTCCTCGAGGACGAGTTCAAATGGAAGCGGCAGAAGGCGGTCAAGGCCGTCTTCGCCGTGCTCATCGCCTGCAGCGCCATGGTCATCGCCTTCTTCCGGTTCGGCTTCCTCGACGAGCTCGACTTCTGGGCCGGCACCTTCGGCCTGGTCGTCTTCGCGGCCATCGAGATCGTCCTCTTCTCCTGGGTTTTCAAGATCAAGAAGGGCTGGCAGGAGATGCACAAGGGGGCCGACCTCAAGGTGCCCCGCTTCTTCAAGTTCGTCATGACCTACATCACGCCGGTCTATCTGCTCATCCTTCTCGTCATGTGGACCTATCAGGACGCCGTCAAGGCCTTCCTGATGAAGGACAAGCCCGAGGCGGACAAGCCCTACCTGTGGGGCGCCCGGGTCCTCATCGCGGCCCTGCTCCTGGTGATGTGCCTGCTCATCCGCAAGGCCTGGAACAAGAAGAAGACGGTCGCGCCGGAGGCGCCCGCGGCGTGAGCCGCCGGCCCGCGGCCGGGCCGTTTGAAATCCCCCGGGGCCTGTGGTAGATTGTCCCTTCGGCGCCAAGGAACAATCGAATCGTGGACAAGCGGATCTGGGCTATCGGAGGCGGCAAGGGCGGCACGGGCAAGAGCTTCGTCGCCGCGAGCCTGGGCCTGCACCTGGCCTCCCTCGACCGCCCCGTCGTCATGGTCGACGCCGACCTCGGCGCCCCCAACCTCCACACCCTGCTCGGCGTCAAGGCCGGGCACCCCGACCTCGGCGACTTCCTGACCAACGGCGTGGCCACCCTCGAGGAGGCGGCCATCGAGACCCCCTTCCGGGGTTTGCGGATCGTCAAGGGCACCGAGAACATCCTGTTCGTGGCCAACCTCAACCACTACAAGAAGCTCCGCCTCCTGCGCCAGCTCCGCCAGCTCGAGGCCCCCAACGTCATCCTCGACCTGGGCACGGGCAGCTCTTACAACACCCTCGACTTCTTCCTCAGCGCCAATCCCGGCGTGGTCGTGACCACGCCCGAGCCGACGGCCATCGAGAACACCTACCTATTCCTGAAGTCCTGCATCATGCGCGTCCTCAAGCTCTACATGGACCACTACAAGATCCAGGACCTGCACCAGAAGATGCTCGACCAGATCGAGAAGAACTCCCAGTCCCTCTACGGCTTCTTCCGGTCGCTCATGGAGACCGACCGCTCCTACGGGACGCTCCTCTACCGGGCCCTGCGCGGCTTCCGGCCCTGCCTGGTCATGAACAAGACCCGCGACGAGCGCGACGTCCAGCTCGGCCGCTCCGTGGCCGACGTCGTCCGCAAGTACCTGCTCGTCGACATGAAGTACCTCGGCGCCGTGCCCTACGACGAGGACGTCCACACCTCCCTCCGCGGCCTGCGCCCCTATTACGCCGACCACCGCGACGCGGCCGCGGCCCGGGCCATCCGGCAGTTCGCCGAGGAGCTGGCCTACTCGATCGAGTTCACCCTGCGGACCCCGCCGGAGATCCGCCTCCCGGACGCCTGATGCTGAAGCGGATCGAGGACTGGAACTACTACGAGCTGCTCTCTGTCGAGCGCACGGCTTCGCAGGACGAGATCTGGGAGGCCTACCAGGCGGCCCTGGCCACCTACCGCGACGGCTCGCTGGCCCTCTACGGACTGGTCCAGGAAGCCGAGCGGGCCCTGGTCCTGGAGCGCGTCCAGGAGGCCTTCCAGACCCTGCGCGATCCCGAGCGGCGCCGTGAGTACGACCTGGCCCTGCTGCGACACGCCCCCTATTTCCCGCCCAAGGCCCCGTTCCGGCGAACGGCCGGGCGGCTGGAGATCGAGGAGGCCCCGCCCAGACTGACGTTCTGGGCCCGGCTCAGGGCCCTCTTCCGGCGCCGGCGCCCTCAGTAGTCCTTGGCGATGTCGTCGGCCGTGCCGAACTCCCCGTCCGGTCCGGCCGAGCTCAGGCGGAAGGCGTCGTCCGAGAGCTTTTCGTAGCGGATGGCCCGGCCCCAGGCGTCCGGCAGGCTGCCGGCCGTGGGATGGAAGCGCCGCAGGGCCTTGAGCGACTCCGGCAGGCCCTCCCCCTCCGAGGCGAACGTGAGGACCTCGCGCGACAGGGCCTCGAGGTTGGCCGCGGTCAGCTTGACCTTGGACTCGGCGTACTTGTCGACCATGATCTCGACCCCGCCCTTGCGCCCTGAGGCCGGCGTGAAGAAGATGGCGTAGACGACGATCCCGGCCAGGACGAGCCCGATCAACGCGCCTCTGAGCTTCATGGTCCCCTCCTCCTTAGAACGCTTCCGGCGCCGCGGCGGCCCGGCGGACGTGCGCGGCCAGCCGGGCGGCGATCCGTCCGACCAGCGCGTCCGGCACCCCGTCGGGATGGGCCGAGCGGAGCCTCATATCGCAGATCTCGTTGACGTAATCGACGACGACCAGGCGGCCGCGGACGTCGCGGGCCACCTCGGTCGAGAAGAACCGCAGCCGCGAGACTCGGGCGATGGACCGGACGAGGGCGTAGATAGGACCGAAGCCGCGGGCGGCGGCCTCGTCGTAGGGCAGCTCCGCGTAGAGATGGGTGCGGTCGTCCCACCAGGCCAGGTGGACCTCGCCGAGGACGTAGAAGCCCCGGAACCAGGACCGCCGCCCGTCCGGACCGGCCTCGGGGACGACTTTTTCCTGCAGGAGGTATTTGTCGGCCGGGTAGGCCCGCCGGGCCGCCCGGATATCGTCGGGCCCGGTGGCGTCGACGACGACGCCGATGCTGCCGCCGGTCGTGTTGGCCGGTTTGATGACGAAGGGCCGGCCGAGCGGGACGAGGTCGGCCGGTGAGGGCGAATAGCCGGGCGCCTCGGCGAACGAGGGCAGGATGACCGTGTGCGGCGTGGGGATGCCGGCGCTGTGGAACTCGAGGTGCATGGTGGCCTTGTCGGAAGCCCAGCGGAAGCGGTCCAGCGGCTCGATGACGTCGCGGCCCCGCTCGACGGCCAGGGCCTGGAGGGCCGTGAAGTCGGGAGAGGACCCGGAAGCCCGGTCGAGGAGGACGCGGAAGTCGAGGGCGCCGGTACGGAAGGACTCCAGGGCGGCCGCGGCCCCGGCCGGAGGGACGGTCAGGACCTCGAGCCCGTTGCCGCGGGCGGCCGCGGCCACCAAGGCGACGAAGTCCTCGTCGTACTCCCAGTCGTAGGTCAGGGCCAGGTCGTAGCGCAGGGCCCTAGATCTCCTTGAAGAGGTAGGCCGCGCCGCGGTCGGTGCCGCTGCCGTCCTCGCCGGTCGCCCCGCCGAGGATATAGCCGCCGAAGATGTCGACGGACACGCCGAACTGGTCGGTGTTGGAGCCGTCGCTGGCCCGCAGGACCTGGACCTCGCCCCAGGCGCCGGGGCCGCCCTCGTTCTCGCCGAAGACGTACACCTGCCCCCGCTCGGTGCCGCCGCCCCGGCTGTAGGGGGCGGAAGCGACGACGTAGCTCCCGTAGAGGGCGATGTCCAGGCCGAGCAGGTCGTCGTCGCGGGTGTCGGTGGCCGTCAGGACCGCCACCTGGCCCCAGGCGTCGGCCCCGCCCTCGTCCTGGCCGAAGACGTAGACGGCGCCGCGGTCGGTCCCGGCCCCGTCGTGCCAGGGCGCGCCGACGATGGCCCGGGTCCCCCGGACGGCGACCGAGGTGCCGAACCAGGAATTGTCCTGGGGGTCGGTGGGCGCGATCTTCTTGACCAGGCCCCAGGCGTCGGCGCCGCCGTAATCCCTCCCGTAGGCCCGGACGGCGCCGCGGTTGCCGCCGACGGTGTCCTCGCCGGGGGCGCCGACGAGGGCGATGTCGCCGCTGATGTCGACGCTGTAGCCGTACTGGTCGGTGTCGCCGGGGTCGTCGGAGAGGAGGCGGACGACCTGGCCCCAGGCGTTCGCGCCGCCCTGGTCGCGGCCGAAGATGTAGGCCGCGCCCTCCTTGTCGGTGGCCCCGGCGTAGCCCTCGGCACCGACGATGAGGGTATCGCCGTCGAGGGCGACGGAGATGCCGAAGTCGTCGCCGTCTGCGGCGCCGGAAGCCCGCAGGCGGACCACCTGGCCCCAGGCGTCGGTCCCGCCCTGATTGCGGTAGAAGATGTAGACGGCGCCGCGGTCGACGCCGGCGCCGTCCTCGGAGGCCGCCCCGACGGCGGCGTAGTCCCCCGAGATGTCGACGGAGATGCCGAACAGGTCCCCGGCCGCCGCGTCGGCGGCGACGAGCTTGACGACCTCGCCCCAGCCGTCGGTCCCGCCCTCGGTCCGGGCGAAGATGTAGGCGGCCCCGGCGTTGGAGCCCTCGTCGTCGTCGCCGGGAGAGCCGACGACGGCGAACTCGGCGCCGACGGCGACGGCGATGCCGAAGGTGTCGTAGTCGGCCGCGTCGGCCGCGACGAGCTTCTTGAGGGACTGGAAGGCGGTCTCGACGGGCGGCTCCTCGTCGGCCGAGCAGGCCGCGAGGAAGCCGAGGGCGAGGGCGACGGTCAGGAGCAGGGCGCCGGTCCGGTACGGTCTCATGGTCTGGCCTTTCATGGACGGAGGGACTTGCGGACGAACTATCAACTACTTTTGCAGAATAACCGTTCCCTGTCAAACCGCCGGGGGCGGACGTAAGGCCGGCCGGACGGTCAGCGCAGAGGGACGGCGCGGGAGGGCTCGCGGCCCAGGCCCTCGACGGTCATCCGGTCCGCCGTCAGGGTGACGACCGCGGCCGCGGAGGCGCCGGCCGTCTCGACCATGCCGGCGAAGGTCAGGAAGGCGATGCCGTTCTTGACGGTCAGCCCGCCCTCGTGGTTGTGCCCGGAGAGATAGGCCTTGACCGAGGGGTGGCGCTCGAGGAGGGCCACGACCTCCTCGTCGTTCCACAGGTTGTGCCCGGCCGGGGGAAGGACGGGGAAATGGCAGAGGACGACGGTCCGAAGGCCCTTGCGGTCCGCGGCGGCGAGCTCGCGCTCGAGGAAGGCCAGCTGGGCCCGGCCGACCCCGCCGTTCCACTGCGTGGCGTTGGCGCGGCCGGCGGCTCTGAGGGCGGCGAACAGGGCGTCGGACTCGCGGGCCAGGCCTTCGTCCTTGGGGAAGTTGACGCCGAGCTCGTCGCCGTTGAGGACGACGAAGCGCCAGTCCCCTTCCGAGAAGGCGTAGTAGCCGGGGGTGAGGCCCAAGCGTTCGAGGAGCCCGGCTTTGAAGCCGGCGGCGATGTCGTAGTCGTGGTTGCCGATGACCAGGCGCACGGGGGCGTGGGAATGGGCCAGGACGGGCAGGATGAGGTCGTAGCTCGCGGCGTCGTGATCGATGAGGTCGCCCAGATGGACGACGAAGCGGACGCCCCGGGAGTTGAACGCGTCCAGGGCCTCGCGGAGTTTGAGCCAGGAGCGGTCGTAGAAGCGGGTCCCCGCGGCCGGGGCGGCGGCGAATTGGCAGTCGGAGACGACCCCGAAGGTCACGGCCCGGGGGGCGCGCCGGGCGCAGCCGGCCGGAACGAGGATCGCGAAGAGGGCCAGAGCGGCCGCGAGGACTTGGGCCGGGAGAACGGTTCGGCGGACGCGCACGGGCCTACTTCACGGCGCAGCGGCGGGCGAAGTCCTCGAGCTGGTCCCGGCTGATGCCGCGGTGATAGACGCCGTCGAGGCGGCGGACGAGGGCCCCTTTCTCGAAGAACAGGACCGTCGGGAAGACCTCGATGCCGTACTTGTCGGTCAGAGGGTGGTGGTCGTCGACGACGATGCGGGCGTAGCAGGGGTCGCCGGCGGCGGCGTGCTTGCGGTAGACCGCGAGGAAGGCCTGGGAGAACGGGCACCACGAGGCGTAGAACAGGACCATGAGCTTGTCCCGCGAGGCGATGGCCTCGTCGAGCTCGGCGTCGCTCTGGAGGAGGACGCAGGCGTCGCCTGCGGCGGAGCCAGCGCCGGACGAGGGATCGAAAAGGGATTTGAAGGGATTCCTGAAGGCCATACCGTACTCCTCGGCCGAAATGAGAGGATCCGCGCGATTTCGGCGTCCATATTATCAGGAAAGTGCCGACCGGCCAAATCATGCCGACACTGCTTACCAAACGCGGATATCGGTTCTTTTTCTTCAGCAATGAGGGCGACGAGCCGCCTCATGTTCATATAGAGTCAGGGAACGGCTATGCCAAGTTCAGGCTGGACCCGGTTGAAGCGGTCGGTTCAATAGGGTATAAAGGGACTGAACTGACCATCATTCGGGACTTGGTGACCGAAAATGCCGGCCGTTTCAAGGAAAAATGGCATGCGTATTTCGACCGATAGAGAGGGACTTCTCGCGGCCCGCGAGGTCCGGTTCGACGGGGACATGATGTATGTCCGTCTCACCGACGGGCGGATCATAGGCATCCCTTTGGAATGGTTCCCTCGCCTCGCTAAAGCCGCCCCGTCCGAGCGAGAGAACTGGAGACTGGTCGGTGGGGGGATCGGCATCCACTGGCCCGATCTCGATGAGGATGTGTCTGTACCCGCTCTCTTGAAATGACGTTCTGGGCCGGCCTACGACTTCTTTCCCCGTAGCGCGAGGTCGTCGAAGGCCCCGGTGTCGTCGAACGAGCCGACCCCGACCAGGCCGTGGGCGCCGGCCCGGACCCGGGCGGTCAGGATGGGGGTATCGAGGTCGTCGAGGTAGGCCCTGACCCAGCCGGTCCGGGGATCGAAGGTCACTTTGAAGGCGTGCCAGGCGCGGTCGGTCAGGCGGAAAACGGAAGCTCCGGCCGGTTCGGCGTTGATCTTGACCCTATCGGCGCCGTCGACGAGTCCGATGATGTTGTGGACGGCGTCGCTCGAGCCGGCGAAGTGGACGTAGGCGAAATGCTCCGGGTCGAGGTAATGGAAAATGACGCACATGTCGCGGACGGCGGAGGCGGGGTCGGCGTCGCACCGGAGGCGCCCGGTGAGCTCGAAAGACGAGACGTCGTGGCCCCTCCAGATGGAAACGGAGGTCGGGGCCCGGACGGGACCGGGCGTGCCGGGAGCGACGAGCTCATAGACGAGCGAGGGCCCGTCGGCGGCGACGCGCCAGTGGGCGGGGTCGTTCGGCGCCCAGGCGGCGGCCGAGCCGTCCTCGAAATCGGCCGAGGCCAGGAGCGGCAGGCCGGGAGAGGCCGGGCGGCAGGACAGGACGGCGAGCGGGAGAAGCGCCGCGAGGGCGAGGGCGAACGCGGGCGCGGGCCCGGACGGGGCGGGGCGGGGCGATCTCAACAGGCCTCCCCGTCGCGATAGCCGGGCCGCATCCAGGGCACGCCGAGACCGGCGTGGAAGGGCTCGAGCTTGACGGCCAAGCGGGTCCTCTCGTCCGGGGACAGGGGCTTGAAGGCCCGGAGCAGGGCGGCGTTCTTGCGGACGACCTCGACGCTGTCCGTGCCGACGACCGCGGCGTGGACGAGGGGCAGGCTGAGGGCGTAACGGATGAGATCGGCCGGGTCGAGGCCGGGGACGGTCTCGCGGGGGCGGACGGCCTTGATGATCATGACGCCCATCTCGCGGGCCGCGGCGGCCGGGATGGCCCCGCCCTCGAAGTCGCCCCGCCGCTCAGAATAGTGGTTGAGGGCGATGAGCATGGTGTCGAAGTCGTGGCGGCGGGCGGCTTCGGCCATGGCCGCGGCGTCGAGGTGCCCGGTGAAGCCGACGAACCGGGCGATCTTCTGCTCCTTGATCTCGCGCAGGGCTTCGAGGGCGCCGCCGGGGAGGCCGAGAGCGTCGAGGTCGGCCATGGATTCGACGAGATGGACCTGGTAGAGGTCGAGGCGGTCCGTGCGCAGGCGCTTGAGGCTCTCCTCGAGCTGGCGCATGACGCCGTCGCGGTCCCGGGCCTCGAACTTGGTGGCCAGGAAGACCTCCTTACGGCGCGTCGCCAGGACCCGGCCGAGGCGCTCCTCGCTGACGATGGACTTGTTGGTGTAGTTGTAAGCCGTGTCCCAATAGTAGAACCCGTGGTCGAGCGCGGCGTGGAGGATACGCTGGGCCTCGTCCTCGTCGGCGACGGCGCAGTAGCGGCTGCCGAGGCCGATGCCGACGCGGGGAACGGCCGCGCCCGTCTTGCCGAGAACGACCGTCGGCAGTCCCTTGGCGTCGTAGGGACTGTCCCCGAAGGGGACTGTCCCTACTGCGATGGGGGCTGTCCCTCTTGGGTGGATGGCGGGGATGGCCGCCCCCGCGGCCATCGCTTTCAGGAATTCCCGCCGGCGGATGCGCGTCCTGCTCATGGCCCTACCCTCCCCTGTTTCTTATTTGCTATATTATTCCCAAATTCCGAAAAATAAGGAAGGACCTGGTCTTTAAATCGGGGGACACGTCCCCGAGGTACGTGTCCCCGGAGGATGAGCCCGAAAGGAGCCCCCGATGAAACACGGACATCTCGGCATCATGGCGGCCGCGCCGGCGCTTCTCGTCGCCGTCCTGGCCGCCGCCTGCGGAGGGAAAACGATGAGCGCCGGTATCGAGAGAAAGACCTGCCGGGCGGCCGACGGCGTCGAGATCGTCTATTCGGTCGCCGGCCGGGGCGAGCCGGCCCTCGTCTTCATCCACGGCGGGCTGGCCAACCGGGGCTTCTGGGACGGCCAGCTGAAGGAATTCGCGGCCAAGCACAAGACGATCGCTCTCGATCTCCCGGGCCACGGCGAGTCCGGCGCGAACCGGATGAAATGGGGCTTGCCCGAGTTCGGCGCGGACGTCAAGGCCGTCGTCGACGCCGAGAAGGTCGACAAGGCCATCCTCTTCGGCAACTCCCTCGGCGGTCCGGTGATCATCGAAGCCGCCCTGCTCCTCGGGGACCGCGTTCTCGGGGTGGTCGGTGTCGATACGTTCCAGCTCCTCGACATGGTCGTGGCGCCCGCGGAGGTCCGCGAGCGGGCCGAGCTCTTCGAGAAGGACTACGCCGGCGCCCTCAAGTCCATGGTCTCCATGCTCTTCCACAAGGACGCCGATCCGGCCGTCATGGCCGACGCCGAAAAGCGCATGGCCGGGACCCCGCCCGCCGCGGCCAAAGCCATGTTCTTGGGCATGATCGGCTACGATCAGGGCGCTTCGGCCCGCCGCCTGGCCGTCCCCCTGAGGACGATCAACGGCGACCTCTATCCGACGGATGTCGAAGGGAACCGGAAGGTCAAGTCCGACTTCGAGGTCGTGGTCATGGACCACACCGGCCACTACCCGATGCTCGAGCGGCCCGCGGAGTTCAACCGCCTGGTGGGCGAGACGGTGGCGGCCCTCACGAAGAAGTGAGCCCGGACGCTACGGCGTCCCGGACGCGCTCGACGAGCGCCGGCATCGTCGCGGCGTCGTACCCCGCGACCGGCACGGGCTCGTGGAAGACGATGCGGACAACGCCAGGCCGGATCGAGCGGCGGCCGCGCGGCATCAGCTCGTAGGTCCCTTGGACTGAGACGGGAACGATGGGCGTCCCGGTCTCGAGGGCCAGGAAAAAGCCCCCGCGCCGGAACGGCAGGAGCTTCCCTTCCCAGCTCCGCGTGCCCTCGGGGTAGACGAGGAACGAATAGCCCTTATTTCGGATGAGGTCGGCCGCGCGGGCGATGCGCTTCCGCCCTTCCCCGACCCCCTCCTTATCGAGCGGCACGTAGCCGGCGAAGCGTATGCCCAGTCCTATGACGGGGATGCGGAAGACGAACCGTTTGACGATGAACCGGAGAGGCCGGTCGACGACCGTCACAAGCATCGGAGCGTCGAGGAAGCTCAGATGATTGCCCATGAACACGTAAGGAACACGCCGGTCTAAGCGCTCGACGCCGATGGCCTCGACGCGGATGCCGAGCAGGAACGCGCCGACGCGCATCATCCAGCGCCCGTAGATGAGGAACCCGTCCCGCCACCCGAACAGGGCGCAGACGAGGAGGACCGGGCCGCCGAAGAGGGTCAGGACCGTCAGAACGAGGCCGGCGGCGATGTTGCGGATCATGCGCGACGATGATATCTCTTTTGACGGGGGGATAAAAGAAAAATGACCCGCGTAGGACTCGAACCTACAACCCGCAGATTAAGAGTC
>CAZFZU010000032.1:3120-35886 GCA_964523615.1 uncultured Eubacteriales bacterium | reverse complement strand
CGGTGGGGCTGTAGCTCAGTTGGGAGAGCGCTTGAATGGCATTCAAGAGGTCGCCAGTTCGATCCTGGTCAGCTCCACCACCGAAATAACCCCTCTTCGCCCGGACTGACAAGCAACTTTACACCGACGTATCCCTTTTTGGATCCCGGCTTCGGGTCCGGCTCGCCGCTCAACTCCCCTTGATCGGGATCCTCCCCTGACGGCGCTCCTTTCGCGGGTATCAACTTTTTGGTATGTTTATTGCTCCGACCAGGATCGATAGGAGAAGCAGAAATGATTAGATCCGGGCAGATCCGCCGAACCTTGGTCTCCCTCCTTTTCCTGGCGTTCTTCGCGGGCATCGGCCCCGTCGCCAACGGGCAGCCGTCAATCACGGACAATGACATCGTGATCGGCACGCGGGTATCTCTTCGATCGAAAGTGCTCAATAGGGACCTCGCCCTCTCCATCTATCTTCCTCCGGGATACGGGCAGGACGCCGCGAAATACCCTGTTCTCTATGATCTGAACTCCGACAACACCTTCGTCCATGACGTGGGCGCTGTCGATTATTTGGCCGGGGCGGGGCTCGGCTACATTCCGGAGATGATCGTGGTCGGCGTCCCGTGGCTCTCGGGCCATTATGTTCCGACGCCGTTCGAGAAAAGGGGCTCGGAGCCCCAGGCGGGCGACCTGCTCTTGAAGTTCTTCAGTGACGAGCTGATGCCTTTCATCGAGCGGAGCTATCGGACCTCCGGCTACAACATCCTCTCCGGCCATTCCGTGGCGGGATTGTTCACCATGTATGCCCTCTTCACCCAGCCCGACCTTTTCTCGGCCGGGATCGCCAGCAGCCCCGGATTCCTGGCCCAGAACCAGTACTGGCTGAAGAACCTCGACAAGATATCCCCGGCCGGGTCCTTGGCCCACAAGTCCCTCTTCATGACCATCGGCCAGAGAGAGGATGACGAGACGCTCAGCATGTTCACCGAGCTCGAGAGATGGATGAGCTCCAAGGACCTGAAAGGGCTGGCCTGGAAGAGCGCCCGGTTCGAGGGAGTCGACCACATGTCGATGACCGGCAAGAGCCTCTATGACGGGCTCCTCTTCATTTTCGACGGCTGGCAGTTCCCCCGTCTCCTGATCAGGTCCGCCGATATCCCCGCCATCGAAACCCACGTCTCGAAGGTCAAGGCCCGCTTCGGCGGCTTGATCGACTATAAGGCTCCCGAGTGGCTCCTCAGCGAATTCGCGCGTATGTGGTTCGCCCATGGAGAGAAATTCCATAGCAACGATTCATATGACAAGGCCGCCCGCTTGGCCGATCTCTACGCGAGGCTCTATCCCGAGCACTGGAATCCCTATTACCGGTTAGGCGAGATCGACACGGCCAAGGGGGACCGGGAATCCGCCCGGAAGAACTACGAACTGGCGGCCGCCAAGAACCCGGGTCGGACCGAGGCCGAGAAGATCAATTTGCGGATCACCAAAGCCAAGCTGAACCCTTCCCGGCCCACGGCCAAGCAGCTCGCCCTCTTTGCCGGCGGCTACGGGGACCGCAAGGTGACCCTCGAAAAGGGAGCCCTCATTTATCAAAAAGCCGATCCCCAGCCCCAGCCCCAACGGTTGGTCCCTCTCACCGAAACCCTCTTCGCCTTGGAAGGCGCCGACGGCTTCTGGCTCGAGTTCGTCTTGACGGACGGAAAGGTTTCGGCGCTCGTGGGACTTTACGCCGACGGGCGCCGCGAATCTTCTCCCCGGACGATCTGAGGCGTCATTGCCGTTTTGAGGGCTGGCCTTCGAGAGGTCGTCCGTTCGATCCTGGTCGGCTCGCGGCTTCACGCTCCGATTTGCCGCGTACTCGCCTTCCGTATAATATCGGGTCGGGATCGAATAAGAACGGAATGCGGACTTGAGAACGAGGTCGAAGATGTTGCTCCTGGCCTTCCCCGCGATCATGGCGCTCGGCGTCATCGCGTTCGTCGCGGCCGTCTGCCTGAACAGCTCCCGCCGCCCCCGGCCGTACCTGGGCGCCGACGGGAAGCCCCTCAGCGGGAGCATCTCCGAAAAGCTGTTCTTGGACATCAACGGCGCGAAACAGGGCTTGTTCGTCAAAGGCGTGTCCCTCGAGGATCCCGTGCTGCTCTATCTGCACGGCGGGATGCCCGATTTCTTCCTCACCCAGCGTTACCCCACCGGCCTGGAAGACCGGTTCGTCGTGGTGTGGTGGGAACAGCGCGGGACGGGGATCTCGTTCACCGGCCGCGACGACCCGGGGACCTTGAACAGCCGGCAGCTGATCGAAGACACGAAGACCCTGAGCCGCCTCTTGGCCCGGCGATTCGGCCGCGAGAAGATCTACCTGATGGGACATTCGGGCGGCACGTTCATCGGCCTGCAGGCCGCCGCCGAGGCGCCCGAGCTCTACCACGCCTACATCGGGGTGGCCCAGATGGTCGATCAGCGGGCCTCCGAGAAGGAGGCCTTCGACGACATGCTCCGGATCTTCGACGCCCGCGGCGATAGGCGCATGGCCGCCCGGCTGAGAAAAACCCCCGTGCCCGCGTCAGGGCCGATCCCCAAGGCCTATTGGGCCGTCCGGGACAAGGCCATGCACCGCGCGGGCGTGGGCACCATGCGCGACATGCGCTCGGTCTTCACGGGCCTGTTCCTGCCCTCGCTGTTCTTCAGGGAATATTCGGTCGCCGACAAGGTCAAGCTCTGGCGGGCCAAGGCCAAGGCCGGCCTCAGCGTGATCTCGACCGAGATCCTGGCCACGGACCTCGGCCGGAAGGTCACCCGTCTGGAAGTGCCTTTCTATGTCTTCCACGGGGCGATGGACCGCACCGTGTCCTACGCCCTGTCCCGGGCGTATTTCGAGCGGGTGCAGGCCCCCGTGAAGGGCTTCTATACCTTCGCCCGTTCGGCGCATTGCCCGTTGTTCGAGGAGCCTCAGCGAATGGCCCGGATCCTCGTCGAGGACGTCCTGAGGCAAGAGAACGGCCTGAGCGATCGTTAGTCGGCAGCATCAACGGCTCCGACGGGAAAAATGGGCAGAGGAGCCCGAGGCTCCCCCGTTTTATCGTCGCTCTATTGAAGGATCGCGGCCAGGATCTCGAGCTTCATCGGGTCCGCTTTCTTCGTCAACGGGGTCTCGAGCAGGATGCCGAGGTTCGTCGCCATGAACAGCCCGGTCTTGGCGGCCGGGATATAGAGGAGGAGGCATCCCGCGCCGAGGCCGCCGCCGCCGTGCCCCCAGGCCTCGATCCCCCCGGCTTGGAGATGGCTCAGGCCGAGACCGTAGACCGGTTCGCCCTTGTCGTTCTCGACCGTCGTCATCATCATCGCCAGCGAGTGCTCGCTCAGGAGCTTGCCGCCCATCAGCCCGACGATGAATTTCACCGCGTCCACAGGGGCGCAAACGACCCCATCGTCGCCCTTCATGGAAGCGACATTGGCCTTCTGCATGGGCGTGATGTTGGCCGGCTCGCCCGTCTGGAGGACGTCCCAGTAGGAATCGACGACCGGCAGTCCCTCGAGCTCGGCGGGGGACCGCAGATAACGGGTTTGGGTCATGCCGAGCGGCTTGAAAATGTGTTCGTCCATGTAGGCGACATGGTCGCCCGTGAGGGCGTCGGCGATCAGGGACAGGAATTCGAAATTGGTGTTGGTGTACGCGAAGCGGCTCCCCGGCGAAAAGACCGGGGCCGCATCCCGGATGAAGCCCAGGTTCTCTCGGACCGAAAGGGCCTTCAACGGTTGGAGGATGATACGCGAAACGTACTTCGGGCGGGAGATGTACTCGGGAATCCCGGAGGTGTGGTTCAAGAGCATGCGCACCGTGATGTCGGCCGGATTGTGGAGACAGCCGGCCGCCCAAGCCGGCAGGTGGCGCGAGACCGGTTCGTCCAGGCCGAGCTTGCCCTGTTCGGCGAGCTGGAGGATGACCGTGGCCATGAAGGTCTTGGCCACGCTCTGCAGATAGTGCATATGCTCTGGCCGCATAAGGGTCTGGTCCTCGGTCCGGCTGTACCCGGCGGCGTCGGCCCACCAGCCCTCCGCTTCCGTATGGACGGCCACAGCGACACCGGGAAGCCCGAGCCCGACGTACTTGTCCATGACCGCCCGGACCGCCGCGGCTTTGGAATAGCCGGCGTTCAGCTCGACCGGTCCGGGCTGTGACCGCGGGCCGTCCGCGCAGGCCAGCATGACAGGGGCAAGGAAGACGGCCAAGGCGAGAGCACGGCAGCCGAGTCGTCCCAAGCGTAGGAGTTCGTTCATCGTTCCTGTCCTCGCTTTCCGCGGCCGCTCGGCCGTTTCGTTCGTCCGCTCGCCCTAGCGCCGCGTCAGGGTCGGCGGTCCGTCCGGCACGAACGGCCTATAGACGATGCCCTTGGTCTTTTCCGTGAACTCGGCCCGGACCGCCTCGAGCAGCTTGGCGTCCTCGTAGAGGTCGACCATGGTCGCGGCCATGACCTTGGCGGCGTAGACGAGCCCCTTGTGCCCGATGGACATCCCGGCGCAGGCGACCGTCGGCCAGGCGTGCCAGGGGGTGTCGGCCGGAGCCGTCGTGGCGCCCAATCCTATGACGGGGACGACCCAGCTGACATCGCCCACATCCGTGGATCCTCCGTCGGGGTCCGCCTTGGGCGCCCGCCACGGCTTGATGGCCCCGTCGAGGCCCTTGGGCTCGACGCCCGTGGCCCGTTGGATGCCCTTGGCGAACTCCTGCTCCTCGGGCGTGAAGACGATCGGCCCGAGCCAGGTCATATTGTCGTGCATGGCCTTGGCCCCGGCCAGGTTGACCAGGGTCTCCCAGTCGCCCGACTGGATGGCCATTTTCCAGCCGGCTTCGGCCATCAGGGCCGCGCCTTCGGCGATCTTGCGGGCCCGCTCGAGCAGCTCCTGGACCCGGGCGCCCTTGGAATCGCGGAGCCAGCACCACAGCTTGGCATAGGCCGGGACGACGTTGGGGACGTCGCCGCCCTCGAGGATCGAGTAGTGCATGCGCACGGTCGGCCGGACGAACTCGCGCATCCGGTTGAGCCCGGCCGTGAAGAACTCGAGCGCGGCCACGGCGCTGCGCCCGTTCCAAGGGTCGGCCGCGGCGTGGGCCGTCTTGCCGGTGAACTCGACGACGAAGTCGATGATGGCCTGCGAGCCGTCGAGGGCGACCCCGGTCTCCTCGCTCGGGTGCCAGGTCAGGCAAACGTCGAGGTCCTTGAACAGGCCCTCGCGGACCATGAAGACCTTGCCGCCCACGGCCTCCTCAGCGGGGGTGCCGTAGAAGCGGACCGTGCCCACGAGCTGGCCTGCGGCCATGAGGTCCTTGATGGCGACGGCCGCGCTCAACGCCGCCGTGCCGAGCAGGTTGTGGCCGCAGCCGTGGCCGGGCGCGCCGGCCTCGAGGGCCTCCTGCGAGGGCTGCGCCTTCTGCGACAGCCCCGGCAGGGCATCGTACTCGCCGAGCAGGCCGATGACGGGCTGGCCCTCGCCGTAGCTGGCGATGAAGGCCGTGGGCATCCCGGCGAGGCCGCGCTCGACCTTGAAACCCTGCTTTTCGGCATAGGCCGCGAGCGCCTCGGCCGATCTCGTCTCGAGAAGGGCCGTCTCCGCGAATCCCCAGACCTGGTCGCTGAGGGCGATGATGTCGGCCTTGTGCGTCTCGACGGAGGCGACGGCCGCGTCTTTCTTCTTCTTGGCCTTGACCGGCGCGGCCCCGGCCGCGAGCGGGGCGACGGCCAACAGGACCGCGACCGCGGCGATGGCGACGAACTTCGGACGGCGCATTCTCATGGTCACTGGCCCTTTCCCTTCTCTCTCGACGCGGCCTGGTAGTTCAGGACGTTGTAGACCATGGCCGCGATCCAGAACAGGAACCAGACGACGGCGAAGACGATGCGCAGGGCCTTGCCTCCCGCGCCCGGGTCGGCCGCATCTCCGGTGAGGTTCAGGATGAAGAAGCCGAACCAAACGCCGACGACGGACACGATGAGCCAGAAGACGGCCCTGGCGCGGGACTTGCCCTTGGGGACCTGCGGGGTATCGTTCATGGGGACCTCCGTGTTCTTTCCCCCATTATTCCTTTCCCGGGAGCCCTGTCAACCGCCTTCTCCCCCCCTGAGAAAAAGTAATTCGGGCCCCCCCGCCGCCTGCGCCGACAAAACCTTTAAAGGAGCCCGCCCATGAAGACCCGCAAAGACGCCCGCCAGGACGAATGGGACGCCCGCCTGCCCCCGCCCGCGTCACGACGCCGCGGCGACCACGCCCACCAGGGGCTCGTCCTCATCCTCCTGGCCATCGGCATCCCGCTCATCACCTTCTTCATCCAGACCGACGGCGCCCTGCGGTTCTCCGAGGTCGACAAGGTCTTCGAGCGGACCCTGACGGCCCAGGAACAGCAGGACATCCGGGCGGCCATCGACAAGCGCAAGACCTCGCTCGACACCATGCAGCGCATCGTCGAGGAGATCAAGGAGACCTACCGCGGCGAGACCGGCGCCAGCTACGAGCGCGACGTCTGGGTCGGCCACGTCAAGGAGGGCCTGGCCATCCCGTTCAAGTACGTCCTGGCCGTCGGCGCCCTCCTTTTCCTCGTCGGCATCGGAAAGCTCATCCTCTAGGCGGCCGGCGGCCCGCCAAGGGGCATCCAGTTGCCTTTGCCCGTCCGATGACGGACAATGGGTGCCCATGGCCGGACGGATCCTCCTCACGGGCGCCACAGGGTATGTCGGCGGGCGCCTCCTGCGTCTCCTCGAGGAGCGTGGCGGACCGGTCCGCTGCCTGGCCCGCCGGCCCGATTTCCTCCGGGCCCGGGCCGGTCCGACCACGGAGATCGTCGCCGGCGACGTCCTCGACGCGGCCAGCCTCCCGCCGGCCATGGAGGGCGTCGACACCGCGTACTATCTCGTCCATTCCATGGGGGCCCCCGGCGGATTCGAGGACAAGGACCGGCAGGGCGCCCGTAACTTCGCCGGGGCGGCCGGGGAGGCGGGCCTGCGACGGATCATCTACCTCGGTGGGCTGGGCGACGCCGCGGACGGCCTCTCGGCCCACCTCAAGAGCCGGCACGAGGTCGGCGACCTGCTGCGGGCCTCCGGTGTCCCGGTGATCGAGTTCCGGGCCTCGGTCATCCTCGGTTCGGGGAGCCTGTCCTTCGAGATGATCCGGGCCCTCGTCGAGCGGCTTCCGGCCATGGTCACACCGCGCTGGGTCCGCGTCCCCGCCCAGCCGATCGCGATCAACGATGTCCTGGCCTATCTTCTGGCCGCGCTTGACCTCGGGCCGGAGGGCCACGCGGTCTTCGAGATCGGCGGCCCCGAGGCCGTGGCCTACGGCGAGATCATGCGCGAGTACGCCCGGCAAAGAGGGCTGCGGCGGCTCATGGTCCCGGTCCCCTTGCTGACCCCGCGGCTGTCCAGTCTCTGGCTCGGCCTCGTGACCCCCGTTTACGCCCGCGTCGGGAGGAAGCTCATCGACGGGGTCCGCAATCCCACGCTCGTCAGGGACCGCTCGGCCTTGGATAAGTTCGCCGTCAGGCCGGTCGGCGTCCGGGAGGCCATCGCGCAGGCCATCCGGAACGAGGACCGGGAGTTCGCCGAGACCGTCTGGACGGGGGCCGTTTCGGCGACCTGCGAGCCGCGCCCCTGGGGAGGCGTACGGTTCGGCAATCGTCTCGTCGACCGGCGCTCCGTCCGGGTCGACGTCCCTCCTGCCCGGGCTTTCGGTCCCATCGAACGGGTCGGCGGTAAGACCGGCTGGTATTACGCCGACTGGCTCTGGCGGCTCCGCGGGGGCCTGGACCTGATCGCGGGCGGAGTGGGCTTGCGGCGGGGACGGCAGCGCCAGGAGGAGCCGCGGACGGGAGAGACGATCGACTGGTGGCGCATCGAGGACTACGAGCCCGGCCGGCGCCTGCGGCTGCTGGCCGAAATGAAGCTGCCCGGCCGCGCCTGGCTCGAGTTCACCGTCGAGCCGCAAGGCCGAGGGTCGCTGATCACGCAGACCGCGACCTTCGATCCGAGGGGGCTCTGGGGATTGGCGTACTGGTACGGCGTCTGGCCTCTCCACAGGCTGGTCTTCACCGGCATGCTCCGGGGCCTGGCCCGGGCGGCCGAGTTCGAATCAGGCAAGGAGGGTCGGTCATGATCGTCATCATCGGAGCGATCGTTCTATCGTCGGTCCTGCCCGTTCAGGCTCAGACGGCCGGAGCGCCTGACACAGAGAAGCTGCGGGCCGGGCGCGACTACATCGTGACCCCGGTCTTCACAGAGGCGGCCGACAAGGCCGTGCTCGAGCTGTTCAAAGGCCTGCGCGTCGCCGACGTCGTCGACGGCATGGACGCCGTGGGCCTCGTCGACACCGGTACCATGGACGCCGGCATCCACGCCCTGTGGCGCGACACGGCCGCCTTCGCGCACCGGTTCGCGGGCATCGCCGTGACGGCCCGCTACGTCCCGACCCAGCGGCCGACGGCCGGCGTCCTCCCGGTCGAGGCCTACGACGCCTGGGCGGGGGAGTGGTACGAGAAGCGCTCGCCGGAATCGTTCGTCCCGCTCCTCCGGCCCGGGACGGCCCTGGTCATCGACGAGGCGCCCGGCGCCGACGTCGGCTCCATCGGCTCCTACAACATCCTCGACTGGCAGAGCCGCGGCTGCGTCGGCGTGGTCACGGACGGCTCGGCCCGCGACACCGACGAGATCATCACGCAGAAGGTCCCGCTCTACCTGCGCAAGATCGGCCGCGGCATCCGGCCGGGCCGCAATGAGCTCGAGTCGGTCAACCGCCCGGTCGTCTGCGGCGGCGTCCTGGTCGTTCCCGGCGACGTGGTCGTCGCCGACGGCGACGGCGTCGTGGTCGTGCCGCGGGCCGTGGCCGAGGCGGTGGCCAAGTACGCCCGCAAGATCATGGACGGCGACAAGGACGGGCGGCGGGAGCTCTACAAGAAGGTCGGCCTCAAGCCCGACCCGTCCGTCAAGAAGTGACGGCAGGCGCCGGCGGCGCCGCGGCCCCGCCCTGGAAGAGCCGCACGGTCTCCGGATTGAAGAGCACGATCATCGAGTAGATGCCGAGGGCCGTGCCGAACGGGACGTGGGGCAGGCTGAGGAAGGAAGCGACGAGCGTCAGGATGCGGGCCCATTCCTTATAGCGAAGGAGGCCCAGGCCGCCGACGATCTGGGGCAGGGCGATGAGCCCGAGGAACGAGCCGCCAATGACGGCGATGAGCCGCAACAGCCCCGGCCCGACGTCTTCGACGTCGATGAACTGGGCCGTCCCGAAACCGACCAGGAACACCAGCCCGGCCGCGGCCAGGCAGAACAGCCCGAAGACGATCCACAGGATCCCGAGCACTTTGACGTGGTCTTTCATGCGGCACCTCCCGACACCCTCATTATACGGCAGCCGGGGGGCCCGAAGATATCGTTTGCCAAATCCCGCCCATTAGGGCAGAATGGGGCGCCCCGGGGGAGGGGGACGGATGGCGTTCCTGCTGGCGGCGGTCCTGTCGGCGGCGTCCTTCCTCCTCGTCCTCGCCCATTCCCCCGCCCGGGCCGGGAGCCCTCCTCCGCAGGACCGGGACATCATCTGCGAACTGGAGCCCGTGCGCCTGTCCCCGGGCGAGCAGATCGCGGTCGAGGCCGGGCGCATCGTCGTCCGGGAGGTCCCTGATACGCGGCCGAAGGGCCGGACGTTCGAGGCCGTGGGGACGTTCGCCGCGGCCCCCGCGGACGTCCTGCGGATCGTCACCGATTTCCGCCATTACGGCGAGTTCATGCCCCGCGTCGAGCGCATGACCGTCACGGAGGAAGGCCCGGCCGTTTTTCTGGTCGAGCAGCACCTCAAGCTCCCCCTCGGCGTCCACCGGCGGTACCGGCTGCGCTACACCGTCCGGCAGGCGGCCGAGGGATTCCGCATCGACTGGGTCAAGGTGCCCTGGCCGGAAGTCCCGTTGAGCCAGTCCGTCGTCGATACGTCGGGACACTGGCAGGTCGGGCTGTTCGGGGAGGGGCGGCTCCTGGCCGTCTACCGCGTCTTCACGGACCCCGGCAAGATCCCGTTGGGCATGACGGGCCTGGCCATGTCGATGTCGAAGCGCGAGCTGCCGAAGGTCATCGAGCGGGTCCGCAAACGTCTCCTGGGGGACAAGAGCCGCGCCTCGGACGACGACTGAGCATCGCCCCCCCGCGCCCCGACTCCTCCCTCCGTGTCCGCCTCCGGCAGCCTTGACTCGGGCGGGCCGGGCCGCTATCATCGCTCTCCCGTCCCCCTGTCCGGACGGTCCGAGAGAAGAACAGCCATGAGGTCGAGAGCCATCCTGCCCGCGGTCCTGACCGTCCTGCTCGCCGCCGGCGGCCTGGCCGCGCCCCCAGCCCGACAAGACCAGAAGAAAGAACAGACGGAGCGCAAAAACCCGAAGAAGACGGCCGCCAAGGAGACGGACAAGGCCAAGCCCGAGACGAAATATTTCCAGCTCGACCCCGTCGTCATCGACGTCGTCGAGAAGGCCCGGGACGTCGAGACGCCGAACATGTCGGTGGTCAAGCCCGAGCTCTTCCCGCTGGGCATCGGCACGACCATCGACACCGCCCTCGAGCGGCTGGCCGGGGTCAGCGTCCAGAGGATCCAGGAAGTCGGCGCGGCCATGGACGACGACTCGGTCAAGATCCGGGGTCTCGGCGGGCGGCGCATCCGGGTCCTGAGGGACGGCCGCCTGCTCAACACCTCGGGCGCGGCGGGCGGCTACTTCGTCGACTTCACCATGATCCCGCTGACCGACGTCGACCGCGTCGAGGTCGTCAAGGGGGTCGGCGACGCGCGGACCGGGAATTCGCTCGGCGGCACCCTCAATCTCGTCCCCCGCCGGCTGCCGACGGGCCGGGCCGTCTCCGAGGTCGAGGTCTCGGCGGCCAGCTTCGGCGGGCTGGGCGTCAACGTCCACCACGCCTACAAACCGGGCGCCTTCGAGTACTCCCTGACCGGGCGGCTGACCCGCAGCGACGGCTACCTCGTCAACGGCGGGACGAACTTCGGCTACTTCAGCGCCCACACCGGCCTGGACCTGTCCGCCGGGGGGCGGCTGACATTCGACGTCTCCTATTCGCGGGTCCGCAAGGGGTTCGTCGTCCCCAACCGGCTCGCCAAGGATTACGATGACCCCGCCTACCTCCAGGCCCTCGACGACGGCTTCCTGGCCTCCGACGGCGAGTACATGTACGGCGGGATGGGCGCCTACCCCGAGGCCGGCAGCTGGTGGACGAAGTACCGCTGGCTGTTCGAGCTCGGCTACGAGCAGAGCCTCGGCCGCGACGGGCTCCTGAGCCTGTCCTACTGGCGGAACCACGGGAACCGGGAGGCCTTCAACACGCGGGCCGCCCTCGAGCGCGTCTTCCACAAGGTCTTCTACGACGACCGCTCCCAGGGTTTCTCGGCGTCCTACCGGAAGGCCTTCGGCGCCCATGTCCTGACGGCCGGCGTCGACTACGACGACCTCGGCGACGCGGGCGACGCCAACAAAGAGGACGATTTCCGGGCCCCCTTCCGCAACGGCAACTACGTCACGGTGCGCAACCTCGGCGTCTACGCCACGGCCGACCTCTACCTGAAGAAGGACCGGCTCTTCGTCACGCCGGGGCTGCGCTACATGTCCTACGACGGCATCCCCGGGCCCGCGGGCATCCTCGAGCTCGTGCCCGACCTGCGGCTCCGGGGGTGGGCGCCCTCGGTCAAGCTGACCTACGCCGGCGGCCCCGGCCCGGCCGTTTACGTCAGCTTGGCCAGGGCCCTGCGCATGCCGACGGCCCCCGAGCACTACTGGCACTATGACCCCGACGACGCCGGGGTCAACACGAGCGCCCTGCCCTTCCACAACGAGGACGGGGTCATGCTCCAGGCCGGGATGAAATTCTCGCCCGCTCCGGAGACGAGCCTCGAGATATCGCCGTTCTACTACCGCATCCGGAACTACATCCAGTTCGACCTCATCAACTTCGTCTCCTACAACATCGGCGACGCCCGCATCTACGGCCTGGAGATCGAGGCCGTGCGCAGCTTTGGCCGGCGCCTGACGGCCTTCGCCAACTACAGCCTGGGCGGCAGCCGGACCCGCGGCGACACGTTCCTGCCGCTGTTCGTCGATCCGGCCGACGCCGGCTTCGACGAGGTCCCCGGCCTGCCGGCCCACCGGGCTAACGCCGGCCTCCGCTACCGGCTGCCCAAGGGGATCGGCGTCGGCCTGTTCGCCCAGGCCGTCTCGCGGCAGAAGGTCGTCTACAACAACAATACCCTCTACAACACGGCCATGCGGGTGCGGACCCAGTCGGGGTACGTCCGGTTCGACCTCGAGGTCCGGGTGCCGCTCCTGGCGAAGGTCGAGGCCGACGCCTTCTGCCGCAACCTGTTCGACGCGGACTACCAGGAGCGGTTCGGGTTTCCCGTCGCCGGCCGGACGGTCGGCCTGTCGCTCAAGACCCGCTTCTAGGCCGTAAGCTCCTCGCCGTAACGGCCGGCCGAGCCCAGGACCTCGCGGTTCTTCCGCTTGTACATCTCGACCAGGGCCTGGCGGGCCGGGCCGAGGTACTTGCGGGGGTCGAACTCGCCCGGCGACTCGGCGAAGACCCTGCGGATGGTCGCCGTCATGACCATGCGGCCGTCCGTGTCGATGTTGATCTTGCAGACGGCCGAGCGGGCCGCCTGGCGCAGCTGCTCCTCGGGGACGCCGACGGCGTCCTTCATCTTGCCGCCGTACCGGTTGATCTCCGCCACGGCTTCCTGGATGACCGACGAGGCGCCGTGGAGGACGATGGGGAAGCCGGGCAGCCGCTTCTCGATCTCGGCCAGGATGTCGAACCTCAGGGGCGGCGGAACGAGGACGCCGCGCGCGTCGCGGGTGCACTGCTCGGGCTTGAACTTGTAGGCGCCGTGCGAGGTGCCGATGGAGATGGCCAGGGAGTCGACGGTCGAGCGGCGGACGAAGTCGACGACCTCGTCGGGGCGGGTGTAGGTCGAATGCGCGGCCTGGACCTCGTCCTCGATGCCGGCCAGGACGCCGAGCTCGCCTTCGACCGAGACGCCGAGCGGGCGGGCGAAGTCGACGACGCGGCGGGTCAGGGCGATGTTCTCCTCGTAGGGCAGGTGCGAGCCGTCGATCATGACCGACGAGAAGCCGTTGTCGATGCAGGACTTGGCCAACTCGAAGGTGTCGCCATGGTCGAGGTGGAGGCAGATGGGGATGGGCGTCGCGGCGCCCTTGGCCTTCTCCATCTCCCGGGCCATGCACACGGCCCCCTCGGCCATGTAGCGGAGCAGGGTCTGGTCGGCGTACTTGCGGGCGCCGCTCGAGACCTGGAGGATGACCGGCGAGCGCGTCTCGACGCAGGCCGTGACGATGGCCTGGAGCTGCTCCATGTTGTTGAAGTTATAGGCCGGCACGGCGTATTGGCCGGCGAAGGCGCGCCGGAACATGTCGTTGGTGTTGGCGAGGCCGAGGTCTTTGTAGGACACGGGCATGGTCATACCTCCGGGCGGGGCGGTGTGGACGCCCTCATCATAGCCCAAGCCCGGGCCGTTTTCCAGGCTGAGCCTAAGCCGTCGCAACCTTCGGCCCCTCCGGAGCGTCTCAGTGGATGAAGAAGAGCGGAGGTCTATCATGATCCGGAACTACCTCTTGACGGCTTGGCGCAACTTCCGGCGCCACAAGGGCTACTCGTTCATCAACCTGGCCGGTTTCGCCCTGGGGATGTCCTGCTGCGTCGTCATCTTCCTCTATGTCCGCCACGAGCGGGGCTTCGACCGCCACCACAAGGACGTCGACCGGGTCTTCCGCATCAGCATGGACATCCGGACCAAGACGGCCAACCGCGTCTTCGCCCCCATTTCGGACACGGCCGGCCCGGCCCTGGCGAAGGACTATCCCCAGGTCGAGGCCGTGGCCCGGATCTGGCCTCGGGCCAGCCGCCTCGTCAGGCGCGACGACGTCGTGAGCTACGAGGACAGGTTCATGTACGCCGATCCCGGGCTCTTCGAGGTGCTGACCGTGCCCCTGCTCCGAGGCGATCCCCGGACGGCCCTCGCCGGTCCCGGATCCTTGGTCGTCACCGAGAAGCTGGCCCGGAAGTATTTCGGGGCCGCCGATCCTATGGGCCGGGTCCTGAACGTCAACGGCCAGGACTTCGCGATCACGGCCGTCGCGGCGGACCCGCCGTCGACGACCCATCTCCCGTACGGCCTGATCGCCTCGATGACGGCCATCGCCGGCGAACGCTACATGAACAACTGGCATTCGACGATGTTCTACACCTACCTCAAGCTCAAACCCGGGGTCGATCCGTCGGAGTTCGGCCGGCTCGCCGGCCGGCTGGCCGACGGCTACGTCAAGGCCCAGCTCGACGCGTGGGGAACGGAATACCGTTATTTCCTCCAACCGGTGAGAGGGCTCCACCTGGCGGCGCCCCTCCGCTACGAGATCGAGCCTCCGTCGAGCCCCGTCACGCTGACCATCCTGTCCGTCGTCGGCCTGTTCACCCTCCTCATCGCCGCGCTGAACTTCATGAACCTGGCCACGGCCCGGTCGGCCAACCGGGCCCGCGAGGTCGGCTTGCGCCGGGTCGTCGGGGCCGATCGGCGGCAGCTCGTCCTCCAGTTCCTGGGCGAGGCCGTTCTCTTCGCCCTCACCGCCATGGCCTTGGCCGTCGTCGCCGTCCTCCTGGCCATCCCGGCCTTGAACGGCCTGACGGGCGCCGGCTTGACCTGGCGGGACCTCATCTCGCCGGCCGCGCTGGCCCTTTTCGCGGGCGGGGCCGTCGTCGTCGGGCTGGCCGCGGGGCTCTACCCGGCCTTCGTCCTCTCGTCGGTCCGTCCCGTTTCCGCCCTCCGGGGAGGCTTGGCGCGCGGGCGGTCGGGCCTCGTCCTGCGCACCGTGCTCGTGGTCGTCCAATTCTCCATTTCGTCCGCCCTCATCGTCGGGACCCTGTTCATGCAGCAGCAGTTCCGGTTCATGAAGGGCCGCGATCTCGGCTTCGACAAGGCCCAGAAGCTCGTCGTCCCTCTCCGCGGCGGGATCTCGGTGGGGGCCGGCTATGCCGGCGTGAAGGACGCCTTCCGGGGCGGACCGGGCGTCAAAGGCGTCGCGCTGTCCTCGACGGTCCCCGGCCGGACTGTGTCCAACTTCGCCATCGAGATCGTCGGTCAGGCCGACAACAAGAACCAGTCGATGTTCCATCTCTATTTCGACGACGAGTTCGTCCCTCTCTACGGCATCTCCCTGGCCGCGGGGCGGGCCTTCCAGAGGGAGCTGGCCACGGACGTCGGACAGACATTCCTCATCAACGAGGCGGCGGTCAAGGCCTTCGGCTGGAGCCGTCCCGAGGAGGCCCTGGGGAAGAAGCTCCGGACGGGCAACGGCGGACGGACGCTCACGATCATCGGCGTGACCAGGGACTTCCACTACCGGGGCCTCCAATCGCCCGTCGAGCCCTTGGCCATGGAGTTCGGCCCGGGCCAGTTCTCCTATCTGACCTTCGAGGTCGAGGCGGCCGGCGTCACGGCCGCCCGGGCGTTCGTCGAGCGCAAGTGGAGGGAGCTCTTCCCCGGACGGCCGTTCGAGAGCTTCTTCCTGGACGCCGACTTCGACCGCCAGTACCAAGCCGACGAGCGGGTCGGGCGGATCTTCGGCGTCTTCATGCTCCTGGGGCTATTCGTCGCCTGCCTCGGGCTCTTCGGCCTGGCTTCGTTCACGGCCGAGAGCCGGACCCGCGAGGTCGGCGTCCGCAAGGTGCTCGGCGCGTCGTCAGGGAGCATCGTGGCCCTGCTCTCGCGGCAGTTCGCGGTCTGGGTGCTGGCCGCCGATCTCATCGCCTGGCCCGCGGCCTATCTGTTCGTCGACCGGTGGCTGAGGAGCTTCGCCTACCGGACGCCGATCGGCGCCGGGACGTTCCTGCTGAGCGGATCGGCCGTGTTGGCCGTCGCCCTCCTGACGACGAGCCTGCAAACGGTCCGGGCGGCCGCGGCCGATCCGGCCGTATCGCTCAAATACGAATAGCCGGTCCTCTAAGACCCCGGGCGCCGGCGGCCAAGCCCAACGTCCCTCGCCGTCGCGTCCCCCCGATCTGCGCCGGTGCCTTGTCATTTCAGGGGGCGTTTGGTATAACCCGGGAAGACCGCATGACCGAACGCCAACACCGCAGGAGCCCCGCATGATCAAGCGCCTTCTCCCGGCCGCCGTCTGCCTTCTTCTTGCCGCCGCCGCAGCCGGTGCTGCCGCCGCTCCGGCCCAAACCCCGACCCGCGTCGAGGCCGTGAAGAGCGGCGACGCGTTCGTCTTCCGGGCCGGCGGCGCCGAGGTCGCCCGGACCGTGCCTTTCGCGGCCAAGGACATCGTCGCGGCCGACACCGTGCGCGAGATCGGCCCGGGATTCTTCGAGTGGACGCGGACCTATTCGCACACGGGGACGGACCACGTCCGGCCGGTGCGGCTGACGATGGACGTCGAGGCGGCCTACGCCTCGCGCTACGGGCTCGTCCCGGCCGTCATGTACGACGGCAACGCCTGGGGCACGGGACTCGAGCCCAAGGGGTTCGTCAAGGACGGCCGGCCGTGGGTGTTCGCCTTTCACCGGTCGTCGGTCCCGGGCGCGACCTATTCGGAGTCGGAGGCCTGGTCGGTCGGGCTGTTCAGCGCGCCGGGGCAAGTCCTGGGCGGGTTCTCGGGCTCGCTCGAGCCGATGGCAGCCAAGACCGCGCACCGGCTCGTCTGGCCCGAGGAGGAGACGCCGCTCGTCTACGCCAACCGCGACGCCTACGCCGAAGCCTACCGGGGCGACTTGCGGATGTCGCGGGGCCAGACGATCGCGCTCAAGGCCTGGGTCGTGGTCGGGCCCGTGGGCACGCCGCGGCACGGCTGGCACGCCCTGGTCGACGCGGCCTGGGCCCTCAACCGGCGCGAGGTCAAGCCGCGCTTCGAGCCCGAGGAGCTCTGGGAGCTCGGCGTCCAGTTCGCCGGCGACAGCCTGTGGGCCGAGGAGAAGGGCTTCAACGGCTTCTCCATCGGCCTGCGCTGGGACCCCCAGGAGCAGGGCTGGGTCCAGCGGCAGGCCTGGAAGTACGAGATCGGCTGGGCCGGGCAGAACCTGTCCTTGGCCAACGCGATGCTGGCCGATTATCTGCTGTCGAAGGAGAAGACCTCGCTCGACAAGGGCCTGCGCTGCCTCGACACGTGGCTGCGGAACGCCCGGCTCAAGAACGGCCTGTTCCGCTGCCACTACGACTACCTCATCGGGCTCGAGGACCCTAAGACCGAGGTCCAGGACGCCTGCAACCTGGGGCACGCCGCCCAGGGCTACTTCGAGGCCTACGACCTGGCCGCGCGCTGCGGCGTGAGCCGGCCCGAGTACCGGGCGGCCGCGCTCGGCGTCTGCGACTTCGCGGTCAAGGCCCAGAAGGCCGACGGGCGGTTCGGCAAGGCCTGGACGAACGACGGCAAGCTCGTCGACCCCGAGGGGACGATCGGTGCCTTCCTCATCCCGCCCCTCGTCACGGCCTACCGGGCCACGCACAAGGCGGCCTATTTGGCGGCGGCCGAGCGGGCCTACGCTTTCTATTATGGGAGCTTCGCGCGCGACGGCTTCACCACGGCCGGGGCCCTCGACACGTATTGCATCGACAAGGAGTCGGCGACGCCGCTCCTCAAGGGCGCCCTCGAGCTCTACGACGTGACGGGGAAGGACGCCTACCTGAAGGCGGCCGAGGACGTTTCCTACTACTTGGCGACTTGGCAGTGGTCCTACTCGGTGCCGTACGAAGAGGGGACGGTGCTGCGCGAGATGGGCTACGACACGTACGGCGGCACGGCCGTCTCGACCCAACACCACCACCAGGACCCCTACGCGCTGATCATCGTCAACGACTGGCTCAAGCTGGCCCAGCTGACGGGCCGGGCCCAGTGGCGGGAGCGGGCCCTGGCGGCCTGGGCCAACGCCTCGATCGGCATCTCGGGCGGCGACCTCGCCGTCATGGGGAAGAAGAGGCCGTACGGCAGCCAGGACGAGGGCTTCCTGCACACGCGCTGGTTGCAGCCCTTTGCCGTCAGCCAGTGGCTCGTGGCCTGGCCGGCGGCGTTCCGGCTGGAAACCCTGCGCCAGAACCGCAACTGGACCGTGTTCAATAAATAAGCATCAAGAAGGTACCTGGTCCTTACAAACGCCCATTTCTCCCTGGAGATGTAAAGACCTGGCACCTTCAGAGAGCAATTAAATAGGAAATAGGTATCATGTCCCCCATTTTTCGGATTTCCCTCGCCCTGGCGCTCGCCGCCATCGCCTGCGGCCGGGCCGAGCGGCCCGCGGACCTCACGGCACCCGCCCCCCTCTACCGCGATCCCGTCTTCGACGGCGCGGCCGACCCGTCGCTCATCTGGAACGACAAGGAGCGGGCCTGGTGGGTTTTCTACACCAACCGCCGGGCCAACGCCCCCGAGGCCCAGGACAGCCTCCGCTGGGTCCACGGCACCGACATCGGCATCGCCTCCTCGACCGACGGCGGCCGGACCTGGACCTACCGGGGCACGGCCAAAGGGCTGGAGTTCGAGCCGGGGCGCAACACCTTCTGGGCGCCTTGCCTCCTCGAGCACGGCCGGACCTACCACATGTTCGTCGCCTACGTTCGGGGCGTCCCCGCCGATTGGAGCGGCGACCGGAACATCGTCCATTACACCAGTCGCGACCTTATCGACTGGAAATGCGAGGGCATCGTCCCCTTGAGCTCGGACCGGGTCATCGACGCCTTCGTCCACGCCAAGCCGTCCGGTGGCTGGCGGATGTGGTACAAGGACGAGGCCAACGCCTCGCACATCTACGCCGCCGACAGCGAGGACCTGTTCACGTGGACCGTGGCCGGCCCCGTCGTCACCGGCAAGTCCCAGGAGGGCGCGGCGGTCTTCTGGTGGCGCGGCTCCTACTGGATGCTCGTCGACCGCTGGCAGGGGATGGCCGTGCTCAAGTCGCCCGACCTAGAGCGCTGGACCGAACAGGCGGGGACCATCCTCGGCGTCCCCGGTACGCGCCCCGAGGACGGCGACATCGGCCGGCATGGCGAGGTCGTCGTCCAGGGGCCCGAGGCTTATCTGTTCTATTTCACGCACCCCTTCGGCCCCAAGGCCCACACCGAGCCCGGCAAGCACCGTTCCTCGCTCCAGGTCGCCCGCCTCGAGCTCCGCGGCGACGCCCTCACCTGCGACCGCGACGCCCCCTTCCCGCTGGCCCTCGTCCCGCCGAGCGGCTTCAAGCCCGCGGTCCGGCCCGCGAGCCCGCTCGCGCTCGAGACGCCCGACGCGGCCCTGGCCGCCGCCTTCGACTGGGCCAAGGGCCAGGCCCTCGATTATGTCTTCCCGGCCGCCGTCCACGGCGACCCGGCCGGCGACTGGTACGAGGCCGCCCTGCCGTCGCGCTTCGCCTTCTGCATGCGCGATGTCTCGCACCAGGCCGCGGGCGCCCACGCGCTCGGCTTGGCCGCCTTCAACCGCAACATGCTCGGGGCTTTCGCCCGCGGCATCGCCCCGTCGCGCGACTTCTGCTCCTACTGGGAGATCGACAAGTGGGCCCGTCCCGCCCCCGTCGACTACAAGAGCGATCGCGACTTCTGGTACAACCTGACCGCCAACTTCGACGTCCTCGACGCCTGCTGGCGCCAGTACCTCTGGACGGGTGACCGGACCTATCTCGACGATCCGGCCTTCCTGGCCTACTACCGCCAGTCCGTGACCGATTACATCGCCGCCTGGGACAAGGACGGCGACGGCATCCCCGAGCACCGGCCCGAGTACGGCTCGCGCGGCCTCGGCGGCTACGACGAGGGCCCGTTCGCCGACCGCGGCCTCTACGGCTCCGACCTCATCGCCGCCATGGCCCGGGCCTTCGATTCCTACGCCGCCCTGCTCGAAGCCCGCGGCGGAGAAGGAACGGCGGCCGGCGCCGCGGACCTCCGCTCCCGGGCCGCCGCCCTGCGCCGGGCTTACGACGAAGGCTGGTGGAGCGACGAGAAGGGCAAGTACGCCGACGGCCGCGTCCAGGGCGGCGCGCTCGTCTTCCAGGACGTCATCTGGAACGGCGTCTTCCCGCTCTACTTCGGCTTCGTCCCGCCCGGCCAGCGCCGTGAGGCGACCCTGCGCCGCATCGTCGAGGCCGCGCCCGAGGGCATCGAGATCGAGTCCTATCTGCCGGAGATCCTCTACCGCTATGGCCGCGCCGAGGCCGCTTACGCCCGCCTGCTCGCTCTCGCCGACCCGGCCAAGGCCCGCCGCGAGTACCCCGAGGTGCCGTTCGCCCTCGTCGGGGCCGTGGCCACGGGCCTCATGGGCGTCCGGCCCGACGCGACCGCGCGGGCCGTCGAGACGCGCTCCGCGCTCACGGCCGCGACCCCCTGGGCCGAGCTCCGCGGCCTGCCCGTCTTCGACGGCCTCGTCGACATCCGCCACGACGGACGCGACCGCGCCGTCCTCACGCGGCGCTCGGGCGGGCCCATCGTCTGGACGGCGGTCTTCGATGGGACCCTGGACGAACTCACGGTCGACGGCGCCGCCCGCCGGGCGGAGCACGGCACGGACGAGGCCGGCCGGCCCGTCTCCTGGGTGACCGTCGAGCTCGCGCCCGGCCGCTCCGCGACCGTTAAAAAGGGGGACATGATACCTATTCACCAATTTAATAATTAGGTGAATAGGTATAGTGTCCCCGCTTTAGGAGGCATCATGGTTGGAAGAAGGACATGGGCCTTGGCCCTCATGTTTGTTTGGGCGCTCACCCTCGCGTCGTCGCATGCCGCCCCCGCCGCGCCCCAGTCTTCCCCTGCGGCGTCCTCTCCCTCCCCGGCCTCCCCCCCCTCCGCCGCGCGCTGGACGGCCGCGAAGGCCCGCGCCTGGTCCGACGCCCATCCCTGGACGCTCGGCTGCAATTACATCCCGCGCACGGCGATCAACACGCTCGAGATGTGGCAGGCGGAGACCTTCGATCCGCTCATCATCGACCAGGAGCTCGGCTGGGCCGAGGACCTCGGCTTCAACGCCGTCCGCGTCTTCCTCCACTATCTCCTTTGGCAGCAGGACCCCGGCGGCTTCCTGCGCCGGCTCGAGCGGTTCCTCGAGATCGCCGACCGCCACCACATCGGGACCATGTTCGTCCTCTTCGACGATTGCTGGAACCCCAGGTTCGCCCTAGGCCCCCAGCCGGCGCCGCGACCCGGCGTCCACAACTCGGGCTGGGTCCAGTGCCCGGGTCCCGCTCTCCTCGAAGCCCCGGACCGTTGGGGCGTCCTCGAGGCGTACACCAAGGGCGTTGTCGGTTTCTTCCGCGACGACCGCCGCGTCCTGGCCTGGGACCTCTACAACGAGCCGGGGAATTCTGACTACGGTTCACGCTCCCTGCCGCTCGTCCGCGCCGTCTTCGCCTGGGCCCGGGCCGCCTCGCCGAGCCAGCCGCTGACCGTCGGCGTCTGGGACGAGTCGCCGGACCTGGCCGGGCTCAACGCCTTCCAGGCCGCCGCCTCGGACATCGTCTCGTTCCACTCCTACCAGACGAAAGCGGACGCCGAGAAGCGGATCGCCGCGCTCGAGGCCCACGGCCGCCCGCTCGTCTGCACGGAATACATGGCCCGGACGGCCGGGAGCCGGTTCGAGGACATCCTGCCGCTCTTCCGCGCCAAAGGCATCGGGGCCATGAATTGGGGCTTCGTCAGCGGCAAGACGCAGACGATCTTCCCCTGGGGTTCGAAGGAGGGGAGCCCCGCGCCGGCCGTCTGGTTCCACGACGTTTTCCGGCCCGACGGCGCGCCCTATCGCGAGGCCGAAGCCGCGCTCATCCGCCGCCTCTCCGGCAAGACCGGGCCCGCGGCCGCGGCGGACCGTGCGACGAACGTGACCCGCGCTGTCGCCGCGCCCTTCCATGCCTGGGCCCTTCGCCCGCCGCTCGGCTGGAACAGCTGGGACTCCTACGGCCAGGCCGTGACCGAGGCCGACGTCAAGGCCAACGCCGACTTCATGGCCGCCCGCCTGGCCAAGTTCGGCTGGCGCTACGTCGTTGTCGACATCGAGTGGTCGGAGCCCCAGCGCCTGGGCCCCGACTACCCCGTCCGCTCCCGGTCGGAGATCGACGCTCACGGCCGCTTCGTCCCGGACCCCGGGCGCTTCCCGAGCGCCGCCGGCGGCCGCGGCTTCGAGCCCCTGGCCGAATACGTCCACCGCAAGGGGCTCGCGTTCGGCGTCCACATCGTCCGCGGTATCCCGCGCCTGGCCGTCGAGCGGAATACGCCCATCGAAGGCTCACCCTACCGGGCCGCCGACGTCGCCGACAAGGCCGATTACTGCGACTGGAACGAGGACCAGTGGGGCGTCGACGTCCGCAAGCCCGGCGCCCAGGCCTGGTACGACGCGCTCTTCCGCCAGCTGGCCGGCTGGGGCGTCGACTTCGTCAAGGCCGACGACCTCTGCTACCGCGGCGAGGAGATCGCCATGATCCGCCGGGCCATCGACCGGACCGGGCGGCCCATGGTCCTGAGCCTGTCTTACGGCCCCATGCCCCTCGACAAGGGCGAGGCGCTCGCCGCCCACGCCAACATGTGGCGCCTGCTCGGCGACCTCTGGGATTACTGGGACCAGGTCCTCCCGGCTTTCCGCCGGCTCCACGAGTGGACGCCCTTCGCCGGGCCGGGACACTGGCCCGATCCCGATATGCTGCCGCTCGGCCGCCTCCGGGCCCTGCCCGAGGGCTGGTCGAAGGCGGTGACCATGAACCGCGGCTACTTCGAGATGGTCTCCCACGGCGGCCGCGAGGACGTGGCCAACTTCCTGACCCGGGACGAACAGTTGACGGTCATGACGCTGTGGACGATCGCCCGCGCGCCGCTCATGGTCGGGGGCGACCTGCCTACGAGCGACGACTGGACGGTCCGGCTCCTGACCAACGTTGAAGCCCTGGCCGTCAACCAGTCGAGCCGCGCCAACCGCCAGCTCTTCCACGCCAACGGGCTGGCGGCCTGGACGGCCGTGTCGGCCGACGGGAAGAGGACCTACATCGCCGTCTTCAACGCCGCCGACAAGCCCGCCGGCGCGCTCGAGCCGGGGATCGCCGTCCCGGTCCGGTTGGCCGATCTCGGCCTGGCCGGGGACGTCCGTGTCACCGACGTTTGGACTGGCCGCCCGGCCGGCACGTTCCGCGGCGAGTTCGCCCCCGTCGTGCCCTTCCACGGCGCCGGCCTCTACCGCCTCGAAGGGGAGAAAAGCCGAGCGTCTAGATAATGGGGCCGTTTCTATTATTTATTTTCATCTTCGACGAAGATGAAAAAAAGATGAAAAAGAAAAATAGAAACGGCCCCATTTTCCGCTAGAATAGCGGTGCCATGCGACTGACGCTCGCTTACGGGAAGACCGGCCTGCCGCTCGAGCTCGACGACGCCCTCGACGTCGCCGTCGTCGAGCCGTCGTTCGTCCCCGCGCTGGCCGACCCGGCCGCCGCCGTCCGGGCCGCCCTCGCTTCCCCCATCGGCGCGCCGCCCCTCCGCGACCTCGTCCGCCCCGGCATGCGCGTCGGCGTCGTCTTCAGCGACATCACCCGGCCGGCGCCGAACCCCCTCCTCCTCGGCGCCGTCCTCGAGGTCCTCGACGCCGTCCCCGGCGTCGAGGTCGTCCTCTTCAACGCCCTCGGCACCCATCGGCCCAACACCGAGGCCGAGCTCCGCTCCCTGGTCGGCGACGCCGTCTTCGAGCGCCGCCGCATCGTCCAGAACGACGCTTTCGATCCCTCGACCCAGGTCCGCGCCGGCGTGACCTCGAAGGGCCACGAGACCTGGCTCAACGCCGAGCTCATGCGCTGCGACCTCAAGGTCCTGACGGGTTTCATCGAACCCCACCTGTTCGCCGGCTTCAGCGGCGGCGGCAAAGCCGTCATGCCCGGCATGGCCGGCCAGCGCACGGTCCTCGGCAACCACGACGCCGGCATGGTCGGCCACCCCAAGGCCATCTGGGGCGTCACCCGCGGCAATCCCATCTTCGAGGAGGTCCGCGAGGTCGCCGGCCAGGCCGGCCGCGTCTTCCTCCTCAACGTCACCCTCAACCGCGACAAGGCCGTGACCGGCGTCTTCGCCGGCGACCTCGACGCCGCTCACGCCGCCGGCTGCGCTTTCGTCAAGGACAAGGCCATGGTCGCCGTGCCGGGCCTCTTCGACATCGTCGTCACGACCAACTCCGGCCACCCCCTCGACCTCAACCTCTACCAGTCGGTCAAGGGCATGCGGGCGGCCGAGCCCATCGTCCGGCCCGGCGGCGCCATCGTCATCGCCGCGAGCTGCTGGGACGGGATCCCCGAGCACGGCCTCTACGGCCGCATCCTGCGCGAGTCCCGCGACCCGGCCGACCTCCTGGCTCGCGTCTCGGCCCCGGGTTTCCTCGAGCAGGACCAGTGGCAGGCCCATGTCCAGGCCCTCGTCCAGCGCAAGGCCGAGGTCTACGTCCGCTCCGACGGCCTGACGGACGACCAGGTCCGCTCGGCGCTCCTTCTCCCGTGCCGCCGCGTCGAGGACACGATCGACGCGCTCCTCGCGAGATACGGCCGCGGCGCTTCGATCTGCGTCATGCCCGAGGGCCCGCAGACCGTCCCCTACGTCGCGTGACCATGGCCAGGCGCGTCGTCCTTCTCCCCCTCCTTCCCGCGATCCTCCTGGCCGCGCTCGCGCCCGGCGCCTGCCGGAAGCCGCCCCTCTCGCCGGTCCCGGCGGTGGCGGCGATCCTCGCCGAGCGCCTGGGAGGGCAGGGCGATAACGGCCCCGTCTATTGCCGCCGCGACCGCGTCTGCGGTTCCGAGGTCCTGCCGGCCTTCTACCGGGCCCGCGACGGGAAGCCCGCCTGGATCGACGACGCCCTCGCGCTCACGGACGCCGCCGCCTATCTCGACGCCCTGCGCCTCGTCGCCGGGGACGGTCTCGATCCCGCCAACTACCATCTCGTCACCCTCGAGTCCCTCCTCGCGGAGACGCGCGCCGCCAAACGCGAAAGTTCGCGCCGTCCTCGGCCCGAAACCCTGGCCGACCTCGAGATGCTCCTGACCGACTCGTTCCTCCTGTGCGGTTCTCACCTCGTCCACGGCCAGGTCGATCCCGAGACCATCCATTCGGAATGGTTCATCCAGGGCCGCGTCGAAGACCTGACCGCGGCCTTGGAGAAGGGTCTCCGGTCCGGCGACGTTCCCGGCGCCCTGGCCTCCCTCCGCCCCGCCCACGCGGTCTACGAAGGATTGCGGCAAGCCCTCCGCGACATGGGCGGCCTGGCGGTGGCCGGAGGTTGGCCGGGTTTCCCGGCCGGGCCGAAGCTCGTCGCGGGCGACCGGGACCCGCGCGTCGGCGCGCTCCGGACGATCCTCGCCGCGGCCGGTGATCATCCCTCGGCGGCGCCGCCCCTCGACCCGGAGCTCTTCGACGGCGAGCTCGAGCGTTCGGTCAAGGCCTTCCAGCGCCGGCACGGCCTCGAGCCCGACGGCGTCGTCGGGGCGGGGACGGCGGCGGCCCTCGACGTGCCCGCGGCCAGGCGCCTCGAACAGGTCCGGGCCAACCTCGAACGCTGGCGTTGGATCGCGCCGGACCCTGAGGAAAGGTTCCTCCTCGTCAACGTCGCCGATTTTCGCCTGGCCGTCGTCGAAGCCGGCCGGGAAGTCGGGTCCATGGCCGCCATCGTCGGCACTGCCTACCGCCGCACGCCCGACTTCAGCGGACGGATGTCCTATCTGGAGATCAATCCGACCTGGACGGTGCCGCCGAAGCTCGTCCGCGAGGACATCCTGCCCAAGGTCAGGAAGGACCCCGACTACCTGAAGCGGAAGGGCTTCCGCGTCTTCGCGGATTGGAGCGCGGGGGCTTCGGAGATCGATCCGGAGTCCATCGACTGGTCCGGCCTCGACGGGACGACGGCGCCCTTCAAGTTCCGCCAGGACCCGGGGCCGCAGAACTCGCTCGGCCGCATCAAGTTCATGTTCCCCAACAAGTTCGACGTCTACCTCCACGACACCCCCGAGCGTTGGCTCTTCGGCCGGGCCCAACGGGACCACAGCTCCGGCTGCATCCGGGTCGAGCGGCCCGTCGACCTGGCCGAGTACGTCCTCCGCGACGACCCTTCCTGGACGAGGGACAGTATCCTGGAGGCCATCGAGAGCGGGGAGACGCGCGTGGTCCACCTGCGCCGGCCGCTGAACGTCCACCTTCTCTATTGGACGGCCTGGCTGGACGGGGACGGACGGATCCAGTTCCGCAACGACATCTATCTGAGGGACGCGGCGCTCGTCCGGGCGCTGGAGGAGAAAGCCTCGGCTTCGGCGAAGTAGGGGGGCTTACCAGGTCCGGACGCGGCCGACATCGACGTGGACGAAATCGGACGCCGTGTAGAGCCCGACCCCGCCGCCCCGCAGGCCGACGGCGGCCCGGTAGAGCTTCTTCAGCTCGAGGCCGGGAAGGCGGATATCGATGGCCTGCCCGACGAGATGGAGGCTCGAGGCGGCGACCCCGCCGCCCCGCTTCCGGAGGGACTCGTTGGTCTTGATGGAACGATAGCCCGAGATGACGTGGAACGGTCCGTCGGCGGCGACCGCCGTCGAAAGACGAGTCAGGAGGTCGAGCAGGCGGACGTCGATCTCCTTGGTCTCTCCCGTGCGATGGTCCCTCAGGATGTGGTCGATCTTCTCGAGCGAGGCGGGGACGAGGCAGCCGGAACGGCAATACGCCACGGCCGCCGATTCGCCGGTGTGGGTGTTGTAGAAGGACAGCTCGCGGTCTGGAGGAAGCGGCTCGGGGGAAGCGAGCGCGGCCAGCCGCGTCAGGAAGGGCAGGGCCAGTCCGGCCGCCCCCAGGGCTAGAAAACGACGGCGTCCCCCCGAGGGGAGCGCAAACCGGTCGCCGCTTTGCTTGTCCATATCACCCGTTTAGTCGGCCGACGCATTATAACAGACCCCCCCGGGATGGCCAAATGGGCCTCGACCGGGGGGTCAAAAATCGAGCGACACCCCGGCCCGGAATCCGCCCCGGGGCCCGGCGCTCAAGATGAGATCGGGAACGAGGCCGGGGCCCTTGTCCTCGAGATAGGCCCGATAGGCCCTCTCCGCGCGGCTGCGAACGAGCAAGCTGAGGGCGGCCAGGCCGCCGCCGTAGGCCGCGAGCGTCATGTTCGACCCCCGGCCGTCCGACCCGGACGCGGATAGAACGCCGACTAGTCCGAGCCCTCCGAAGAGGGCCGCCCGCACGGTCCGGGCGCGCTTCCCTTTCTTGGCCAACCCGCTCAAGGCCAAGACCGAGGCCTCTTCCCTCGATACGGGGTCCTCGATACCGCGGACGCGCGCGTACCGCCTCTCGGCCGGCGTGGTCGCGGAGAGGGACACGATCCCGCCCGCCACGGCCACCCCCCCGGTCACGGCGATCATCCCCCCTCCCAAATAGCCGAACCCGGCGAAGATGTTCCAAGGATCTTCGACGCCTTCACTTTTCATGTCGCTCATGATGGCCAGGCCGCCGACGAGTCCGGCCGCCCCGACGGCCAGGCCCAGCCCGCCGGCCAGCGTCCGGGCCCGGCGGGACGACGTGGCCAGGGCGGCCAAGTGGAATTCGGCCGGGCCGGCGGTCTGCTCGACCCGCTCCTTGCGCGCGCTTCTCGTCTCTGCCCCTTCGTCCCCGGCCCAAACCGTTCCCGCGGCCCCCGCCAACGTCGCCAGGATCGCCGCCGCCGCGGCCGCCGCCGTCCGTCTTGCTCTCTTCGCGTTCATCGGGCTCCCTCCTCTCATCGCACGCCCATCATCGGCGAACGGAGCAGGGGAGTTGTCAACGGGGCGTCAAGATATCGTTAAGGGTCAGCGGACGACGATCTCGTCGACGAAGGCCCAGGCCGCGCCGCCGGCCGAGGCGTGCCAGTCGGGGAGGCGCTTGACGCCCTCGACGCGGAAGCGGACGTACCGGACGGAGGCCAGGGTCCCGGGCGGGACCGTGTCGTCCGTCCAAGAGAAGGTCCGGACGGGGTCCTCGTCCCGGTGGTCGCCGGCCGCCGTCTTCGTCCCCGCGTCGCGGTAGGCGGTCCCGTCGGCCGAGACCTCGCAAGCGACGGAGGCCGGATGGAGGATCCAGCTGCGGGCGTCCGAAAGCGTGCTCAGGGCGATCTCGCGGGCCGCGCCCGGCGCGCCGAGGTCGAGGGTCAGGACGAAGTCGACGCCCTCCCAGCCCAACCAGTGGACTTTGAAGTCGGCCGCGCCGCGCACGCCGTTGGTCAGAACGGCCGTGTCGCCGCGGGCGTATTTCGCGGCCGGCGGCGGGTCGGCCGCGACAGGCCGGCGGAAGGCCCGGTTGCCCTCGACCTGGACGTCGACGAAGCGCCGGAAGGCCGCGACGTAGGCCTCGGGCGCGAGGCCGCCCTCGTTGAGGTTCCGCACCCCGGCCTCCCGCGAGCGGCCGGCGAACGTCTCGAGCCGGCGGACCATCTCCGGCCGGGCGGCGAAACGGCCGCCCCGCTCCTCGTAGAAACCGCGCGGCCCGAACAGGTCGTTCTTGGCGATCTCGAGCTCGGCGTAGAGCAGAGGCAGGCGGGCCGTCCGGACGCGCCCGAGGGTCTCCCGGTCGCCGGCGACCGCGGCCTCGGCTTTGTCGAAAAGCCGGTCGTAAAGGGCGACGTCGGCGGCGGACAGGTGGTCCGCGGCGTGGACGGCCGGCGGCTCGTAGATGTCGAGCCGGGCCCCGGAGCGGGCCAGGGCGTCGTGGAGGGCGTCGATGTAGCGGCGGAGCCAGCGCCCGGCCCGGCCGTAATAGCCGTCGAGGAACTCGTCGACGATCCGTTCGGGATCCGTTCCCGGGTCCCAGAGCAGGCGGGCCAGAAGATAGGCCTTGAGCTCGCTCCACTCGTGCCCCGGACCGGTGTTGGTCTGCTGGAAGTGCTTCCCGACCCCGTGGCCCGCGAAGAACCGGATGTTCGGGGCCAACACCCGCAGGTTGGGGAAGGGCGAGACGAAGTGCGAGAAGTTGACCGTGTAGTCCCAGAGATAGATGTTGTCCGTGAGCCGGGCCCAGTCCCCGATATCGCGGACGAACGACGCCCCGGCCGGGTCGGCGGCGATAGGGCGGCTGCGGTCGAGCTCGATCGTGCAGAGCATGATCTCGACGTTCGGCAGGGGGCGCGTCCGACGCGGGGCCGGGCGCGAGTACTGGTAAGCCAGGGTCGAGATGACCTTGTCGGGGAACAGGGCGGCGACGCGGTTGACGAAGCGGACGACCGGCCCGGCCGGCGAGCCCTCCTCTTCGATGGCCCTTAGGCACTCGGGGCATTGGCAGTAGGAGAAGTTGTCGTTCTGGCTGACCGACCAGGTCCGTTTCCCCGGCTGGGCGGCCATCTCCGCTCGGAGCGCGGCCACGGCGATGTCGAAGACCTCGGGGCGCGAGAGGCAGGGTTGGTCGGGGACGCGCTTGCCGTTCATCAGGGCGAAGTACTCGGGGTGGGAGGCGAACCACGTCCGCCAAGGCACCAGCCGGTCGAAGGTGTGGACGTAGAAGCCGTCGCCGTAGATCTCCCGGAGGTCCGTCAAGCGCAGCCAGTCGCGATAGTCGGCGTCGAGGGTGAGGTCGCCGTTGACGGCGCGGACGTCGTTGGCGGGGTTGACGGCCTCGTAGAGACAGCCGAGGGCGAGGTCGTCCGACCGGGGGAAGCGCTCGGCCGTCGGGCCGAAGCGGCGGCAGCCGAAGGACTTCTCGAGCAGGTGGACGACGCCGTAGACGACGCCCCGGCCGCTCCCGCCGACGACGTAGAGGTTGCCGGTCGAGGTGGCGGCGACGAAGCCGTCCGGACGGAGCGTCGGCAGGGCGGTGGCGACCGCGGGCGGCAGGGCGTCCGGCGGGAAGCCGAGGACGGCGCAGTTCGGCCGGCCCGGCTCGGCCGCGGCCAGGACCGGGAGGTCGACGCCGCTCATCTTCAGGACCGAGGTCCGCAGGATGTCGGCGGCCCGTCGGGCCGCCTCCCCGGCGTCCGGGGGGATGACGATGGTCGCCGTGGGGCGACCGTGGTCGACGAGGACGAAAGCCCGGCCGCACGGGCTCAACTGAACCGGCCGGGTTTTAGGTCGGGTCGAGGCCGCGGGCGCGCAGGCGGCCGCCGCGGCGACGGCGAGGACCGCGGCGAGCGCCGCGGGTCCGTGCGATCTCCCCATGTGCGGCCTCCGTTCAGAGAAAGATGAGGACGGCGAGGGCCAGCCCGCCGAGGACGAGCGAGAGCTTGCGCAGGGCGCGCCAGGCGGCGTTGCCCTCGCGCAGGACCTCGAACTCGGTGACGTAGACGACCTCGCAGGCCCCGTTGCCGCGGTCGTTGCGGACCGTGCTCGAGCGCCGGGCGTAGGGCGAGCCCTTGATGCCGTACGAGACGAGCCAGCCCTTGAAGCGGACCTGGTCCCCGGTGCGGGCCTTCTTGACGGCCGCGGCCACGAGCGGGTCGGCCGGCAGAAGGTGGTTGTTCGACAGGGCGTTCTCGGTGAACAGCTCGCCCGTCTCGCGGTCGGGGTAGCGGTAGTAGCAGGTGAAGTCGCGGTTGCGGAACCTCATCCGCGTGTAGACGCCGGTCTCGACGTTACGGCCCCACAGCACGCAGACGTCCTTGGTGTTGAGGAAGTCCTTCCACTGCCGGTGCGAGATGTCGACGAAGGAGGCCGAGTGGTGGTAGGAGACGACGAGGCCCCAGAGCTCGTAGGAATAGAGCGGCGTGACGGTGTAGACGATGTCCTTGCGGGTGACGTCGAAGGGCTCGGGCACGTCGTCCGAGGCCTGGACGGGCGCCTGGAGGAGGGGCTCGAGGATGAGGTCCGGCCCGGGCAGTCGGTGGCGCATGAGGAGCGAGGCGGTGAAGGCGACGGCGGCGACGGGCAGGAGGACGCGCGCGACCGTCTTCAGCCCCGGCGCTCCGTCCCGCATCCTACTTGACCAGGACGAGGTCCTTCTGCGGCCGGCCCAGCCACTCGGCCCCGTTCTCGGTCACGACGACCATGTCCTCGATGGTCACGACGCCGCGGCCGGGGACGGTCAGACGCGGCTCGATGGTGAAGACCATGCCCGGCTCGAGCTTGCGGAAGGGCTTCTGGGCGTACTTCTCCCAGGCCGGGCCGAGCAGGGCCGTGCCGTCGTGGGCGAACCGCCCGACCTGGTGGCCGAGGGCGTGGGGGAACTCGGCGTAGCCGGCGCCGGTGACGATGCCGCGGGCGACGGCGTCGATCTCGCGGCCGGCGACGCCCGGCTTCATGGCTTTCTTCGACTCCTCGACGGCCCGGACGATGGTCCGGAAGCCCTTCATGACCTCCTCGGGCGCGGCCGTCTCGCCGGGCGCCAGGACGTAGAACGTGCGCTGCATGTCGGAGCAGTAGCCCTCGACCTTGACGCCGAAGTCCATGTTCAGGACGTGGCCGGGCTCGACGGTCCGGCCGGTCGGTCCGTAGTGGGCCTGGGCCGTGTCGGGCCCGGTGAAGACGGCCGGGCAGGTGGCCCGGCCCCAGGCCGTGGGCAGGCCGCGGCGTTCGGCCTCGGCCAGGATGAAGGCGGCGATCTCGCTCTCGGTCCGGCCGGAGCGGACGAAGCCGGCGGCCAGGCCGTAGATCTCCTCGGTCTCCCGGACGGCCCGCTTCATCCAGCCGATCTCGGCCGCCGACTTGCGCTCGCGCAGCGCCGAGACGACCGGCTCGGCCGAGACGAGGCGGCCGGCCAGGCCGGCCTCGTCCAGAACGCGTTGCAGGGTCAGGAACATGCCGTGGGTCAGGCCGTCGGCGATCTCGCTCCCTTCGGAGTAGTTGACGGCGATCGACTTCGGGTCGGCCTCGCGGAGGAACTCGAGGAGCGGTTCCTTGACGCCGGTGACGTAGCCGACGACCTTGCCGTAGGCCCCGGTTTCCTCGACGCCCTTTTGGTCGTAGAGGCCGACGATGGCCCGGGTCCGGCCGTCGGCGAGGACGATGAAGGCCGAGTGCCAGGTGACGTGCCCCGGGGCCAGGAAGATGAGCGTCGGGTCGCCGCACATCTCGCTTTCCCGGGTGAAGGTGATCCAGCAATCGAGGCCGAACTCGCGCAGGAGCCCGGCGGCCTGGGCGACCTTTTCCTTGATCAGGGTCATGGCGTCCTCCGGCGGTCAGGTGGCGAAGCGCTTGAGCTTCTTGAGGAACAGGGCGACCAGCACGGCGGCCAGGAGCATCAGGCCGGCCAGGAGCAGGAAGAACTCGTGGTGGGCCAGCCGGCTGTAGGACTTGCCGAGCAGGCCGCTGCCGTAGCTGCCGGCGGCCGTGGCCGCGAACCAGCCGCCCATCATCAGGCCGGCGATCCGCGGCGGGGCGACCTTGGAGACGAACGACTGGCCCATGGGCGAGATGAGGATCTCGGCCAGGGTGACGATGAAGTAGGTGCCGATGAGCCAGGCCGGCGACATGATGTTCTGATCGCGGTTCCCGCCGGCCAGCGAGGCCCAGGCCATGACGCCCATGGCCAGGCTCATGATGAGCATGCCGAGGAGGATCTTGACCGGGGTCGAGGGCTCCCGTCCGGCCCGGTTGAGGCGGCCGAAGAGGGCCAGGAGCAGGGGCGTCAGGGCCAGGATGAAGAAGGGCTCGAAGGACTGGTAGGTCTCGGGCCGCAGCCATTTGAGGACGACCGTCGAGCGCTCGGCGAACAGGGTCAGGCCGAAGGCGTTCTGGTAGAAGGCGATCCAGAAGAAGATGACGATGAGGAAGAGGATGACCAGCGTGGCGATACGCAGGCGCTCCTCGCGCGCGTCGG
>CAZFZU010000032.1:0-3020 GCA_964523615.1 uncultured Eubacteriales bacterium | reverse complement strand
ATGAGGAAGAGGATGACCAGCGTGGCGATACGCAGGCGCTCCTCGCGCGCGTCGGCGAGGGGCGCCGGCGGGCGGGGTGAGGGGCCGGTTGGGGACGCAGCGGGCATTGACGGGCCGGCGGGCGTCGCGGCGGCGCCGAGCTTGGTGTCCATGGGCCGGAGCCGGGGCTCGCCGGCCCGGAAGATGACGACGGCGAAGACCATGCCGGCGGCGGCGATCCAGAACGACAGGTTGTAGCTGCGGAAAACGGCGTTGTTGAGCGTGGCCACGAGCGGGGCGATGAAGGCCCCGAGGTTGACGCCCATGTAGAAGATGTTGTAGCCGGCGTCCTTGAGCTGGGGTTTGTCGGCGTAGAGGTTGCCGACCAGGACGGCCATGTTGACCTTGAAGATGCCCGTGCCGATGCCGATGAGGGCGAGGCCGACGAAGAACGGGGTCGCCCGGCCGGGGCCCGACACGGCCAGGCCGACGTATCCGAGGGCCATCAGGAAGGCGCCAGCCCGGACCGTCCGGATCTGCCCGATGACCTTGTCGCCGAGCCAGCCGCCGAGGAGGGGCATGAAATAGCAGAGCGCGAGAAAGAGGCCGTAGACGTCGCCCTTGCGGCCGTCCGGCCAGCCCAGGACCTTGTCCATGTAGAGAACGAGGATGGCCATGAGCGTGTAGAAGCCGACGCGCTCCCACATCTCGGTGAAGAAGATATAGGCCAGGGCCCGGGGGTGCTTCCTCAGCATGGCGCCGCCTTTCGCGGGTATGCTATAAAAAATGGACGGGAGGGTCAAACCCTCGCCGGGCCGTGTTGACACGCGCCGGGACGGGCGATAGACTCCGGGGCTCATGGAGGCCTGATGAACGCCAATCCCTTCCTCGGTGTCTTCCTCCACGCCCTCGGCGGCTTCGCGGCCGGGAGCTTCTACATCCCCTACAAGAACGTCCGCGGCTGGGCCTGGGAGGTCTACTGGCTCGTCGGCGGGACCTTCAGCTGGATCGTCGCGCCGTGGGTCGTGGGCCTGCTGACCTGCCCGGACCTTCTCGGCGTCCTCGGGTCCGCGTCGGGGAAGACGCTCCTGTGGACGTATCTCTTCGGCGTCCTGTGGGGCGTCGGCGGCTTGACCTTCGGGCTGAGCATGCGCTACCTGGGTCTGTCGCTGGGCATGGCCCTGTCGCTCGGCTTTTGCGCCGTTTTCGGGACGCTCGTGCCGCCCGTCTTCGAGGGGCGGATCGCGGCCCTCGTCTCGACGACCTCCGGGCTTGTCGTCATCCTGGGCATCGCCGTGTGCCTCACGGGCATCGCCATGTGCGGGCGGGCCGGCATGAGGAAGGAGCGGGAGCTCTCGGACGCCGAGAAGAAGGCCTCCATCGCCGAGTTCGACTTCGTCAAGGGCGCCTGGGTGGCCGTGTTCGCGGGCGTCATGAGCTCGTGCATGGCCTTCGCCTTCGCCGCCGGCAAGCCCATCGCCGAGGCGGCCGTGGCGGCCGGGGCCAAGCCCCTGTTCCAGAACTTTCCGGTCATGATCGTGGCCCTGCTCGGCGGCTTCACGACCAACGCCGTCTGGTGCGCCGCGCTGAGCTTCAAGAACCGGTCGTGGCGGGATTATCGGCAAGTGAGGCCCGCGGCGGCGGCAGAGAGCATGCCCGCGCCGGCCGCTCCGGCCAAACCGATGCCCTCGCTCCTCTCCAACTACGTCTGGTCCGCCCTGGCCGGGACGACCTGGTACTTCCAGTTCTTCTTCTACGGCATGGGCACGACCCAGATGGGCCGCTACGACTTCTCGAGCTGGACCATCCACATGGCCTTCATCATCACCTTCAGCAGCCTGTGGGGGATCTTCTTCCATGAGTGGAAGGGGACGGGCCGCCCGACGCGGCGGCTGGTCGTGGCCGGCATCGCCGTCCTCATCCTGTCGACGGTCGTCGTCGGGGCGGGGAACTATATGGCGACGCTGAAGTGACCCATTTCGCTGCCGTCGAACCGTGCCGGCGGCGTTGACTTCGTTCCGTCCCAAGCGCTATAGTCGGGCCACCATGAAGATCATCCCTGTCACCGGTCTGGCCTTTTTCTGCGCGCTGGCGCTCCGCGCCTCCGCCCCGCCGCTCTCCGGCCTGCCCGAGAAGGCGGATCGGGGGGCCGCCCCTTCCGGGGCGATGCTCGTCGACCTCGACGTCCCCTACGTTACGAACGGCCATCCGCGCCAGAAGCTCGATATCTTCGTCCAAGCCAGCGAGGTCAAAAACCAGCCGCTCATCATCTACATCCACGGCGGCGCGTTCAAGACGGGGAGCAAGAAGGACGGGGTGCCAGGCGACTACCTGTCCCGCGGCTACGCCGTGGCCTCCATCGACTATCGTCTGAGCGGGGACGCCGTCTGGCCGGCCCAGATCGAAGACTGCAAGGCGGCCGTCCGCTGGCTGCGGGCCAACGCGGCGCGATACGGGTTCGACCCCGGACGCTTCGCCGCCTGGGGCGCTTCCGCCGGCGGGCATCTGGCGGCCATGCTCGGAACGACCGGAGGGGAGAAAGAGTTCGAGGTCGGCGAGAACCTGGATGTGTCGAGCCGCGTCCAGGCCGTCGTGGACTACTTCGGGCCGACCGATTTCCTGCAAATGGACGCTCACCGGCTGCCCAACGGCCAATTCCACGACCCGGCCGACTCGCCGGAGTCCGCGCTCATCGGCGGTCCCCTCCAACAGAACAAGGACAAGGCCGTTCGGGCCAACCCGATCACCTACGTGAGCGGGGACGATCCGCCATTCCTGATCTGCCACGGCGACGCCGATCCGCTCGTGCCCCACCATCAGAGCGTACTCCTCGAGGCGGCGCTGCGACGGGCGGGGGTCCCGGTGACCTTCTATACCGTGAAGGGCGGGGGCCACGGCCGGTTCGGCGATCCGAAGGTCCCGGAGCTCACGAAGGCCTTTTTGGACGATCGCCTGAATCCCGTCAAACCCGGTTTCGCCGATTACGGCGTCATGGAGACGACGCTGGGGACCATGACGTTCGAGCTTTTCGACGGCGACGC